>JAJQHD010000057.1 GCA_021199855.1 Oscillospiraceae bacterium
TATATCACATCTTCGTTGGATTTTCTCTTTTTCTTGGGTCATATCAGTTTAACACAGACAGAAATCAAATTTTTTGCGCCGAAAATTTTTCGGAATTTTTTTAAGAAACCTCTTGACAACGTCCACAAGCTGTTATATAATGTAGATGTGGTTTGGAAGGGCTTATGAAGTCTTTACCACAAAAATCAAATCGGGGGGTACAACCTCTGGTGGAAAAATTTTCTTGATTTTCGTCAAGAATTTCGGCACCGTGTACCCATACCAAACCTCCGAAACACTATTAATAAGTGCAACGGAGGCATTTTCATATCTGTATTTGACCTCCTTTGCAAAATCTAAGGAGGAATTTTTTTATGAAAAAACGCCTTTTATGCATCCTGCTAAGCGTTTTAATGGTATTCTCACTCCTGCCAGCCGGAGCGGTGGCGACGGAAGAAGCAGGAGAAACTATCTCATATACAGATTGGACTGCAACCGACTCCTTGCCGACTAGTGGTACATATAGATTGACAAATAATGTTACGGTAAGTTCAGGTATTACGGTTGTAAGTGGAAACACACTTACTTTAGATTTGAATGGAAAAACCATAACTGGTAGCTCGTTGACAGATTTAAAGTCACTTTTTACTGTCAATGGCTCATTGACCTTGACGGATAGTAGCACAGAAAAGACCGGCTCGATTACTACTGGTGGAAAGGGCTATGCTGTAAATGTAAAAACTGGTGGTTCATTTACTATGAACAATGGCACAATAACAACATGCAAGTACGGCGTTTATTTAGCTGATAGTGCCACATTTACAATGAATGACGGCACTATCACCGGGTGCACGTATAATATTGCGGTTGGCAGTTCTAGTAGTGGTAAGGCTGGTTCTGTAATCGCCATAAACGGAGGTACCGTCAATAATAGCATTAATGGAGTTTATATATATGGCTCTTCAAGTGGGACAAAGACAAAGGTTATTATGACTGGCGGTATTATTACTGGGATTAATCTTTCAACAGCAGCAAGCGCAGAGACAAGTAGACTTGCGGCAGTTTTGCTGATTAACGCAGATTTCGAGATGAAAGGCGGCTGTATTAAAGATAATACCTATACCACATATACGTATACTGATACTTACTGGGATTTTGGCGGCATTTACGTCGGGGACAATAGTACTTTTACTATGTCTGGTGGCGAGATTTCTGGTAATACATCAGTAAACGGTGGCGGTGTGTATGTGAAGAGTGGTGGCACATTTACCATGACTGGCGGTACAATTACCGGCAACACCTCAAATGGCACCGGCGGTGGAGTTTGCAACGCAGGAACTTTCACCATGAGTGGTGGTACGATTTCCGATAACACGGCTGGTGGCACTTACGGTACCTACAGCGAAGGTGTTTATGGTTCGATTACCATGAATGGCGGTACGATTTCAGGGCATAAGACAGGTATACGTGCTTATAGTGGTGCAACAGTTGCTATCGGTGGCGGTATTGTTACTGGAAACACTACCTACGGTATCTATCTTGACAATGCAACTCTGACTCTTACAAGCGGAGCTATCTACAATAACAATATAGACATCAAGTCTTATGGCACGAGCAGTTCAATAACTCTTATTGAGGCGAGTAGCATGACGGCTGATGGTGTAACCTTCACTGGATGGTACTCAGGTTCAACCGAAGGCGATAAAATCATCGATACAACTTTGACCGGTGCATATGAAATTGTTGCGGCTTCGAGCGAGGCAACAGAGCCGGTTGAAAACTGGCTCGACGATTATGATAACACAACAGTATTCACAATTTCCTCAATCTCGGACTGGCTCAGCTTCGTTGATGCTGTAAATAATCAGGGCTACACTTTCGAGGGCAAGACAGTTCAGCTTGCCGCAGACCTTGATTTTACTGACGTAACAGTCGCACCTGTCGGAACAGCAACTTATAACTTCAAGGGCACCTTCGACGGACAGAATCATACGATTTCCAATATGAGTTATACCGATTATACATCGATTTCCTACGCAGGTGTATTTGGAGTCACAAGCGGTGCCACAATCAAGAACCTTACAGTTTCCGGTTGCACATTCAAAGCGGCAACAACTCAGTCTGCTGGCTACGCAGGAGCTATAGTCGCAAGTGCTCTTAGCAATACAGTTATCGAGAACTGCACATCAACCAACAACTATGTCGAAGCCTGGTTCGCCGGTGGCATCACCGGACATACTGTTTCGACTACTATCAAAGATGTCACGGTCAGCGGCACTACATTCGCCGCAAACACCAAGAGCGGCTGTGTAATCGGATATGACGGTGGCGGAACGACAGTTGATGGCGCAGAAGTTAATTCGACTTTGACTCAAAGTGGTAGCTTGCCGGGAGCAGTTATCGGTCAGGCTAACGGAACTTCGACCCTGAGCAATCTGGACGTCACAGCGTCAGGTTTGTATGTCATCGGCTCAATGGAAACTAACAACGAATATACCGTAACCATCACCGGAGACGAAAACTCGGTCACTGCCGCCGCAATTGCAGGCAATGTGCTTACAAACACAACCCTCGTCATCACAGGCGGCAACTACACCGTTGACGATATTGTCAGTGGAGAAGAAACATCCGCTGTTTCCGGCACAGTTTCGATTTCGGGCGGTACATATTCGACTTCTTTGGATGAGAACTATATTGCTACGGGATATGAAGCGGTTGAAGTTGAAGGAGAAGAAGGAAAGTACAC
This sequence comes from Oscillospiraceae bacterium, assembly GCA_021199855.1. Lineage (GTDB taxonomy): Bacteria > Bacillota > Clostridia > Oscillospirales > Ruminococcaceae > Faeciplasma. The sequence goes on from JAJQHD010000057.1 coordinate 2,726, forward strand.
TGTCAGCGCAGAAGCTACTTGGATAGTCGCCGATAACGTCCGCAACGGCACAGACCTGGCGATGGGATTCTATATTCCGCAGAGCGCTATGGAAAATGTCTCTGATTACACTGTAACGATAACTCTTACTTACAGCGATACAAGTAGAAAGTTAGGAACGACGAAGGATGTAACATATTCAGTCAGCGTCAAATCCGGTGATGCGGCATGGGGAACTGGTACTTATGATGGTGATTCCTGCTACTTCATAATTTTTGAAGGAATCTGTGCATATCAGATGGTTGACAAGGTAACCGTAGACATTTATTGTAACGACACTAAGGTTTGCGAAACATACGAAACCAGTATCGAAAGCTATGAGAATAGATTTTATGCCTACGAAGGAGCAACTGAAAGCGGAAAGGCGCTGGCGAGTGCTATCCTAGCTTATGGTGCGGCGGCACAGACCTTCTACGAATATAACGAAGGTGATCTTGCCTCTTTGAGTAACTGAGGAGAGTGATATTATGACAAAGTTTGAGTCACACGAAATGCAGATTACAATCTTCAGTGAAAGAGAAGCCATAGTCACAGGTGCAACTGATAGTGGACCGTGGCAAGGCGGAATGGGTACCAAGACTAATTCAACCTCTGAAAACTGGGACAAATAACGCAACACTCAAAGCGGCGGCAGAATACGTGCCGCCGCTGATTCTTTTCTGTGAGGAGATTTTATGAAAAAGAGACTACTTATTTTTGCGGCGGCGGTGATGGTGATGTTGAGCGGGTGCCAGAGTGTGGGCTCGGAGACTGTCACCAGCGCCGATGTGACAACTTCGCTTCCGGTCACGACTGTTTCGGAGACGGAGCCGGAGGTTACGACAACAACTGAGGCGACTACCACTGCGGCTGTTACCACCGAGGCGACGACTTCTGCCACCACGTCGGAGACGACTGCTTCGACTACCACCGCTACGACAAAGGCAACGACGAAAGCGACCACTTCCACCACGACTTCCGCAACTACTGCGGAGGAGACGGTCATCTTAAACGAGGATGACGAGGTTATCATAGACGAATCGGACGGTGCGGTTACGACCGGGGCTTCTTCCACTGCATCGGTATCGACTGCAACAACTCTGGTTGCAACCGGCACCGTTCCTTCGTATACAACAACCACGACTACCAGCGCAACTTCTCAGACGACGTCAAGTGCGGCTTCAACCTCCAGCATGGACAACTGGCAGGGCGCAGTCCCGGTAAAGTGATATGGGACGTAAAAAACTAGCCCCCGAAGTCCGCCTTGCCCGGGAGCGAGCTCGCCGCCACGCCAGCAACAAGCGCTATTACGCCAAGACCGCAAATCTCTACTCCCGTCATCCGTGGACCCCCGAGGAAGAGAAGATGGTCCTCGACCACTCCATCCCCGACAGCGAGCTCTCTCAAAAAATCGGACGCTCCGTCAAAGGCATCCAGGAAAAACGCCGTCGACTGAAAAAGAAAGCATGAATAACAAGCCCCGCCGGCACTCAATTACGAGCGCCGGCGGGCTTTTAGTGGAAGGAAGGAGATGTCTGATTAATTGTTATTGAACAGCGGTTCGAGTACGTCCCGGTACTCTTCAAGTATTTCTAAGAGGTAGGTGTCCCAGTGCCTTGCGTCTTGCTCGGTGTTGCCGAAGACATAGTCCTCCTGACCGTAGTCGATGACGTCGAAGCCGGGCATTGCTTTGCTGGCGCCGTTGGTTCTGTATGCTACAGCGTCCGCCAGACTGAACGTAACCGTTCCGTCGTCATTAAGAGTAACCCAAGAGCTCAGGTCTGTTCCAGAGGCAGAAGTCGATGTTCCGTTTGTGGTCTGAGCCTCAGCCTCCGCCTTCTCGGTGGTGACGCCACTAACGTATTCGCCGTACATCATGTCAACATAAAGCGCAAACGAGTCACCGAGGATTTCCGACGGAACATGTCCGCCGTCCCACTGCCATTCTATGTTGCAGTCGATTCCGGCATTGAGCATGGCAATCTGAAGGTTGAGGGAGTTGAACATCGAGATGTCGCCCTCAGAAGCGCCACAGAGGATTCTCACCCAAGTCGGATTCTCTGTATCGTCATCGCCGATATAGTTGAGTGGATTGTAGAGGGAAACGATGTTGTTTCCGTACTTGTCGCCTGCGAGAATCGACTCTATGTCCGTCTCGTATGCTTCGAGCATTTCGTCGTATGAAGAGTAGTTCGCAGAATCTTTACTGCCGGAAGCAGACTGAGTCGTCCCAGCATCGGGAGTTCCGACTACCATCTCGTCGCCCGAGCCTTCTGTACCTGCCGCACTTATGTCAATATCGCCGATTTCGCCGATTTCGTCGTCTGGAAGCCCATCAACAGAGATTTCTCCGTCGGGGAGATTTCCGCCGGCAATGTCTCCGATTTCTCCGGATACGTCTCCACGACCTCCGGTCATGCCGCCAATTTCTCCTCTTTCTGTATCATTGCCTCTGTCCACAAAATCCAGCGCGCCGTTCATTCCACTCGGCAAATTTCCTGTAGCACCCGTTGAGCTCGACTTGGTGTATCTGCCTTCGATGAAGGCTTCTGCCTTGTCTTGAGAAGTCATCGCCGCAACCTCTTCATCCGAAAGGGCATTGCCGTCAGAATCGAACCAGGTCCAGCCGTCAGCATAGTCGAGGTTTTCAAGATACCACTGTAAATTCTCGGTGAACTCAGCAAGATACAAATCGAGGTAAGTTCCGTGATATCCGTTTGTCTCGGGATATTCATCCGGGTCGCACTCTATAGTAAGTGCAATCGTGGAATTCAGCTCTCCGTCACCGTCGAGGTCGAATCCAACTGCACTTTCCTCTACAGTGAGGTTCTGCTCGTTGATATATTCCATATAAGCTTCCGAGAGATATGCCGCCAACTGCTTCTGGAAGGAGCTTCCGAAGTCGTAGGTGGTGTCCATGTAGTACTCGAATGCTAGAGCCATGTCCGCTTCATAGAGCGAAGTAATCGCACTGTATGCAATGCAGCCCCATGCACCGTCCGACAAAGAAACCTCTTCGCCGTTGATGGTGACAGTGGTCGTATAGGTTCCGTCGTCACAGAGATAGCACCCGACAACCCCGACAGCCTCCTGATAGGGATAGAAGTCCGAATTGTTCGAGGTTGCCGCAAACATCGTGGCATGAGCTCCGCCGCCCGAGCCGCCGGTTGAAACGAAGTAGTCAACGCTTCCGGGAAGGTTGCCTAAAAGTATATTGTACTTTACGAATCTTGCCGCCGCCTTCTGGTCTGCAAGGCAGGAAGGAGCGTCGCCGGTGTAGTAGGTGTTGCCGTCTTCGTCGGTGGCAGTGTCCTGCTTTCCTCTGTTGCCGCAGGCGACGTTAATGTAGCCTTCTTCGGCATAGGTCGAGGAAGCAAGCGTGTTCGTTGAATTGCCATATCCAGCCGCACCTGTATTCAGGATAACCGGAGCAGTACTTGCGGTGTAAACCTGTCCGTTTGTGCTTGTGATTTCTGCGTCATAATCGATGACGAGAGTGCCGTTTACCGGCTCGGAGTAGTTCTCCGCCGTAACGTCGGCAGTTCCGTCTCCGTCGGTGTCAATACCGGTGACATAAGCCGCCGGAACGCAGACCGAAACGCCTTCCTCGTCCTCAATCTCGGGATATGCAACCGCCGAAACGATAGACATAACCCACGAGTTTGTCTGGTATGTCCACGTGTAATCGGTGTTATTCGCCAGATTCAACGTGTATTCAATATATTCCTTGTCCGACACAACAGTCGCCTCCGATGAAGTTTCCTGAGTCTCTGTTTCTGCAGTGTTTTCGGTTGCTTCGGCATCGGTAGATTCAGTTGAACTGCTACCGCATCCGACAAGCGTCAGTATCATGCAAAGACAGGTGACTATGGAAATCAGTTTCTTGAAGTTCATTATATCACCTTTCTTCAAAAAAGTAAATTCTATTTTATATTTTGCACTTTCAGACTTAAGCCAGCCTTAAGGATTGTGTGAAAACTAGATGAAAGCCGCCCACTCACAAGAGCAGGCGGTTTCGTTTAAGTATAGGAGAATTATCAGGGTTTACTCTTCTGTTTCTTCAGATTCTTTTGAATCTGTGTCTTCGGCAACCTCATCCTCGGTTGAGTCGTCTGTTGATTCCTCTTCGCTGTCCGAGTCGGTCGCTACAGCATCTTCAGATTCTTCATCTTCTGTAGTTTCATCCTCAGTAGCCTCAGCGTCCTTTGATTCTTCATCTTCGGTAGCGTCGGTATCTTCGGCAGTGCCATCGTCGGTGGACTCTTCGTCCTCAGTAGATTCGGCATCATCGGTGGACTCCTCGTCCTCGGTGGATTCCTCATCCTCGACTGTCACGTCGTCCTCGGTTTCGTCCTCAGCTTCTGTTGCCGCTGTTGTGGTTTCGGCTTCGTCGTCAGTATCATCACCTGAAGTACATCCTACAAGCATCACCATCAGCGACAGGCTCATGAGTATTGCCAAAAATCTTTTGAGTTTCATATTTACGTTCCTCCTTAGGAAGTTTATGCGCATATTATACTCACGGATTTTTAAAACTGCATTAAGCCAATAGAAAAGCCTTGTGAAACGTCTGAGAAAGAAATTATGTCCTATTTGATAACGAGCTTCGTTTTTATACACATTAAGTCAGGTTTCACATCAATTTCTTCTGTCATGTCGAGTACCGGCTCGCCGTAGATGTTGAAATGCACCCTCCTTATTCCGCTTGAACGTGGACCATCGACGCCTGGTCGGGCATGATAAGTGTTGAAGATGTGCCCGTCTTTATCTTTTACATATGCGTTGTGCCCGGTTCCGAACTCGCCCTCGACGCTTCGTGAAGTCAGCAGGGGATAGTTCATCTTTCGCCAACTTTTCGGGTCAAGAGGATTCTTGCCCTTATCCAGAATCAGTGCAGAAACGACATAGGTCGAGTCGACAGCCGCACTAGAAAACGTGAGCCAGAGCTTGTCTCCTAAGTTAAGTGCAAACGGTCCCTCGTCGACAAACGTGTGGTTGTTCGCCCAGCCGTAGTCCGGCTTCGATATTATCACCGGCTCGGAAAGAAGTCTTGTTGGTTCATCGGGGTCGAGCTCCGCAAAATAGAGCCATGCGCCCAGATCCTTCGGCAAAAACTCCCTCTGCGACCATGCGACATAGTATTTTCCTCCCCACTCGAACTCGGTCATATCAAGCGTGATGGTTTTTCCTGCTTCGGCAAGGTTGCTTCCGTCCGCTTTCGTGACTCTTTCTGGACGAGACCAGTCATCCCGGTTCATCGGGTCGCCGCCATCACGCAACTTCATCACGTGGCTCTCTTCGCGGAAGAACTCTCCCGGCGTGCAGGCGTGGAAGATATAAAGTCTTCCCTTGATTTCGTGGAACTCGGGAGCCCAGAGAAGTCCTCCAATTCCTTCATAAGTCTCGGAATCAAGCAGTAAAACTTCCTCCGCAGTCACAAGCCCCTGAATCGTCTCCGCTTTCCTTATATAAAGAGTATGGTTCCCGTCGGCGTCGTTCGTCGCAATAAAGTAGTAGTACCCGTCCCAGAAGGTAACGCACGGGTCGGCACGGTTCACAGCCACCGGAAACTCAAAGTGCTCCTGATGAACCCTGCCCTCAATCTCATATTCGCCATTTCGGGAGAAGTCTACGCCGCTTAAATCCCAGTCAACCCGTTTCAAATCCGTCGACCCGTCGCTATAGACCGCCTTCGTCCGGATTTCGTCAAGCTCTTCTTCGGAAGAAACTGAAATTTCTTCTGGAAACTCAATAGCGATATTTTCCGGCGTCGTGAGTGTGTTGACAAGCCTTTCGGCTACCTCATCCGGAATCTCGATTGTATCACTCATATCGAAGTCGCCGATATGCCCGTAGAGCTTATCCTCCTGCCCAAGCTCCTCATACCATAGAAAATCCCATGTCCTCGCCAGAAGCGCCATTCCGTCGCCGCTTCCGTCCGCCTCAGTCCTTATCGCCGAGACAAGATAGCTCCCGTCGTCCATCCTGACAGCCTTCGGCTCCCTCAGCGACTTTGCCGTTAAAGACCTATCCGGATTCTCTACAGCCCTAGCAAAGAACACCCCACTGTTATGGTTGAGGCTTTTGAACTCCTCGCCATCCCAAATGGCGATATGCATACTGTAAGCCAGCTTAGCATCATAAATCGCCGTATCCATCGGCTCACGTGTATATAACCGTATCGTCTTCATAACAAAAACCTCCAGGCATTGATACTATCTTAAGAATACACTATTTCGGACGATTTTGCAATGATTTATGGTGAGAGGTGGGTTGATTTATTGTCAGAACCCCACCCAACCCTCTTGACAACCTCCCAAATTTATGGTATAATTAATTAGAGGCACTAAAATAAGCAGGCACTTACTTTTTAAGTGCCACTTGCTTGCAAGTGTCTACTCATTAAAATTCTGAATGGAGGAAACCCCATGAAAAAACGCATTTTTATAATTCTTTTAACCCTCTGCCTTGCCGTGGTAGCGATGACGGTAATGGCGTTTGCCGAAATAGCATCCGGCACCGCTTGGGTTCTGGATGATGACGGGACGCTTAGTTTTTCAGGTATTGAAGGTATGAATGAGTGGATTGACACTTACCGTGCGACTTACTGCGAGGAAGTGACATCAATAGTTTTTTATGATGGAATCACTAACATCCCTGATAAAGCCTTTGATGGCTGCAGTAATCTGACGTCGATAACTATCCCCAATACTGTGACGGGTATCGGAGACCAAGCCTTTTACGGCTGTTCGAGTCTGACTACAGTGATCATTCCAAGCAACGTAGAGACGATCGGATCAAGTGCGTTTGAAAGATGCTCAGGACTGCAATCGCTCGTTATTGAGAACTGTGGGCTTGAATTCAATGCTAGTTCACAGAGCATCGATGAAAATATAATTATCCAACCCGCCCACACCTACTCCGGTGGCGTCTGCTCTGTTTGCAATCACACTGACTCCGACTACGTCATCGTTGGTTCTGCTGAGCTTCATGACGGGTACTACACCGAGTACGGGACGAATGTTGTCTCGGGCGACCCAGAGTATGCAGGCGTCTCAAACTACGCCTACTATTCCAATAGTGTGCTTTATCTCAAGAACTTCTCCTACACCGGCACCGGCGGCACAAGTTCGACAAACGCTGTCATCAAGCCTAATTCCGGCGACCTGACCGTAAGCCTTTCCGGCTCAAGCACAATAAGTGGGGAAGGATACGGATTTTATTCCAATGTCGGAAGCATAACTTTTGAGAGCACAAGCGATACAGAGCAGGGAAGTTTGACTGTTAGTGCTTATGTGAATACAATTTATGGTTCCTCTAGTAGTGTGATTGTTATAGATAATGTGATTATCAAGTCTAGTGGTGCAAATATTTACTCAGGTGTAAGTATAACACAAACATTGAAGCGAGTGGAATAAGCTCTGGCAATACGATTACTATCTCTTACAGTGCGGTTGTGGTTGAATCTACTGGTACAGCTATGGTTGCCGGTGGGCTTTATATATTTGCAAGTGAAATTACATTAAACGGAAAACTTCAAGTAGGGGAAGGTACCATAAATCCGGCAACCAACGGCACGTGGCAGATCGATTACGGCAATTCTGCAACTGATTGCCAGTCGATGACATATAGTTCGGAATTGAGTATCGCAGATGAAAAAGAAAGTAAGAAATGAAGTTCATGTACCTACTTCCGGATTGCCGAGCATGAACATTCCTACACTTCGGAAGTGACGATTGCGGCTACTTGCACGGAAGTTGGTGTGATGACTTACACTTGCATCTGCGGGGACAGCTACACGACGGAAATTTCGGCTACCGGACATGATTATGAGGCAGTGGTGACCGCCCCGACTTGTACCGAGCAAGGCTACACTACTTACACTTGTTCCGTCTGCGGAGATACTTATACCGGCAACGAGACCGAAGCTACCGGGCATAAGTATGAAGCAGTAGTAACTGCTCCAACCTGCACGGAGAAGGGCTACACTACTCATACATGCTCAGCCTGCGGAGATACTTATACCGACAACGAAACCGAAGCTCTCGGACATAAGTATGAAGCAGTAGTAACCGCCCCGACTTGTACCGAGCAAGGCTACACTACCTATACTTGCTCCGTTTGTGGAGACACGTACACTGCCGATGAGACCGAAGCCCTTGGGCACAAGTATGAAGCAGTAGTGACAGCTCCGACTTGCACGGAGAAGGGCTACACTACTCATACATGCTCAGTCTGCGGAGATACATACACCGCCGACGAGACCGAGGCGACAGGGCACACTTACGTGTTCAGTGGGTTCAATTGGGAGGATGACCTCTTGTCTGCAACCGCAGTTTATACCTGCCATTGTGGAAGCACAACGACGGCAGAAGCTAGTGTTACCATGCAGGGCAGTAGCGGCGTCTTCACTATGACTGCAACCGTAACCGACAGCGATGGCACAGTCCACACCGACACCCAGGTCGCTGGTGTAAACCTTTCGACAATCGCGGCGGACTATACTTCCGTCAATGACGCGATAGCCAGGGCGAACGCACTGAATGCCACTAGCTATAGCAATTTCGATACCGTAACGTCTGCTATAAATAAAGTTCAGTGGAACTTAAGTGTTGTAAATCAGGAAACGGTCAACAACTACGCCGAAGCAATCGAAACCGCAATCGCAAATCTCATCCCCGCAAGCACCACCGAAGTGACAATCGATGAGCCCATAGAGGGCACGGATACTGAATCCGAACCGGATGATTCAGAAGTAGAAACCACTGCTGAGGAGAATCCGACCACCGGAGTTGCATTAGCACTATTGCCGGTGGCGATGGCGGTGGCGGGAGCTATTATCAGCAAGCGACGGTAACCCCCTCAGTCGCCCTTCGGGCGCCAGCGGCTTGCCGAAGGCAAGTGTCCCCTTCTCAGGGGAGCCTATGACTGCCTCTTCCAAGGGCTTTTGGGAGAAGAAAAATAGCCTCACCTGAAAGGGGAGGGGGACCGTGCGAAGCACGGTGGAGGGGTGCGCCCCGCAGGGGCGCGTCGCCGCAGGCGACAAAGGTAGGCACAGTCAAATGGTTTCCCAATTTAAATCAATAAAAATTTTTCAAAAAGCCCTTGACAAACTTCACACGGTCGTATATAATCTATAAGGATGAACGAGGAATCGTTCTAAAACAGTATTTTACGGAGAGTTGCACGATGTCAAAACGAATTTCCGGCTTGTCCGGCGTTATCTGCTTTGCATATTATTATTACTTTACCATGCGCTAATCCCCAAGGTAAAGTGATTTGTGTTACAACAAAAAGTTTTGTTTATCAGTTGCACAGGTTACTTGTGCAGCTTTTTGTGAAACTGCTAAAGTTCCCGGCAGACTTCTTTCCGACAAAAAGAAAGGACAATTATTATGGTAGTAGCATTAAAGAAGAACGTATCAGAAGAAAAGCGCAATCAGCTCATCGATTGGCTTGGCGGAATGGGCATAAAGGTTCATATTTCCGAGGGCGAATTCACAACTGTTCTGGGTCTAATCGGCGACACAACTAAGGTCGATAAAGATTTGATTGAGAGCCTTGACATCGTCGACTCTGTCACCCGGGTTACCGAGGCTTTCAAGTGCTGTAATCGTAAATTCCATCCCGACGACACCGTTATCGATGTTAAGGGCGTCAAAATTGGCGGCGGCAATTTCTGCATGATAGCCGGTCCTTGTTCCGTTGAGACTGAGGAGCAGATTGTTGCAGTTGCAAAGGCTGTCAAGGCGGCTGGCGCAAATATGCTAAGAGGCGGCGCATTCAAGCCGAGAACTTCTCCTTATGACTTCCAGGGTCTCCACGCAAGAGGCTTGGAGCTCTTAAAGATTGCCCGTGAGGAAACGGGACTTCCCATTGTAACCGAAATCATAAGCACCAATGACCTTGATTTGTTTGAGGATGTGGATGTCCTCCAGGTCGGTGCAAGAAATATGCAGAACTTTGAAATGCTCAAAGAGCTAGGCAAGACCGACAAGCCGATTCTCTTAAAGCGTGGTCTTGCGAATACTCTGAAGGAGCTTCTCATGAGTGCCGAGTACATAATGGCTTCCGGCAACGAGAAGGTTATCCTCTGCGAAAGAGGAATCAGAACCTACAGCGACTACACGAGAAACACAATGGACATCTCGGCAATCCCGATGCTCCATGAGCTTTCGCACCTTCCTGTAATCGCCGACCCGAGCCACGCTACCGGAATGGCAAGACTCGTTCCTCCTATGGCAATGGCGGCTACTGCGGCAGGAGCCGACGGTCTTATCATCGAGGTTCATAACGACCCGATGCACGCTCTCTGCGACGGCGCACAGTCGCTTCGTCCCGAAGAGTACAAAAAATTAGCCAAGAAAATCGTTGCTGTCAGGGAGGCATCACTCGGATGATTGCCGGAATCGTGGGCTTGGGGCTTATAGGAGCCTCGTTTGCAAAGGCTTATAAAGAGGCGGGACACACCGTTTTAGGCTGGAACAGAAGTAAATCGGCTTTTGACTACATGAAACTCGCAGGAGATGTCGACGATGAGTTGACTATGGACAGACTTCACGAGTGCGACATAGTCATCATCTCAGTCTATCCCGATGCCTGTATTGAGTATCTTGAAAAAGCCGCACCATATTTCGGCTCGAAGCCGGTTGTAATCGACTGTTGCGGCACCAAGCGCAAGGTGACGGAAGTCGGCTTTAGGCTTGCCGATGAATACGGCTTCACCTTCGTCGGTGGACACCCGATGGCGGGAACGCATAATTCCAGCTATAAGTACGCAAAAGCCGATATGTACAAGGGTGCTCCGATGGTTCTCATCCCGAATGGCGAACCGAGCATTAAGCTTTTAAGCCACACAAAAGAGCTTCTTCAGCCCGCCGGATTTGGAAGCATCTCCGTCACAACTGCCAAAAAGCACGACGAGATGATTGCTTTCACATCCCAGCTTGCCCACGTCGTCTCGAACGCCTATATCAAGAGCCCGACTGCCCGCGAGCACAAGGGCTTCTCAGCTGGTAGCTACAAGGACATGACCCGAGTCGCCTGGCTCAACCCGGAAATGTGGGCGGAGCTGTTCATTGAAAATGGCGACAACCTGATAAAAGAGCTGGATATTCTGGTCGAAAATCTCGACCAGTACAGAACGGCAATCCGTGAGAATAATAAAGAAGAGCTTGTCAAGCTTTTAGATGATGGCAGAAAGATAAAAGCGGAGGTAGACGGAAGATGAGTGTTGTAAATGTTACGGCATCCCGAAATTACGATGTAACTGTTTCGGACGGAATATTAGACAAGTGCGGAAGCTTCTGCAAGCCGCTTGTCAAGGGCAAAAAAGCCGTCGTCGTTTCGGACGATAATGTCTATCCCATATACGGCAAGCGTGTCACAAAGAGCTTGGAGAACGAAGGCTTCTCCGTCAGCGAATTCGTCGTTCCGCACGGCGAGCGCTCGAAGAGCCTGAGCTCGTATATCAATCTCCTCGAATTCCTCTTTGAAAGCGGCGTTACAAGAAGTGATTTGCTTGTCGCTCTCGGGGGAGGAGTGGTCGGCGACCTTTGCGGTTTCGCCGCTGCAACCTATCAGCGCGGAGTTAAGTTCGTCCAGATTCCGACTACGCTTCTTGCGATGGTCGATTCATCAGTAGGCGGAAAGACCGCCGTCAATTTGGAGAACGGCAAGAACCAGGTCGGCTCCTTCTACCAGCCGTCGGCAGTCATCTGCGACCCGAAAACCCTTTCGACACTCCCGGAGGAGGAATACCTCTGCGGCTGCGCCGAAGTTATAAAATATGCTGTCCTCTTCAGCGAGGAGTTCTTCACCCAACTCGAAGAGACCCCAGCCAAAAACCAGCTCGAAAATGTAATCACTACCTGTGTCACCATGAAGCGTGATATCGTCAAAAAAGACGAGTTCGACACCGGCGAGCGGATGCTCCTTAATCTCGGACACACCGTCGGTCATGCAGTTGAGGGACTCAGCGGTTTTCAGACCCTTCACGGTCAGGCAGTCGCCATCGGTCTTGCGACCATCTCTCGCTCCGCCGTCAGGTATGGCTATCTGAGCGAGGCAAACTGCAACCGTATAATCGCACTTTTGGAGAAATACGGTCTCCCGACCGAAACTGAATACACTGTTGATGATATGTACACTCTTGCCCTCTCCGACAAGAAGGGCTCAGGTGATGCTATCACCATAGTAGTCCCCCGAAAAATCGGCTATTGTGAGCTCCTGAAGCTTCCCAAAACAGATCTGAAGGATTGGCTTTGATATGACAAAAGAAATTCTCCCCGGCGAGCGAGCAGGCGAAATAGTAGTCCCTGCATCGAAATCCCAGGCACACCGAGCTGTGATTCTGGCGGCTTTGGGCAATCATGATGTCGAAATAACCTGTAAAGGCATTTCCGATGACATCGTCGCCACCGCCGCCTGCATGAACTCAGCAGGTGCCAATATCGAAATTAAGGACAACAGAATACATGTCTCGCCGGTTTCAAGTCAACATTCAACCACTTTCGAGTGCGGAGAAAGTGGCTCGACACTTCGGTTTCTCTTGCCGGTTTTCGGAGCATTGGGAGTTGAGGGTGAGTTTATCCCTAAGGGCAGACTAATCGACCGCCCACTGAATCCTCTTGATGAAGTGTTCAAAAGCCACGGCATGAGTATAGTTAAAACTGCGACCACGATTAAGTGCACAGGCAAGCTCACTCACGGCGAATACGAAATCTCCGGGAATGTCTCGTCCCAGTATATAACAGGTCTGCTTCTTGCTTTGCCGCTTCTTGAAGGCGATAGTAGCCTTCGGGTGACCGGAGCCCTCCAGTCAAAGGGCTACGTTGCAATGACCGAGGAACTGCTCACAAAAGCCAACATAGATTATACCCACACTGGTGATACATATTTCATAAAAGGCTCACAGAAGCCTGACATGGGAGAGTACTTTACAGTTGAGGGCGACTATTCAAATGCGGCGTTCTATCTCTGCATGGGAGCTCTTTCAGCGGATGGCGTAACCGTACACGGTCTCAATCCCGATTCATCTCAGGGCGACAAGGCGGCAATCGCAGTTTTAAAAGAAATGGGCGCAGATATTACTATTGACGGCAGTTCGGTAACAGTGAAGAAGGGAAGTCTCCACGGCGTCACGATTGACGCTTCCCAGATTCCCGACCTGATTCCGACGTTGAGCGTCGTAGCCTCCGTCTGCGAAGGCGAAACCCACATCATCAACGCCGAACGCCTTCGGATAAAAGAGTCGGACAGAATCGCCTCGACCTGTGCCCTCATAAACAATCTCGGCGGCAATGCTAAAGAGCTTCCTGATGGAATCGTGATAACCGGGGTTAATAACCTCACCGGAGAAACGGTTGACTCATGCAATGACCACCGAATCGCAATGAGTGCGGCGGTTGCGGCTTGTGCCTCAACCAGTAAAGTAATAGTACTTGACAGCATGTGCGTGAGGAAGTCTTATCCCGATTTCTGGGAAGACTTCGCAACGCTTGAAATAAAATCATAAAAAGGACGGTGCAAGATGGCAAGCAGTATCGGCAGTAACATTAGGCTCACCATATTCGGTCAGTCCCATTCGGCTGCAATCGGAATGACTTTGGAAGGACTCCCGGCTGGAATTAAAATTGACTTTGACAAGCTGGAAGCCTTCACATCTCGTCGTGCTCCCGGCAAGAATGCCTATTCAACTGCCCGCAAGGAAGCCGACAAGCCGGAGTTCATCTCAGGACTTCGTGACGGCACAACCTGCGGCGCACCACTTACGGCAATTATAAGAAACACCGACACCCGTTCAAACGACTATTCAGAGCTCAAAATCTTGCCAAGACCCGGTCACGCCGACTTCACGGCTTCCGTAAAATACGGTGGCTATCAGGACTATGCCGGCGGAGGACACTTCTCGGGAAGGCTCACGGCTCCACTCTGCGTGGCAGGCGGAATAGTCCTTCAGATTCTCGAATCTTTGGGAATCACAGTTATCTCCCGAATCGCATCCATCGGCAATGTTTCGGACGACGGCGAACTCCTTGAATCGACTGCTTCTAAGCCCTTCCCGACAGTAAGCGACGAAAGTGCCACTAAAATGCAGGAGTGTATAGCTTCAGCTAAGAGTGAAGGTGACTCAGTCGGAGGAATAGTCGAGTGTAAAGTACTGGGACTTCCCACGGGTTTGGGAGACCCGATGTTCGACGGAATGGAAAATAAAATTGCAAACATCGTCTTCGGAATTCCTGCTGTAAAGGGAATCGAATTTGGAATCGGATTTGAAGCTTCAAAGCTCCGTGGAAGAGAAAATAACGACCCGTTTGAAGTTAGGGACGGCAAAGTCGTCACCACAACGAATAACTGCGGAGGAATCTTAGGCGGCATTACAACCGGAATGCCTTTAGTATTCAGAGTTGCGTTCAAGCCGACGCCGTCAATCTCACAAAAACAGCACAGTGTAAGGCTTGATACCTTGACAGAAGGCGAGCTTGTTGTTAAGGGCAGGCACGACCCGTGCATAGTTCCAAGAGCTGTGCCTTGTGTTGAAGCCGCCGCCACAATTGCCGTTTACGATGCTTATTTAGAATACAAGAAATATCTATAATAAATTTGAAAGGACATGACATATGGCTACTGTAGAAGAAACTGAGAAGATTACACCTGCAAATCCCGATGGCAGAAAGGTCTATCGTGACAAAATTGACGAAATCGACAACGAGATAGTTCGCCTTTTCGGCGAGAGAATGGAAACCGCTTCCGGGCTCGCATCTTTTAAAAAGGAGCACAGCCTTCCGGTACTCGACATCCGTCGTGAGCGTGAGAAGATTCAGGACGTCGTCGACAAGACTCCCGACGAGCTCAAGGAGTACACCGAGCTTCTCTATTCGTTTATCTTAGAACTCAGCCGCGGATATCAGAATCGTCTCATCGGTCATGGAAGCGAACTGAGTAGGGATATTTCCCAGGCAATAGAGAACACTCCCAAGCTTTTCCCCGAGCGTGCAGTAGTCGCCTGTCAGGGCGTTGAGGGCGCATACTCCCAGAAAGCTGCAGAAAAGCTCTTTAAGTCTCCGACCATCATGTATTTCTCGAACTTCGACGCTGTTTTCACAGCAATCGAAAAGGGCTTCTGCAAGTATGGCGTAATTCCTCTTGAAAACAGCACCGCTGGCTCAGTCAATTCCGTCTATGACCTTATGACAAAGCACAGCTTCAGCATTGTCCGGAGCATCCGTCTCAAGGTTGAGCACAATCTTCTTGCGAAGAAGGGCACAAAGCTTGAGGACATAACCGAAATCTATTCCCACCAGCAGGCTATCAGCCAGTGTGCCGAGTTTCTCTCCACATTGAAGGGAGTTAAGGTCATTCCTTGTGAGAACACCGCTGTCGCTGCAAAGATGGTTGCCGAGTCTGACAGGAACGATATCGCAACTCTTTCTTCAAGCGAGTGCCAGAAGCTCTACGGCTTGGAGTGCCTGAAGCCAGCCGTTCAGGACAACGACAACAACTACACCAGATTCATCTGCATTTCAAAGGATTTGGAGATTTATCCCGGTGCTGACAGAACCAGCCTTATGTGTGTTCTCGAAGACAAGCCCGGCTCGCTTTATAAGTTTTTGTCACGTCTCTATGCTTTCGGCATAAACCTCAGTAAGCTCGAAAGCCGCCCGATTCCCGACAAGGACTTTGAATTCATGTTCTATTTCGACCTTGATACATCCGTCTATTCTCCTCAGTTCCTGCAACTGATGAGCGAACTCGGCGATATTACTAGCGAGTACAGCTATCTCGGCAGTTACCGTGAGGTAATGTGATGAGGTTGCACTGTGGACTCTTAGGCGAGACTTTGGGGCATAGCTATTCTCCACGGATTCACGCCTATTTGGGCGATTACGACTACCATCTCTACGAAGTCCCCCGTGATAAAGTCGGGGACTTCATACTTCATGGCGACTGGGATGGCTTGAACGTCACGATACCGTATAAAAAAGTTGCGGCATCCCTTTGCGACGAGCTTTCGGATATTGCAAAAAGTCTCGGAAGCGTCAATACTATTGTGAGGCGTGATGGCAAGCTTTACGGCTATAACACCGACTACTATGGCTTCAGGAGCATGGTTCTTGAAACCGGAGTCGATATCTCCGGCAAAAAAGCTTTGGTTCTCGGCACCGGTGGCACCGGCGTTACCGTCGAGAAAGTTTTATCCGAAATGGGCGCCGAAGTTGTTCCGATAAGCAGGACAGGCGAAAATAACTACGATAACATCGAGAAGCACTCCGATGCCATCTTGGTGGTAAACGCAACCCCCGTCGGCATGTACCCGAAAAATGGCACATCTCCTTTGGATTTAAGAAGAATCCCTGCTTGCGAGTGTGTTCTTGACGTAATCTACAACCCGATGAGAACGGCTCTTATTCTGCAAGCGGAAAGCTTGGGACTCAGATACAAGAGCGGACTTCACATGCTCGTGGCACAGGCAAAATACAGCTCCGAGCACTTCCAGAACAAAAAAATAAGTGACGATTCGGTTACATTTATCGAAAATTCATTGACAAGAGAGCTCGAAAACATTATACTAATCGGTATGCCCGGCAGTGGTAAATCGGTCGTAGCTCAGGCTCTCGGACAGAGATTACATAGGCAGGTTATCGAAACCGACGCAGAAATCGTGAAGTCGGCAGGGTGCACCATCCCCGAGATATTCGAGCGTTCCGGTGAAAGTGAATTCCGTCAGCTTGAAACAGCCGAGATGAAAGCTTCTGGCAAACTGTCAGAGCGAATCATCTCCACCGGCGGCGGAGTCGTGACTGTAGAAGAAAACTACAACCTCCTCCACCAGAACGGAATCATAGTCTGGCTCGAACGTGACACATCGAAACTCCCGACCGATGGCAGACCAATCTCTCAGAAGTCAAATCTAGGAGAACTTTACGAGAAGAGAAAGCCCATGTATAAGCGCTTTGCGGACATAAAGGTCGATAACAACGGAACAGTTGCGCAAACTGTCGACAGGATTATAAAAGAAATCGAGGACTTGACATGAAGATACTTGTAATAAACGGTCCGAATCTAAATATGCTCGGAATCAGGGAGCCGGGAATCTATGGCTCCGAAACCTATGCATCTTTGGTGAGCCTTATTTCCGACTACTGCGACAGCAGGGGAATTGAAGTAGAATTCTTCCAGTCGAACCACGAAGGCGCAATCGTCGACAAGATTCAGGAAGCCTATGGCGTTTTCGACGGAATCGTCATAAATCCAGCGGCTTACACCCACACAAGTGTTGCAATTCTTGATGCTTTGAAGGCTGTTTCGATTCCTGCTGTAGAAGTACATATTTCGGCTGTCAACGAGCGTGAAGACTTCCGCCAGATTTCCTATGCCGGCAAAGCGTGCGTGAAAACCTACATGGGACTGGGCTTCAATGGCTACATTGAGGCTGTAAAGTTCCTTGAAGATTATCTCGCAAAGAAGAAT
Organism: Oscillospiraceae bacterium; assembly: GCA_021199855.1. Taxonomy (GTDB): domain Bacteria; phylum Bacillota; class Clostridia; order Oscillospirales; family Ruminococcaceae; genus Faeciplasma. The sequence continues at coordinate 20,216 of JAJQHD010000057.1, forward strand.
TAAGTTTTTAAGACGTAAAGGAGCACACAATGGCACTAAGACTTGTAATCGACTCAGCATCTGACATAACCGTAGAAGAGGCAAAAGAACACGGCTGGTATCTCATTCCACTGACCGTAACAATCGGCGACACGGAGTACCGTGATGGCGTCGACATCACCCCCGACAGATTCTATGATATGCTTGTTGAGTCTGACGACCTTCCGCACACATCCCAGCTCACACCTGCTGACTATGAACATGCTTTTGAAGAAGTTATCGCTGACGGCGATACACCGTTTGTAATCACTCTATCCTCAAAGCTTTCCGGAACCTATCAGTCCGCCTGCATAGCGGCAGATGTCTGTGAGGTTAAGCCGATAGTAGTAGACAGCCTAAGTGCCGCATTGGGCGAAGCGGTATTTATAAGATACGCTGACTCCCTCATCCGTGACGGAATGGGTGCAGAAGAGCTTGAAAAGACCCTCAACGAAGTCAGACATAAGATAAGAATTCTGGCACTGCTTGATACTCTCGAATACCTGAGAAAGGGAGGAAGAATCTCTGCGGCAGTCGAGTTTGCGGGAAGTCTTCTTCAGATAAAGCCTGTAATCGGAGTAGATGAAGGCGAGGTTGTTATGGTCGGCAAGGCAAGAGGCTCAAAGAAGGGAAATAATCTTCTCAACGAGCTCATCAATAAAGGCAACGGCATCGACTTCTCAAAGCCCTATTCTCTTGCCTACACCGGCAACAGCAGGGGATATCTCGATAAATACGTTGAGGATTCAAGAGCTCTCTGGGAGTCTGAGACTTCAGAACTTCCCATCATGAGAATAGGCGCAACAATCGGTACACACATAGGACCCGGTGCAATAGGAGTAGTATTTTTTGAGAAGTAGAGGTATTCATGAAAGAGATTGAGACCACTATAGCAAGTAATATAATAGAGCTCAGAACCCGAGCAGGGATGACCCAGCTTGAACTTGCCGAAAAGCTCAATTATTCCGACAAGTCCCTCTCAAAGTGGGAGCGAGCAGAGGCTTTGCCTGACGTAATCGTGCTACGTAACATTGCCGACATCTTCGGCGTGACGGTCGATTATCTCGTAAGACCGCACGACCCGGAAGAGAAAATCAGCATCCTTGATTCCGTCAAGTCGACTATACCATATCAGATTATAATGGCAATCACTTCGGTTGGGATTATGACCGTTGCGACGATTCTTTTCATCATCTTCTGGCTGAGAGGATTAATCTATTGGCAGGTGTTCGTCTATGCCTTGCCAATCCTGATGATTTCGCTTCTTGTCCTGAACTCAATCTGGCATGATGGCAAGTACAACTTCGTGATAATTTCGCTTCTTGTACTCAGTATCGTCTGCACCCTCTATGTGATATTCTTAAAATACAACTGGTGGCAACTCTTTTTGATAGAGATTCCCGCTGAAGCGCTGATAGTTTTAAGCTTCCGGCTCTACCACGTGAATCACAAAAAAGGCGACAACAACTAAAAATATTGGCAGTAGAATTCCAGGATTTGGAGCTCTACTGCTTCTTTTTTAAGAGTAGAGTGAAAATTTGCGGGGGATGATTGAAATTTTCAGCCCAAAGTGGTATCATAGTCACCGGAAATTTTCTTTGTAAGATAAGGAGACATACGGATGATAAGACTTTTCACCGACACTTCCGCAAACCTGAGCCCGGCGGTTATCAAGGAGCACAATATCGAGCTTGTGCATTTTCATTATAGCATAAATGATGAGGTTATTGAGTATGACACTCTCGAAGGCTTCGACGGCAAGTCGTTTTATAAAGCCATGCGTGAGGGAGCGGACATAAAGACCTCGATGGTAAACATCATCGACTACATGAAGGCATTTGAGCCTGCACTTCAGGATGGCGATGACGTCCTCTATGTCGGAATGGCAGGAGGAATCAGCGGTGCGATAGCTTCCACAAAAATCGCCGCAAGCGAGCTTCAGGAAACCTATCCCGACCGTGCAATAATAATTTTCGATTCATATGCCGCATCTCTGGGCGAGGGTATGCATGTTCTCGATGCCGCCGAGCTTATCGAAAGTGGCGAGAGAATCGACGTTGTCGTAAACGAACTCTATAACAAACGTGAACATCTCTGCCAGTACTTTACCGTAGACGACATGAAGTACTTCAAAAAAGGCGGTCGTGTTTCCGGTGCAGTTTCATTTGCCGGTTCGCTTCTCAACGTCAAGCCAATTCTCATGGGTGACAACACCGGTCACATCGTCTTCAACGGAGTAGCCAGAGGCGAAAAGCGAGCAATCGCCACTCTCGTCGACAAGTACCAGAAGCTCTGCTCGGATATGTCCCTTGACATAAGTATCGCCCACGCTGACAACGAAGCGGGTGCTCAGTCTCTTCTCGAACAGCTCAGAGCCATCGGCTTCACCGGCAACGCCATGATAGAACAGTACGAGCCCGTAACCGGCGGTCATGCCGGACCGGGAACGATAGCGCTGTTCTTCCGAGGAGTTCACAAGTGAACTCCGTGGGATTACATAAGTGAATCCCGTGGTATACACAAGTAATAAATATCACATCAAAAGTCCGCCTTCGTGGCGGATTTTTTCGTTCCTCAGCGATATTTAACTTAGATTTAACATAACAGTGCTTTCAGACTTAACATTCGGTGCGTTATATTAGAGCTACAGACAGAAAAAAGTCTGGCTTCTAAAATCTGAAAGGATGTTATTTGAAATGAAAAAAGCAAAGATTTTTGCGCTTATTATGTGCCTCGTTATGGCACTCGGATGCTTCACCGCTTGTGGTGACACAGAGGCTAAGTCGGTCTCTACCGACGGCTCCACCTCAATGGAGAAGGTCATGGGTTACTTCATGGAAGCGTTCATGGAAGAGAATCCTGACATCACCGTCACTTACAACCCGACCGGTTCCGGTTCCGGAATCCAGGCAGTAATCGACGGCGCCTGCGACATCGGTCTTGCTAGCCGTAACTTAAAGGATTCAGAACTTGAAACCTGCGAGCAGACAGTAGTTGCAATCGATGGTATCGCAGTAATCGTAAACACTTCTAACACAGTATATGACCTTACGATCGCTCAGATTGCTTCCATCTTCACTGGCGAAATCACCAACTGGAGCGAAGTAGGCGGAGAGGATCTCCCTATCGTCTGCATCGGACGTGAAGCTTCTTCCGGTACCCGTGACGGCTTTGAGTCCATCACCGGAACTGCTGACGCTTGCGTATATTCTCAGGAGCTCACCTCCACCGGTGATGTTGTAAGCGCCGTTTCCTCTAACCCGAACGCAATCGGATATGTTTCGCTTGCATCTGTAAACGACACAGTATCTGCAATCTCTGTTGAGGGAGTATATCCCACCAGCGAGACCGTTCTTGACGGCACATACCAGATCCAGAGAAACTTCGTATTCGTAACAAAGAAGGACACTACTCTCTCCGACGCCGCTCAGGCATTCTATGACTACTGCACCAGCTCCGCAGTCAATGAGTACATAGAAGCCGCAGGTTGCGTACCGGTCAACTGATATCAGATAGTTTCAAAACCCGATATATGCTTTTATCTTCGAGGGACAGTCTTTGCCTCGTCTGTCCCTCGGGGAGAACGGCAAAAACTCAAAAGGATGCTTAAGAATGGATAAAGTAAAAAAGACAGGACATGTTCTCGATACAGTGATGAACGCGATATTCACAATCTGTGGCTTTTTAGCTGTTGCACTTGTAGTAGTAATAACAGTATATCTGATAAGCTCCGGAATCCCGGCAATAAAAGAAATCGGACTATTCAATTTCCTCCTCGGAACCGTCTGGAAATCAACGGGTGACAATCCCTCCTATGGAATACTTCCGTTCATCTTAACTAGCGTCTTCGGAACCTTCGGAGCAATGCTTATCGGATTTCCTCTGGGACTCTTGTGTGCCGTATGCATAGCAAAGATGTCCGGCAAGAGATTCTCAGGGGTTATGCGTTCGATAGTCGACCTGATGAGCGGAATCCCGTCGGTAGTGTTCGGACTTGTCGGAATGATTTATGTAGTACCGGCAGTCAGAGAAATGTTTAACCTCCCGGATGGAGCAAATCTCTTCTCAGCAATAGTAGTCCTGATAATCATGATTCTCCCGTCGGTTATCTCGATGTCCGAAACCGCAATAAGAGCAGTGCCGAAGGAGTACGAGGAAGCTTCACTTGCACTCGGTGCCAACAAAACAGAAACTATATTCAAAGTCACAATTCCTGCGGCAAAGAGCGGAATATTAGCTTCCTTGGTAATGGGAACAGGTAGAGCAATCGGCGAGGCAACGGCGGTAATGATGGTAGCCGGAAACGTCGCAAATATGCCGGGTCTCTTCAAGAGCGTCAGATTCCTGACAACGGTGATTGTAAGCGAAATGGCTTACTCCTCAGGACTCCAGCGTCAGGCACTTTTCAGCATCGCATTGGTACTCTTCGTATTCATCATGATAGTAAACCTAATACTGAATCTTGTTGTAAAACGCAAGAAGGACAAATAACTTATGAAAGATTTGAAAAAGAGCTCAGGGATTTCAACCTCCCGAAAAGTAAAAACAGCACTTCTCAAGACACTTGTATATCTTTCGGCAGTAGTAATCATCGCCGCAGTGCTGTTTGTGATAGTGGTAATAGTCATAAGAGGACTTCCGAATATCTCATGGGAATTTCTCTCGAACGGCGTCAGCTACTTAAAAGGCATCACGGGAATCCTCCCGAACATCTTAAACACCATTTATGTGGTAATAATGACTCTTGTAATCGTACTCCCGGTAGGAACCGGAGCGGCGATATACTTAAATGAATATGCAAAAAACAAGAAAGCAGTTGCTGTGATAGAGTTTGCAACCGAAACACTTGCGGGAATCCCGTCAATCATCTATGGCTTGGTCGGTATGCTCATCTTTGTTCAGACCTTCAAGCTCAAAACGAGTCTTCTTGCAGGATCTCTCACGCTCGTAATCATGACTCTTCCGACGATAGTCAGAACTGTCCAGGAAAGCTTGAAGACCGTTCCGAACAGCTACCGTGAAGGTTCACTTGCATTGGGTTCCGGAAAGTGGCACATGGTCCGCACCGTTGTCCTGCCTTCTGCAATCGACGGCATCGTCACCGGCTGTATTCTCTCGATAGGTCGAATCGTCGGCGAGAGTGCGGCGCTTCTCTTCACCGCAGGCATGGCAGACGTCATCTACACTCCGCTTGAAGCAATAACTCCGAACCATTCCGGCTCAACACTTGCGGTTGCACTTTATGTCTACGCCAAAGAGCGTGCCGACTCGGGAACAGCGTTCGCAATCGCATTCATACTGCTTATTCTTACACTTATAATAAATACAGCCGCAAAGATTGCCGGCAAGAAGCTAAAGAGGAGGACGGAGAATGAAGGCTGAGATGGATATTGCGAGGGTCGAAAACGACGACAAAGAAATAAGAACCGTTCAGAATACAGAGACTCTGACCGAAGGCGAAACTCTCATTGACGTTGAGCACATGAATCTCTGGTACGGCGAAAACCACGCTATAAAGGACGTTAGCATCGCAATCCCGCAGAACCGTATCACTGCGCTGATAGGACCTTCCGGTTGCGGAAAATCGACCTTTTTAAAGTCCCTCAACCGAATGAACGATTTAGTCGAAGGCGTAAAGATAGAGGGTAAACTCACACTCGCAGGTGTGGATATATACAAGGACATCGATGTCTCAGTTCTTCGTAGACGTGTCGGAATGGTCTTCCAGAAGCCAAATCCCTTCCCGATGAGTATCTATGATAACGTAGCATACGGTCTTAGGGTTCAGGGCGTCAAGTCAAGGGTCCAGCTCGACGAAGCGGTTGAAAGGTCTTTAAGACAGGCGGCAATCTGGGACGAGTGCAAGGACAGACTGAAGAAGAGTGCCCTGGGACTTTCCGGCGGACAACAGCAGAGACTCTGCATCGCAAGAACAATAGCGGTCGAGCCGGAGGTAGTCCTTATGGACGAACCGACTTCCGCACTTGACCCGATTTCAACATCTAAAATCGAAGAGCTCGCACTCGAACTCAGAAAGAACTACACAATAGTAATAGTAACTCACAATATGCAACAGGCGGCGAGAATTGCCGACAAGACAGCCTTCTTCCTTTTGGGCGAGCTTGTCGAGTACGGCGACACGAACAAGATGTTCAGTTCTCCTTCAGACGACCGCACAGAAGCATACATAACGGGGAGGTTCGGATAATGAGAGAGAATCTTTCAAGGCAACTTGAACTTTTAAATAACGAGCTTATAGAAATGGGCGCACTCTGCGAGGACGCAATTGCATCTGCTGTGAAGTATCTTTCGACAGCAGACAGTAGACTTTTAGACAACGCCGCCGAGGCGGAAAGACAGATTGACCGCCAGGAGCGCGAAATTGAGGACCTTTGCATGAAGCTGATAATCCGTGAACAGCCGGTTGCAACCGATTTAAGAGTAATCTCTTCCGCACTTCGCATGACTTCTGATATGGAGAGAATCGGCGACCAGGCATTTGATATCTCCGACGTCGCAAAGAACATCGCACCTTTAAAAGTCGGTGGAGAAATCCAGATTTATGATATGGCTGAAGCAACTGTCCGGATGGTTACAGAGAGCGTCAATTCGTTCGTCACCAAGGACGTAGCCGCCGCAAAGGCAGTAATCGCTATGGACGATGTCGTCGACAGACTCTTCGACGCCGTCAAGAATGAGCTTATTGCGGCAGTCGAGCAGAAGAGCGGCAAGGGCGAACTCTATATCGATTTACTCATGATTGCAAAGTACTTCGAGAGAATCGGCGACCACGCCGTCAATATAGCTGAATGGGTTATCTACTCTGTAAGTGGAGAACATAAACAAAGACCTCAGGCATAGTTGCGAAGCACTTGAAAGTGTGCTATAATCAGATTATAGCTATGTTAGGAGTGATGGTCTTGGCGAGAATCTATTTAGTAGAAGATGACGACAATATAAGAAAGCTCATCTGCTATGCACTGTCAAAAGAAGGTCACGACATAACCGGTTTCCCGACACCTTCCGAATTCTGGGAGGAGTATAGGCACGAGAAGCCGGAGCTACTGCTACTTGACATTATGCTTCCCGAGGAGGACGGACTGTCAATCCTCAAAAAAGTCAGAGCAGAATCAGATATGCCTGTTATAATGCTTACGGCAAAGGGCTCGGAGTTCGACAAAGTCACCGGACTCGATTTGGGAGCGGACGACTATATAACAAAGCCATTCGGGATGACTGAGCTCTCGTCACGTGTCCGTGCAGTCCTTCGCAGAAGCGGCAAGCAGGTTGACAAGACCACCGAATATCATGTCGGTGACATTTATCTCGACTCAGAAAAGCATACCGTCCGTGTGGGAGAAGAGCCGGTATCTCTGTCGTTTAAGGAGTACAGCATTCTTCTCATGCTACTTCAGGCTAACGGCAAGGTCGTCGGCAGGGAAGAGCTCTTAAGTCACATCTGGGGCGAATACTACGGCGAGTCAAGAACTTTAGACGTCCATATAAGAACCCTCCGCCAGAAGCTCGGCGAATCGGGGCACCTTATTCAGACGGTCAAAAAAGTTGGTTACAGGATAGGAGAGTAGTGAAATGAGCACTCTCAGTAAAAAAATATTTCACTCAGCGATAATTGTTGCACTGCTTGTTTTGGTTGCAAGCGTTGTCCTCATAATGGGTGTGCTGTACGATTATTTCGAGACAAGACTTCTGAGCGAGCTTCAGGAAAAGGCTGAGTACATCGCATATGTTGTAAATCAGGAGGGAACCGGGCTTATCGAAGGCTACGGAGATGAAGAGTCGAGAATCAGTATTATTGCCTCCGACGGCACCGTCACCTATGATACCGCCGCCGATGCGGAAACTCTCGAAAATCACTCCGACCGTGAAGAGATAATCGAAGCCTTCGAGACCGGCACCGGCTCCAGCACACGTTATTCGGAGACCCTTACCGAGAAAACGGTCTACTACGCAATTCTTTTGGATGACGGAAGTGTTCTGAGAGTTGCGGCAACCGAGTATTCCGTCTGGATGGTTCTTCTTGGACTTATCCGCCCGGTTCTGGTTGTTCTTGCAATAGCACTTCTGCTGTCACTTCTTCTCTCGCTCAGAGCTTCAAAGTCGATTGTAGAGCCGATTAATAACCTCAATCTCGATGCTCCTGAAAAAAATGAGACCTATGAGGAGCTCACTCCGCTTCTCAACAAACTTTCTGCTCAAAGAAGAACGATAGCGGAGCAGATAAAAAGTGCTGAAAAACAGCAGTCGGAGTTCCGGCTGATAACCGAGAACATGAGCGAAGGCTTCTTAGTTATCGACAAGGACCTCTGCGTTCTCACATATAACAGTGCGGCTTTGAGCCTTCTCGGACTCAGCACTCCCGTTACAGGAAGTGTTTTGAGATATAACCGTACAAAGGGACTTCGGACTGCCATTGAGTCTGCACTTTCCGGTGAGAAAGCCGAGAGCTCGATGGAAATATCGGGACGTTGCTACAGCCTCATTGCAAGCCCTGTATACGAAGAAAACGCCGTAATCGGCGCAGTAATCATAATTCTCGATGTAACTGAAAGCCAGGAACGAGAACAGCTCCGCCGGGAGTTCACATCAAACGTCTCCCACGAGCTCAAAACTCCCTTAACGTCAATCTCCGGCTTTGCGGAAATGCTGATGGCGGGGGATGTTCCGGCAGAACTTTCCAAAGACTTCTCAAAGTCCATCTATGACGAAGCCCAGCGGCTTATTGCCCTGATCGGCGACATAATCAAGCTTTCAGAGCTTGATGAAGGAAATGTGGGAGGACTTGACAAGGAAGACGTAGACCTTCTCACTCTCTCGGAAAGCGTCCGTGAACGTCTTTCGGGGGAAGCCGAGAAGCAGGGCGTCGAACTCACCGTTGAAGGCGAAAACGCAACCGTTTTCGGAATCCTTAGAATCCTCGATGAGATGGTCTATAACCTCGCCGATAACGCCATCAAGTACAACCACCGTGGCGGCAAGGCAATGATAAGTGTTGGGAATACTGCTGACAGCGTGGTTCTGAAAGTATCTGACACCGGTTGCGGAATCCCGCAGTCCGAGACAGACAGAGTATTCGAGCGCTTCTATCGTGTCGACAAGAGCCATTCAAGCGAAGTCCCCGGCACAGGCTTAGGCTTGTCGATTGTCAAGCACGGCGCCATCTACCACGACGCCAAAATCACCCTCGACAGCAAAGAAAACGTCGGCACAACAGTAACAATCGAGTTTCCTAAAATAAGTTAGTTCGAGCCCAGCAAGAAATTGCTGTATGCCTCTTTCATAAGTAGTGTGTGAAACACCCCTGACAGAGATATTCTCCGTCAGGGGCGTTGACTATGCAAAATTATTTTTCAGGAATTGGAATGCTGTCCATATAGCAACTGTCTGGGCAAAGATCGATTTTGTTTTCCAAGACCTCGTTGCTGTCGACATCAGGGTCAATGTCCCACGAAATGCTCCTGCTGTCGTCGAGATAGACTCTTCTGAATGTGCTTTTGTCGGACAAAACTCCAAAGACACTGCCCTCGCGGATAAAGGCTTTTACATCCAGAAGGCGTCTTTCTCCGTTGTCAAAGAGTATGGTCAAGGTGTAATCATCGTTCGCAGAAACACTTGAAATTTTTCTTCTTCCAGCCGCAAAGTACTCCGCGGCTTTCTGATCAAAGCCTTTGGAAAGATAGTATTCAACGCTTTTGGACATAGTTTCACCCAGAATCTATATTACTTCAAGGGCTCGATAGAGAACAAGCTCTGCTTCTGCCTTGCCAATTCCCAATTTTCTCTGAGTTCTTCCTGGTGAAATGCCGCCCAGCCCAAAAGCATTTTTAGCTGTTTTGATGGCATAGTTCCTTCGAGAACTTCAAGCTCCTCTATTGAGACGAGAACTTCTGAACCGCCATAAGTAGCATGAAAATGCGGCGGCATATGGTCATTCCAATAAATACTGATTTTAATTCCTCTGAATGCACAAATTGTCGGCATCTGATCACCTCTTTCACATTTATTATACCATATTCCTGCAACGATATCAAGCACAGCCTTGAACTTTTTATAAACTCCCGTTGACCTTTCTCAACCAATATGCTATAATTAAGCCATCAAAGTCAAAGGAGCCGGGCTATGAACCGTTATACTACTTTATTTGAACAGCAGTCCTATCGGGACGCGCTTGATTATTATCTTGAAACACTTGAAAACCCGAAGCTTTCCACTTGGGATTATGTCATACTTACCGCCAGCAATGAGGCGCAGGCGAAGGCTTATCGGGTGCAGATTGAGCACAGGCTGAAGCAAAATCTGCTTCCAGCTAAGACTCACTATGCCGTAATTCCCGATTTGAGAGGAAAGCGCGTCGGAAGTGGCGGAGCTACTTTTTCCTGCATAAAATATGTTGCCGATGACAGCGAATCCGGTTCCGAAAACCCGTTTTTGGGAAAGAAAATTCTTGTAATCCATTCCGGCGGCGACAGCAAGCGTGTGCCGCAGTATTCGGCTTGCGGAAAGCTCTTTTCTTCTGTTCCGAGACTCCTTCCTGACGGTCGCCGCTCGACACTTTTCGACGAGTTCATGATTGGAATGAGTACCGTTACCAGCAGAATTTCCGACGGTATGCTCGTCTGCTCGGGCGATGTCCTGCTTCTTTTCAACGCTTTGCAGATTGACTTCTATGGTGAAGGCGCGGCTGCACTCTCGATAAAAGAAAATGTCGAAACCGGCAAGAATCACGGCGTTTACTTAAAAGATGATAACGGCAACGTCGGAAGATTCCTCCACAAGCAGACTGTTGAAACACTCACTGGCGTCGGCGCAGTCGATTCAAATGGCAAGGTCGACATCGACACTGGCGCTGTAATTCTCACTTCTGAAGTTCTTAACGATTTATATAAACTCATAGATACCGACGAAAACTACCATAAATTCGTGAACGATGATGCAAGACTATCCTTCTATGCCGATTTCCTGTACCCGTTGGCTACTGGCTCAACTTTAGAGCAGTTCTACAAAGAAAAGCCTGAGGGCGACTTCACGGATGAATTGCATGACTGCAGAACGGCACTCTGGAACACTCTTTCCGGCTACAATATGAAACTCATCCGCCTTTTTCCGGCATCGTTTATCCACTTTGGAACGACCCGTGAGCTCCGGCATCTCATGACCGATGGCATGGACGAGTATAGATTCTTAGATTGGTCTTCGACCATCAACAGCAATTTGTCTCCGAGAGATTTCGCCGTCTCGAACAGCTATGTCAGCCGCCGTGCAACGGTCGGAACAGGCAGTTATATCGAGGATTCGAGAATTCACCGTTACTCAAAAGTAGGGGAGAAGTGCGTCATTTCCGGCGTCACTCTGACCGGTGAAACCGTTCCCGACGGAACAGTCCTTCACGGTTTGAAGCTTGACGACGGGCGCTTCGTCTGCCGCATGTACGGCGTCGATGATAATCCGAAAGAGAGTACTCTTTTCGGCAACGATATTGGTGAGCCGCTTTGGACAGCGCCTATCTATCCTATATGCAATACTATCGAAGAAGCCGTCAAGGCAACTCTTTCTCTGAATCTTCATAACGGCTGGAAGCCTGAGAATGGCTCTGAAACAATCAGCCTAAAGGACAGCTTCAATCGTGCCGATGTCACGGCGATTCTTCCGTGGCAGGAAAATCTTTATGAGCAGGTTGTCGCCGAGGCAATTTTAGAGAATATCGATAACGGTGTCTCAGCCGAGGAAGTCAGGAAGAGCTATCCGAACATCGACAAGCACACAATTAACTATCTTCTTGACAAGGCGTCAAGGCAGGACAAGGACGACCCTGCCCAGTTCTCAAAGCTCATCCGCATCTATGCCTATCTCTGGAAGCTGACCGGCGAGAGCAAGTACGCTGACATGTGCTTTGCTACAATTTCCGATACGGTTCTTGCGAATGCAGTCAAGGACACTTCCTACAGAAGCAATGCGAAAATAGTCAAGCCGGAAGTGAAGACCTGTCTTCCTGTCCGTGTCAATTTTGGAGGAGGATGGAGCGATACTCCGCCATACTGCATGGAGCACGGCGGAACGGTTCTTAATGCCGCAATCAGCCTTAATGGCGAACTCCCGATTGAAGTCACTCTCCGCGAGCTTGATGAGCCCAAAATCGTCCTTTGTTCGACAGATATCGGAGCATATAAAGAATTTACCGGCGATCTCTCGGAACTTCAGAACTGCCGCAACCCTCAGGATGCATTCGCGCTCCATAAAGCGGCTCTTATCGCAAGCGGTCTTATCCCGTATCAGACAACCGGAACGGTTGATGAGATTTGCGCGCATCTCGGCGGCGGTCTCTACTTCAATACAAGGGTCATAAATATTCCGAAAGGCTCAGGGCTCGGAACAAGTTCAATCCTGGCGGGAGCCTGCATAAAAGGCATATATGAACTCACCGGCACCGAAATCTCAGCCGATGAGATGTACCAGAGAGTTCTCTGCATGGAACAGCTTATGTCGACAGGCGGCGGTTGGCGGGATCAGGTGGGAGGACTCGCCCCTGGCGTCAAGATGGTCACATCCCGTCCTAGTCTCAAGCAGGAGATAATCTGCACTCCACTCAACATAAGCGATGAAACTCTTGCGGAGCTCAACTCCCGCTTCGCCCTCATCTACACCGGTCAGCGCAGACTTGCAAGAAATCTTCTTCGTGATGTCGTCGGACGCTATGTCACCAACGACCCGACTTCTCTTGAAGCCCACTATAACATTCAGCGCCTTGCAGTCCTTATGCGCTTCGAGCTCGAAAAAGGCAATGTCGACGGATTCGCCAAGCTGATGAGCGAGCACTGGGAGGAGAGCAAGCGCCTTGATTCCGGAAGCACAAACACCTGCATCGACCAGATTTTCGCCTCGATTGACGACCTGATCGACGGCAGAATGATCTGTGGAGCAGGAGGCGGCGGATTCCTCCAGATAGTCCTTAAGAAGAATGTCACGAAATCCGAACTTTTCACCCACCTTCATGCCGTATTCCAGGACAGCGGAGTAGCAGTCTTCGATTGCGAGATTTTGGGGTAGTTTTACGCCCTCCACCTCCTCCGGAACTCGCTAGGTGTCATTCCTTCGGCTTTCTTGAACATCCTTATAAAGTAATTAACATCAGAATACCCACAATCAGCACCTATGCTTTCAAGACTTCGGTCGGAGAAGCGCAGGTGCTTTTTTGCGTTCGTGATTCTCACCTGCGTCAGATACCCGTTAATCGTCGTGCCGTATTGCTCTTTGAAAATGTGCGCAAGATAGTACTTACTGATGTAGAATTTGATGGCAAGATCGTCGAGTCGAATGTTTTCACGATAGTTTTCGTCGAGATAGTCCCGGACGCTTTGCAGGTCGTTTCTTTTGGCGAGATCACTTCCGTGCCTTTCCGGATTCCAGCTATTGCGCATGATTTCGGTCAGCATGAGGCTTAAAAGCCCGTTGATTTCCATGTCGCGGATGTAGGATTCTCCCGAAGCTGTCCGGTAGATTTCCGATATTATTTCGGAGAGCTTCCCGCACCCGTCAATCGGTCGGAACCGGAATTCTCCGCCGCGTTCGCGATATTTTTCAAAAATTCCGTCCATACTGTACCCATAGAAGTGCACCCACTGTAGCTGCCACAGGTCATCAGAAGACCGGTGGCTGTATTCCTGCGAACAGTTGACAAATCCGCAATCTCCCTCGGTCATCTCGAATCTTGTTCCGCCGACGGTGAGAGTGCCACTGCCTTTTTTCACGATAAAGAAGAGATAGGAGCTCAAGCCGGTTCGCTTTGATTCATGCGGTCTTAAGGCGTTAAGCTCCCCGACCTCCTGAAGATAGATGAGATTCGTCCTTGCAAACGCAGTCGAAGTGTAGATGATTCTGTTCGACTTGACAACATTGTTGTCGGTCATGAAATGAGTATCTGTCATGGTTGCACCTCTATCAATATAACTTGAGACCATTATAGCACACTGTCATCAAAAAAGCAAGATTGTGCTATTAACTCTCAATATAATGTATCGAAACGAAGCTGAAAATGGTATATCATAACCTACTGGTGATTTTGCAATCGCCATAACAGCAGCTGAAAAATGTGCGCAAAATAAGATAGTATTGGAGTAAAACAAATGAAAAAAGCATTAATAACCGGTATCACAGGTCAGGATGGCTCGTATTTAGCCGAGTTCCTTCTTGAAAAGGGCTATGATGTCCACGGAATTATCCGCCGTTCATCGGTCGACTACAGGGAGCGCATCGCTCATCTTGAGGGAAACGAGCACTTCCATCTCCATTTCGGAGATTTGGGCGATTCATTAAGCCTTGTTTCCGTAATCGGAAGCGTTAGACCGGACGAGATATATAATCTCGCCGCCCAGAGCCATGTTCAGGTCAGTTTCGATGTCCCCGAATTTACAGCAGATGTCGATGCAACCGGCGTTCTCAGAGTCCTTGAAGCAGTAAGATTGACAGGCTTGAAGGACACCTGCCGAATCTATCAGGCTTCGACTTCGGAATTGTACGGAAAAGTCGAGGAAGTCCCTCAGAGAGAAACTACTCCTTTCCATCCCTACAGCCCGTATGCCGTCGCCAAGCAGTACGGCTTCTGGATTACGAAAGAGTACCGCGAAGCCTACAATATGTTCTGCTGTTCGGGAATCCTCTTTAATCACGAATCGGAACGCCGTGGCGAGACATTTGTCACAAGAAAGATAACCCTTGCGGCTTCAAGAATCGCTCAGGGCAAGCAGGACAAGCTTTATCTCGGCAATCTCTCGTCCCTCCGCGACTGGGGCTATGCGAAGGACTACGTCGAGTGCATGTGGCTCATTCTCCAGCATGAAACCCCTGAAGACTTCGTAATTGCAACCGGCGTTCAGCACTCTGTAAGAGAGTTTGCAACTCTTGCGTTCCACTATGCCGGAATTGAGCTCGAATGGCAGGGTGAAGGAATGGATGAAAAGGGCATCGACAAGGCAACCGGCAAGATTCTTGTTGAAGTCAGCCCTGACTTCTACCGCCCGACCGACGTCGTCAACCTATGGGGCGACCCGACAAAGGCTAAGACTGAGCTCGGCTGGAATCCTGTAAAGACCAGCTTTGAAGAATTAGTCAGAATCATGGTCGAGCACGACATGAAGAAAGTCGCAGTAGAGTGCGCAATTGCAAATCTCGAAAAGGGAGAATAAAATTATGATGGAGAAAAATGCAAAAATATATGTTGCCGGTCATCGCGGAATGGTCGGCTCCGCAATAGTCCGTGAACTCAACCGCCAGGGCTACAACAACATAATCACAAGAACCCATAAAGAGCTCGATTTGACCCGCCAGGACGCTGTCGAAGCCTTCTTCGCTGAAGAAAAACCGGAATACGTCTTCCTTGCGGCTGCAAAGGTCGGCGGAATCGTCGCCAACGAGAGCGCACTTGCTGACTTTATGTACGACAACATGATTTTGGAGATGAACGTCGTCCACTCAGCCTGGAAAAACGGTTGCAAGAAGCTCGAATTCTTAGGCTCTTCCTGCATTTATCCGAGAATGGCACCTCAGCCTATGCCGGAGAGCTGTCTTCTGACGGGTGAGCTCGAAAAGACCAACGAGGCATATGCTCTTGCCAAGATTTCCGGTCTTAAATACTGCGAGTTCCTGAACCGTCAGTATGGCACTGACTATATCTCGGTAATGCCGACTAATCTCTATGGACCCAACGACAACTACCACCCGACTCACAGCCATGTTCTCCCTGCACTCATCCGCCGCTTCCATGAAGCAAAAGTAGAGGGCAAGGAGTACGTCACCTGCTGGGGCGACGGAAGCCCGTTAAGAGAATTCCTCTATGTCGACGACCTTGCGAACCTCTGCGTGTTCTTAATGAACAACTACAGCGGCAATGAGACTGTCAACGCCGGAACCGGCAAGGAGCTCACCATAAAAGAGCTTACGGAATTGGTTGCAAAAGTCATCGGCTATGAGGGAGAAATCCGCTGGGATCCTTCTAAGCCGAACGGCACACCGAGAAAGCTTCTTGATGTAAGCAAGGCAACCGCACTCGGCTGGACATACAAAACCGAGCTTGAAGACGGAATCAGACTTTCGTATGAGGACTTCTTAAACAATCCTATGAGAGCAGAGAGATAAAATGTTGTGGCGGATATCATCTGCCCGCAACCTATCTGTCTGTAATCTCAGGCGTATTTAATATAAAAATGTGGGAGAAAAAATGAATATTATTTTACTTTCGGGCGGTTCGGGCAAGCGCCTCTGGCCATTGTCGAATGACATCCGCTCCAAACAATTTATAAAGATTTTCAAAACCGAAGATGGCGACTATGAATCGATGGTTCAGCGTGTCTATCGCCAGATCAAGTCAGTAGACCCGGACGCCACAGTCACGATCGCCACTTCAAAAGCCCAGGTTTCCGCAATCCATAACCAGCTAGGCGAGGATGTCGGAGTATCCGTCGAGCCCTGCCGCCGCGACACCTTCCCGGCGATAGCCCTTGCAACTGCATATCTTCACGATGTTATGGGCGTTCCCGCCGACGAGTCGGTGGTGGTATGCCCTGTAGACCCGTACGTCGAGGACGACTATTTCGTGGCGATAAAGAATCTCTGTGAGCAGGCTTCCAAAGGCGAAGCAAACTTAGTTCTCATGGGAATCGAGCCGACATATCCCAGCGAAAAGTACGGCTACATCATCCCGAGGTCTGATTCTAACACAAGCGAGGTCGAATCCTTCAAGGAAAAGCCGGACGCTAAGACAGCCGAGGAGTATATCTCTAAGGGTGCACTCTGGAACGGTGGAGTTTTCGCCTATAAGCTCAGCTATGTCCTGAACAAGGCTCACGAACTCATCGATTTCACCGACTATCAGGACTTGTTCTCAAAATATGAGACACTGACGAAAATCAGCTTTGACTATGCCGTAGTCGAGAAGGAGCCGAAGATTCAGGTAATGCGCTTCTCAGGCGAGTGGAAGGATTTGGGGACTTGGAACACGCTGACTGAAGCCATGGATCAGCCGACTATCGGCGATGCAGTACTGAACGACTCATGCGAAAATGTCCATGTCCTGAATGAGCTGAATGTCCCTGTTATCTGCATGGGTCTTCATGATGTCGTCGTCTCTGCAAGCCCGGAGGGAATCCTGGTTTCCGACAAGGAGCAGTCAAGCTACATCAAGCCATATGTCGACAAGATAGATCAGCAGGTTATGTTTGCCGAGAAGTCCTGGGGAAGCTTCAGAGTCTTAGATGTCGAGGAAAACAGCCTCACGATAAAGGTTACGCTTAATCCTGGACACGGAATGTACTACCACAGCCACATGAGACGTGATGAAATCTGGAATGTCATTTCCGGAGAGGGAATCGTAACCCTCGATGACAAAAAGCGTGAAGTAGGAATCGGTGACATCATCGAGATGAAAGCCGGAACCCGCCACACAGTCACCGCAGTAACCGAGCTCAAAATCATCGAAGTTCAGATCGGTGACGAGATAAGTGTTCATGACAAGCAGAAGTTTGGACGTGGATAACATAAAAATTTTCGCGAAAACACTTGAAAAATGCTTCGTAATATGGCACAATATAGTTAGCTTAGTCTGACTTAGAGTGTCCTGCGGTCGGATTCGGTCGCAGGACGCTTTTTTTTGGAAGGGTAGTAAACAGATGGATATATTTAATGTTGAGCTTGCAGGGCTCACAATCGAAGTGAAAAGCCGGTTTGAATACTTAAGATGGTTCTGCCGGGATTACCTGTCCGACAACGAGACGCCCGATTTCTCGGTGTATGCCGAGGATTCGAGGATTGAAGAGCTCAGGGAATACAGCCCCGAAATGCGGGATGAGTTTCTTGAACGTGACGCAATCTATTCCGTCATAGCATCAAAGCTTCCTTATCATGACAGGGTTGCGCTCCATGGAGCGTGCATCTCCTATAAGGACAAGGCGTATCTCTTCACCGCCACAAGTGGAACCGGAAAGTCAACTCATATTGGTCTCTGGAAAAGGTATCTAGGAGACGATGTCGGAATAGTAAACGGCGACAAGCCTATTTTCCACATCAAGCCGGATGGAACTATCCGTGCATACGACACTCCCTGGTGCGGCAAGGAAGGCTGGAACCGGAAACATAGTGCCGATATGGCGGGAATCTGCTTTGTCAGAAGGCTTGAAGAGGAGGGTGACAGTAACACAATCCGCCCGGTTGACCCGGAGGAGGCGATCTCCCTCATGCTCCGGCAGATGTTCCACCCGTATGAACCGGAAGCGACAGGACTTATGCTCGGTCTGTTCAACGAAATCATAACAAGGCTTCCTTTGTATCTCCTGAACTGCGACATCTCCGAGGAAGCAGTGAAGACGAGCTTTGAAGCGCTGACCGGCGAAAAGTATCATCGTTCAGAAAAAGAAACAACAATAGAAGAAATTAACAAGCAATGGAGGATGCCAAGATGAAAGTTAAGGAAGGCTTTATTATAAGAAAGGTTGCGGGAAAGTATGTTGTAGTCGCCACCGGCGAGGCGAGCAAGAGCTTCCACGGAATGGTTAAATTAAACGAAACCGCAAAGACAATCTGGGAGGGCTTAGCTGACGGCAAGACTCCCGAAGAAATAACTGAGGTTCTCATGAAAGAAAACAACGCCGAGACTGAGGAAGACCGCAAGAAAATCTATGACGACGTCCAGTCTATGATAGGCGAAATGCGCGAAGCCGGATTCTTGGTAGATTAAGCGACATGGAGAATACAACAAGGCTTTCGGAGCTCGAAAGCTCCGGCTTTATCGTCATCCCCATAAAGGGCGTCAGCATGAATCCGCTTCTCTATAGCTATACTTCCCACGTCCTGATTGAAAAGCTTGACGGAAGACCGGAAATAAACGACGTGGTTCTGTACGTCCGTGATGACGGAACCCAGGTTCTTCACAGAGTCATTTCGTTTGACGGAGATGTCGCCCTGATTCGAGGAGACAACACCTATTCTCTCGAAAGGGTGCCGATTGAGGATATAAAGGGAGTTGCGAAGTCATTCTGGAGAAGCGGCAAGGAAAATTCGCGCGAGATTTCTGTTAATGACCGGTCGTATAAGCTCTATGTCCGGTTCTGGAATTTTACCTTTCCAATAAGAAAGCTCTGGTTCAGGGTGAAGAACAAGCTCAAGCGGATACTGAAAAAGATTTTGAGAAAACAGTGAGAAGATAGAAGGTGAAGTATGCCAGATCATGTAAGGAGAAATATATTTTTCGCGTTGCTGTCGGTTATTGTACTGGTAGTTTTCGGCGTTATGGCGTATAGATACAGGTCAAATGCGTCTGATGAAAAAGCCAGGCTTGAAGCCGCAATAGCCGAGGCAAAGGAATACGAGGACGAGGTTACCAAGCTCAAAAGAAGCATAACCTCCGCCGCCGACAGCCTCACAGACACGAGTGAAACAGCCCGGTTTGTAGTGGGATTCGTCATCACGTCTGAGGAAGACATGATTTATGTCGAGGACAAGGCGACTGAATACGGCTTCGAGCCGGTTATAGTTCTAGACTGCGTCGATGATCTTACAGTGCTTCAAACGCTTGCAGCGACCGCTTCGTCCTATGAGCACGAAATCATGCTCACGGCTTCGGTGTATACAACCGAGATAAACGAAACCGTCGCCGCGATGATGTCATATATGTCCGGAGCCGGAATTGATTACTCCGACATCTTCCTTCTTAGAAGCGATTATTCGTCCGATTCGGCAGTCGAAATGGTCATTTCGGACGGTTTCGCCGGATACACAGTATACAATTCTTCGCCGACATCTGGAATAACCTCCGACGGCTACATCACATTCGACTATTCCTATCTCACCGTCGACAGCACATCCTTCACAAGATTCAGCTCGTCCTATTCAAATCTGGCTTCTATGATAATAGCCATTGATATTGATTCGATCCGTTCAGGAACCCTCACAGAAACCTTCATTTCAATGCTTCTGAGCACCATTGCGACATATTCCGAAAATGACGACTGCGAGTTTTCGACCATCGCCAATGTCAGGGAAAGCCTTATCCGAGAAAATCAGACGCTTGAGGAGCGGATGGTGGACTATGAAGCCTATGTCGCCGAATGCGAAGCAAGAATCGACGAACTCGAAGAGCTGATAGCCGAAATCTATGCTCAGCTGGACTGAGCTGGTCTTTAATATGCCGTCTTAAAAAATATCACTCAAAAAGCCTTATTCCTCAAATTTTCGGGAATGGGGCTTTGTTTTTTAAGCATAATAAGTTGATTTATGTCGAAAAAGGTGGTATAATCTATAGAAATAAGGGGTGATATTATGGAAGGAAATACTGCGGCGAAAAAAATCGTCTCAAATTCCGTTCAAAAACCTGATGAAGAAAAGCGTTCTGTCACGCTCGGCAGTATTGTCGGCGTTGCAATACTGACAATTTTACTTCTCTACCTTGCAGGAGTGAGGGCATTCGGGTTCCCGATTCCGCTTTTAGATGAGAATGTCGCCATCATGTCTCTTGTGCGACTCGCTCTCTTTGTCCCGATTCTGTTTTTGGGGAAAGAGGTGTATGTGCGCGGCTTCGGAAGGCTTCTTAAGTTCAATCCGAATCTGGAAAGTCTTGCCGCAATAGCGATAGGTCTTGCGACAGTAACATCTTTCTACTCACTTGTCATGGTTATAATCAGTAGGGAGGACTATGCCGATAGAATCCATTTCGAGGCATGTGCCGTAATAATCCTATTCATGATGGCAGGGGAGTATCTCGAAGAGAAGATGAACAAATCAAGAGGCTCGACTGCCGACAAGCTCAAGGAGCTTTTTCCGAAGAATGTCACGGTTGTAAGAAACAATGTCGAGTACACTGTTCCACTAAGCGATATTTCCGAGGGAGACACTATTCTGGTGAAGCCTGGCGAGAACTTCCCTTGTGATGGTTCTGTGGTTTCGGGAAGAGCAGGCGTCGACGAAAGCCTGTTCACTGGCGAAGCATTGCCTGTTGAAAAGACAAATGGAGACGCTGTTTTTGCCGGAACAGTCTGCCGGAGCGGATTTATAACAATAAGAGCCGAAAGCATGGGCGAGGATACGAATCTCGGGAAAATGGTGGTCGCCGCAAGGAATGCGGAGTCCGCGAAGAGCTCCGATTCCAAGGTGTACACTCATCTTCAGAGAAACGAGAGAGTATACGCTCTCTGTGCAGTTGGCATTGCAATTCTTACGTTCTTCATCTGGCTGATGGCTTCAAAGGATTTCGGAAAGTCTTTGGAAGCTCTTGAGAGAATGCTTCTGACATCCTGCCCATCTGCCGCGCTGTTCGCAGTTCCTTTTGCAGTAAATGCTGCAGTCTCAAGAGGCGAGCGCGAGGGCGTTGTCTACAAGAGCCCGTCCGCACTTGAAAAGATAGAGGCTGTAAACACTGTCGTTATGGACAAGACGGGCGTCATAACAGTCGGAAAGCCTTTTGTAACCGATGTAATTCCGTTCGGGACGGATGCTGTGGAAGTTGTCATGATTGCGGCTTCTCTTGAGTCGCACTCAACCCACCCGATAGCCTCTGCTGTTCTCGACTATGCCAAAAAGAACGACATCGACCCTACAGATTGCGACGTGTTTGAGTCCGTTGAGGGCTTCGGAGTCAAGGGAGTAATAGAAGAAGACAGCATTTCCGTCGGAAGAGCCGACGCAATATTTATAGGTGAATTTGAGGGCTACGTCGCCATCTGCCAGCCTCTGACAGAGCAGGGCAAGACAATAGCCGCAGTCACGAGAAACGGCTCACCGATAGGCGCCATTGCTTTCCAGGACAAGCTCAAGCCCACAAGCAAATCGGGCATCGAACGCCTTGCAAAGCTTGGAATCCGGACTATAATGGTCACCGGAGACAGCGAGGGAACAGGGAAGTCCGTAGCCGAAGAGGTCGGAGTTTTCGACCACGCCGAGAACGTGACTCCGTCCCAGAAAGCAGATATGATCCGCAAGCTCCGCTATGGTGGAAGAACCGTCGCAATGATAGGTGACAGCTCAAATGATGCTCTCGCCCTTGCCGCCGCAGATGTCGCAATTTCGATGAAGGACGGCTCAGACGTAGCGCTTGAAGCAAGCGAGATAATTCTATTGAAGAACGACCTCCGGGATGCATCCTACGCTGTCAGAATCTCCTCCGAATCGAAGAAGACAATCTCTTCAAACTTCCTGTTCGGAATAATATTCAACGCCGTAACAGTCCCGATAATGGCTTTCTCGCCTCTCTTCATCCAGAACTCAACGATAGACGCATTCATCTGCCTTGCTTGCCTCGCCGTCTCAACTGTCGCCATCCTCTTCAACAGCGTCAGAATCAAAAAGATGGACTTAACCGCCACAAAGGATGAATCCTGACCCATGATGAATAAAAATTCCCTCCCGGAATTCTGGGAGGGAATATCTTTATCATGCCAAGACCTCAGTCTTACTTTCCTTTAGTTTATCGTCTAGCAGAGCCAGAATATCGTCCGGCAAAGCTACGACAGAAAGCGAATTGTCTGAATACAGAAGCTCAGAATACTTCTTATCGTCGTTGTTTTTCGCAAATATATGAGTCACTGGGTAAACAGCTTTACTTTTCGAAAAGCAATCGCCATCTCTGAGAGACTGCACAACATATCCGTCGTAAAGTTCCTCACCTTTTTTATTTTTGTCCCTGTTCAGGCATAGAGTGAAGTTAAGGTCGGTAGTGCCGAACCTGTATGACATAGTGTCTGTTTGTATCTCTTCCAGCATTATGCATTCTGAGGTAGCCATTTTTGCGACATCTTCGATGTGTTTAAGCTTCTTTGCACATAGTGTAAATGGGTGGACTGAATCAAAACCAATGTCTGACTCTGTCAGCAGGTTTCTTGTGGCGTTCCGATAAAAAGCCTTTGCCGGAAGTGAGGTCTTGACACCGGTCAAGTGTCTGAAATTCTCGGCTTTGTAGATTACTTCTATGTAGCGTCCGTCGAATACGTACATGAACTTTCTTCCGACCAGATATTTCTTATAGGTTATCGATGAATCCTTGATTAGCTGTACAATTGCCTTTCTGTCCTGACTTATGGTCATAAATTTAACGTCCACTCCAATTGTAGTAAAAGAAATGCCGGACAACGTAACGTCACCCGGCAGTTGTAAGCAAATCAGCGGTTTTATGCTGGCTGTCAGCCTCAATGTCCTTCCGAACATCTAATCTGTCGCCGAAATCATTAAGTCCCCGGCGCGGACTACACCAAAATCCGGGTGCACGGCTCGGCAACCGTGTGATTGCCTTAGCTGTGGGATTTACCCTGCCCCACATACAGTACAGCTTTTTCGTGCCGCCGCACGGAAAGCATCTCTGCTTCCACGTATATTATAGCAGAAGTTAGCTATGTTTGCAAGTACTTTTTAAAATATTTTTGAAGTCCTGACTTCAGAAAATTCTTTTATACCTAACCTGCCTGAACCCGACCCCATCATCTTTGCCTTCAGCCGAGATTTCGGCCTGATACTTCGTCTTGTCGAATTCCGGGAAGAAGGCATCTGCCTCGGGGCACTTGGCATCTATTTCGGTGAGCACCAGCTCGTCAGCGATTTTAATCGCCTGAGAGTAGACCTGAGCCCCGCCAATGATACAGCAGTTATTTTCGCAGAGACTTAGCGCTTCTTCAAGCGAGCCTGCAATCTCAACCCCGTCAATCCTGAGGCTTTTATCCCTCGAAATGACAATATTTCGCCTTTTCGGAAGCGGTTTTCCAATCGAAAGATATGTGAGCCTGCCCATGACGACCGTCTGTCCCATTGTTTCTGCCCGAAAGAGCTTCATGTCGGTGGGAAGGTGCCATATGAGCGAATTGTTCTGCCCAAGCTCCCGGTTCTTGCCGATAGCCGCAACAATCTTAATCATATCAGAGTCTCCTCACTGTGCAATCGGGAACGAGATTTTCCCCATGTGCCGGTAATCAACGAGCTTGACATCAAGGCACTCAGCCGAGTTGTCGAACTTATAGAAATCGTCGACTTTAGGATTCAGCCAGAGCTTTGGAGAAGGATACCCTCCGCCGTTCTCGTCGTACCGCCTTATCTGCTCGTCGACGCCGGAAGTCTGGTTGACATAGATGTGCGCATCTTTTATAGACCAGTCGATGGTTCCCGGCTTCAAACCTGTAACCTGAGCGAGCATACAAAGAAGAACAGAGTACTGAGTGACATTGAACGGAAGTCCCAGCGGCACGTCACAGCTTCTCTGATGAACCCAAGCATTAAGCCTGCCGTCAGTAACGTCCCACTCACTACTCCATACGCAGGAGGGCAACACAGCAGTCTCAAGATAGTCATTCTGCCAGAGCGACATCACCATCCGCCGGTCGGTCTGATTCGTTTTGAGTTTACTTATAAGCTCATCAATGAGCCCGAAATTATGGACAATCCAGCCGTAGGCTGTTCCGATCGTGTGCGCCCATTCTTTGCCGAATTCTTTTTTAACTTCTTTTCTGACAAGCCCGCCCGAGCCGTCGGGAATCATCTGAGTTGCAGTCCAGAATCCGTCCTCGTCAATCTCCCATTCGTTCCAGATGTTGACGTTGCGCTCACGAAGCCATCTCACATCGTTCGACTGTGCCTGATAAATCCAGAGCATCTCTAAAACCGCCTGCCGGATGAAGAGCTGTTTTGTAGTAAGAATAGGGAACTCCTCGCCGATATCGAGCGAAAAGTGCCAGGATGGAATCTTGACAGAATTGACACCTGTGCGGTTCTCAACCTCAACGCCATCTGTTCTGATTTTCTTAAGAAGCCGGACATATTCATCGTCCCACATTGACATAGCGCACACCTCCCAAAGTATAACTATTATAACATGCCCGAGTCCTAAAAGCAAGAGATAAGAATAATACTCCCTGTAAATCCCCAAAAAGCCCGATAAAAATTTGAGTTTTGTGCAAATTGCCTCTGGAATTTTGGTGAGAAATGTGTTATAATTAACTCATAGTAATTGAAATTGAGACAGTAAAGAGGTAGTAATGATGTTTTGCGTGAATGATTACGTTGTCTATGGCAACGAAGGCGTCTGCAAGGTGGAAGACATCGGTAAGCCCTCAATATCGGGACTGGACAAGCAGAAAGAATATTATACTCTCGTTCCATTTTACAGAAAGGGCAAAATCTACACACCGACCGATTCAACCATCCTTATGCGTAAGGTAATAACAAAAGAAATGGCGGAGGATCTTATCGGGAGGATAACTGAGATAAGCCCGGTTCTCGACGTCCCCAGAGACGCGAAGCTTGCTATGGAGTTCTACAAAGGTCTTGTCAAGACCCACGAATGTGAGAACCTCATCAGCATCATCAAGCACGTTTTTGAGAAGCAGAAGACTCTTGTTGCCGAGAAGAAGAACGTCCCGGCTGTGGATCTTCGGTACATGAAGATAGCCGAAGACATGCTCTACGGCGAACTAGGCTTCGCCCTGAACATTAAACCCTCCGATGTCAGAGGATATATCATCCGCTGTTGCGAGATGGAGGGATGAGGAAAACCTCTCCGTCTGCGCCTGCGGCGCATCCACCTCCCCTTTCAGGGGAGGCTTTTTGTTTTCTGAACAAACTTTTGAGAGTATAAAAATTGGCTCCCCTGAAAGGGGAGCTGGCGCCCAAAGGGCGACTGAGGGGCTTACTTATGATACCTAATTCCCGCATTAATCGTCATCGCCCTATAAACCTGTTCCGTGAGCACAACCCTCGTCAGCTGGTGCGGAAGTGTCATCCTCGACATCGAAATTCTCAGTTTGCAGGATTTTTTGACACTGTCCGAAAGACCATAGGAGCTTCCTATAAAGAAATTGACTGATGAATAGCCGTTCACGCCGGCAGAGTCAATCTCCCTTGCAAGCTCTTCGCTCGAAATCGGCTTTCCTTCAACACACATGGCAATGTTATATGAGCCTTTCTTCTCAAGGAACGACTGCATGAGTTTTGCCTCATTCTCAAGCCCTGAGAAAATCTCGGCGTCTGACGGATTGTCAGAAATCCTCGACTCGGGGAGCTCAATTATCTCAAAATGCGAGAATCTCGAAATTCTCTTTGAATATTCGGCGATAGCTTCCCGCCAGAAGCTCTCTTTCAGCTTCCCTACGGCGATTATCGAGATGTTCATCAGAACGTCACCGCCATTCCGGTGGTTTCAATGGGCGCTATGTAGAGAAGGTAATCCCGGTTTCTCTTGAATTCGTCCCCGAGTTCGCGTGTAAGTGCATTTTCTGCAATGTGCGGAGTGTTGTTCTCCCGACTGAGGTGCCCTAGAATTATCTTCGTAAGCCCGTTTTCAATGAGACTGTGAATTTCTTTCGCAGATGCACTGTTTGACAAGTGCCCGTCAGGAGCGGCGATTCTCTGCTTCAGAGGATAAGGATATGGACCGTTTCTGAGCATATTCTCATCATAGTTCGATTCTAAGAAGACGAGATCCGCAAGTCTTAAGTTCTCGTCAACCTCTTCGGTGACGTGCCCCAAATCGGTGCAGTAGGTGCAGACCTTTCCGTCCGGCATCCCGATTCTATATCCGACACTTTCTATGGCATCGTGCGGAGTTTTGAAGGAAGTGATGGAGAAATCCCCTATAACAACCTCTTCTCCTACACCTTGCTCAAAGCATCCGTGACTGAGATGTCCGCCTCGAATAAGCCAGTCCATAGTCTTCGGAGAGGCATAAACCGGGATGTCATAGTGTTTGCCAAACACTTTCAGAGCCGCAATGTGGTCGGTGTGGTCGTGGGTTATGAAAACAGCCTTAATCGCCTCAATTGGGATGTCGTTCTGCAAAAGCGCCTGATTAAGCCTCCGGCAGTTCAAGCCGGCGTCTATGAGAATTCCCTCGCTCGGATTTCCAATAAAGCAGGAATTTCCTGAGCTTGACGAAAAAAGCGGATATATTCTTGACAAATTGACACGTTCCTTTCTAGAATTCAGACAAAAGAAACCCTGCGTACATCCCGCAAAGGAGATACGCAGGATATTTTATTCGTTTATGTTTATCAGCCGGTTTTCTTGATGGTCTCGTACTCTCTGACCCTCACGATGTCGGCTCCCAAGCCCATGAGCTTGTCCTCGATGTTCTCATATCCACGCTCAATGTGGTAGATATTCTCGACGACAGTCGTTCCGCTAGCCATGAGTCCTGCAATTACAAGTGCGATTCCGGCTCTCAGGTCTGTAGCTCTTACTGCGGCGCCGTTGAGCTCCGGAACGCCCTGAATGACGGCAGTTGTGCCCTCAACGGTGATGTCGGCGCCCATTCTTCTAAGCTCGTTAGCATATCTGAAACGGTTATCGAAGATGTCGTCTGTGACAATGCTTGTCCCTTCGGCAATTGTCAGAAGAGTTGAGAACTGCGGTTGCATATCTGTCGGGAAACCAGGGTGGGGAAGGGTTTTAAGAGTTGTTTTGAGAAGCGGACCGTCGACATAGACATGCACGCACTCGTCGTACTCTTCAACCGTCGCACCGACTTTACGTAGCTTTGCCGTAATCGATTCAAGGTGCTTCGGGATGACGTTTTTAATCCAGACGTCGCCCTTTGTAGCGGCGGCGGCAACCATGTATGTGCCAGCCTCAATCTGGTCGGGGATAACGGAGTAGGTTATTCCCTTCAGATAGTCGACTCCGCGAATCTTTATGACGTCAGTGCCAGCGCCCATGATGTCAGCTCCCATCGAGTTAAGGAAGTTGGCAAGGTCGACAATATGTGGCTCTTTATTCGCATTCTCAATGACAGTCAAGCCTTTTGCCTTGACAGCGGCGCAGATGGCGTTGATGGTTCCTCCGACGGTGTGCTTGTCAAAGAAAATCTGGCTTCCGATAAGCTCTTTAGCCCTGAGATGGACGATTCCTCCTTCGAGGGAATACTCAGCTCCCAGAGCATTGAACGCCTTGATGTGCTGGTCGATAGGTCTGTCGCCCAAGTCGCATCCGCCGGGAAGCGGAACATCGGCTTTCTTGAACCTTCCCAAAAGTGTGCCCATAAAGTAGCTGGAAGCTCTGATAGACCTTGCGAGTTCATACGGGACAACCGGGTCGGTAATCCCTCTGGTGTCGATTCTGATTGTATTTTTGTCTATTATTTTGATACTTGCGCCCATCTCATAGAGAATTTTGACACAGATACCAATGTCTCCTATCTCGGGGACATTTTCAAGCGTTACAGGCTCGTCACACAGAATTGTGGCGGCAACAATGGCTACGGCTGCATTTTTAGCGCCGCTGATATAGACGTCGCCTCTGAGAGGCTTTCCGCCGTTGATAACTAATTTTTCCTGATCCATATATATTTATCTCCTAAGAGCTAATAGCAGTTTTAAATCTGGAAGCAGATTATCGCCAGAAAAAGGCACTCCTGCTTCTTAATCTTTACTATTGTATCACAATTGGCGAGAAATTACAATTACAATTTTGTTACAATTTCAGCCCTGAATTGTGCATATTGCACAAAGAATAGTACGATACGAATCTGCGAAAGTTTTCTCCTTGTGATTGACAATTGTCGCTTTTACGGGTATAATTGAAGGTAACATTTTACTTCCGGAGGACATTATATCATGACAACTGCAATAAATCAAGAAAAAACTTACCTGGGAATCGAATTCGGTTCAACAAGAATCAAGGCAATCCTGACCGGCTGTAATGGCGAAGTCCTTGCCAGCGGCTCTCACGACTGGGAAAACCGCCTTGAAAACGGCATCTGGACATATTCGCTGGACGATATCCACACTGGTCTTCAGGACTGCTATGCTTCGCTTGCTAGCGATTTCGAGTCGAAATATGGTGAGTCGCTTACAACTATGGGAGCAATGGGCTTCAGTGCCATGATGCACGGCTACATGGCTTTCGATAAGGACGGCAAACTTTTAGTACCGTTCAGAACCTGGAGAAACACCATCACAGCAAAGGCGGCTTCCGAACTATCCGAGCTCTTCGGCTTCAATATCCCCGAGCGCTGGTCGATAGCGCACCTATATCAGGCAATCCTGAACGGCGAGGAGCATGTTAAGGACATCTCCTATGTCCTCACTCTCGCCGGATATATCCACTTTATGCTGACAGGGAACAGAGTTCTCGGCGTCGGTGAAGCTTCTGGAATGTTCCCGATTGATTCCGAAACCGGCAAGTTCGATGCCGGGATGGTCGCAAAGTTCGACGAGCTTGTCAAGCCCTATGGATACAGCTGGACTCTGTCAGAAATCTTCCCCGATATTCTTAATGCTGGCGAGAACGCAGGTGTTCTCACTGAATCTGGCGCCAAGTTCTTAGACCCGACTGGAAATCTGAAGCCCGGAATTCCTCTTTGCCCCCCTGAGGGCGACGCAGGAACCGGAATGGCGGCTACAAACAGCGTAAGAGTGAAGACCGGAAACGTCTCCGCGGGAACCTCAGTATTCGCAATGGTGGTCTTGGGCAAGCCACTCTCGAAGTATTATCCCGAAATCGACATGGTAACCACTCCAGACGGCAAGCCGGTTGCTATGGTTCACTGCAACAACTGCTCCTCCGACCTCGACGCATGGATGAAGATTTTCATGGAGTTTGCCGAGCTTTCGGGTCACCCGATGAGAAAGCCCGACCTTTATGATCTCTTACTAACACATGCTATGATTGGCGACCCCGATTGCGGCGGAGTCTGCTCCTGCAATTATTTTTCCGGTGAGAGTATCACAAAGCTCGACGAAGGACGACCGCTTCTTGTCAGAGTTCCTGATGGCAATTTCACTCTTGCAAATTTAATCAGAAATAATCTCTTCTCTGCGCTCGCAACCCTAAAAATGGGTCTCGATATCCTGGCGGCTGAGAACGTAGAAATCGACCGTATCACTGGTCACGGCGGCTACTTCAAGACTAAAGGCGTCGGACAGAAGCTCCTTGCCGCTGCAATGAACACACCCGTTTCCGTAATGGAGACAGCAGGTGAGGGCGGAGCATGGGGCATGGCACTTCTGGCACAGTATATGGCTCTTAAATCCGAAGGCGAAACTCTCGCCGATTATCTCGAATCGAACATCTTCTGTGGCGATAATATGACCTCCACAACCGAAGCTCCCAATGAGAGCGACATCGAAGGCTTCAACAGCTACATGAAGAGGTATCAGAATATGCTCCCCGCTGAGAGGGTAGCAGTAGAAAACTATAAGTGAATGATAAAGCTCTTACTTGGCTCCCCCTCTGGGGGGAGCTGTCAGCGAAGCTGACTGAGAGGGCTTGTGAAAGGAGTAACACTGACTGATGAAAAACAAATGGCTGTTCTACGCCACGGCGTTCTTTTCTGGACTGTCGGTAATGGCAATAGAGTTAGGGGCACAGAGGCTTCTGGCACCTTATTTCTCGTCATCGCAGATAGTCTGGACAATAGTCATCGGCACAATAATGATCGCCATGGCGATAGGAAATGTCCTTGGCGGAAAGATGGCGGACAAGCACAACAATCCTGACCACCTTTTCGGCTGGCTTTTCGGAGCCGCAACCTGGACGATGCTTATTCCACTTGTCGGAAAGTTCATCATCGCAGGAGTCGCACTGGTTCTCGCAATGTTCGTCACGACCAACTACCTGATAGTCGCGGCGTTCGTCTCCTGCATAATCGTCTTTGTCTTCCCACTTTTGGTTTTGGGAATGGTAACTCCGAACCTCGTCAAGTACGCAACATCCAGCCTTGAGGAGAGCGGAAGAACCGTTGGGCGGATTGAAGCCTGCAACACGATCGGCTCAATAATCGGCACATTCCTGCCGACATTCGTAACCATCCCGAATATCGGAACCTCGCTCACGTTCGTCCTTTTCGCAAGCATTCTCTACATTGTCTGCATCGTCTACTGGGTGATGAAAAAGAAGAAGTTTGTTGGAAAAGGCATTGCGATGGTAGTTGTGTTCGCTTTAGGAATACTTTCAAACAACATCGGCGTCGCATTCTGGGAGACGGACATCCTCTATGAGGGTGAATCAATCTATAACTACTTAAGAGTTGAGGAGGACAGCAGTTCGATATATTTATCGACAAACGTCCTCTTCGGTGTTCAGTCAGTAAAGATGAAGACGACCGGCTTGACGGGAATGTATTATGACTACGCACTTGCCGCACCGGTAATGGCGGGAGCCGCCGATGATGAGAGTACCTCCGTCCTGATTCTCGGACTCGGCACCGGCACATTCGCCACTCAGTGCGAGTACTATTTCGGGATAACCGACATCGATGGCGTCGAAATCGACCAGAAGATAATCGACCTGGCATATGAGTATTTCGACCTGTCCGACTGCGTTACAACCTACACCCAGGACGGCAGAGCCTACATTAACCTCACCGATGAGACATATGACGTAATCATGGTTGACGCCTATCAGGACATCACAATCCCGTTCCAAATGTCGAGCGTCGAGTTTTTCGAGGAGGTCGCCGAGCATCTTAACGACGGCGGCGTGATGGTCGTCAACATGAACATGTACTCGACGGGTGAAGAGGACAGCATCAACGACTACCTCTGTGGAACGATAAAATCCGTCTTCGACAGTGTCTACACAGTGGAGACAAATGCTTCTAACCTGGTTCTCTTCGCCTCAAACAGCTATGACTGCTACGACCAGCTTGGCGAAAATTTAGACTCTTTAGACGGAACCGTCAACACTTTTATGACGAGGGTCTATAACCGCATGACCGAAGTAGAAGAGAGCGATTTAATTCTGACCGATGATAAAGCCCCAGTAGAACTCCTCGGCATGAGAGTCCTCGACGAAATGATATCCTCAGAACTTGAATACCTCAAAAATATGATGCAAGACATGAGCATCTCGGAATTGTATCAGTATCTGGTAGCATAGTGAGAACCGAACATAAAAACAACCGCCCCGAATCTCCGAGGCGGCATTTTTATCAGTAATTATTTCTTCTGCATCAGAACCTTGAGCCCCTTCCCCCTGACCTCAATCACCGACTCGTTGTATTCTCCGCCCTTTTCGCCATCAACCGTCCAGGCAATCGGCGTTTTGCATCGGAGCGTGATTTTCGACGTCTTGAAGCCGTCCATGTATTCGTTGTCGAAATCGAGCTTCATGACAGATGAGATGATATGGTTAAGCTCTGTGGTGTTTTTCGGATTCTTGATGAGAAGCACCTCGAACTTTCCGTCGTCGAGGCGGATGTCGTCAACTCCACGAATCTTCATTCCTCCGACGTGAACTGTGTTCAGGATAAGCCCCAGGATATAGTCGCCCTTGCCGCATCTTTCTTCCGACTCGAAAGCCAGTTCATAGGAGGAAATAGACGGAATCGACGCCAGACCTTCCAGGATGTAAGCGCTGAATCCGAGCTGGTTTTTGGCGTTCTGAGGAGTGCTGTAGGAGACTTCAGCAAGCGTTCCGAAAGCCGCAACATAGGTGAAGTACCTGCCATTCAGGTTCCCGACATCGCAGACAAACGGCACGCCATTAATCGCAGTTTTCGCCGCATCGATAGTCCTCGTCGGAATCCCGACGGATTTTGAAAAGTCGTTCGTTGAGCCACAGGGAATATAGCCGAAGCTTCCCCAAAAGTCAGCCTTCATAAACCCGTTTACAGCTTCATTCAGTGTTCCATCTCCGCCAGCTATAACAATTCTGTCATAATCGCCATGACAGCACTCGGAGACCGTTTCAAGACAGTCAAGCCGCCTCTGCGTCGGGTGGACGGTGACGGTATAGCCGCCTTTTGTGAAGGTGTCTACGATGTCTGAAAGTTTCTTTGCGATGGTTTTCATCCCCGAATTTGGGTTATAGACTAAGAGAAGTTTTTTACTGTTCATGAAATCGCCTCCGCTTCTCAGAATACGAGAATTTTATTTTCTGTAGTATGAATAATGTGCCGTGACAAAGCGCTTCTCGCCTGTGTAGTCGTCATAGCCTACAATCTCGACGCCGTTTCCGCTGAGTAGCTCGCCCATTGTTGCATCTTTAATCCGGCACCTGAAGACCTCGTGAGCCTCGCACATAACTACGATAACGTCCGGAAGAATGATAATTCCGCCGTCCTTTCCTAAGACCTTCTCCTGACCGTCAATTCTCTCGACGGCATACTGAATCGACTTTCCGTTGAATTTCGCCAGGTCTTTCTGCGAGAGAGCATACTTGTCCTTCTTTTTGAAGAGTCCCATCTCTCAGCCTCCCGCCAGCATGATTAGCTTGTCGATTTCCCGCTTCAGCTTCGCAATCGGCAGTCCCATTACGTTGTAATAGTCGCCCTTGATTCCTTTTATGAAGAGCGCACCGCCGTCCTGGACGCCATAAGAACCGGCTTTGTCAAACGGCTTGAATTCGGCTATGTAATCCTTAATTTCGTTGTCCGACAGGGGATAGAACTCGACATCCGTCTCCTGCGAGAAGGACAGCGTCTTGCCCTTGTAGCAGATGCAGACTCCACTGGCAACGGTATGAGTTCTCCCCGAAAGAGTCCCGAGCATGTCATAAGCGTTCGCTTCGTCCTTCGGCTTCCCGAAAATGACGCCGTCTAAAATTACAACCGTGTCGCAACCGACAACCATTTCGTCGGGATGACTTTTCGCAACGCTCAGAGCCTTCCTGACTGCCAACATTTCCGGCACGGAATAGGGCTCAATCCCATCCGGCAAAATCTCGTCGCAATCAGGCGAAATCACCTCAAATTCTTTGGTAATATACCCAAACAGCTCATGCCTTCTGGGTGAACTCGATGCCAAAATATATTTCATGTCAAAATCGACCTCCAAATTACATTCTACAATCATTGTAGCACAAAAATCAGTGAAAATCAACTTGACAGCCCTACTCAATTAATGTAAAATGGAAGAGTTAGAAATTAAAATAGGGGTTTTATATGGATTTAGTTATAGACGTATTCTTAGACGCACTCATAGACACGGCGAAGATGCTTCCATTTCTGTTCGGTGCGTACCTGTTGATAGAGTTTCTGGAGCACAAGGCGAGCGACAAGCTTGCAAATTCTCTCCGCAAAATGGGACCGTTCGGTCCGATTGGCGGAGCGATAATCGGCTGTGTGCCGCAGTGCGGATTTTCTGTTGCCGTGACAAATCTTTTTTCGGGGAGACTCGTCAGCCTCGGCACACTGATGGCTGTCTACATCGCCACGAGCGACGAAGCAATCCCAATTCTTCTTTCGGGAGGAAATGCCGCAGATGTCGGAAAGCTTATCCTGGCAAAGCTGATTATAGCCATTCTCGCCGGACTTCTTATAGACACAATACTCCGGTTCTTCCACCGCAAGGGCAACGAGGAAGAAGAGCCGTTCAGCGACCTGTGCGAAGGTTGCGGTTGTGAGGAGCACGGAGTTGTCTACTCAGCCTTGAAGCACACCATCCAGATTTTCATATTCTTGTTCATAACGTCGCTTGTCTTGGGCTTCGCAATGGAGCTTCTCGGCGAGGACAGGCTCGGAAGCATTTTAATGACCGACAGCATCTTCCAGCCGTTCTTAGCGGCTCTTATAGGACTAATCCCGAACTGCGCCGCATCGGTGCTTCTGACTAATCTCTATGCCGCCGGAAGTCTCTCATTCGGCTCGGTGGTTGCAGGACTCTCGACCGGAGCAGGCTTGGGAATCGTGGTCCTGTTCAAGACGAACAAGCGCCTGAAAGAAAACATCGCAATCCTTCTGCTTCTGTACGCAATCGGCGCACTGAGCGGATTGATAATAAATCTTGTAATGTAAAATAGGAGGTACACAAATGGACGAACAGCTTAACAGTGAAGAGATAGAATTCAGGTATGACACCCAGCTCCTGATAGACGGAGAAAATCTCGACGAGGACGAAATCGACGACTACTTTGTCGAGCATTTCAAGGGCGACTGCCTCTTGGCATATGGCGACGAGGAGACCATCAAGATTCACTACCACACAAACGAGCCTTGGAAGGTTCTCGAATATTGCTCCACCCTCGGAGAAATCTACGACATAGTTGTCGAGGACATGGTTCGCCAGGCAAAGGGCTTGAAGGGCTGATAAAACCAAAGCGCAGTAGTCTTTTCCCAAGAGTACTGCGCTTTTGCAAAGGCCTTATTTCACTGGCTCGATATATGAAATCGGGTCAATCCACGTGCCCTCATATTTGAGAGCAAAGTGCAGGTGTGACTCCAAATCCGACTCAATATCCGCCGTGTTCCCGACCGTCCCGATAACCGTTCCCGAAGCTACTTTGTCGCCGACGCTGACGGAAATATCGTCTCCAAGACCGCAATAGTAGCCGATAACCGTGTCGCCGTGGTCGATTACGACGCAGTTGCCCCAGAGGGTGTCGTTATAGATGTCGGTAACCGTTCCCGACGTCATCGACTTGACAGCAGTTCCTTCTGCGGCAGCGATGTCTATTCCGTCATGGGTCTTCCAGACACTTCCCGTCATCTTGACGAGTTCTCCCCAGGAATATTCCGTGAGAATCTCACCCGACACCGGAAGAACCTTCGCCTCCTCATAGAAAAGCGTTTCGAGTTCCTCGGTAATGTCTGCGGCAGTCACTTCCGAAACGGTATCATCTTCAATTATTGTCTCTTCTTCCGATTTTGCGGCGTCGGTGACAATCGAGTCGACCGTTTCGTACTCGTCAATGTCGGGAAGTCCCATCGTGTCGCTGATATCCGGGATAAGCGTCTCCGTCAGAGACCCTACCGCCGCCCGGTATCCGACCGCCGTTGCCACCCCGACCGCCAGAATTCCCACGCACAAGGCAATGTACACTCCGCTCGATTTAAGACTCTTTTTGACTTTATCATTCATACTGAATTTGCACTCGCTTTCTGCCCCAAAGGGCGTTCTTTAAAGCTAAGTATTAACAGATTTTTTGGAAATATACATTCAGTGGTGCAATGTCGCCTGACGGCGACCGCACTGCACCGCAGTGCGCCCTCTCAGGCTGCCATTCGGCAGCCAGCTCTCCCAGAGGGAGAGCCGAGAAGTTCGCCTTTCACAAAACTTGGCTCCCCCTTTGGGGGAGCTGTCAGCGAAGCTGACTGAGAGGGCGCGCGAAGCGCGATTTTTGCCACAAAGGAGACTATCATGGACAACTCTACCCTCTGTTACATCGAAAAAGACGACTCGTATCTCATGATGCACCGTGTCAAGAAGAAAAACGACCTGAATCACGACAAGTGGATTGGCATCGGCGGGCATTTTGAGTTCGGCGAATCGCCCTATGACTGCGTTATCCGGGAAGCCTACGAAGAAACCGGCGTCACTCTCGTGAATCCGAAATACCGTGGCATCGTGACTTTCGTGACGGACGACACCTATGACGAGCAAATGCATCTCTTCACCTGCACCGACTACGAAGGAGACCTCAATCTCGACTGCAACGAGGGCGACCTCGAATGGGTTAAAAAATCGGAAATAAAAAACCTCCCCATCTGGGAAGGCGACAAGATATTCTTCAAGCTCCTCGACAGCGACGAGCTGTTCTTTTCACTGAAGCTCAGGTATGAAGGTGATAAGCTGGCGGAAGTCGTGCTGAATGGTGTTATCATGTAGGGGCGGATATCATCCGCCCGTTCCTTCGGCAACATTTTTTGCAAATAATCTCCAAATCCTCTTGACAAGATGGCATAATTTATGTTATAATTAGATGAGGGAATTAAAATAAGTAGCCACTTACTATTTTGATTCCGAAAAGCACTCATTCTGTGGGGGGTAACGCGCTTCGCGCGTACACGTAGTGTGTTTTACCCAATAAAAACCTCCATACCGAAAGTATAGGAGGTTATAACTATAGCCTCCTGAGTAAAAACAAGGAGGATTTTTTATGTTAAAAAGACTTTTAGCGGTGATTCTAAGCCTTTGCTTGCTTGCAAGCACAATGGTGGGGATGACGTTGACGGTATCTGCCGACAACCCGGAAGTGCTCTATGTCAACGGCGTTGACATCCTGACTGCTGAAGACAACACTGTTGCTTGTGGAAGCGGAACGGCAGTCTACAACACAAGCGACGGAACACTGACCCTGACTGATGCAGAAATTACCACGAGCTATCAGAGCTACGGTGGAATTTACTCAAAAAACGGTGATCTGAGCATTGTATTGCAAGGAGACAACAGAATTTCTGGCTTATCGTATGGCATTAATACTGTTTCCGGAAATCTTACAATCAGCGGTACTGGAAATGTTGACTTGTATGGCATCACTGTATATGGAATATCTGCCTTCTCAGGCGTTACCACTTTCAGTGAAACAACAATAACCAGCAGTGATACTGATTATCCCATTGTTAGTGGCGTAGATATTGTCGTAAAGAATAGTACTTTGAATCTTGAAGGATTTTTCCAGGCTCTGACCGGTGGAGATGTAACCATCTGTGAACAAAGCGTGGTTACATGTACGTCCGATGTTTCAGAAGCGTGTGCTGTTTGCGGCGAAGCTGTTTCGATTACTGATTCAACGGTAACCTTGAAATGTACGGCTGATGATTCTTACCCTGCCATAGATGCGTTTGATGAAGTCACTATCACTAACAGCACTGTAGAGCTGGAAAGCGCCGGAAGCAATGCAATTTATGCATACGAAATCAGCATCACTGATTCCGAGGTAACAGCAAGCGGATATTATGCGGCACTTTATGGCGATACCGGAGTAACACTGACAGACAGCGTCATCACTGCTGAATCGAGTGCGGATGTCGCTATCTATTCACCAGAAGATATCTATATCGAAGACGGAACAGTCACCGCAACCGGTGGAGATTCGTGTGTTGGGATTTTCGCTAGAGGCAAGATCAGCATAAGTGGAATCCCGACAATAATTTCTTATGACGGAATCAAGGCGTCAGATGGTATTGTTATCACAATAACTGATGAAACTCTTGAAGTAAAAGTCGGGACATCAGAATCAGACCTGACGCAATATACTGGCTCGCCTTTCAGCAGTGATACAACTATTGGCACGCTTAGCTCCGGTTACATACTGATTCAACCGCATTCAAACGCTCACACATATTCTGACTCTGTCTGGGTTTGGGACGGCAACACAGCAATCGCAACCTTCACCTGCTCAGATTGCGGCGATGTGCAGACCGTTGAAGCTACAGTCGAATCAAGTAACATCCTCGGCGTGGTTACAAGAACAGCAACTGTCACCTTCAACGGCGAAACCTACACCGATACCTATACTTCCGGCACCAGCCTTCTGATAATCGGTGCTCTCACTCAGACAGAGGCTGAAGAAGTTGACTCGGAAGAAGTCGATTCCGAAGAAGTCGAAATCGACGAGCCGGTTGAAGGCACCGACACAGAAACTGAATCGGACGAAGAAACCCCGGTTGAGGAGAACCCGACAACCGGAGCGGTAGTAGCACTACTTCCATTAGCAATTGCAATAGCAACAGCAGTTGCAAGCAAGCGACGGTAAACCCTTCAGTCGCCCTTTGGGCGCCAGCTCCCCTTTCAGGGGAGCCTTTTTGCATTTTCTCACAAGCTTTTGGCAGAGGCAGTAAAAGCCTCCCCTGAAAGGGGAGGGGGACCGCCGGCGTAAGCCGGTGGTGGAGAGGTGTGCAAGCCCATAGGGCGAGCGCGTCGCCGCAGACGACTATATGTAGTGGCGGACATCATCCGCCCGACCCACGGCACATCGACCAAAAAAACGGGCGGATAATATCCGCCCACTTTTTATGTCCGAAAACTTAAAGCTCGATAGTAACGGAAGTCGACCCTGCCGGGCAGGAGACTGCCTTGTCAGTGTTACTCAGCTTGACGGTGAAGTCGCAGTCGCACTTGTCATAGTTGACGGTAACGACATTGCCGCTTCTCGAAGCGGTGATTTCGGTAATCTTTACAGCGTCCTTGTCGTAAACAACTGCCGAAGCGGTCTTGCTGTCGTCGAGCTCGTAGATGACGACCTCGCCGTTCTTCATATAGTCATACTCGAAATCTCTTACAAACTCTCCCCAGACAATGATGGAATTCGGCTTAGCAAGAACCGGCATGTGGAAGTAGTCCATATTTTCACGGTGCCACTTCTCGCCCTCGTATACCTTGCCGGAGATGACATCCGTCCACTTTCCAGCAGGGAGATACCAGAGCGCCTCGCCACGGTCATTCATAATCGGAGCACAGAGAAGGTTGTCGCCGAGCATGTACTGCATGTCAAGAGTGCGGCAGGTCGGATCATCGGCATAGTCCATAACCATAGCTCTCATCATCGGAACGCCCTTAACGTGAGTCTTGACAGCCTGAGAGAAGATGTATGGCATCAGCTTGCCTTTGAGTTTTGTGAAGAACCCGAGTACGTCGCAAGCTTCGTCGTCAAAGAGCCACGGAACTCTGTAGGAGTTGTTTCCGTGAAGTCTTGAATGGGTCGAGAGAAGTCCGAAAGCGCACCAGCGCTTGTAGATGTCGGGAGTAGCGGTCTGCTCAAATCCGGAAATGTCGTGCGAGAAGAATCCGAAGCCGGAGAGTGACAACGAAAGTCCGCCACGGAGGGTTTCAGCCATCGAGCTGTACTCAGCCGAGCAGTCGCCGCCCCAGTGAACAGGGAACTGCTGTGAGCCGACGGTTGCACTTCTTGCAAAGAGGCAAGCCTTGTTCTCGCCGTAGTAGTCTTTAAGAACGTTGAAAACAGTCTTGTTGTAGAGATAAGTATAGTAGTTGTGCATCTTGATGGGGTCTGCGCCGTTGTAGTAAACGCACTCGGTCGGGATTCTCTCGCCGAAGTCGGTCTTGAAACAGTCGACACCCATCTCGCAGAGGGCTCTGAGTTTAGAAGCATACCACTCACAAGCCTCAGGATTGGTGAAGTCTACGATAGCCATTCCCGGTTGCCACGTGTCGCACTGGAAGACCGAGCCGTCCGGATTCAGAATGAAGTAGTCGTTCTCGACACCTTCGTCAAAGAGCTTCGAGCGCTGGGAAATGTACGGGTTAATCCATACGCAGGTCTTCAAGCCCTTGTCGTCGTGAAGTCTCTTTAACATTGCCGGCGGGTCGGGGAACTGTTTTAAATCCCACTCAAAGTTGCACCATTCGTACTCCTTCATCCAGAAGCAGTCGAAGTGGAAGACGGACAGCGGAATATCCCTCTCAGCCATGCCATCGATGAAGGAGGTGATGGTTGCTTCGTCATACTGAGTCGTGAACGAAGTCGTGAGCCAGAGACCGAATGTATAAGCCGGAGGAAGTGCAGGCTTGCCGGTGAGGGAAGTGTAGTTTGAAAGCACTTCTTCAAGATTCTCGCCGCCAATAACGAAGTATTCAAGGCTCTCGCCGGGGAGAGTAATTGAAACTTTAGAAACAGTATCGGAAGCCACCTCAAACGAGACGTTGTCGGAGGAATTCACGAGGACGCCGTAGCCGTTGGAGGAAACATAGAATGGAATCGACTTGTAGGACTGGTCACAGCAGGTTCCGCCGTCAGCGTTCCATACCTGAACATTCTGACCGTTCTTTACAAACGGGGTGAACTTCTCGCCGAAGCCGTAGACATATTCTCCGACGTCGAGAGTCAGCTGTTCACGGATGTAGGAGGTGTGGGCGTCCGCCGGGTAAGCCCAGAATGTGTCGTCGATATGTGTTGCAAGCCTCTTCTCAGCGTGGCTGTTCTGCTCTGTGATGTAGCTTAAAGCTCTGTAGCTTCCGCCGGTGAGGTGTCTGTCGCCGTAGTAGTATTCGATTCCCCAGTTCTCCTTGTTGATGACAACTTTCGTCTTGCCGCTTACGATTGTGGCGCACTTCTCGCCGTTCTCGACAGTGGGCTTGAAGCCGGTGTCCTCATTAAGTTCAAACTTTGGAGAATCATCGAGAGTACCCTTGAAGTGGACAACCGAGACCTTGAATACGTTCTCCATAGTGGAAGTGATTTCAAGCTCCAAGGTCGGACCGCCAAGAGTCATACCTCTGTTCCAGATTTTAGCGTTCGTTGCAAGAATCTTGACGCCGTTCGGGATTTCGTCAACCTCATAAGCCTGGCAGGCATAGTTGACCGAATATCCGACCTGATTAAGCCAATATCCGTCTGCAAATTTCATGTTGCGTTCATCCTTTCATGTTTGTATATTTTGGTGTTTATTCAATCGAAAGATATTCTTCCGGAATGTAGCTGAGCACTTTGTCTATCGTGTCCTGAGTGAACCCCGAGCAACCGTGCGCCGACAACAGGTCATCTGTATACGTCGCATACGATTCAATATGAATGTTCGAGTAGTTGTAGCCGTACTGAGTGATGATGGGAATCGCCCTGACATTCTCGATGGTGATTTCCCCGGTGTCCATGTTCTTGGTGATTTCCAGTTTTCCTAAGATTCCGACCATCGCAAGAGGGTCAGCCATAGCAGAGACAAGATTCCCGAGTCCATAGAAGACGAATGCCTGTCCGCCGTCCGGCTTGTCTATGTACTCCATCGTCTCGACAGTGTGCGCCTGAGTTCCGATGATGAGGTCTGCGCCCCATTCAACCAGCTTCGGGGTAAAAGTCTTTTGCAATGTTGACAGCTCGTTCGAGACCTCCGTCCCGTAGTGAACAGACACAACGACCACATCCGCAATGCTGTCGGCATACCGTACCTGCTCTTCAATCAAATCCATATTCGCATCGGTA
This sequence comes from Oscillospiraceae bacterium, assembly GCA_021199855.1. GTDB lineage: Bacteria > Bacillota > Clostridia > Oscillospirales > Ruminococcaceae > Faeciplasma. Next base: position 61,796 of record JAJQHD010000057.1, read on the forward strand.
ATCCTGATAATCCAGCATTCTGTGTCGGACGGAAGATAGAGCCCGTTTGTGTGCTCGGTATAACCTAAGAAAGCGAAAGTAATCCCGTTAATCTCGGTGGTGCGGAGGTTGTTCATGTCCTCTTCGCTCTCGTAAGCCCCGTAGCAGATGACTCCGTCCTGCTCCTTCCAGTAGTTAAGAGTGGAGATAAGTCCGGTCTCGCCTCTGTCTAAAACGTGATTGTTTCCTATAGACATGACGTTGAACCCGAGGTCTACCATCTTCCGACCCAGATCTCCGGGCGAGCAGAAGTTGGGGTAATCGCTCGGTTCGAGCTCGTCGGTTACGATGGTCTCCTGGTTTAAAATCGCAATATCGACGTCCTCAAAATAGCCTTCGATGCTCTCATAGACATAGTCGAAGTCATATCCGTCCTCGTCGCCATTTGCCTTCGCTCTTCTGTGTGCCTGATTGTAAATGGACGAGTGAATTAGGTTGTCCCCAGCACATAGAAGCGTCACAGTTCTTATGTCCGGCTCAGGTTCTGACGTGGTGACGGTTGTAGCCTCGGTTGTGACTGTAGTAGGCATAGTCGTCGCCTCTGTGGCGGCTGTAGTAGCCTCGGTGACCCCAGCGGTTGTGGTTTCCGGATTGTCTTCGACAAGTTTCGTGCATCCGACAGTAGTTATAACAAGCACTCCCGCAAGAAGTGTAGCAAAAATCTTTTTCAGCATTTTCAGTGTCTCCATATTTCTTTTCATTTTCAGAGAGTATTATAACAAAAATCGCCGCAAAAAACAATACCGAAGTCGTATTTTACGGCAACTTTTCACAGAAAAAATAAAACAACCGGAGGCGTTTAAACCTCCGGCTAAAAATTTCATATCATCCGAGATATTCTTTAAGGGTAGCCCTTACAGCTCCGACTCCGGAAATTTCTTTCAGGAAGATTTCAGTAATCTTCTTTGAAAGTCCATTCGCAACCAGGTCTGTTCCGAAAATCTGAGCGTTCAAGAGAATACTGTCGAGTTTGTCGCCAACAGTCTCCGGCTTGCCAAGCTCGATTCCATCGAGATGTCCCTTCAGCTCGTCCTTCAGCGGGTCGTTAGAAATCTCCATAGCTTCGCCGTTGTCGTCGACACCCAAAAGGTAACGAAGCCATCCGGCAATTGCCAGAGGAACAGCCGTAAGCTTTCCAACATTGCCATTCGCCTCATAGCTTTTGATTGTCTCACCGAAGCGGATTCCGACTTTTTGCGATGTATCAGTTGCTATTCTCTGCGGAGCATCCGGCATGAACGGGTTCGGGAGTCTTTCGTTTATAACTTCGTCGATAAATGCCTTAGGCGACAGGATTCCAGGGTCGGTAACAACCGGCAGACCTTCGTCATATCCGAGCTTCCTGACGAGCTTAACCAAATCCTCATCCTTCATCTCTTCGCAGATGAGGGTATACCCGAGCAAGCAACCATAAACCGCAAGAGCTGTGTGAAGAGGATTAAGGCAAGTAGTAACCTTCATTCTCTCAACATTGTTGACAGTGTCCCTGTCAGTCATATAAACTCCGGCTTTTTCGAGCGCCGGGCGTGAATTCGGGAAGCTGTCTTCAATAACCAAGTACTGCGGCTTCTCAGCATTTACAAATGGCGCAATAAATGTCTTCTTCGATGTGATGATGGGGGACATCTCCTCAAGTCCGGCTTCAGTAAGAATTGACTCGACCTTCTCGGACGGACGGGGAGTAATCTTGTCAATCATGCTCCACGGGAATCCTACAACGCTTTCGTCGCCCAGATATTCGACAAATCCCTTGTCTGCGTAACCATTCTCAACCCAGCCGTTCGCAATCGTCATAACAGATGACTTCAGCTTCTCGCCATTGTGCGAGCAGTTGTCCATGCTGACAAGAGCAACCGGGAACTTTCCAGCATGATATCTTTCGAGCATCAGCCCAGTGACAAAGCTCATAGCGTGCCTTGCGTGCTTTGGACCTTCCTTGATGTCAGCCTGAACGAGGGGAGTAAGCTCGCCCTGAGTGTTGGTGACGGCATAGCCCTTTTCGGTGATTGTGAAGCTAATCATCTGTAGAGACGGGCTCTTAGCAATCTCATGGAATCTTGCCATCTCGCCTTCATCGGTGATATCCGCCTTCAAAGCTTCGCAAACGGAAGCGATAACCTCGCTCTCAACAGAACCATCGGGCAACAGACTTGCGCTGACGGTGAGGTTGTCATGAGTCTTGAAGATATTGTCGATAATCTCGTAGTCAAAAGTGTCGGCGGCAATGATTCCGGTTTCAGAAAGACCTTCGTCGAGCAGGCTCTGCTGTAAACTAGCAATGAATCCTCTGAAGATGTTTCCAGCGCCAAAGTGGAGCCAGACGGGGTTCTTGTGCGTATTTTCGGTTACTTTTTCAATGTCATACTTCGGGAGCTTTATCTCTCCCCAGGTGGAAGTATTCTTGAGTGAATCCAAACAGAGTTTCATTTTATTTGCACTCCTTCTTAGATTTATCGATAGCTTCCCAGAGACCATTGAGGTAGCAAACACCCAACGCCCTGTCATAAAGACCATAGCCCGGTCTTCCGGTCTCTCCCCAAATCATTCTGCCGTGGTCGGGACGGATGTAGGTATCGGGGCAGACTTCATAAATAGCCTTCATAATCTCGTACATGTCGAGTTCACCGTCGCTTGACAGATGGCTTGTCTCGCAGAATCTGCGGTCTGATCCAAGATGCTTGATGTTTCTTACGTGCATACAGCCGATTTTTCCCATCTCGCCGAAGTGGCGGATGATGGAGACGACGTCGTTCTGAGTATTGGAACCTAGTGAACCTGTGCAGAGGCAAAGGGTGTTGCAGGGGCTGTCGACGAGACCTACAATCTTGTCGTAGCCTTCCTGAGTGTGAGCAAGTCTCGGGAGACCGAAAATCTTCCATCCCGGGTCGTCCGGATGGCAAGCCATAACAACTCCGCACTCCTCACATGTCGGGATAATTCCTTCTAAGAAGTACTTATAGTTCGAGAGTAACTGCTCTTCGTCGACGCTCTCATACTGCTTGAGAACCTTCTCAAGGTCTGCAAGTCTCTCAGGCTCCCAGCCGGGGAGTGAAAAGCCGTTGGAGTTCTCAGCTGTTCTTCTGACAATCTCAAGAGGCGTCAGGCTTCCGAGCTCCTCTTCGTCATAGTACATGCTTGTTGAGCCATCCGGATTCGGTCTCGCCAAATCGGTTCTCAGCCAGTCAAGAACCGGCATGAAGTTGTAGACAATGCACTTGACGCCATACTTTGCAAGATTTCTTATTGTGATGCAGTAGTTCTCGATGTACTTATCCCTTGTGGGAAGACCGAGCTTTATGTCCTCGTGGACGTTAACGCTCTCGACAACCTCGCATTCAAGACCAGCGGCGTGAACCTCGTCGATGTAAGCCTTGATTTCCTCTTCTGTCCAGACTTCACCAGCGGCTTTGTAGTCAAGAACACCCATAAGTCCGCTCACGTTCGGAATCTGGCGGATCTGTGAAAGGGTGACGCTGTCGCTGTTCGACCCGAACCACCTGAATGTCATTTTCAATTTACTCACAGCCTTTCAATATTTTGTTAAGCTTTCTGCCCGAAATTCGGGACAAAAGTGGGTATCAGCGTTTGATAAGATAATAATAGCATTTTGCACCATTCTTTTCAAGACCTTTCTGTATTTTTATCGGACGATTCTATAAATCTGAAAGAAGTATTATTGACAATTTTTCCTTAAGACACTATAATTGAAGCGTAATAAAATTTCAAAGGAGCGGATAAAGCGATGTCTTATCAAGCTATTGCAGATAAAATTTATAATCTCGGAATCCTCCCCGTAATCGCGATAGAGGATCCTGAAAAAGCTGTTCCTCTTGCCAAGGCTCTTTGCGACGGCGGTCTTCCCGCAGCCGAAATCACATTCAGAACCGCGTGCGCCAAGGAAGCAATCATGAGAATAAGAAAAGAGCTCCCTGAAATGCTCGTAGGAGCGGGAACAGTTCTTACCAAAGAGCAGGTTGACGACGCACTCGAAGCAGGAGTCGAGTTTATAGTAACTCCTGGCTTCAATCCCGAAATCGTCAAGTATGCACTCTCTAAAGGTGCAGTAATAATGCCCGGAACCGCAACTCCCGGCGAAATGGAGCAGGCTATGAGCCTGGGTCTTGACATAGTCAAGTTCTTCCCAGCTGAGCAGAACGGCGGTCTCGCAAAGCTCAAGGCTGTAGCGGCACCATATCAGAAACTCCGATTTATCCCGACCGGCGGAGTGAATGCCACTAATCTGGTCGAATACATCAAGTTCAACAAGATAATCGCTTGCGGCGGCACATGGATGGTTAAAAAGGACTTAATCGACGCCGGAAACTGGGCTGAGATTACCCGTCTTACCAAAGAAGCCGTCCATGCAATGTTAGGTCTTGAATTCGCCCACATGGGAATCAATTGCGACGCTCCTGAGGAAGCATTAAAGGCGGCAAAGCTTCTTGAAACGATGTTCGGCTTCAGCTATAACGAGGGCAATTCGTCCGTCTTTACAGCAGACAAAAAGATTGAAATCTGCAAGACCCCGAAGCCCGGCAAGTATGGTCACATCGCAATCGCAACCAACTCGACCGCCCGTGCCGTTGCCTACTTCAAGTCGCAGGGCTATGAGTTCGCAGACGAGTCCACAATTCCTACATGTGCAGTATACTTCAAGGACGAATTTATGGGCTTTGCAATTCATCTCGTACAGAAAAAGTAATAGGAGGGTAATATAATGGGAAATAAGGCAGTAACCTTCGGCGAAATTATGCTCAGACTCAACCCGGAGGGATATTTAAGATTTTTGCAGGCTAACACTTACGAAGCAACCTTCGGCGGCGGGGAAGCAAACGTAGCGGTTTCGCTCGCCAACTATGGCGTGGACGTATCGTTTGTCACCAAGCTCCCCAAGCACGAAATAGGTCAGGCGGCGGTAAACGAACTTCGTCGTTATGGCGTTGACACCTCCGACATCATAAGAGGCGGCGACAGAGTCGGAATCTACTTTGCTGAGAAGGGCGCTTCTCAGAGACCTTCAAAGGTAATCTATGACAGAGCCTACAGTGCAATCTCCCTTGCCAAGAGGGAAGAGTTCGACTGGGACAAGATTTTTGACGGCGTCAAGTGGTTCCACTTCACCGGCATCACTCCGGCACTCGGCGGCGAGCTCCCGGAAATTTGCCTCGATGCAGTCAAGGCGGCTCATGCTAAGGGCGTAACCGTCAGCTGTGACCTCAACTATAGAAAGAAGCTCTGGACAAGGGAGCAGGCTAGAGAGTGTATGTCTAAGATTGTTCCTTATGTCGACGTCTGCATCTCTAACGAGGAGGATGCCAAGGACGTTTTCGGAATCGAAGCTGAGAACACCGACATCGACTCCGGAAAGCTCAATCACGAGGGCTACATCAGCGTAGCTCGCCAGCTCCACGAAAGATTCGGCTGCAGTCACGTTGCAATCACACTCCGTTCTTCAATCTCCGCTAATGACAACGATTGGGCTGGTATGCTCTACACCGGCGATAACGCCTACTTCTCTAAGCAGTATCACATGCACATAGTCGACCGTGTCGGCGGCGGCGACAGCTTCGGCGGCGGACTCATCTATTCTTTGATGAACGGCAGTGATCCCCAGAAGGCAATCGACTTCGCAGTCGCGGCTTCCTGCCTGAAGCACTCCATCGAGCACGACTTCAACCTCTGCTCAGTTGCAGAAGTAGAGTCGCTCACAGGTGGCAATGCATCAGGAAGAGTTCAGAGGTAAAGCTAAAAGCTGTAATAAAAACCGGACGAGGTTTCAAGCCTCGTCCGATTTTTTATTGGGTTTTATTGTGGAGAATAGATACAAACAAACAGAAATTATCACGAGCCCGAAGCCCGCAACCCAGTAGACCATAGTCAACTGGTTTGTTGTTCCGTAGATTTCAAGAATCCCCGTAAAGATTGAGCCAATTGAGAGTGCGGCGATTCCTGAGTTATAGAGATTCTGAACCGAACGATTGGGAATCCGCTTACCGAGATATGCGAACAGAAAGCAGGGGAGCATGCCACCCGCAAGCGGAATTGCAAAGGCATAAAGCATGTAGTATGAATACACCCCGTGGCTGAATATCTCGTAAACCGCCCCGAAAAGTGCCAGGAAAAGCGAGCATCCGAGATACACAAGCCCGGTTTTCATCATGCCTTTAGTAACCGATGTAGACAATGTCGCTCACCTTCCTTTCTTTTATTGAGTTGCCGGAGGATGTGGGATTATTTATGACCTCACCGTTAAAGACCATTGTTGATGAGCCTCCGCCGTCGAGATTGTAAGCAGTTTCAACACCCAGACCCTGCATGAATTCCGCCAGCTCATAGAGCGAAAGCCCTGCGCTCTCGTCCGTCCTGCCGTCTGCAACTACAAAGACATAGTGCAAATCATCTATAATTCCGATAGCGGTTCTTGGGTTGCTGGTCTTCGCTTTTCCAACCTCTTCATCCACAGTTACGGATATTTCATCACTCTGAACAAGGGCAGGACCAAACGAAAGAACCTGATAGGCTCCATCAGCCAAAAGCCCCTCGGCGGTGACGTCGTTTTCAGATATAATCTCAAAGCTTCCGTCAGCATAGATGACCAGATCTTCGTTGTCAGATGAGCCGGTACTGCGATACAGAACCCCGTTCCTTATGACATAGCCGGTCTCCTGTGCACCGTAATAGTCACCGTTTATGGCTAAAATCGCTCCGACACGCTCAGAAATATCAGATGTCTTCTCGGTAACATTCTTCCCGTACGCATTCTTAGCGAATGCTGTTTGCAGGTATTCGGCAGAGGAGAGAACCACATCTGCCACATAAATAGCCGTGTCGTTCTCTCGGTATTCGGTGATTGTTATAGTAATGCTCCCGTCGCTGTAGTAATTATCGGTAATGATAGGCTCAACATCTTCCACAGTAGCAGTAGCCTCAGTTTCTATAGCAGATGTTGTAGTCTCGGGCACCGTAGTGACCTCCGTCACTTCCGTTATGGAAGTCGTAACTGAACTAGTAACTTCTGCTGTGGCTTCAGGAATTTCGTCATAGACCGTTTCCAATACAAAAGTATCAAGTGCTATATAAACGGTAAATCCGACAAGAGCAATAGTATATAAAATCGCCCAGAGATGGTGCTTGAACATACTTATGCCTCCTGACCTACTTCTTTTGTCATTTTTTCCGATGCCCGATAAACCTGAAAATCTCCCGATAGATTCTCGCCGAATCCTTGATAGAATCGAAATGTGACGAGGAATTGTCGTCGATATAGATTGTCTCGATTTCACGTTCAATTATTTTCACACCCAGCTCGGGAAGTATCAGAAGCTCGTTCATCTCAAATTCATATCTCTCGCCGGGAATTTCAAGGAGCTTCGGGATAAGTTCTCCCGAAAAAGCTCTCAGTCCGGTCTGGGTGTCGTGAATTGACACACCGGTGGTAAGATGATATACAAATCTTGTAATTGTATTCCCGAACCGGCTTCGGAGCAGCACATCTTCATCGAGCGCCCGGCTCCCGATAACTATAGCTCCCGGATTCTCTTCGGCAGTATTCACTACTTTAAGGGCGTTAAGCGGAGTGTGTTGACCGTCGGCATCCATAGTGACGATTGTGCAGTCTTTGCCGTAGCGGCTTTCGATATATTTAAGTCCAGTTTTGAGAGCCGCACCCTTGCCTCGGTTATGCGAATGGGAGAGTACCATAGCATATACAGACGCTTTGACAAAGATGTCTTCGTATTCAGGAGAGCTCCCGTCGTTCACTACAATAATGTCAAAGCCCTCGCAGGTGAGTTCCTCAAGAAGGTCTATGAGTCCCTCTGCCGGCTGATAAGCAGGTATCAGGGCAATGTGTGATTTTAACATGATATCTTTTCCTTAGGAATATTTCAAAATATCGAGGTATGGTAATCCCGCCCGGAGGAACACAAAACAGGAAGTGAGGGTGAAACGCTTAGTGGAGAATGTGAGGAATGTTCATCCGGACGGGTTATACCCGAAATTAAGTTGTTGCGCAGCTGCGCATTATATGGAGCGTGGCGTCAGCGTGAACCGCCTCGTCCGCTGCCTCCCATGTTGCCGCCCATGTCGCCGCCACCCATATTTCCGCCCATATTGCCGGAGTCAGGAGTAGTCATGTCGCCTGAGTTGTTATCAAAGCCGCCCATGTCCATTTTTCCGTCGCTCATATTGCCGCCTGTCATTCCGCCCATACCAGTGGTTTCGCTGTAGATAAGGCTGGAAAGGGTAACGGAAGTGCTGTTGCTACCGTAGGTGACAGTATAGGTCGAACCGGTAGTGAGGGAAGGACAGCTGATTAAGATACATGAGTAAGAAGAACTGCATGTGTATGAAACAAGCACGTTGCCGCTTGAATCTTTAAGAGTAATTGTGTCGCCTGAAGAACCGCTTGCTGAAAGAAGCATTGCTCCCTGAGTTGAGCTTGAACCGAAGTTCTCTTGCATTCCTGATGCACCGACTGCTATAAGTGTTCCTCCGGTGATGGTTCCCGAAGCCTCCCAGTCAACTGGAGCATCAGCAGACGAAGTAGGACCTGAGACATAAAGCTCGCCGCCAGACATCGTGAATGTTCCGTTTGAGTCGATTCCGTCGCCACTAGCTTTGACGTATATAACACCGCCAGAAATCGTAATGCTTGAAGACGAACTGCCCGATGAGAAGGAGTCTCTGCCGAAGCCATTAAAGCCTCCGAAGCCGCTTGAATCTGCTCCACCTGCGGCATTGATGCCGTCGTCGCTGGCAACTAAATCTATATTGCCGCCCGAGATAACGACCGTCTCACCCTCCAAGCCTTCATAGCTCTGAGTAATTGTGATGGTTCCGCCGGTAATTTCGAGCGCTTCGTCAGCGTGGATACCGTCATCGCCGGTTGCAATGTCGAATGTTCCGCCCGAGACTGTGACGTCGCCGTTCGAGTGAACTCCGTCGTCCTCGGAATCTATGATGAATGTGCCTCCTGAGATGGTGACACTGGTTCCACCCTTCAAGCCCTTGGTGCTTGTAGAGTCGTCAGAAGTTGACGAACCGCCCCAATTATCCCAGCTGAATGCTCCGCCGGAAGTGTAGGAAGTCGAAACTTCTCCTGCACCGTCAGCAGTGGTGATGTTGAAATCTCCATCTTCAATCTGCAGGTATGTTGCCGCACTGATTCCGTCGCCGTCGGCGGTAATGTTGAACGTGCCGCCCGAGATATAGACGAATCCGATTGAAGTGTCTGTCGAATCCTCAGCATGGATTCCGTCTTTTGTAGATGTTATAGTGTAACTGCCCTTTGCGATTCTCACGCTTTCGCCAGCCGAAAGTCCGTGACCGCCGGCGTTGATTTTAGCAGAGGACAGGGAAGTTATCTGCAAGGTAGTGTCCGCGTGGATTCCGTCGTCGGTAGCATCGATAGTGAAGGTGCCGCCGGAGATGGTGACGCTAGCGTCCGAATGGATAGCGTCGTCCGCCGAAATCTTCAGAGTTCCGCCGGAGATGTAGACAAATCCGATTGTCGAGTCACTAGAACTTTCAGCGTGGATTCCGTCCTTTCCGGAAACAATCGTAATAGTTCCGTCGGCGATTCTGACGCTTTCGCAAGCAGAGAGTCCGTGGCTGTCGGAGGCTATCTCGAAGGTTCCGTCTATGATCATCATAGTAACATCAGATACAATGCCTTCGTCAACAGATGATATAGTGAAGTCACCGCCTTTGATGGTGACGTTGTTTGACGCGCTGATTCCGTCATCAGATGACGTAATATCGAAAGTGCTGTCTGTGATGTAAACGTAGCCTAAAGATGTATCATCCGAATTTTCCGAGTGGATTCCATCCTTGCCGGCTGAAATTGTGAAGGTGCCGCCTGCAATCTTTACGCAGTCCTTGCCACTCAGACCGTGGCTAGCAGCGGTAATCTTGTAGGTTCCGCTTGTGATGACGAGATCGTCTTTTGAGACGATTCCGTGTCCGGCAGTAGCCGTTATCGTGAGAGTTCCCGAACCGTTGAGAGTCAGGTCGTCTTTAGAGTAGATAACCGCATCAATGCTGTTCTCGTCAATGGCGACATAGCTTCCGCCGTTAGTAAGTGTATTTGAGGTTCCTGAAGCGGTCGTTATATAGACCTTGTCCGCATTCAGGACATAAATTGCGGCAGAAGTCTTGCTGGTAATCGAAACGCCGTTCAGAACAATCTGGACATCGTCCTTGCTGTCAGCATTGACTATAATCATTCCGTCATCCAAGGTTCCGCTGACGATATAGGTTCCGGAATCGGTGATTGTGACGGTAGTGCCAGAAACCGTAACCGACGAAGAACTGCTCGAAGCTGATGTTCCAGAAAGGGTTATAGTGTCGCTCGAATCTTCATCGTATCCGACTTCGTAGTCCTCATCAGCAAACATTTCGCTCGTGTCGACATCAACCGTGGTGTCGGTAAACATTATCTCCACATCGACTATTTCCGAGAACATCTCGCTTGAATCAAGCGATACAAGTGGGTTGTCTGAATCATTTGCCGAAGAGGAACAACCCGAAAAGATTGTAAGGAACAAAGCCGCTATAGTCATAAGCGACAAAATTCTACTTATTCTGTGTTTCATATTTTCTATTCTCCTACTAAGCAAATCCAGAAGCCTGGACTAAAGCTCCGCCACCTGGTTTTCCTGCTTGTTGACGGAAATTTCGAGATTACCATTGCGGCAACGAAGCTGGTCAATAAATTCCTTTTCCTTTGAAGGGTCTCTTAAAACGATGTCGTAAGTAAGGCGGTAAAGACTGCCCATGTTTGTGGTCTTGACGTGGGTGAGCTCATGCTCGGAGGTGTATTCCTTGAGGAGGTCGTCAAACACACCGGTGTAGTCGAGATCCTCCGGAATGGTGATGTGGAGGGTCTTGTACTTTTCTCCTCTCTTCTTGACTCCAAAATCAAGGGTGGAATAGAGCATACTGACAGCCCCGAAAATAACCGCACACAGGAATCCGAATCCTATGTATCCCATTCCGACTACAAGACCTGTTCCCATTGCAAGAAAGATAGCGAGTATTTCTTTCGCAGTTCCAGCCGCAGAACGGAATCTCACGAGGCTGAAAGCTCCAGCAACCGCAACAGCAGTTCCGATGTTGCCGTTTACCATCATTATAACAACGCACACAACCGCCGGCAAAAGCGCGATTGTCGCGACAAAGCTGCGGGAGTATCTGGTCTTGTACATGTAACATAACGCCAGAATCAGTCCTATGATAAGTGCGGACACAACGCAGGCTAGAAAGTCGGAAATAGAGATTACTGATGCGGTGTCCGAATTGAAAATACCTTTGAATATATTATTAAGCATAGAGACGTCCTCCGGTTGTTACTTGAATTTTAGGGGTGTGGTTGTCAAGGCTGTGCTCCTCAAACATCCGGCGATAGGCGGTGCCGTATTTAGAGAAAGAAGTTTTGAATATTCCCATCCGGTTGAGTTCGTGACTCATCCATAGAGGATATCCCGCGGAGGTCTTTATCTCCATAAGAGTCATGCCGTCGGGAAGAATTGAAAGCCCATAGGCATCGCTTCCAAGAGAAAAGTCATCCTGCCTGCAGAGAATGTTCTCATCAAATGTCACTCTGAAGTCGGAGCCGTCATCAGAATAGAAGGCTTCTCTTTCGTAGGAGATGAACATCGCCAGTCTTAAGTCGCCATAGTAGTTTCTGAAGTATTCAATCTCGTTCGCAATCTGCGAGTGAACCGGAAGCGCAATGCCATTCATAAGGCAAAGTGTCGCTTCTCCCGCAGGCAGTTCAAGTCTTCTTTTGTAGACAACCGACTTGTACTTTTTCTTGAGTTCCACAAACGCAGGGTCCTCGGGACCAGCCTTGCGATAGCTTCTGAGCCTCAGCTTTTCCTTGTAGGTCGGGCTTTCGAGAGAGTGCCTTATCAGGCGATAGTTTTCTGTATCAAAATATATATTTCTGATTGTTGTCCTTCCGTACTTGTCGAGCTCCATGTATGGTCGCATGGTTTCAAGCATCGAGTACTTCTGGGCACGGGTCAGCATATACTTAACTTCGTATCTTTTGAAAGTGGCTTGATAGTCCATTTTCGTCCTCCTTCTTGGTTTTGAGGGGGGTGTTGCAATAAAACTTAAAATGGGGGTCTCCCTGAGATACATAACAGCAGGCATTCCGAAAGGAGTTCAGAAACAGTGCGAAACTGAAGAACGTATCTCAGGGATTGCTTAAAGTATACTTTACATTCCTTAAATCTACCTTAAAGCAAATGTGAAAATAAGGTTAAAATTTCATGACGGGAGTGTGACAGTAATTAAAAGTGATTTCTCGTCAGTCGTTGATGCCGAGATTTTTCCCTTATGTGCGGTGACAATAGCCGCCGCTATCGAAAGTCCTAAGCCATATCCGCCCGTCTGCGAGTTCCTGCTCTCATCCGTCCGGTAGAACCGGTCAAACAGATGCGGAAGACTTTCTTTCGGCATATAAGGACAGGTGTTGAACACTGTAAGCCTTATAGTTCCTCTTTGCTGTTCAAGAGTGAGAGCGATAGTCCCATGCTCATCAGAATACTTCATAGCATTATCGAGAAGAACCGAAAGAAGCCGCCTTATTGATTTTTCGTCTCCGTTAAGGCTTATCATCGGCTGAATTGAGCCTGAAAGGTTCTTTTCGTGGGTCTTTGCAAGTGAACGGTATTCTTCGAGAACTTCTTCAACTATGTCCGAAAGAGGGAAGTCGATCATCTGATACTGCGGCTCAGGCTCCTCCATTTTCGACAGCACTATAAGACTGTTCGTCATGTCAGTAAGCCTTGCAACCTGGTTCCTGATGTCGGTAATCCATTCGTTCTCGCCGATGTCCATTTCCAGAACTTCGGCGTCCGCACCTATTACAGTCAGGGGAGTCTTCAGGTCGTGCCCGGCATCGGTGATGAATCTGCGCTGTTTTTCATAGTTTTCCCAGAACGGCTTGACAATTCTTCCCGAGAGGAAGATAAGAAGGATAAGAACCATCACGAGTCCGGCAAAAGAGATTCCCAGGCTTGCAGTAATAACCGTCTTTAGTGTCGACAGATTCCTCGCACAATCTAGAAAGACAACTGTGGTTTCCATTTCGGATTCATAGACAAGATATCTGTAGTCGTCGACAAAGCCTTTTGTATTGCTTTTTGCAAGAACCTTCTCGGCATATTCGATTGCGGAACTGCTGTCAACAGCCGCAATCTTCCCCGTGTTCACAGAAACGAGATTACCCGAAAGTTTGTTGAAGGTAACGGTGAAGTATCTCGTCTCGTACTCAAGCTCGGGAGATTCAAGAATTGTGTTCTGCCTTCTGATGCCACCATCGCCGTTTCCGCTACTCGGGCTTATGCTGTCGCCATCCGGCGGTGCTTCGATCTTATCTGGAAAGCTTCCTCCGTTGTCGGCGAGAAGAGTAAGAATAGTGTCCGCATCATCTATGATTCCCTGATAGGTGGAAAAAGCAATAACTCCAACGACAGCCGAAAGAACCACCAGAAGGGAAAGCATCGTAGCACCTATAAGCTTTAATCTGAGATTATTAATCATCCGGAATCTCCTCCAGTGCATAGCCTGCGTTTCTCACAGCCTTGATCTGGATGTTCGCCTTCAGAGCATCGAGCTTTTTCCGGAGGTAAGAGATGTAAACCCAGACGACATTGATTTCAGAATCGCTGTCATAGCCCCATATCTTCTCTAAGAACCTTTCCGACGGAATGATAGAGTGCGGATTGCTCATAAGAAATTCAAGCATCTGAAACTCTTTATTGGCAAGTCTTAAACTTCCCGATGGAGTCGAAAGCTCAAAGGTTGCCCTGTCCAGAGTGACGTTCCCAAACTTTATCTGCGAGCTCTGGTGCTGGGTCGAAGTCCTAGTCATTGCCCTGATTCTCACAAGAAGCTCCTGCGAGTTGAAAGGCTTTGTGAGATAGTCGTTAGCGCCAAGATCCAGCCCGGTAACCTTGTCGCTCACTTCCGAGCGGGCTGTCAGCATGAGAACCGGAATAGTGTTGCCCTTTTTGCGCATCTCCCTGAGAACGGTGAATCCGTCAACCTTCGGCATCATTATGTCGAGAATCACTCCATCGTAGTTGTCCGCTTCGAGATATGAAAGAGCTTCTTGCCCGTCATAAACAGCGTCAACCGAGTAGTTGTTTCTCTCAAGTATTGCAACGAGAGCTTTTGATAGAGCCTTTTCGTCCTCCGCCAGAAGTAGTCTCATGAATATTCCTCCCTAAGGTTCATCTTTCTATTATAATACAATTCCAACCTAAAATCTACCTTAAATTTTGGTGAATGTTTAAAAAAACAGAAGAAAATATAAAGACCGTAGCCGATAAATGACTCCGGTCTGTAAGTATGTTCTGCTGAAATCAGGAAATAATCTCGTATTGTCCTGCGGCAGTTTCCTTCGTTGCATATTCGGAAACGGAAAGGACTCTCACCTTGAGAGGCGTTTTTCCGAGATTTATGTCAATGATGTCGCCGATTTTGACTTCATAGGAAGCTCTTGCGGGCTTGCCGTTAGCCAGGATTCTTCCCGCATCACACGCTTCGTTTGCAACCGTTCTCCGCTTTATAAGGCGGCTGACTTTGAGATATTTGTCAAGTCTCATAATTTTCTTTTCCTCCTAAAAAACAAAGCCGAGCAATGTCGGCTTGTGTCTTATTACTCGACAGACTCTTTAAGAGCCTTGCCGGGCTTGAAAGCAGGTACTTTTCTTGCAGGAATGGCAATCTTCTCGCCGGTTCTGGGGTTGATACCCTCTTTAGCCTGACGCTCTCTTACTTCAAATGTTCCGAAACCGATGAGGGAAACCTTCTCACCCTCGGAAAGAGCCTCAGTAATCGCTGCAACTACCGCAGATACAGCCTTCTCAGAATCCTTCTTGGAAAGACCGGACTTATCCGCAACCTTGCTTACTAATTCAACTTTTGTCATGATGACTTCCTCCGTAATTATTTCGCCTACGCAAATGCAGATCCATAAGCTACATTTACGCCGCAAATGCGCCGGTAATAACCGACAAATCGATGCATATATCTTACACTGATTTTTTTAAAAATACAAGAGTTTTATTCAAAAATTTCTGACCGGATTCGATTTTTGTAGGTTATGTCCAATAATTCTACCATCAAAATGTAGGTTATTATAGCAAAAACCACAGAAATCATGAGGGATACTGTACCTGAAAAATATGATATTATGAACTTATAGATATAAGTGGAGGAAATGCAGGAAACAGCACCCAAAACAGACGGTATTGCAACCGAGAATATAAGCTTCGGTTTTGTGCCTGTGAGCCGGTAAAGAATCACTAAAGTCGCCATGCACATAGCCATATAAGACACCACCGTCGCAAGAGCCGCTCCCGAAAGCCCCGACCGGAACATCGGAATAAAAATCATATTTAGCCCGAGCTTCAGAATCGCTCCTCCTAAGTTTATTTTAAGAGGAATATCCGTCCGTCCGAGAGCCTGAAGCATCGAGCAGGCAGAACCGAGAACAGTCATAAACGCCGTAGATGTGGAGAGTATCGCCAGTGGCAACCACGACACCGAAACCTCTGCCATTCTTGAAGGGAAGATAAGGCTGAGAATCTGCTTCGAGTAAAGGCACAGCCCAATTCCAGCTGGAATTGAAATATAAAGCGACAGGCAGATAACTCTTCTTATCTCTTTTGAAACCGCTTCTTTGTTGCCTCGTGCGTTGTTCTCGGAAACCGACGGGAACGCACTTCTCCCAAAAACAGCGCATAGCGACGGCGCAAGAGTGAATATCGACATCGAAAGCCCGGAAAACGACCCGTAAAGAAAGCTCGGCAAATCTTTAAGGCTCACTCCACTTTCAATAACCACAGCATACTCGCTGACATAAAGCTCCGGGTTATCACGAAGGCTTCTCCCAATCAGCATCACAATCGTCGACAAATCAATGGTCCCGAGCAAGCTCGACACTACCGAAGCCAGGGAAATCGGCGCACAAAGCTTCACCAGCCGTCTGATGATTTCAATCTGTTCGGCTCTTTCCGGTTTTTCACAAATAACCGTCTTGTCTCTGTGAATTCTTCCGAAAATAATCAGACTGAGCATTCCTGCCAGGTCCGCCGCCGCAGTTCCCAGAACAGCCGCACAGGCGATAACCGGCAAAGCGATTTCGATTGCCTCTGCCTCAGTGGAGCAGTAAACTCCGAAAATCGCTTCTCCCGACTCAAACAGCCCCAGAGCATAGCTCCTAACCGCCATCGACAGTCTGAGTCCGACTATGAGCTTGACAATCGCATCGACCGTCTGCGACACCGACGACGGCGTCATATCTCCCAAGCCCTCATAGTATCCCCGAAGAATCGCCGTGACTGTCCCCAGGAACACGCAGGGCGAAATCGCCATAATCGACAGCTTCGCCTCCGGAATCCCAATGAGCCTCTCAGCTACAAAATCCGCAAACAGCAGGGGAATCAGCGTCAGAACAAGTCCGATGGCTCCAAAGAACCAGACCGAAAGCCTTCTTATGAGTAGCATCCGCCTCTTGTTTCCAAAAGCCGAGCTCTCCGAAACCATCTGAGCGACAGCTATTGACAGACTTCCCGCACACAGCGAGTATAACGGCATAAATACTGCATATGCTCCCGAATAATATCCCATTCCGATACCGCCCAAGAGATTTGTAAGCGGAATTTTTAAAAGAAGCCCTGCCGCCCTTGAAATAACGACAGAGATTAATAGCACCATAGACCCCGCAAGCGCGGTTTTCTTTCTTGCCGTAAAATAACACCCTTTCCCATAAACTCTGGTACAAGTTTATTTTGGAAAAGGGTGAGTTATTCATTATTCCGTCTTTTTCGGCTTTTTCGGCTTTTTCAGATACGGTATATACAGAATCGTGATAACAACCGCCGACGCAACCACAATTGCCAGGAAGTAGAGCCGCCACTGATTTATATTGGTAAATGTCATCATCCAGTCCTGACTTCCAGTGACAAAGTAGTTAGTGGCGAAGTCAACGCTTATAAGCTCGCCATCGACGTATGTAGGTGAAGCGCAGAGCGAATTGATGTAGATGGACGAGAACCCTATGGCATAGAAGATTCCCATAGTGGTCGCATATTGCCTTCTCTCAAGTTCAACCTGTTTTGACAATGGAATGTATATGCCAAGTGTCAGGAGCATCGTGTGGTACAGGAAAAACTGATACCCAAGAGGATGCGTGAACGCTTGGTCGGAGGTGATGCTGAAGGTGAATATAGTCGGGAGAGCTATTGCACCTATAGCACCCGCGACGCAGGTCGGGTACATATACCCTAAAACCGTTTTCCTCAGTTTCTCGTTGCTTGTGAGCCTTGCTATAAAAATAAAGATAATCTGAATCGAACATAGGTTGAAAGGGAGCTGGTTGAGTTCTAAGTATGGCGTCATCATCGACCTGTCACTTGACGGGACGAGTTTTATCATACTCAGCACCTTTGTAACTTCCGAAAGCACGCATATAACACAGCATACTGTCAGAACATCTTTGATTGCCGGCTTCTTCTTTGCAAGATACACAAGTGCCGCTGTAATCAGGACACAGCATATTCCTATCCATATAAAGTGATTGAGTGAGAACATTTGCGAGGGATTCCTTTCAGTGTTGCGACAGGGGTTAAAGGGTGTACTGGTTCGGGTCTTCAAGGTCTTTTGCGAATGGTCCTGCCGCCGGCAGTGTTTTTGTGCGGTACTTCGAGAGCTCCTTAGCCTTCTCTTCTGAAACGATAACCGCCGAATCGACAGTGCTTCCTTTGGCTTTGAGAGCCATAGCCTGAACGCCGATGGTGTTCTTCGTCGCCTTCGGAAGAATCATTCCGGTATTGAAGAGAATCGCTCTGCCGTTCGAGGAGCGAAGCATAACGTCAGCGCCTTCGCCGACATCGAGCATTTCGACAAGCTCTTCCTTGTCGGAATAAGCATTTTGTAGCATCTTTCTGTTGGTCTTCGTCTGGTAAGATTCAAGAGGAACTTTTGCAACCTTGCCGTTCTTGTAGATGAATAACAGGCATCCTGAGTAATTCTGAGTTACCGCCATCCTAACAACAGTCTCACCTTCCGAGAATTTGAGTGCGACGGGAATGTAGTCACCGAGCAGGCTCGCCTTTGAATCACTGAATTGCGCCACTTTCGTCTTATATACGTTGTGCATATTTGTGAAGAAGAGAAGCTCAGCAGAATTTGTCGTGTCGAACTCCTGCATCATGATGTCGTTCTCTTTTACCTTCTGCTCGCCGGACATCCGGAGTGACTGCGGAGTGATTTTCTTGAAGTAGCCTTCACGTGTTAAGAATACTCTGCAGGGATAGTCTGCGACGGTCTTCTCCTCCTTCGGAAGAGGATCGTCGGAAACGTAGATAATCTCTGTTCTTCTCGGCTGACCGTACTTTTCGGCAACACGCTTGAGCTCGTCGATGATGATGAGCTTTACTTTTCGCTCAGAACCCAAAATTCCGTTCAGCTCGTCAATCTCAGCCTTCAACTGCTCGACATCAGCTAATCGATTTAAGATAAACTCCCGGTTCAGATGCCTGAGCTTTATCTCCGCAACATATTCCGCCTGAATCTCATCGATCGAGAATCCAATCATCAAGTTCGGGACAACGTCCGATTCTTCCTCGGTTTCCCTTACAATCTTTATTGCTTTGTCGATGTCAAGAAGTATCTTCTCGAGACCTTCGAGTAAATGCAATCTCTCGTTCTTTTTCTTCAAATCGAATGCTGTTCTTCTCTTGACGCATTCGACTCTGAACTTAATCCATTCTCTTATAATGTCGTTGACGCCGAGTACTTTCGGGTAGCCGTTGACAAGGATATTGAAGTTCGCCGAGTAGTTGTCCTGTAAAGGTGTCTTCTGATAAAGCTTCTTCATGAGAAGGTCGGGATCTGTCCCGCGCTTGACGTCAATGGCAATCTTCAAGCCATCGAGGTCGGTTTCGTCTCGAATATAGGTGATTTCCTTCATGCCGTTCTTGGCAAGATCAATTACCTTCTCGATGATAGCTTCAACCGTAGTCGTAGGCGGAATCTCGGTGATTTCGATGCAACCAGCTTCTTTGTCGAAGCTGTATTTAGCTCTTACTTTTACAGAGCCGCGCCCGGTGTCGAAAATCTGCCTGAGCTTGTCCGGCTCGTTAATCATATATCCTCTGCCGGGGAAGTCGGGACCTTTCATGACTTCCAAAGCATCAAAATCCGGGTCTCTTATGATATTTATGGTAGCCTCGCAAAGCTCCCTTAAATTGAACGGGCAGACCGAGCTCGCCATCGAAACGCCGATGCCGACGTTTGAATTTACAAGTATAGAAGGGAAGGTGACCGGCAGAAGCTCCGGCTCGAGCATTGTGTTGTCGTAGTTTGGAACAAAGTTGACGGTGTCCTTGTCAATATCCCCGAAAAGCTCGTTACAAATCGGTTCAAGCTTCGCTTCAGTATATCTCGGAGCCGCAAAAGCCATGTCGCTTGAATACGCCTTGCCGAAGTTACCTTTCGAGTCAATATACGGGTGCAAAAGTGCCTCGTTTCCACGTGCTAATCTGACCATCGTCTCATAGATAGCCTGGTCGCCGTGAGGGTTCAGTTTCATCGTCTGTCCGACAATGTTTGCAGACTTCGTCCTGGGACCTGTCAGAAGCCCCATCTTGTACATTGTATAGAGAAGCTTGCGGTGAGAGGGCTTGAAGCCGTCGATTTCGGGAAAAGCTCTCGAAACGATGACACTCATCGCATAGGGCATATAGTTCTTTTCAAGCGTGACGGTTATCGGCTCGTCAACAACCGTTCCTGCTCCACTGATATAGGCATCACGCTGTCTTTCCGTAAGCTTGACCGGCTTGTCTTCGGCTGGCTTTTTCTTTCTTGGCATTTTCTCTCACCTCTTTAGCTTATATCAGCCATTTCAAGATAATCGTGACCATTGTTATTGATAAATTCTTTTCTAGCGGCAAGATTGTCTCCGAGTAACATATCAAACATAAACTTCGTGTGCTCCGCATCGTCGGGCGACACCTGAATCAGTCTTCTGGTCTCAGGATTCATGGTCGTTAAGGACATCATATCCGGCTCGTTTTCACCAAGTCCTTTTGAGCGCTGGATGGTGAACTTCTTGTCGCCAATCATACTCATGATTTCAGCTCGCTCGCTCTCGTCGTAGGCAAAATAGGTTCTGTCTTTTGTATTTATCTCATACAGCGGTGACTCCGCAATGAAAACATATCCCTTTTCAATAAGAGTAGGGCAGAGGGTGTAAATCATCGTGAGTACAAGTGTTCTTATCTGGAATCCGTCATAGTCAGCATCGGTGCAGATTATAACTTTATTCCATCGGAGATTATTGATATTAAACGAAGACAAATCCTTGTTTTTGGCGCTCTTGATTTCAACTCCGCAACCCAAGACTTTCATCAAATCCGTGATAATCTCACTCTCAAAAATCTTGTTGTAGCTGGCTTTGAGACAGTTGAGAATCTTTCCTCGAATCGGGATAACCGCCTGGAACTCCGCATTTCTTGCAAGCTTGACAGAACCGAGTGCCGAATCGCCTTCCACAATATAGAGCTCACGCCTCGAAATATCCTTCGTTCTGCAATCGACGAACTTTTTAACCATGTTCGCCATGTCAAGTTTTTCGGCATAGAGCTTCTTCGTATTAATTCTCGTCTTCTCAGCGCTTTCACGTGAGCGTTTGTTTATGAGAACCTGGTCGCAAATCTTCTGTGCATCATCCGGCTTCTCGATAAAGTAGACTTCAAGCTGGTGCTTTAAGAACGCAACCGCCGCATCATATATAAATCTGTTGTTGATAGCCTTCTTGGTCTGGTTTTCATA
Organism: Oscillospiraceae bacterium; assembly: GCA_021199855.1. Classification (GTDB taxonomy): domain Bacteria; phylum Bacillota; class Clostridia; order Oscillospirales; family Ruminococcaceae; genus Faeciplasma. Next base: position 82,691 of record JAJQHD010000057.1, read on the forward strand.
GGAGGTCTGCGTCGAGAATGAGCTCGAAACCATGACAAGGCAGTCCTCAATGTCGGTGAACTGAATCTTCGCCTCGTTTTTGAGGTACTTGTTGTTATTTTTCAGATAAGTGTCGATGTAGGAAGTGAACGCCTGCCGGACAGCCTTCTCTGTCGAACCGCCATATTCTAGGAAGCTCGAATTGTGGAAGTACTCCGCCTGCTTGATGGTCTTCGAGAACACAAATGCAAAGTTATACTTTACTTTGTACTCGTTCATGTCTTCTCTGTCCTTGCCTTTTCGCTCGGCAGACCAGAGCTGTGGAGTTGTCAGAGCTTCATCCCCGACAATCTCGGTAACGTAGTCAAGAATTCCGTTCTCGTATAGATACTCCTCCTGTGAGAAACCGCCCTCCTCGTCCTGGTATCGGAGGACAAAAGTGATTCCAGGGTTGACGATAGACTGCTTCTTCAGAACATCGGTGAAATACTCTTTTTCGATTACAATATCGGTGAAAACGTCCAAATCAGGCTTCCATCTTGTCCTGGTGCCGGTTTTGCGGGTGGAGACCTTCTCTTTCTTGAGCCCACCGACGTTTTCGCCCTTCTCAAAGTGCAGGTTGTACTTGTAACCGTCCCTCAGAACCTCGACATCCATATATTCGGAGGAATACTGCGTGGCGCATGCGCCCAAACCGTTTAAGCCGAGGGAGTATTCATAGTTTTCGCCGGAGACGTTGTCATACTTGCCGCCAGCGTAGAGTTCGCAATAGACAAGCTCCCAGTTATAGCGGTTCTCACTCTTGTTGAAGTCAACCGGACAACCTCTGCCCATGTCCTCAACCTCAATCGAGAAATCGTTATATCTGGTGACGGTAATCTTCGAGCCGTAGCCTTCTCTCGCTTCGTCTATGGAGTTTGAAATTATCTCAAAAACAGAGTGCTTGCAACCCTCCAGCCCATCCGAGCCGAAGATAACAGCAGGTCTTTTCCTTACTCTGTCCGCTCCCTTCAGAGAGTGAATCGCTTCGTTTCCGTAATCCTTCTTAGGCATTATATCCCTCCGCAAATCTTGCGTCAAAATTGTATACTGAGCACAATATGTTGATATTATATCACAAAAAAGGCTCCCTTGTCAAGGAAGCCTTGTAAATAGTCATCAGCCGCTAACCACAATCTTAGTAAGCACCCCATACTCAACGGTAAGCGTCACCGTCCCAAAATCGCTCTTGACTGTTATGACGCAGTCATCGCTAAGATTTCGTTCGGTTATGAGCTGAGTGGAGGTCGAGAGCTTTTCCTTGACTGTATCAAGGGAATCTCCGACCGAAATGCCTCTGAACTTGATGTCAAGCGGGCATCCGGAGCTAGTAATCTCAATCTCGGTTACACCGCCGGTGAACGGCGTTTCAGAAGAGAAGGTGAGGTGACCGCCAACGAACATCGCAGTTGAATTGCCATCGCCGATTGAAGTCCCTGTCGTGGAGCTCTGGTAAAGCTCACCGAGTCTTTCGGCAGACGCGCTGTCGTTCATCGAGATTGATTCGCCAGCCGCAGTCAGAACAAAGTAGCTTGTTGAGGAGCCAGCACTCAGGTTGAGCGCTGATTTAGCCTCACTCACTGTTTCCTCCTCTTCGGTGTCGCTTGTAGACGAAGTGGTGGTAAATATGCCATATGAAGCAAGTCCCATGCTGTACTGAGAAATTTTTTCAAGGTCGGCGATGTTGTAGTTCTCGCCGGTTACCTTACGCCTTATATATCTCGTCAGCTCTCTTGCGGAAGCCTTGTGGACGTAGATGGCGGGGTTGTTCGAGGTGGTTGTGTAGTATTCTCTCTCGTCGTCAAGAATACCCATATCGGTACTGCCCGGGTTGACGTTTTCATAAACTCTGTGGTAGACGATGTCGACGCCGTTCAGGGTGTAAGCATCGTAGATGAGCTCGTCAACAACCGTAATGCAACCGTTATCGCCCAGGATGAGGGAAACGATAAGGTCGTCTCCGACTTCATATGTCGGCATACCTTCGAGCTGGTAGTCCTCAGTTCCCTTAATCCAGACGTAGATGTCGATGTCGCAGGAAACAGCATTGAGATAGTCATAGCTGATATTCGCGCTGTAGAGAGTGTAGCCGCCAGTAGAAGGCGAGGGAACACCACTTGCATCCGGAGTACCAGTTATCGTAATCCAGACTAAACTTACGCCGATAGTCTCAGATTCGTCGCCCATCTGATTGTAGAGAACATCATAGAAGTTAGAAGCAGTTCCGTAATCGGTGGTTATCGTAGGAAGAACTGAGTTCGAAGATGTCGTGCTTGATTCGTCATATCCTTCAATTGGTTCATCACCGACACTATAGTAGCTTTCAATTGCCCCATCATTTCCTGAATCTTCAACCGGCTCTTCAATTTCGGCATCCGAATCTCCGAAAGCTGATTCATTTGGACCCGCCTCGCCTGACAATGTCGTGAAGCTTGTGTAGACATTTGCTGTGTTTGAAGCGTTCGTGTTGCTTCCGCCTAAAACATAGTCCTCAGTGTTGTAGTCTCCGTCATAGTCGTCGGGAGTATATGAGCTTCCCGAAGTCGGAGTAGCAGTGAGTATGGTTTCGGCTTCTGCGTCCTCTTCGTATTCGGTATCGGAGCCCTCCGGGAGATCAATGTCTGCATCTTCAACAGATATAGCATCGACTTCTTCACTGCCATCAACCGTCTCATCCGCAACTTCAATATCCTCTTCGGTATCGACTTCCCAGGAAGTGTCGGTGTCGTAGGTTTCGTCCAACGATTCCTCCATGATATCTTCGGTGCTTGCTGAATCTGAGCTTCTCGAAACCGTCGAGAAGACACTCGACATGATTGACGCGCCGCCCACAATCGATATAGCGGCAACCAGGCACGCGGCAATCGCAACATACCGGTAGACCTTCATCTGCTTGTAGATTTTTCCCGATTTCGTTTCAGTAATCTCGGGAGCAGATTCTTCCTGATTCTCGACCTTGTCAAGTCCAGCTTCAGCAATGCACTGTTCCTTAAGCTTCGCCTTGAAATCCTCACTGAGAGTCAGGCGGCTTAATTCGTTTTTATAGTCTTCAGATAATTTCATCTTCGCCAAACTCTCCTTTCAGCATTTCTCCAAGTTTCTTTCTTCCGCGCATGAGAAGAGAAAGCACCGTGTTCTGATTGGTACCTGTAATCTCGGCAATCTCTTTGGTGGGATATCCCTCAAAGTAATAGAGATAAATCGGTGTCCGGTATTTCTCCGGAAGCTCTCTCACCGCGTTTAAAACCGAACTCTCATGAGCGTATTCGTCTGTCGCGGGAATTGTCTCGGACAGCTCGACGCTCGGATGAGTGTAGGCTTTTCTGTTGTAGTTTTTACACATATTGATTGTTACCCTAAGAATCCACGCCTTCTCGTGCTCCTCCGATTCAAAATCGGGGAGTGAGCGGCATAGCTTCAGAAATACCTCCTGCACGATATCTTTGGCATAGTGTGTGTCGGTTAGCGCATGGAACGCCGTCCTGTAAACCATGTCCGAATACCTATCGACCACAGAAGCTATGTACACGTTTACATCCTTCTTTGGCATGATTTTTTCTTTTCCGTTACCGCAACGGAATTCTTTGCGGTAAAGAACTCCTTTCATATGTGAAATCGCGCTCTCGAATCATGTTTTCACTACTAATACACATCAGAGCGGCGGATTATTGCATCCATACAAAATATTTTATCAGAAATTTTTGAAAAGTAAACCCATTTTCTGCGAATAGCCGAGATTTTTTCTTATAGGAGCAACCTCAGTTCGCTTTTTTTGCGAAAAAACGGTGAAATTAAGACTTTTTTCGCCATGTAGTATTGACAAAATCCAAAAAATATGAGATTATATCCATGTGTAACTCAAAATCCGAGGGAAGTGTAACACTTGGACTTAAAGAAAGTTTTAATTGACGGGCACTACGGAGCAGTCAGTCTCAACATCGGTGCAATGCTGAGCGGTCGTGACGATTTGGAGGTAATCCATCTCGAAGACAGAGCAAAATTCACCGAGGAGCAGAGACTCAATCTCTTGAACACGGCTGACATAGTTATTCTTTGTCAGTCTTCAAAGACTGTCACCGAGACAATACCCTTAATTTCAAATACAAATACCAGGGTGCTCGACACGTCGAACGCCTACAGAATGTCGCCCCAGTGGGCATATGGTCTGCCGGAGCTCTCTCCCGACCACCGCAGAAAGATTGCGCAGTCGAGATTCACAGCTCTTCCGAACCCGATGGCAACCGGTGCGGCTCTTCTTTTCATGCCTTTAGTCAAGGCAAAGGTCATGCCGCCATACCACCCACTTATGATAAATTCCGTCATCGGCTACACAAACGGCGGCTCAAACATGATTTCGATGTACGAGAGCTCAACCCGTCCTTACGGCTTCTCGTCGGCGAGGATGTATGCCTTGGAGCAGACTATGATGCTTCAGAAGGAACTTATGCACACAGTTGGTCTTTCCTATAAGCCTGCAATCAGTCCGATTATAGACGACTACCCGAGCGGAGCTCTTATAACCGTTCCACTTCACTTAAGAACCCTTGCAAAGCGCCTTCATTCCCGCCAGATCTGGGACTATATTGCGAGAGCCTACGAGCACGAGCCGCTTATTGATGTCATGAACTTCGAGTCTTCGATTCAGGATTTGGACGGATTCCTTGAAGCAAACGGAATGGCAGGCTCGAACAAGATGCAGATTTTCGTCTTCGGCGACAACGATATCTGTCTTCTCGCCGCAAGATACGACAATCTCGGCAAAGGCGGAGCAGGCGCCGCTGTCCAATGCATGAATTTAATGCTCGGACTTGATGAATTAACAGGAGTACTATAAAACAAGTTTTATGATAGATAACAGTCAGGAAAAATCAAGAGTAATGCTTGTGTCTGTGGACACCGGCGAATTTGACGCAGAGCGCAGTATGGAAGAGCTCTGCGCTCTTTGTGACACCGCCGGAGCGGAAGTCGTCGCAACAGTCATCCAGAAAAGACCTTCGATAGAAGGCACAACCTGCGTCGGCTCGGGAAGACTTGCAGAAATCGCCGAACAGTGCGAATCTCTCGAAATCGACCAGCTGATTTTCAACCGAGAATTGACGGCAACTCAGATAAGAAACATCGAGGACGCAACAGATACGTTCACAATCGACCGCACAATGCTCATTTTGGACATCTTCGCCCAGCGTGCCACAACCCGTGAAGGCAAGCTTCAGGTCGAGCTTGCGCAGAACAAATACCGTTTAACAAGGCTTGCCGGAATTGGAATAAAGCTCTCCCGTCTCGGCGGAGGAATCGGCACCCGAGGCCCCGGCGAAACGAAGCTCGAAACCGACCGCCGCCATATCCGTTCACGGATTACTCAGCTCGAAAAGGACTTGAAAGAAGTCGAACAGCGCCGTGATATTACCCGCAAGCGCCGCAAAAAGGACGGTGTCCTCACTGCCGCAATAGTCGGCTACACCAACGCCGGCAAGTCGACTCTTCTGAACGCCCTGACCGATGCAGGCGTATTATCCGAAGACAAGCTTTTCGCAACTCTCGAAACAACTTCCCGTGCAATACTTCTTCCCGACGGCAGAAGCGTTACCCTCATTGACACAGTCGGGCTTATTTCGAGGCTACCTCACCAGCTCGTTGAAGCCTTCAAGTCGACCCTTGAAGAAGCCGCCAGCGCCGACCTCCTGATTCATCTCATTGACGCTTCGAGCGAGTATTACGAAGAGGAAAAGCACGTCACCGAAGAGCTCCTTCACGACCTCGGCTGTGACGGAATCCCGACCTTGACGGTTTTGAACAAATGCGACCTCGTCCCAGAAATAACCGTTCAGGACAACTCAATCGTCTGCATTTCGGCGAAGAACTCGACCGGACTTGATTCTCTCCTCGAAGGAATCGCAAAATCCCTTCCGGAAACAGCAAGACGAATGAATCTCCTGCTTCCATATACTGAAGCCGGACTTCTCTCCGAAATCCGCAAAGACGGCACGGTTTATTCAGAAGAGTATACTCCCGAAGGAATCAAAGCCGACGTTCTCGTCGACATCAAGCTATGTAGCATTGCAGAAAACTATAGAGTGGACAGTTAATAGCTGTCCACTTTTGCATATTTCGGGGAATCCTGCTTAACATATTACCAAAACCTTGAAAGGAACTATGTTATGCAGATAATTATACTTGCGGGAGGAGAAGGAACCAGGCTCCGACCGTTGACTTCTGACACCCCGAAGCCACTTGTGCGAGTCCTAGGAATCCCGGCAATTGAGCGGCTTACGGCGCTTTTATTCCGAAACGGCTTCAAAGAGGCAACCATCGCCGATTTCTACCTTGCCGATAAACTTGAAGAGACTCTCGGTAGCTTCTCAAACGGAATCAGACTGCGCTATGTACGTGAAGACGTGCCTTTGGGCACTGCCGGGTGTGTCCGGAAAGCCTGGAACGGTGACGACGTGATGGTTCTCAGCGGCGACGGAGTCTGCGATTTCAATCTCCCGAAAATCGTCGACTTCCACGAGCGAAGCGACGCCGACGTGACAATTGTCTCCCACGAAGTGAGCGACCCGAGAGAATATGGTCTTGTCACCTCAGACTCAACCGGCAGGGTAATCGGCTTTTCAGAGAAGCCTGCCTACGACTCCTGCCTCACCGATTTAGCGAATACAGGCGCATATATTATCTCGAAAGATATCATCTACCGAATCCCCGAAAACGAGAAGGTCGATTTCGCCTCCGACGTCTTTCCGGAAGTGCTGGTAACCGGCGGCAGGATTTTCACCATCCCCGAAACGGGAATCTGGTTCGATATCGGCGATATATCTTCGCTTCTCACGTGCCAGGCGGTTCTTCTTGATGAAGAAGAGAAGGATTATCTCATCTTCGAGGGATCATCGGTCGGAGATGGCACCACTGTCACGGGCGGAAGCGTAATCGAAAAAGGCGCAACCGTCGGTCGGAACTGCCGGATCCAGTCATCATTAATAATGAATGGCTCCTCCATGGGCGATGGTTGCGAACTTAATAAGTGCGTCATCTGTGAGGACGTCACAATCGGCAGAGGAGTGCATTTAGGCGAGCTATCGGCAGTAGGAAGCGGAAGCGTAATCGGCTCGGCAGTCACAATCGACCCGGGCGTAAAAATCTCCCCGAACTCGAAAATCCCCGCCGGAATCAGAGTCCGTCGGGACGTCACGCCCTCCGGCTACAAGCTATTAGAGATGGGCGAAGGCGGACGTGCCGACGGAATCGAGCTTACAACCGAAAATCTCCTGTTTCTAGGCAAAGCCATCGCCAGAGCATTTACTCAGGAAAGTATAACCGTCGGATATTCAAGTGACAGCGGAAGTATGTTTGAAGCACTGTCTTTGGGATTTCGTTCCAGTGGCATGGCGGTGTACTATCTTAATAATGCCACATTCGGCGAGACTGTCTTTACTGTCCAAAGGCTGAAAACCAGATATTGCGCCTATATTTCGTGCGGAAGTGTGAGAGTTTTCCGGAGCGGCAACTGCGAACTTGCCCGTTCTGAAGAACGCAAACTCTGTGAGAAGTACAACAGAGCAGAGTTGAACGATTCTGAAACCGCACCACTCATAAATGCCGATGCAGAAAGAAAGCTATATTTGGGTGAGCTTAAGAGCATATTCCCACAGCATTTTGCCGGAAGCGTACAAATAAGCTCAAAAGACTCACAGGAAAAGGAAATCTTTTCCGAAGCCATATCCAGTTTTGGCTGGTCGGACGGCGACAAGCTAAGATTTACAGTAGGCAGAAGCATAGAAGACACCGCCTGCGAATTTCCAAGTGGCAGGCTCACCTATGAGCAACTGCTTCTTCTCTGTTGCCGTTCGCACTTCTGGGACGGCGAAAATGTCGTTCTGCCCGAACGAGCCCCCGCTTGTCTGCGACGAATATGCAAAAGAATCGGGAAGGGAAGTTTTCAGGATATCTCCAGCAGACGATGGCGAGCTTTCCCAATTTGCAATAGACCCACTATTTTTAATAGCTGAAGCTGTCAGCTATCTCGCCAAAAGAGAAATCTCGGCAAGCGTGGCTTTGTCAGAGCTTCCGGAAATCTGTTACTATCATAAGACTGCCCGGATGGGCAAAGGTCTTCCGAAGCTTCTTAACAGGGAATTTGCTGGGAATCGCCACGGTTCTGACATAATTGTCGAATCGGCAGGCACAAGAGCCTACGTCCGACCTCTAAAAAGTGGCAAAGAGCTCCGGATGTACGTCGAATCGGTGTCCCAGGAAGCGGCTTTGGCAATTTGTGACGATATAATATCGCGACTTAGGGCACATCAATCTTGACATTTGCGAAGATTTGTAGTATCATATCATGTATATTTCTATTTTCATTCTGGAACTTTATGCTCAGCTGTCGCCACAAGCTGAGTTTAAATGAGTGGGACGAGGTCTCACTCTACATATTAAATATATAACTACCACAGAAATAATAATTTTTGAGAAAGGAAATTCATGTCAACAACTGAAGAAAAGAAGATTAAAGCATCAAGAAAAAGCCGCTCGAAGAACGATTCAGGCTCTTCAAGAGACAGTGCGCTCGATGCCGCTATTGCTGCGGCAATATCCGCACCCAAGCCCCCAAAGAAAGCAACACAGTATCAGAAATCAAGAGGCTCACAGCCATCTAGAAAGAAATCACAAGTAGCCAAGAAATCAAAGTCCCAAAGAACCGAATCTCTCCCGCAAAGAGGAGCACAGACACAGGCGCCGGTAGCAGTACAGCCGGTTTCAAAACCCGCACCGATAGTAAGCAACGCAATAGTTCACGATTCCAAAACTCCGCTTAAAATAATTCCTCTCGGCGGTCTCGGCGAGATTGGTGAGAATATGACCGTTGTCGAATATGGCAACGATATCGTGATCATTGATTGCGGAATGACATTCCCCGACAGCGAAATGCCCGGAGTAGACATGGTTATCCCCGATTTCACCTATGTCGAGAGGAATGCCAACAAAGTCAGAGGAGTCCTTGTCACTCACGGTCACGAGGACCACATCGGCGGAATCCCGTATTTACTCAAGAAAATCAACGTCCCGGTTTACGCCACCAGGCTGACGATCGGTCTTATCGAAAACAAGTTCAAGGAGCACAATCTCGGCAAATCCATGCTCCATGTCGTGTCGCCTGCAGATAAAATCCAGCTTGGCGCATTCACGGCTGAGTTTATCAAAGTCAACCATTCGATTCCGGATGCAGTGGCTATTGCCCTCCATACTCCCGTCGGGACGGTTGTCCATATGGGCGACTTCAAGGTGGACTACACCCCGATTGAGGGAGGAATCATAGACCTTCCGAAGTTCGCTCGTCTCGGCGATGAAGGTGTACTTGCCCTCATGAGTGACTCGACCAACTCCGAGCGCCGTGGATTTACTCCGAGTGAAAGAACCGTCGGCGAGAGCTTTGAGCGGCTCTTCAATAAAGCCGAAGGCAAGCGAATCATCATCGCAACCTTCTCGTCGAACATCCACCGTGTACAGCAGATTATCAACTGTGCCGCACAGCACGACCGTAAGGTCGCAGTTTTCGGAAGAAGTATGATAAATGTAATCGGTCTCGCAACAGAACTCGGTTACCTTAAGGCTCCCGAGGGCGTCATCATCGACATCGCGGATATGCATAACTACTCGGATGGCGAGATAGTTTTGATTACTACCGGAAGCCAGGGCGAACCGATGAGCGCGCTTACGAGAATGGCGACGAACGACCATCGTCAGGTGAGCATCACTTCAAACGACTTCATCATAATTTCCGCAAGACCTATTCCCGGCAACGAGAAGTTCGTCGGCAAGGTCGTCAATCAGCTTCTTAAATTGGGCGCCGAGGTCGTCTATGAAGAGATGTACGAGGTTCACGTTTCCGGACACGCATGTCAGGAGGAGCAGAAGCTCATCATAAGCCTTATCAGACCGAAGTACTTCATCCCTGTTCACGGCGAATATAAGCACCTGACACGTCACGCCGAAACGGCACGTGAAATCGGTATTCCCGAGAAAAATATCTTAATCGCCGATGTCGGAAACGTAATCGAGCTCAAATCCAACAGCATGAAAGTTACAGGAAGCGTTCCTGCCGGCAAGGTTATGGTCGACGGTTTGGGAGTCGGAGACGTAGGTGCCGCAGTCCTGAAGGACAGAAAGCGCCTTGCCGAGGACGGAGTTATTGTCGTTTCTGCCATAATAGATAAGATTGACCGCAAGCTTCTTTCGGGACCTGAGATTACTTCAAAGGGCTTCGTTTACGAAAAGACCAACGAAGAGCTCTTCAAAGATGTTAAAAAGAAAGCACAACAGGTTCTCCAGCAGGAGCTTTCCACCAAGCACGATTTCACGGCAGTCAAGAACAAAGTCCGTGATGAAATAAGCGACTTCGTCTTCTCAAAGACCAAGCGCAGACCTACTATAATAGTAACCGTTCTGGATATCTGAAGTCCCGGTTATACTCAAAAATCACTTACCTGAGAGGTGGGATATTATGAAAAAACGCTTATCGTGGGTTTTGACAGTTGCATTGCTGCTCCTGGGAATTACTTCTCTTGCACTCTGCCTTGTGCTCTTTGCCGACGGAAGAACCGCAATGTGCGTTGCCGCAGGAATGGTGCTTCTGTGTGCGCTAATCATGTTTATCGTGATTGCGGTTATGAACAAGGATATTGCAAAGTATGTCACGCGGATGGACAAATCCATTGAAGCTATCAACCGCGAGGCTTTCTATGATTTCCCGGAACCGATCATAATCACCGATTCTGATGACAGAATTGTCTGGTACAACAGGCGCTTTGAAGAAAAATTCTTCGATGACGACCATGCCTACGGTCTGCCTCTTACAAATCTTGTTGGCAATAATGTCGCCAAAATCTATTCCGATACCGGTGCCTGCGTAAGGATTTTCGAAAGGTACTACAACGTCTATGCCAAAAAGTCAGACACCGGACCATTGTCGATAATAAGACTCACCGATGTCACCGACAGGGTTCTTCTCGAAGAGGAGTATAACGCCCAGAAGAAGACGGTTCTCATCATGACCGTCGACAACTACGACGACGCATTCCAGAACTCAAAGGAGAGCGACAAGGCAAGCGTCCAGGCTCAGATAGAGCAGATTTTTGAGCAGTTCATCGAGCATACAAACGGCGTTCTCCACAAAATCTCAAACGACAGATTCTTCGCAGTAATCGAGGAAAGACACCTCACCCAGATTATAGACGGAAAGTTCGATATCCTGGATGAAATCCGTTCTATTCAATTGGGCGGTCGTCCCTGCGTGACACTTTCAATCGGTGTCGGCAGAGGAGCCAAAACCCTTGCTGAAAGCGAGGTCTACGCAAAGCAGGCGCTCGATATGTGCTTAGGACGTGGAGGCGACCAGGCGGCAGTCAAGACAGAGAGCGGTTTTGAATTCTTCGGCGGCATCTCAAAGGCAGTCGAAAAGTCGAACCGTGTCCGCTCAAGAATTATCGCAACGGCATTAAGGGAACTCGCCGAGAGTTGTGGAACGGTATATCTTATGGGACATAATTTAGCCGACTTTGACGCTGTTGGCTCTTGCATTGGTCTTTGCGGAGCTTTAAGAAGCGTCGGAAAGCAGGCTTACGTTGCAGTAGACCCCGAAAAGAACCTTGCTAAGAAGCTCATTGAGTACATAACGGCAAGCGGAGAGGAAGACTATTTCAAATCCTGTGAGGAAGCAGTAAACGAAATTGCCGACGATTCACTCCTCATAATCTGTGACACCCACAACCCGAACTTCCTTGACTCAAAGGAGCTTTACGAGAAGGCAAAGACGGTTGTCGTCATCGACCACCACAGAAAGATGGTCAACTTCATCGACAATTCGGTGATCTTCTTCCACGAACCGTTCGCTTCAAGCGCATGTGAAATGGCTACAGAGCTTGTTCAGTATTTCGGAGTAGATTGCAGAATTTCCATTGCCGATGCAGAGGCGCTCCTGTCGGGAATAAGTCTTGACACGAAGAACTTTGTCATGCGTGCCGGCACCCGTACCTTTGAAGCGGCGGCATACTTAAAGAGACTCGGAGCAGACACCGTCACGGTCAAGGGCTTCTTCAGCGACAGTCTTGAAACCTATCGCGAAAGAAGCAAGCTCATACAGTCAGCAGAGCTCTTCCACGGCTGTGCCATTGCCACCACCGATTCCGAAAAGCCGGAGCTCATCCTTGCGGCGGCTCAGGCGGCTGATGAACTCTTAGGAATCAACGGAGTTAAGGCATCATTTGTAGTCTATCATCTTGACGGCAAGAGCCGTGTTTCGGCGCGCTCTCTAGGCTCCTTCAATGTTCAGCTCATAATGGAATCAGTGGGCGGAGGCGGTCACCAGACGATGGCGGGCGCACAGCTCGATCTGTCAGTCGAAGAGACAGTGGATAAAATCAAGTCTGCAATAGAGGACTTTATAATAGCATAAGAAAGGATAACTGAAGATGAAAGTAATTCTTTTAAAAGACGTAAAGGGCTCCGGAAAAGCCGGAACGGTTCTTGAAGTAGCCGACGGCTACGCAAGAAACTATCTTATAGTCAAAGGTCTTGCAATCGAGGCAACCGCAAAGAACATCAACGACCTTGAAGGCAAGAAGGCGTCCGCCCAGTACAAGCTCGACACTGCAAAGGCAGAGGCTGAAGCGGCGGCAAAAGCCATCAACGGCGGAAAGATTGTCATCAAATCCAAAGCCGGTCAGAACGGCAAGCTCTTCGGTTCAGTCACAACAAGCATCATCAGTGACAAGATAAAAGAGCAGTTCGGCGCAACTATCGACAAAAAGAAGATTTCCCTTAACGGTGACATCAAGGCTTACGGTGATTATGACGTTGAAGTCAAGATGACTCAGGGCGTCAACGCGAAGCTCACCGTCAGCGTGGTTCCAGAGGACTAATCGCAATACAAAATAACCAGCAAAGGAGGGAACAGAATGCCTGTAAATAATCTGACAGCCGCAGATCTGGGTGGAAGAGAGCTTCCGTATAATCTCGAAGCTGAGCAGACGGTTTTGGGAGCACTTCTTCTGAACCCGGATGCACTTCCGATTGCTATAGCTCACCTGAAGCCGGAAAGCTTCTACCGTGATCAGCACAGAGAGCTCTATTCGATTATTCTTCGGATGTTCTCAAACGGTCAGCGTTCTGACATCATCACCGTCATGAACGAAGCAGTCAACGAGAAGGTTTTCGAGACCCCCGAGATGGCGAAAGTTTATCTCAAAGGCATTATGGACAGCGTTCCCTCAACCTCAAATATCGAGTCGTACTGCAAGATTGTCGAGGATAAGTACCTGACCCGCTCGCTCATAAATGCATCCCGCGAAATTCTTGACACAGCAATGGACGGCTCTGAGGACTCGAAAACGCTTCTCGACATGGCGGAGCAGAAAGTCTACGAAATCCGCCAGGGCAGGGAAGTCGAAGGCTTGACCAGACTCAGCGACATCGTCGTTTCCGCTTATGACCATATTCAGAAGCTTTCTGGCGATGATAAGGACTTGTATAAAGGCTTGAGCAGTGGCTTTTCGCTTCTTGACAGCTACATATCCGGTCTTAACAAGTCGGATTTGATTATAGTCGCGGCTCGCCCGGGTATGGGTAAATCAGCGTTTGCTTTCAACGTGGCGGCAAATGTCGCGAAAAGAAATCCCGATAAGACAATCTGCGCATTCTCGCTTGAAATGAGCAAGGAACAGTTAGGAATCAGAATGCTGAGCTCCGAAGCTCTCGTTCCGAATACAAATTTAACATCCGGCAAGCTCACTCCAGAGGATTGGATAAAGCTGGCACAGGCGGCTGAATCCCTCTCGAAAATGAATATCTATATCGATGATTCGGCTGGAATCACCGTTCCACAGATCAAGGCAAAGCTGAGACGTATGCGCAATCTGGGACTCGTCATCATCGACTATCTCCAGCTGATGGAATCGACCGGCAATCATGCCAGCCGTGTAAATGAAGTTTCGGAAATCACACGTCAGATCAAGCTTATGGCAAAGGAGCTCGACGTTCCGGTCATGCTTCTGTCGCAGTTAAACCGTTCTGTCGAAGCAAGACAGGACCACCGTCCGCTTCCCTCCGACCTCCGTGAATCTGGTTCAATCGAGCAGGACGCCGACATCATCCTCTTCATCTACCGTGAAGGTGTTTACAACAAGGAAGAGGAGAACCAGGCGGCAAGTGAGTGCATAGTCTCAAAGAACCGCCACGGCGCCACCGGAACAGTCCCACTTGCGTTCATTGGTGAGTACACCTTATTCAGAAGCACCACCCGGGATAACGACAATGCTTGACTCCGTTTCAGATACAATCAGAAAATACAATATGCTTGAGCCCGGCGAGAAGGCATTGGTAGCCCTTTCCGGAGGAGCTGACAGCGTTTCGCTTCTTATAGCTTTAAAAGAGCTTGGTTATGACGTCTTCGCCGTCCATGTGAACCACCATCTTCGTGGAGAAGAGAGCGACCGTGATGAAGCTTTTTGCAAAGATTTGTGCCAAAGGCTTGGTGTGGATCTATGTGTCGAACATGTTGATGTGAAGTCCTACTGCGAGCAATCCGGCAAATCGGTTGAAGAAGCCGCAAGAGATCTCCGCTATGAAGCCTTGGGTAAGCACGCAAAGGGCTCCAAAATCGCCACTGCCCACAATCTCGACGACTGCTTAGAGACGACGCTTTTCAATCTGGTTCGTGGATGCGGCATAGGAGGTCTCACAGGTATTCCGCCTGTCAGGGACAACATAATCCGTCCTCTTATCAGCACTTCAAGAGCCGAAATCCTCGACTTTTTGCAGAGTCAAAACGAGACCTATGTCACCGACAGCACTAATTTAGAAGACGATTGCTCTCGCAACATAATTCGTCTTAACGTAATCCCCGAGCTTGAAAGAATCAATCCGTCACTTTTAAAGACCTACAAATCAAGTCTTGAAAACTTTGAGAGCGCTGAAAGCTATATTGACGGGGAAGTTGAGAAGCTTCTCGAAGAATCGAACGGCGTTTTTCCCGAAGACTGCGACGATTTTATTTTAGCAAACGCATTAGGCAAAATTCTTAGAGAAAACGACGTCGAGCCTTCCAAGCAGAAAATCGACGAGCTTACAGAACTTGTAAAAACCGGCGGCAAGGTGAGTTTGAAAAAGGGCGTCTATGCCGTCTGTGAACATAGAAAACTCAGAATAACTGGTGACAGTGAGCAAGTCCCTGAACCGCTTCAACTATCCGACACAGGCAGTTACACTTGGGGGACACATGTGTTAGAATTCACTGAGATTTCACAATTTGATATATCGGCTTATAACAAAAGAAGTTTAAAATGGCTGATAGATAAAGATAGGCTCACTGGCAATCTCGTCGTGAGGGCATATCAAGGTTCTGAAAAGATAAAACTGATGGGAAATGGCTTCACATCCACTGTCAAAAAGCTTCTCGCCAATACTCCGGCAGAAAAGCGCAAGCTCGTTCCGATTATTTCGGACAACATGGGTGCGGTTTTCGTATCGGACTATGGCGTCTCTGAAAGGGTTTCATGCACGGCTGATACAACCGTTGCTTTGAAAATAGAAATAAGAGAAAAATTTGACAAAAGGGATGTTTGACATGGAATATTCAGATAATATTGAGGTCATGATTACTAAGGATGAGATAGCCGAAGCTGTAAAAAAGCTTGGTGCGAAAATCTCTGAGGACTACAAAGACAAGGAAATTGAGCTTGTCGGCGTTCTCAAAGGATCCTTTGTGTTCATGGCGGATTTGATAAGAGCTATCGACCTGCCGATAACCTTGGATTTCATCAGTGCGAAGAGCTATGCTGGAACTCAGTCGGTTGGGGCAGTCAAGGTATATATGGACACCGAGCTTGATGTCGCCGGAAAGAGCATTCTTCTTGTAGAGGATATTTTAGACACCGGAAGAACCTTGAGCATTCTCAAGGAAACGATGCTTGCCCGTGGTGCCAGGGATGTAAAAATAGCCGCATTCATGGATAAGCCATCCAGAAGAACTATCGAAATTAACGCAGACTATTGTTGCTTTACAATAGAGGACAGATTTGTAGTAGGCTACGGTCTTGACTACAACGAGCAGTACAGAAACCTCGATTATATCGGGGAAGTGATCCTCTGAATCTGCCGCAAATTCCAATAAGAAATGAGGAGTATATTTGAACCATAGAAACAACCGATCAAGAGGACTGATAGCGTACTTCATCTTCGCCGCAGTAATCCTTTTGTTCATGATAATAGCTTTCCAGAGTATTTCGTCCACTGGGGAAACCTATTCCTACTCGGAGATAATGTCCCACTTCGACAATTACGAAGTCAGCTACTTCTCCCTTAACTTAGGCTCCGGCGAGCTTGAAATGACGCTCGATTCCGGCGAGACGATAACATACGAAGTTCCCAGCGTAAATGCTTTTTATAATGAGCTTTTCAATGAAACGAGTAACTATCGTGACGAGTACAACGCAACCCATTCGACACCTCTTAAGTACGATCTGGTCGCCGCAATTGACAGCTCCTTCTGGCTGAATCTTATCCCGACACTTCTGATGATAGGCGTCATGATATTCCTTGTAATATCGATGTCGAGAAGTATTTCGTCCGCAGGAAAGATCGGTTCTGTCGGCAAGGCTAACGTCAAGGTCGAAAACGGTGGTCAGACAAAGGTAACATTTGAGGATGTTGCCGGAGCAGACGAAGAAAAAGCCGAGCTCCAGGAGATTGTCGAGCTCCTGAAAGACCCGAAGAAGTATCAGGATATCGGTGCAAAGATTCCGAAGGGCGTTTTGCTCGTAGGACCTCCTGGTAACGGTAAAACTCTTCTTGCAAAGGCAGTTGCCGGCGAAGCGGGAGTTCCGTTCTTCTCGATTTCTGGTTCCGACTTCCTTGAGCTTTATGTCGGTGTTGGTGCCGCAAGAGTAAGGGACCTCTTCGACCAGGCAAAGAAAGCCGCTCCTTCAATCATCTTCATCGATGAGATTGATGCAGTCGGACGCCGCAGAGGCACAGGTCTCGGCGGCGGTCACGACGAACGTGAGCAGACGCTCAATCAGCTCCTTGTTGAGATGGACGGATTCGAGAGCAACACAAACGTCATAGTCATGGCGGCTACCAACCGTAAGGATGTATTGGATCCCGCACTCTTAAGACCCGGTCGTTTCGACAGGCAGGTTTACGTAAACTATCCCGACATCAATGGAAGAGAAGCTATTTTGAAGGTTCATTCAAAGAACAAGCCTTTGGCTCCTGATGTCGACCTCTATACAGTAGCGGCGGCTACAGTCGGCTTCACCGGCGCAGATTTGGCTAATCTCGTCAACGAGGCGGCACTTCTTGCTGTGAAGTCCGGCAGAAAGGCTATCACCGCTCAGGACTTGAACGACGCATCCATCAAGGTAATCGCTGGTCCTGAGAAGAAATCTAAAGTAGTAACCGAAAACGACAAGAAGATTACAGCTTATCACGAATCAGGTCACGCCATCTGCCACTTCTATTGCCCGACTCAGGATAAGGTTCAGGAAATTTCGATTATCCCTCGCGGTCAGGCTGGCGGCTACACAATGGCTCTTCCCGACCACGACAAGGCATACGCCACTCGTAACGAGATGAGCGAGGAAATTATCACTCTTCTTGGCGGCAGAGCCGCAGAAAAGGTTGTCCTTGACGACATCTCAACCGGCGCTTCAAACGACCTTGAGCGTGCTACCAGTATCGCTCGTAGCATGGTAACCCAGTACGGCTTCAGCGACAAGATCGGTCCCGTTGTTTATGGCAGAGACGATGACGAAGTCTTCCTGGGTCGTGACTATAACTCGAACAAGGCTTATTCCGAAGTCATTGCAAGCGAAATCGACGAAGAAGTCCGCTCAATCATCCACGGTGCATATGACAAGGCACAGGCGATTCTCACTGAGCACATCGAACAGCTTCACAAAGTTGCTGGATATCTCTATCAGCATGAAAAGGTAACCGGTGAGCAGTTTATGCTCCTCATGCAGGGCATCAATCCTGACGACCCGACGCCCGAGCTTCCAGACAGCTCAACTCCCGAGCCGGTTCCGGCTCCCACACAGTAATCTGAAACCACAGAAGCCCGCTTGAATTAAAAAGCGGGCTTTTTTTGTCGAAAAATTTCAAATAGGTATTGACAGGACGCCTGGACGTGTTATATAATAAAACTCGAAAAATATGTCTAATGGAGGCAGTAACATGAAACTCACCTACGGAATTTCAGACAAACCGAAATTCGGTCAGCTCATCGTCTTCGCACTTCAGCAGCTTCTGGCAATACTTGCCGCAACTATCGCAGTCCCTGCAATTGTCGGCAACGGTATGTCCCAGTCAGCTGCTCTTTTTGGCGCAGGCGTCGGAACAATCGTCTATTTACTCTTCACAAAATTCAAAAGCCCTGTATTCCTTGGATCGTCGTTTGCGTTCATCGGCTCTATGACAGCCGCATTCGCAGGCGGCGTTTCTATGTCAGTGGGTTATTTGGGACTCATCATCGGTGCCATCATGGCAGGACTTGTCTATGTCGTGCTCGCAATCATCGTCAAGTTTGCAGGAGTCGGATGGATCTCGAAACTCATGCCTGCAGTCGTAATCGGTCCCACGGTTGCAATCATTGGACTCTCGCTTGCAGGAAATGCAGTAGGTGATTCTCTTGGCAACATAGCAACAACTGACGACGGAAAATATGTTATGACGACATATGGAATAGTCTGCCTCATCTGCGCAATTGTAACCCTCCTCGGAGTAGTCATCAGCTCAGTTTATGGCAAGAAGATGGCGAAGCTCATCCCGTTTATCATTGGTATTGCTTGTGGCTATGTTGTAGCGGCATTCTTCACCGTGGTCGGAACACTTCTTGACATACAGGATTTCATCATCATCGACTTCTCGCAGTTCGCAAACATGCAGTGGTACCCCGACTTCACCTTCATCAAGGCATTCAGCGGAAGCTATGACTTCGGCGAAGTTGGAAGCATTGGAGCATACTTAGGAACCATAGCAGTCGCTTATGTCCCTGTAGCTTTGGTAGTATTCGCCGAACATATCGCCGACCATAAGAATCTTTCCACAATTATCGACCATGACCTCCTCGAAGACCCGGGTCTTTCGAGAACCCTCCTCGGCGACGGTGTCGGTTCAATGGTGGGTGCAATCTTCGGCGGTTGCCCGAACACTACATACGGCGAGAGCGTCGGTTGCGTAGCAATCACCGGCAATGCCTCTGTAATCACCATCTTCACAACTGCAATAATCGCGATGGCAATCTCCTTCTTTGCTCCGTTCGTAACGCTCCTCGCAACCATTCCTTCCTGCGTAATGGGCGGCGTATGCATCACACTCTACGGCTTCATCGCTGTATCCGGTCTTAAGATGATTCAGTCTGTCGATTTCAATGACAATAAAAACGTCTTCACCGTCTCGGTAATCCTCATTTGTGGTATCGGCGGAATGGAGCTCACATTCGGTTCAGTCACCATCACAAGCATCGCTTGCGCTCTCATCCTCGGCATCATCGTAAATCTTGTACTTTCAAGAAAGGACAAGTATGATTCAGATGAGGAAGAGTAATCTGTAAATCTGCATAAACAAAGAGAGGAACCGGTTTGTATCGGTTCCTCTCATTTATGATAAAGGGCATGTGGACTGTGCCCGTCGCAGGTGAGATAATCGGGCGATTATCTGATTTCAAGCTTCTTGGTCTCGGGCTTTACCTCCTGAACCTTCGGCATAGTGAGCTTCAGAACTCCGTCAGTGAACTCAGCATCAATGTGCTCGGTGTCAATGCCAGTGGTGTCAAAGCTTCTCTGATAAGAGCCATACGAACGCTCGCAACGGACGTAGTTGCCCTTCTTGTCCTTCTCCTCATACTCAGAGTGTCTCTCAGCGGTGATAGTGAGGACGTTGTCGGTGAGCTCTAGGTTGATGTCTTCCTTCTTTACTCCCGGAAGATCAGCTTCGAGGACATAGCCATCGTCGGTCTCTTTGATGTCGGTGGAGAAAGCCGCTCTCGATGCGGGAGTCTCTCCAAAGAATGCCTTTTCCATTTCGTCGATCTCTCTGAACGGGTCGAAAACTGAAACATTTCTTCTAACGTAGGGTACTAACATAATAAATTCCTCCTAAAAATTTTTCTATTATTTTGCGGCTGATTCTGAACTTTATACTCAGAGCCGTTGCTTTTTATTTCTGTCTCGGGGTTTCTTCCCTTCAACGATTATTAGTATAGACCCCATATGTGTCGATATGATGTCGAAACAGTTATGAAATGGTGAAAATTAGCAGTCAAATTGGTTAAGTGCTAACACTCCAATTTTCACAGTGCTAAAATTCGATTTTCCCGGGTATTGCAATTGAGAGTGAAATGTGATATTATTATAGGTTAGAAAAGTATTCATAACACACAAAACAGGGAGTATCAACAATACATGACAACAGTAAAAACAGAAGTAGAAAGACAGTATTTAACCGGCGAGCGCGCACTCTTCATGAGCCGTGATCTCACCGTAAAGGACACAATTTTCGCTGACGGCGAATCGCCGCTCAAGGAATCAAGGAACATAAGCCTTGATGGCTGTATGTTCAAGTGGAAGTATCCGCTCTGGTACTGCAAGGACATCGAAGCCCACAACTGCACCTGGTTCGACATGGCTCGTGCAGGAGTATGGTACACCGACAACATCACCGTTACCGACTGTGCAATCGAAGCACCAAAGAATTTCCGCCGGTGCAATAACCTGAGCCTTAAAAACGTCAGCTTCTCCGACGCCAAGGAAACCCTCTGGGCTTGTAATAAAGTCAGAATGCAGAATGTAACCGCCAAAGGCGACTATTTCGCAATGAACTGCGACGGAATGGACGTCGACGGCTTGACATTATACGGCAACTACTCCTTTGATGGAGCAAAGAACGTCAATATCCGTAACTCAAAGCTTCTATCAAAGGACGCCTTCTGGAACGGCGACAACGTGACCGTCATAAACTGCTTCATCTCAGGCGAATATCTCGGCTGGAATGCAAAAAATCTTACACTCATCGACTGCACAATCGAGAGCCTTCAGGGAATGTGCTACATAGAGAATTTAAAGATGGTAAACTGCAAGCTCCTGAACACTACTCTTGCATTCGAGTATTCAACCGTGGATGCTGAGATTTCGGGTGGAGTCGACAGCGTCATCAACCCGACTTCCGGCAGGATTAAAGCTGACCATATCGACGAACTGATTTTAGAAAGGGACAAGATTGATCCCAGCAAGACCGTAATTATCGTCAACAACAAGCAGGAGGACTAAAGTGAACTACGATTTTGACAAAATAACCGACCGCAGAGGTTCCGATTCCGTAAAATGGGATGTCAGCGAAAACGAGCTTCCCATGTGGATAGCAGACATGGATTTCCAGACAGCTCCATCAATTATTGAAGCCATCCAGAAGCGCGCCGCACACGGCATCTATGGCTACAGCGAAGTGCCGGATGAATGGTACGACGCCTATATAAACTGGTGGAAATCCCGCCATGACTTTGAGATAGATAAAGACTGGCTTGTCTACTGCGCCGGTGTAATCCCTGCAATTTCGAGCACAGTCCGCAAGCTCAGCACTCCCGCCGAAAAGGTTCTCATCCAGTCTCCGGTTTACAACATGTTCTTTAACTCTACTCTTAATAACGGCAGAGTTATCATCGACAGCCCACTTGGCTACAACAAGGAAACAGGCGAATTCTATATCGATTTTGAGGACCTGGAAGAGAAGCTTTCCGACCCTCAGACAACCCTAATGATTGTCTGCAATCCTCATAATCCGGTCGGCAGAATCTGGACGAAAGAGGAGCTTGCGAAAATAGGGGAGCTCTGCTACAAGCACCATGTCACCGTCATTTCCGATGAAATCCACTGTGACATCACTGAACCCGGCAAGCACTACATCCCGTTTGCGTCCGCTTCCGACATCTGCCGTGACATCAGCGTCACCTGCATTGCCCCCACAAAGTGCTTCAGCATCCCGGGCATACAGACTTCTGCAATAGTCATCCCGAATGAGGGAATAAGAAACCGTGTAGTCAGAGCCATCAACACCGACGAGGTCGCCGAGCCGAATACGTTCTCTGTAACTGCTGCCGTGGCGGCGTTCAACGATGGAGGCGACTGGCTTGACGAACTGAACGTCTACATCGCCGATAACCGCCACTATTGCGAGGACTATATCGAGAAGAATATCCCTGATATCAAGCTCATCAAGGCAGAAGCTACATATCTTTTGTGGGTTGACTGCTCAGATGTAACCGATGATTCCGCCGAACTCCAGAAGTTCATCCGCAAGAAAACCGGTCTTTATGTTTCGGACGGAACGAGATACGGCGGTGACGGAAAATACTTCCTGAGAATCAACGTCGCCTGCCCGAGAAGCCTTGTAGAAGATGGCATGGCAAGACTGAAAGCAGGAGTTGAGCAGTACAAACAAAATATCAGGATAAATCAATAAGTTGTCAAGAACCATCATTGAATTCTCGAGCTGTGTATAGTATAATTAGTGAAAGAATATTTTCTGTATGCGTCTGAAGGAGGAGTAAATATGGCAAAGAATAACAAAGAAGCCGTAACGGATGTAGAAGAATTTCATTTAGCTGACTTGCTATATCCGTCTGCGGAGAAAAAGCAGGAACACATGAAGAGAGGAGCTGACCTCTCAAAACTGCCGCAGGACTACGTAAGAGATCTTGAACTTGAGACGCTGTCCCGACTCATCTGCCCTGAGAATTCGCTGAACGCGATGCGTGTTTTCACCCAACTCTCAACCGATGAAGAGACGCTTAACTACCGTCTCGATATTCTCGAAGACTTCCTCAACGTCCCGTCTCTCGAAGCAATCCTGTATGAGAACGTCCACAAGCTCTACATCAACGAGCACGTCAACATCCAGAAGCTTGGTCTTGCCGACAGCTTTTATGCCCTGAACACCCGCTTCAACTCGCTCAAAACCTACATCGAGTGCATCACAAAGTGCCATGAGTTCTGCGACAAATATCGCAGCTCATTCAAGTCAAAAGCTCTCTGTGAGGTTGCCGACTATTTCGCATCGGTCTATAATTCCGACTACTTCGACGAAGTCAAGCGCGAGACGGACGAGTGCCTTGCGATTCTTGCAAAAGGCGTCAAGAGCGTCACTGTCGGAATCAACTTTGACGATATGATGCGCCCGGTTGAGGCAATGCTTTTAAGTGTTTCGACCGATACGATAAAGAAAAAGAGCCGCTTCGACTGGCTCTTCAAGCACCTTGACGGCGAGGGCACCCGTGCTATAGGAAGAACCCACTCTCTGTATAATGAAAACGGCGGCACCAACGACCTTGAGGCTCCGCTTTTCCGTGAACTCCGTGAAGTCAACAGCGAATACATTACCCATCTTGACCATGCAGTAAGGGCATATTTCAAAAAGAGCACCGAGGACATCCTGACGTTTGAGAGCCAGCTCAGCTTTTACATCGGCGCAAAGAAGCTCATCGAAGCCGTCAAGGCAAGAGGACTCGACATGGTAAGACCTAAGTATCTCCCGATGGAAGAGAGAAGACTCGACGCCAGAGGCACATTCGATATTTCATTCTATGTCCAGATGGTTTCGGAAGACCCGATGAGTAAGCTCGATAATAAGATTATTACGAACGACTGCACAATGGACGATGACGGCAGATTCTTCGTCTTAACTGGTGCCAACAACGGCGGCAAGACCACCTACACCCGTGCCATCGGCATAATTCAGGTCTTCGCCCAGGCAGGACTCTATGTTCCTTGCACTCACTGTGAGATAAGCCCGGTCGACTACATCTACACCCACTTCCCGAAGGAAGAGGAAGTCGGACTAAATACTTCCCGATTCACTCAGGAGTGCAAGCAGTTCAAAGTCACCATCGACAACTGCACCAGTCATAGCTTACTTCTTCTTAATGAGTCCATCCAGTCGACAACGCCTACCGAGTGCGTCTATATCGCCACCGAGCTTGTAAAGTGCTTCCGTTGCATCGGCGTCAGAGGCATCTACGCCACGCACCTTCTGGAGCTTGCAAGAAGCCTTGACAACCTCAATGAGACGGTTGAAGGCGACACCAAGCTTGTAAGTATTGTGACAACTGTCGATACTACCGCCGACAATCGTCGTCTCTATAAGATTCAGAGAGCCGAGCCTCAGGAATTCGGCTACGCCAGAAGCATCTACGAGAAATTCGGCGTCTCCTTCGACGAAGTCCAGAAGCGGCAGAAGGCTGGGCAGCAGTAATACCAAAGCAATACAAAAGCCCGATGCGAGTCGGGCTTTAATTATTAAGAAATCCTGCAAAAATTTAATGTCTTTTTGTATGGCACCTTAATTGATTTTATGCTATAATGTAATCAGAAATAGGGGGATCAATATGAATGAAGCTTCCAAATCTATTCTGAAAAAGTCAATATTTCTGCTTATGGTGATTGCTATTGGGATAACAGCCGTCTGCGGGGCACTTTCCTATGACGAAATCGTTGAAGTTTCAGTGCCGGAGCGGGTTGTGGGCAATGTGAACTATCTTCAGTCGCAGAAAACTGTTATGAAAAGCGGCGAGAGTGCCGAGCTTCTGTGCAGTTACAGCTTTGAACTTCTTTCTGAAGAGGATAACGTATACATACTCAGATTCAGTCTTTATCAGGACGACTCGTCCGGTGCATATGATATCAAAAATATCAAGGCAAGCATTCAGCTTCCAGAGGACGCTATCTCCCGCATGGCATACAGCTCCGACGGCTCTAAGGTCTCAGAATCAGACATCACCTACGATGATGGCTATATGGTCGTGAACTGCTCCGGCGGCAGTAGTATGGATGCCGAAATTCTCCTGACCGGCGAAGTCGGCACTCGCCTTGACGTAGTCGTCAGCTACGACCTCGTCGGCAGTGGCAGAAGAATGTTTATGAGATTCCATGACGAAACCGCGACATTTGAATTGAATCTGTAGAATTCAAAAAATTTTTTCCAAAGTGCAATAATCTGCAATTCTGAAGTGTATTACAAGTAGCAGGCAATTATTATTGCAAAATAAGGAGGAATCATAATGAAAAAATTACTTGCAATGCTTTTGGCAGGACTTATGCTCATCACTTCGATGTCCATTACAGTCTGGGCGGACGATGACGAGGACGATCTTGACATTGACGTGCCGCTTGATGGCGCAGACCCGGGACCGAGATTTTACTCCATCAGCGAAATCATCGAGTACCGCAACTACCTGAGATTAATCAAGGTTGACAACGGCTATCCTGCCGGATACCAGGAATCGTATGAATGCATTGACTATCTTGAAGGCTTGTATCTTCCCGAAGGCTTAACCTTTGACGACATAACTGAGTTCATGTCAGGCACATACTTCTATTATGTGTATTTCAAGATTGACGGCATAACGCTTTTGTTTACTTACTACTATGACACCGATGCGGCTGAACGGGTTGCCGTTGATACTCCGATAATGTACGCAACAAGCGGCACTTATTCCGGAAGAGTCCTCGAATCTGCCGACGGAACTACAGTATACTACTATAATTTTGCACCAACCCACAAAACTACAATCAATGAGAATCTGACCTATCTGTGGTATCAGGACGGATACTACTATGAATTGAGGCTCATGGGCACGCATGATATGAGTGAAACGAGCTATGAAGAGCTTTATGGAGATGAGCTTCTGGCAATGTGCCATGCTGTCTATCATCCCTTTGGCGAAGGGTACAACCTCACCGGCGAGTTTTCTGAAGGAAAAGTAAAGCTCAGCTGGGATGAGCTTGTAGATGACGAGACCTACACCGTCTTTTACAAGCGCTCAAGCTCTGATGAGTGGAAAGTAGCCTGTTACACGTCAAAGTATAAAGTAAATATCACCGGTCTCAAGCCCGGCGAAAGCTATGATTTCCAGATTTTCGGTAACGGCTTCGAGTCGGATGTCATCACGGTGATAGCGTAAGCCCATCCACCACCGCCTTCGGCACATCCAGCTCCCTCTTTGCAGGTCCAACTTAGGGGTTCCAGAAAACAAGTGAAGTTTTAAGGACAGCCTTTGAGCAACAAAGAAATACGGTCATGTAAGAGCAGAAATGCTTTTGCATGACCATATTTTTATTTGAAAGCTATTACAAAGAAATCTTAAAAAATCATGCTCTAGGGAAATTAAATTTGTTGCTGTCGCAAACTTAAGACCACAAAGACTTGTGTTTTTCAAAGCAACGATGTATAATATTGATAGATGAACTGCTGTCGATAAGCAAATGGATGTAATAAAGAGCTTGATTGAAGATGGATAGGAGATTTATTATGCCTCAGAAGAATTGGCAAAAGAGCAAGCTTGTTCTGCTCGTTGAATTATTGCGGACAAGGTCAAGTGCTGAGAATCCATTGACTACGCAGGAAATCTGTGAGTACATGGAGAGCATAGATATTCCTTGCGAGCGGCGAGTTGTCACGAGGGATATAGCGGCTCTGAATGAAATAGGGATTGTGGTTCACGACACATGGGTCGGTAAAAGCAAAGCCTACTACATGGTTGGTGATAATTCCACGATAAGAAAGAAAGCCGTCAAAGACGAAACCAAGTTCACGACACCGGAGCTTAAGATTCTCATGGATGCCGTCCAGGCGGCAAGCTTTATCACCGATGAGGAGACCGAAGAGCTTATAGACAAGATAGCTTCACTTGGCGGCAAGCATAGAAGCGATTTGCTAAAGGGCAACAAGGTCATCTTCAACACTCGCAAGCACTCGAACGAAAACGTCTATGAGAATATAGACACATTAGAAACGGCTCTGCTGAACAAGAACAAGGTCATTTTCCGTTATTACGACTTGGACATGAACCATGAAAAGGTATATAGGCGTGACGGTCATCACTATGTGGTTGAGCCAATTGCTCTTGTCTTCAACGAGGATAACTATTACGTCAGCGTTTTCAGTGCCAAACATGACAGCACGGCAAACTACCGTATTGACCGAATGGAAGATGTGGAAGTTCTCAACGAGAAGATTTCCGACACGGCTTCTAAGCTCCGCTCATCCATAGCCGGTTACACAAAACAGGCATTCAAGATGTATGGCGGCAAGCCGAAAACCATCACCATCCAATTCGATCCAAGTCTTATTGGCGCTGTATACGACCGCTTTGGCGAGGATGTCGTCATGAAGCAGACAAAAGATGGACAGGTTACGGCAAGAGTCAAGGTTCAGCTTTCCCCGCCATTCTGGGGCTGGGTTTTCCAGTTCGGAAGGCTCATGAAAATTACTGTGCCGAAAGAAGTAAAAGAGATGTATGCAGGTATAGTCAAAGAAACGTGGGAATCTATATCTGCTGATAGCCAAAGTCAGAGTACGTCCATTTCTAATGACGTTGATCCCAAATAATCTCAGGAAGGAGTGTAACTCCACATTGGACACCCTAATAAACATAACCACCTACCCGGTTGCTCCCGTGCTTGACTTATTGCTTGCGGACAAGTCCACCCGAAAGAACATCATCTGGGCTACGGACACATACGAGGAATACGGCGAGGGATTCACCGACAAGGTGCAGATTGATGCTCCGGCACTTCTCAGGCGCGTCGGAATCATCCGCCCCCGCATTGAGAAGTCTTTGGAAGCTCAGGCGGAGCGCACCCGAAAGAAAGCCGAGGTCTTCACTCCCGCTTGGCTTTGCAACAGAATGAACAACAGCCTTGACGAGGAATGGTTCGGGCGCAAGGATGTTTTCAATATCGAAAACGACGACAGGACTTGGGTGGCAACAGAAGATAAAATCGAGTTTCCGCAGTGCAAGAAGTGGCAGAGCTATGTTGATTCCCGAAGGCTTGAAATCACCTGTGGCGAAGCTCCCTATCTCGTCTCCCGCTACGATGTTTCGACTGGTGAGGTTATCCTCCCTCTTAGTCGGCGCATAGGAATTCTTGATCGCAAGCTTCGCATTGTGAACGAAAACACAGACAACTACGAAGACTGGCTCAAATGGACAATCAGGGCTTTCGAGGCTTCCTACGGCTATGAATATCAGGGTGACAACGTCCTTATTGCCCGCATCAACCTGCTTCTGACATTTGTCGATTACTACAGTGACCGTTGGGGCAAACAGCCGGACATGAAGCTATTACAGCAGATTTCAAATGTGATAGCGTGGAACATCTGGCAGATGGACGGTCTCAAAGACACAGTCCCTCTCGGCAAGCCCTACAAGGAGTTCCGCCAATGGACGCTTTTCGATATGTCCGACACCTTCGGTGCCGAAGAGCCTGAACCCCAAGAAGAAGCCGTCCCATGCAAAATACAAAATTGGAGAAGCAAGACTTCTCTGAGATTTATGGATTTAAAGGAGAAATGAATTATGGCAAGGAGAATTGACCAAGCGACAATTCAGGATGTAATCCGGGGCGAATCAAAAAATGTCGAGTTCAAAGAGATGCTTCCGGATAACTCGGAGAAATACACGAAGACGATAGTTGCCTATGCCAATACGCAAGGTGGAACACTCATTTTTGGCGTGGCGGATAAGACAAGAGAAATCGTCGGCATAGATGAAAATGTCCTGTTTCAGACGATGGACAGCATTGCAAACGCTATCTCCGACTCCTGTGAGCCTCAGATCATCCCTGATATTGAACCATATACGATTGACGGCAAAACAATCATCATAGTGACGGTTTCTCCTGAAGCCATGAGACCATATTATCTGAAATCCAAGGGCAAGGATAAAGGCACATATATCCGTGTTGGTGCAACTACCCGACCTGCCTCTCCTGAGAAGATAAGGGAGCTGGAAATGGAAGGTGCTAAGGTGTCATGGGATGAGCTTATATGTGTGGGATACGAAGTTACTGAAGACGCTATCGAAACGCTCTGCCATGATATGAATATTCGCCGCGGGGCAATGCAGGAACAAAAAGAAACTGCGGAGAAACTGCCTGCCGTAACGAGAACGAATCTTGTGAATTGGAAGGTGCTGAAAGAAACGAGTGACGGATATTTGGCTTCCAATGCCTTTGTCTTACTGACATCTGATTACTTCCCTTACTCAAAAACGCAATGTGCTGTTTTCAAAGGAACCGACCGCTCGGTATTTTTGGACAAACGGGAATACACCGGTCCGATATATACGCAGGTTGAAGAAGCTGTTAATTTCGTCCTTCGCAACATCAGAATTGAGGCGAAAATCGACGGATTGATAAGAAAGGAATCCTATGAACTACCGGTAGATGCAATCAGAGAGATGATTGTAAACGCACATTGTCATCGGAATCTGACCGATGAATCATGCGTACAGGTGGCTATTTACGATGACCGTCTGGAGGTATCATCTCCGGGAGGACTTTACAACGGGCTCACCTTTGATGAAGCCATGCAGGGGCATTCAAGGCTGAGAAATCGTGTAATTGCAAATGTTTTCAGCCAGATAGGATTTGTTGAAGCATGGGGAACCGGTCTTCGTCGAATCCGCAATTCTGCAAAGGAATATAATCTGCCGGAGCCGGAATTCATCGAAATGCCGGAATCGTTCCGTGTAAACCTATTCCGCAGTCCATCACCGATGCAGAGCATCGGAGAAACATCGGAAGAACATCGGTCAAACATCGGTGATAAATCGGTTGAACATCGGTATATTCGTGAAGTTGAACTGAATGTTACTCAGCTTAAGATTATAGATATGCTTTCAATCGCTCCGACGATGAAAGGCTCGGAATTAGCAGAGCAGATTGGCATTTCAAAGAGAAATGTAGAAGTCAACATCAAAAAACTAAAAGAACTCGGACTTCTTATCCGCCACGGTTCATCCAGGGGCGGTTATTGGGAAGTTGTAAAATAAAACAGAACGCTTTTCGGAAGAAGAGATTTGGCAGACGCGTGTGCCAAATCTGACGTGGTCGCATTACAGGGCTTTGCTACAGCTTGAATCTCGGAAGCCCCATCCCACACAAAATACAAAACTGGAGAAGCAAGACTTCTCTGAGATTTATGGATTTAAAGGAGAAATGAATTATGTCAACCAAACTGTTCGACTACATCATCGGTAACCCGCCGTATCAGGAGGAAGTAGAGAATAACGGCAGACATAGCCCTGTTTACAACCTGTTCATGGATGAAAGCTATAAAGTAGCGGACAAAGTCGAGCTAATTACCCCGGCTCACTTTCTCTTTAATGCAGGACAAACTCCAAAGGCTTGGAATAATAAGATGCTCGATGATGAACACTTAAAGGTACTCTACTATGAGCCGGATGCGGAAAAAGTCTTTGCTGGTAAAGAAATCAAGGGCGGAGTAGCAGTTACTATTCATGATGTGACTAAAAGCTATGGTTCTATCGGAACTTTTGTCACCGATGAGACATTAAGAGGAATAAAGCAAAAAGTTTGCAGTTACGAAGGTGTATCAATAAGTACCATAATGGCGTCACAAGGACTTTACCGTTTTTCGGATAAATTCTTTAAAGACAATCCCGATATTGCAAGCTCCTTTGGTGCAGGAACTGGCAATAAGATTGTATCAAATATGCTTGACAAAGCATCAAACGCATTTCTCTCTGAAAAGCCATCAGATGGCGAGTATATCAGCCTAGCGGGACGTAGTCACAACTCTCGTGTTATTCGCTACATAAAGAGAGAATATATCCAAGATAACGCATATATTGATTCGTACAATGTTGCTGTTCCGGAAGCAAGTGGCTCCGGAGCATTTGGTGAGCCCCTGGGAACTCCATTTGTACTAAATCCCGGCGACGGAACTACCGACACTTTCATTAATATAGGTATTCTGAGTAGTGTCTCTGAAGCAAATGCCATTATCAAGTATATCAAAACAAAGTTCTTACGGGCATTGAATTCAATTAAAAAGGTAACACAGCATAATTCTCCGAATGTATGGGAGTACGTTCCGCTTCAGGACTTTACTGAAGGGTCGGACATTGATTGGTCTCGGTCGGTGCATGAGGTGGATTTGCAGTTGTATGAGAAGTATGGGCTGGATGATGGTGAAATTGAGTTTATTGAATCGCATGTGAAGGAGATGGAGTGATGGGTGCTATTGATATCAGGACAACATCGAAGGTTGTGCCGCAGTGTTATGCTTATACCACTCCCGACGTTCCGGCGCATGATGGGTGGACTAAGATTGGGTTTACCGAGAGGGACGTTGAGACACGAATCAATGAGCAGACCCATACCGTAGGCGTGGCGCATAAGACCCATTGGGCTATGCGGGCGGCTTTTATGACCGAGCCTTATGGGACGTTCACGGATAAGGACTTCCATGCCTATCTGAAAAAGCTTGGTGTCTCCCGTGAAGAAGGGACAGAGTGGTTCTATATCGAGCCGAATACCGCACGGAATGATTATATTGACTTCACCCAGAATCATGGCGTGACTTCCACAACCGATGCCGATGCGGTTATCCCGTATAAGCTTCGGGATGAACAGGCGGATGCCGTCGGGATGACGATTGACTATTTCAAGGGTCGGGAATCCGCAGAGTTTCTTTGGAACGCAAAGCCCCGGTTCGGAAAAACGCTCTCGGCATATGACCTTTGCATGAAGCTTGAGGCAACAAATATCCTTATCGTCACAAATCGTCCGGCTATCGCAAATTCGTGGTACTCGGATTATGAGACCTTCTTCGGACCTCAGTCGGGATATATCTTCGTGAGCAATGTTGACGGAATCAAGGACAGAAAGTATGTCTATAGCCGTGAGCAGTTCCTGGAAATGCTCGATGACGATGATAATATAAAGGGCTGTATTGAGTTCGTAAGCTTGCAGGATCTGAAGGGCTCTGTCTACTTTGGCGGGCATTACGATAAGCTTTCGGAACTCAGCGCAGAGTATGGCGTGAAGTGGGATATACTCATCATTGATGAATCCCATGAAGGTGTTGATACATATAAGACGGACACGGCTTTCAATCACATCAGCCGTAAGTGGACGCTTCACCTTTCCGGCACACCGTTCAAGGCTCTGGCAAATGACAAATTCCCGTCGGATGCAATCTTCAACTGGACATATGCCGATGAGCAGAAAAAGAAACGTGACTGGGACGATTCAAGTGAAATTGAAAACCCGTATGCCGGTTTGCCGAAGCTCAATCTGTATACATACCAGATGTCGGATATTGTCCGGGATAAGCTGAAAAAGGGCATAGAGCTTGCGGATAACGATATTGAGGAATACGCATTTGATTTGAATGAATTTTTTGCGACCAATGAATCGGGAAAGTTCGTGCATGATGAAGACGTAGATAAGTTCCTCGATGCTCTGACACATCAGGAGAAGTTCCCGTTCTCAACCCCGGAGCTTCGGGACGAACTGAAGCACACCTTCTGGCTTCTCAATCATGTGGCAAGCGCACGGGCTCTTGAAAAGAAATTGAAGCTTCATCCTGTATTCAAAGATTATAAGGTTGTTTTAGCCGCAGGAGACGGAAAAACAGATGATGACGAAGCAAACGAAAAGTCATATGACAGAGTTGTAAAGGCTATCGCAGAGAACGACAAGACCATCACTCTTTCCGTAGGACAGTTGACCACGGGAATAACAGTCCCTCAATGGACGGCGGTTCTCATGCTTTCGAATATGTCAAGCCCGTCCTTGTATATGCAGGCGGCATTCAGAGCGCAGAACCCGTGCCTCTTTATAGATGAACACGGCGAATCATTCAGAAAGCAAAATGCCTATGTCTTCGACTTCGACCCTGCCAGAACGCTGACGATTTACGAGAAGTTCGCAAACGACCTCATCCCCGAAACTTCCGGCGACAAGGGCGACTTTGACCATAAGAAAGAGAACGTCAGGGAGCTGCTTAACTTCTTCCCGATTTACGGCGAAGATGACGAAGGCTCGATGACGGAGCTTGATGCCGAGAAGGTTCTCACCATCCCTCGCCATATCCATGCAAAAGAGGTTGTCGAGCGTGGATTCATGTCGAACTTCCTGTTTGCGAACATCAGCGGCATTTTCGGCGCACCAAAAGAGATTATCGACATCATCAACAGTATGCAGGCTATCGAAGAACCGAAGGCTCTTGCACCTGTCGATGTCGATGAAACCACGGCTGATGCTCTGAGCCTCAATGCCGAGGGAGAAGTCGAAATCCCGACCGAAATGATTATCGGCACGGCAAGCGAGCTTTTCGGAGATAAAGTTTATTCGGATATTGATGACCAATTAGAGATAGCCGTAGAAGAGGCTAAAAAGAAAATAGAGCAAACCTCGGATTCAAAGAAAGACGAGCTTAAGGCTCTCTGTGAGCAGTTTGCAGTCCCGATTGCGGATTCGCTTATCGAAAAAGCAAAGGCAACATATGGCAGTGATTTGAGAAAATCCACCCAGAAACAGTTGGAGAGAAAAATCCAAGAGACCACTGATACAGTTGTTAGTCGTGTTTATGGCGACTATACTATTCAGGATAATCAGCTCATCAAGGAACATGACGACAAGATTAAGGAAGCACAAAACTCAGGTGCTTCCATGCCGGAAATCACGAAGATTGATGAGGAGTACACCCAGAAGCGCACTCAAAGCTATCAGGACATGATAGAAAACATCAACAAGAATCTTCGCAGTAACGAAACCGTGAAGAAAGCGGCAGAGACTATCGTTGAGACAGTGGAGACCGAAAAGCTGAATGCTCAGAAGGATTCTATTGAAGGTAAAGTCCGTGACCATCTTCGTGGCTTCTCCCGCACTATCCCTGCATTCCTTATGGCATACGGCGATGAGAAGACGACCCTTGCAAACTTCGATTCTCTTGTGCCGGAGGAAGTCTTCTGGGAAGTCACCGTCAATCCGCAGAACGGTCAAGGTGTAACTCTTGACCAGTTCCGACTGCTTAGAGACGGCGGAGACTATACAGCCGACAATGGCGAGATAAAGCACTTTGACGGACATCTTTTTGATGAGGTTGTGTTCAATGATGCCGTTCAGGAGTTCATAAGAAGACGTGCCGAGCTCGCAAATTACTTCGAGCCGAACCATAAGGGAGACATCTTCGACTATATCCCGCCACAGCGCACAAACCAGATTTTCACACCCAAGAAAGTTGTCAAGGATATGGTGGACAAGCTTGAAGCAGAGAATCCCGGCTGCTTCGATGACCCGGATGCGACATTCGCCGACCTCTATATGAAGTCCGGAATGTACATCACGGAAATCGTGACAAGGCTCTACCAGAGCAAGCGCATGAAAGCTCTCTATCCCGATGATGCTGAAAGGCTGAATCATATCTTCGCAAAGCAAGTCTACGGCTGTGCGCCGACAGAGATAATCTATCGCATTTGCCTCAGATATATCCTCGGCTTCAGTGACGAGATAAATATCGAGAAGAACAACATCCGTCTCTGCGACACTCTTGAGTACGCAAAGAACGGAACGATGGAAGAAGAAATGCGGAAGCTGTTTGAGCTATAGAAAGCTTCTTTAGAGTTATGGTATATTATACTTATCCCGTAAGACAAATTTAAACAAATTTCAAGGAGAAAATTAATATGAACATGAAGTACACACCCGCTGAGGCTTCCAAGCTTTTAAGAACCCTTACCGAGGAGCATGACAATTTAGCGGCTCGTGAGCGCTCCCTCGACACCTTCGGGGCGTTCGCCAATGAGGATCTGGATACTGTCCGTCCCGACTACGATTATGCAGAGTATCAGCGTGAGCTTTCGGAGCTTGAGAGGAAAATCCGCACGGTCAAGCACGCAATCAACGTCTTCAATGTGACGACAGTTTTGCCTGACGCCGATGGAATGACGATTGACGAGGCACTCGTCTGCCTTCCACAGCTTTCGGCAAGGAAGCGCAAGCTCGCCACCATGTCGATGAGAGTTCAGAAGGAGCGACTGATGAGTACCCGCACAACCACCGCCGCTGTCTCCGAATTCAAGTACGCAAACTACGATATCGCCGAAGCGAAGACGGATTACGAGAAGACTGTCGCCGAAATCACGGCAATTCAGACAGCCCTCGACCTTGTCAATAATACCGAGACGTTTGAGATTGACATCTGAATGGGCTTCGCCTGAAGCTTTCCGAACACAGCCACAGCTTTTTGAGATATCACCGGTGTGTATGGCAGGAAGGTTACGGTTTATCGTAAAAGTAGCTCGGGTCACATCATTACTGTTTGTTGATGTTAATGTTTATGGTTCTGGTAAAGGTTCGCCCACCAGTCATCCATAATTTTAATTTACGCTGAAGCTGTGTTGAAAACTTGCGCTTTTGCCTTGGCAAAAGTGTGCCCTCCCGGAGGTTCGGTTTCAGGGGAGGGGAAAGAATTTTGAATATTTGGAGGATGCCATATGGCTCAATATGATGTAAATAATTATACGGTTGGGACAATACTTGCAAATATAAAATCTGGAAGCATCGCCATTCCAGAAATGCAGCGTCCATTTGTATGGGACAGCACAAAAGTCAGGGATCTGATAGACTCTCTTTATCAGGGATTTCCTATAGGATATATAATAGTGTGGCAGAATCCGAGTGTTAAGTTGAAGGACGGAACCAAGGCTATCGGCAAAAAGGTTTTGATTGACGGTCAGCAACGGATTACAGCTATGGCTGCTGCAATCGTCGGGCAGAAGGTTCTCAATGCCCACTATAAGTGGCAACGGATTTCTATCGCTTTTAATCCTATGGAGGAAAAGTTTGAGGTTTCCAATAGCGCAAACTCTAAAAGCAGCAAGTGGATTCCAGATATCGCTCCAGTCATGGAGCCAGATTTTGACACCTTCAATTTTGTCCTTGATTATTGCAGGAATAATGGCATCGAAGACGAAACGTCTCACATCAATAGCGTAATAAACCATCTGAGGGGAATTCAGCACAACAGCCTTGGTGTCATCACTCTTGCGCCGGAACTGGATATTGACAGCGTTACTGAGATTTTCATTCGAATCAATTCCAAAGGAGTTGTCCTTTCTCAGGCTGACTTTGCAATGTCTAAAATTTCTTCAAACGAAGAATACGGCGGGAATATCACCAGAAAAATAATTGATTACTTCTGCCACTTACTTGAGTCGCCAAATGATTTGAAAGATATTGAAAATAATGATTCTTCATTTGCTAATAGTCCGGAATTTTCTGCAATTAAGTGGGTTGTGGAAAAAAGTAACGCTGTTTACAAGACTTCATATAGTGACGTCCTTCATGTTGCGTTTACATATAAGTTCAAACGTGGGCGTCTGTCAGACTTGGTAAGCTTGCTGTCGGGACGTGATTTCGAAACGAGAGAATTCCGAGTTGAAATTGAGGAAAATTCCTTTGCACAGCTTCATGAGGCTGTACTTGAAACAGTAAATAAAACGAGCTACGAGAGATTTCTGATGATAGTTGATTCTACAGGAATTGTTCGCAACTCATTGATCCGCTCCCAGAATGCGTTGAACTTTGGATATGCTCTCTATCTTGCACTTAAGGAAAGAAAGATTGAAGCAAACAAGATTGAGAAGATTGTCCGTCGCTGGCTGGTGCTGAGCATTCTTACCAGTCGTTATTCCAGTTCGCCAGAATCCGTCTTTGATTTCGACATAAAGCGCTTCTTCGCCTATAAAGACCCGATGGAATATCTTGAGTTGACGGAAGCAGGAGAACTGTCCGATGCTTTCTGGAATGTCACTCTTGTACAGCGTCTGAATACTTCTGTCGCAAGCAGCCCTTACTTCAATCTTTATCTTATGACCCAGGCAAAAGGTCATGATAAGGGATTTCTGTCTGAACAAATTGGAGTGCAGACTATGCTAGAGAATAAAGGCGACATTCACCATCTGTTTCCAAAGAACTACTTGGTAAAGAACAATATACCTCAATCACAGTACAACCAAATCGCCAATTATGCCCTTATTCAGCAGGAGATAAACATCAAAATTAGTGATAAAGCTCCTTGTGAATATATGCAGACTGTTTTCGAACAGTGCCAGACGAAGAAACCCGTTTATGGCGGTATTGTGGACGATGAGCAGTTACGTGAAAATCTGAGACAAAACTGCATTCCTGAAGGATTTGAAAACATGGACGTTTCCGATTATGCAGACTTTCTCGAAAAGCGCAGAAAACTGATGGCTGAAAAAATCCGCGACTATTACTATTCACTTTGAAAGGACACCCCAAATGCTCGGCTCCATAATCGGCGATATCGTAGGTTCAATCTACGAGTTCAACAACATAAAAACAAAATCCTTTCCTCTGTTCCGCCCGGACTGCTTCTTCACCGACGACACGGTTATGACAATAGCTGTGGCGGATGCCATCATGAACGGTGGAAGCAGGGACGACTTTGTCGACTCAATCAAAAAGTATGGTCGGCTTTATCCACATGAGAGCTATGGCATAAGCTTTCGGATGTGGCTTCGGTCCGACACCCGGAAGCCCTACGGGAGCTTCGGAAACGGCTCGGCGATGCGGGTTGCGCCTTGTGGGTGGATGCCGGAACTCGAAGAGTGCCGGAGGCTTGCAAGGGCTTCGGCGGAGGTCACCCACAATCATCCTGAAGGCGTTAAGGGAGCACTTGCAGTGGCTGATGCCATCTATATTTGTCGGCAGAATATTGCGAATGGTGGAAGCCCAGCTGAGTGCCGGAGCCTTGTTAAGAATCACGTTGAGAAAGAGTACGGCTACGACCTGCACAGAACTTGCGACGAAATCCGTCCGACTTATGAATTCAACGAAACCTGTCAGGAGACCGTCCCGCAGGCGATCGTCGCCTTCCTTGACAGCACAGATTTCGAGGACGCTATCCGCAATGCCATCTCCCTCGGTGGCGACAGCGACACCCTTGCCGCCATCACCGGCAGTATCGCTGAGGCGGCTTATGGGGTTCCGGAGTGGATAAGGGAGAAGGCGTTTTCCTATTTGGATGAGACGTTGCTTGGCGTGTTTGAGAGATGGGAGAAGTATTTAGTAGAGAGAGGAAAGGACATACCCATGACCGAATCCATCACCCAAGAAAACCAGAAGCTTAACGAAGCGATTATCTTCGCCGTGAACCAGCACGCAGGACAGCTCCGCAAGGGCACCAGCCGCCCGTACATTCTGCATCCGATTGAGGTCTTGCAGATTCTTCACTCGATGAAGGCGGACATGAACCTCATGATTGCAGGAGTCCTGCACGACACGGTTGAGGACACCAGTGCGACTGTTGACGAAATCCGTGAACGCTTTGGCGAGGACGTTGCCGCACTTGTTGCGGCTCATAGTGAGGACAAGTCTAAGACTTGGGATGAACGCAAAACCTTTGCCATCGAGGAACTCAGGACTGCTGACAAGCGTCTCAAAATGCTCGTCATGGCGGATAAACTCTCGAATATGCGGAGCATCGAGTCGGATTATAACGAAATCGGCGAGGAGCTCTGGAACCGCTTCAATGCGCCATTCGAGAAACAGCAGTGGTACTACACCGGCATCAAGGACGCCCTCTGCGACATGGCGAACTATCCCGAAACCAGGAAGTGCTATAGTGAGCTTGTTGGAATCTGGGAGAGGGTGTTTAGATGATGGGAGGCTTCGAGTCGGAGGTCGTCACAGTGACAGCGTAAACCTTTCAATCAGTAAATTTGCTCCCCATTTCAGGGGAGCATTTTTGTGTTTTTTGCAATCTCTTGGAAGATGACTACTGGCTCCCCTGACAAGGGTGAGCGTAGAAGTTCGCAAGCGAACTTCCGAAGCTGACTGAGAGGTTCGCCTCCGCAGGAGGCGCGTCGCCCACAGGTGAAACTAATTCAAAGCAGCTTAATTCCAGCCTTCTCAGCCGCATCCATCGTAGCCTTATCCCAAATGGACACCTGCACCTCGCCGATGTGGGCTTTGCCCAAGAGAAGCATACAGAGTCTTGATTGCCCGATGCCTCCGCCGATGGTAAGCGGGAGCTCATTATTTAGGAGCATCTTATGGAACTCCAAGCCCGAGCGCCACTCGCAACCGGCTTTTTTGAGCTGAGCCTTGAGGGACTCGGCGTCGACTCTTATTCCCATCGATGAAAGCTCGAACGCACAGCCTAAAATCTCGTTCCACACGAGGATGTCGCCGTTCAGACTCCAGTCGTCATAGTCTGGAGCTCTGCCGTCGTGCTTTGTGCCTGATTTCAAAGTGTCGCCGATGCCGATGATGAAGGCAGTCTTGTGCTCTTTCAGATATTCGTTTTCACGTTCTTTAGGAGTGAGCCCAGGGTACATGTCTTCAAGCTCCTGAGCTGTGACAAACGAGACGTTTCTTGAAAGACGGCATCTCACGTTCGGGTAAACTTTAGTGACAATCTCGGAAGTATCGACAACGCAGTCGACAATCTTCTGGACA
Organism: Oscillospiraceae bacterium; assembly: GCA_021199855.1. GTDB lineage: Bacteria > Bacillota > Clostridia > Oscillospirales > Ruminococcaceae > Faeciplasma. The sequence continues at coordinate 122,047 of JAJQHD010000057.1, forward strand.
ATGCCTTTGAGGAAGTCAAGATTTCTGTCTTCCCTGGTGATGATTCGCTCCCAGTCCCACTGGTCGACGTAAACCGAGTGGAGATTGTCGAGCTCCTCGTCCCGCCTGATGGCGTTCATGTCGGTGTAGATGCCCTCGCCCTCGTGGAAGCCGTATTCCTTCAAGGCAAGCCTTTTCCACTTCGCAAGTGAATGGACAACCTCTGCATTCTCGCCGGTCTCCTTGATTTCAAACGAAACCGGTCTCTCAACGCCGTTAAGGTCGTCGTTCAAGCCTCGCATGTTGTCGACGAATAGGGGAGCGGAAGCACGTTTTAAGTTCAGCGCCTGGCAAAGGCTGATTTCAAAGCTTCTCTTGATGAGTCCAATCGCCGTCTGTGTCTCATATGGCGTGAGACTGCTCGTGTAATCCTCAGGAATTATAAATTTACTCATACTCAGTTTCCTTTCATATTTCAAGTCTCAAGTCTCAAGTCTGATCGGCTTGAATCCGCCGTCAGTCAGAATGTATACTTCTTTAAATCCGCTTTTTTGGAGAAGCCCCGCCGCCGTATCGAACCCATAAAGAAGTTTCGATTTGTCGTGGCAGTCGGATGAGATTATAACCCGACCGTTCTTTTCTTTGATTCGCCTGAGGCACTTCTCGGACGGGTAGGGAACTGTCCTATAGCCTCTTGCCATAGCCCCGGTGTTCACTTCAAACAGAGCGTCCGTCTTCAGGAGCTCGTCAAGAGCTGTCATCTCGGCATCAATGAATCTTCGGTTTGCGGTGTCATCTAGTCCTGAAAACAGCGTGACAAGGTCAAAGTGTCCGATAATCTGGCAACCGGTCATCTCAACGACCCTGCTTTCCAGCTCAAAATAAGCTTCGCAAAGCGACATCATATATCCGTCAAAATACTTCTCACAAGTATTTTTAAGCCGTTCCTTAGACCAGTCAACCGCCTCGTACTCATCGCCGATTTTGAGGTAGTGAACCGACCCGATTTTGTAGTCATATTCGTCCTCAAGTCCGGAAATCTCGGTGAAGCAATCCCTTTCGACTCCCAAGAATATCTCGATTTCATCCCGATATTTAGCCTTCAGAGCCTTGATACATTCGATATACCCACGTTCATCGCTCATACCGTCAACTTTAGGATTCCCGGTGAAGCTGTGGGAAGAAAACCCAAGCGAAGTCATCCCGAGCTTTAAAGCCTCTTTGACAACTTCTTCTGCTTCATCTTTTCCATCGCAGAAGGTGCAGTGAGTGTGCAGATTTTGTAGGGGAATCATACCATCTTCTCCTGCTTGACTTTTTTGTCGACAACCAGGCTGTCTTTTACATGCCGGCTCGCAAGCTCGTCCCAGATGTCGTCAAGACTGATTCCCGATTCCGCCATCAGAACGAACAGGTGATATATAAGGTCTGAAATCTCGTAAACGGTCTCCTTCTTGTCCTCCGCCTTGCCTGCGATAATGACTTCGGTGCACTCCTCGCCGACTTTCTTCAAAATCTTGTCAAGACCCTTGTCGAAGAGATAGGTGGTGTAGGAACCCTCCTTCGGGCTGTCCTTTCTCCCGGAAATCTGGTCGTAGAGCTCCTGATAGCTGAAATCCGAAAGAGTTTCTGATTGGTAGACTTTGTCGTTGAAGCAGCTGTCCGTCCCCGTGTGGCAGGCGGGACCGTCCTTCTCGACCGAAACAACCAAGGCGTCCCTGTCGCAGTCGGCAGTAATACTCACGATGTGCTGATAATTTCCACTTGTCTCGCCCTTCAGCCATAACTCCTGCCGTGAACGTGACCAGAAGCAGGTGAGTCCTTTCTCAATAGAAACCCCGAGGCTTTCCCGATTCATGTATGCCAGGGTCAATACCTTTCCAGACTTAGCATCCACCACAATTGCAGGAATAAGCCCGTTACTATCAAATTTTAATTCATCTATATTAAGCATTTCATCACCTATATTCTCATGTTGATGCCATTTTCGGCAAGATATTTCTTCAGATCCCTGATATCAATCGTCCCGAAGTGGAAGATAGATGCCGCCAACCCTGCATCTACTTTATCGAGTGTCCTGAAGAGCTCTAAAAAGTCTTCTTTTTTACCTGCACCGCCCGAAGCGATAACCGGGATACTCACGGCGTCCGAAACCGCCTTCAGCATTTCGAGGTCGAATCCATCCTTGACACCGTCGGTGTCGATTGAGTTGAGGACAATCTCCCCGGCACCGAGACTCTCGCCATATTTCGCCCACTCGACCGCATCAAGCTCGGTTCTGACTCTATTTCCCTTGGTGAAGACGGTGAATCCGCGTTCCGTTCTCTTGGCATCTATGCTCAGAACCACGCACTGCGACCCGTAAAGCTCTGCCGCTTGACGGATAAGCTCCGGATTCGCAATAGCTCCCGAGTTGACGCTCACCTTGTCGGCGCCGCATTTAAGCGCCATATCGAAATCGTCTATTGAGTTGATTCCTCCGCCAACCGTAAGCGGAATAAACACATTCTCAGCAGTCTTTCTGAGAACATCCCAGATAAGCCGTCTCCCATCGCTGGAAGCCGTGATATCGTAGAAGACCAGTTCATCAGCGCCGGAACTACTATAAAATTCCGCCAGCGAAATCGGGTCGGAAACATCTTCAAGTCCTTCAAATTTCGTTCCTTTGACAACCCTGCCGTTCCTGACGTCCAGACAGGGAATAATCCTTTTTGTAATCATCTTGCCACCTCAATTGCTTTCACAATATCAATAAGCCCAGTATAGTAAGCCTTTCCTATGATAGCTCCCGAAACTCCGACTTTTTTTAGCTCCGTAATCTCTTCGAGAGCCGTAACACCTCCGGAAGCGACAATCTGGATAGCAGGGAAGTCCTGGCAAAGCTTCTCGTAAAGAGCGATATTCGTGCCTTTAAGAGCGCCATCTCTTGAAATGTCAGTGCAGATAACCGTTTTCACTCCGACAGCCTGCATATCTCTCATAAAATCTTCGATAGACAGCCCACTGTCCGAAAGCCACCCGGAAATCCGGACGCTTCCGTTCAATATATCAGCGCCAACCGCAATTTTATCTCCGTAAAGCGACACAGCTTTACATAAGAAATCTCTGTCCGTAACAGCCGCAGTGCCGATTATAATTCTGCTGAGCCCATTCGATAAGTACTTTTCAACTGTTTCAATAGTCCGGATTCCTCCGCCAACTTCGACAAATATGCCGGTTTTACTTGCAATTTCTGAAATAATGCTTAAATTCGGCGTATCTCCACTCTTTGCGCCGTCCAGATCGACGATGTGCAAATATTCGGCGCCGAGCTCTTTTAGTCTCATAGCCGCTTCAACTGGATCGCCGTAGTCGGTCTTCTTCGAATAGTCGCCCTTGTAAAGCCGAACTGCTTTACCGCCTAGAATATCAACGGCGGGATAAATCTTCATAATAATTCCTCACTAACTCAGCTCGCAGAAAGCCTTCAGAATTTTAAGCCCTTTTTCTCCGCTTTTCTCCGGATGGAACTGGCAACCGTATACGTTATCCTTCCAGACCGTCGCCGTCACTGTTTTCGAGTACTCAGTAACCGCCGCCGTATCGGATTCACACTCAGTAGCATAGTAGGAGTGCACGAAGTAGACGTGGTCGCCCTGCTCATTATATTTGAATATTGAGCACTCCGGCATCGTTATTTCAAGCGAATTCCACCCGATGTGCGGAATCTTCAGGTTCTCGTCAACATACCCTTTCAGCGGAACTACCTTTCCCGGAATAAGCCCAAGACCCTTGTGTACACCATACTCATAGCTTTTATCAAAAAGTAGTTGCATCCCGAGGCAGATGCCGAGTAGCGGTTTGCCATTCTCAGTTTCTTCTTTAATCAAATCCGCAAGCCCCGACTCACGAAGTTTGTTTATAGCACCCTCAAAAGCTCCCACACCCGGGAGAATGAGTCGTTCAGCGCTCCTGATCTTGCCCGGGTCAGCCGTAATTTCGGCACTCTCGCCGATTTTCCGAAGCCCCATCGACAGGGAAAAGAGGTTTCCGACGCCGTAGTCAATAATAACAGTTTTCAATCAGATTACTCCCTTTGTTGACGGCACCGTACCCTTAGCGCTCGGGTCAATCGAAACCGCCGTTTTAAGACTCTTTGCCAGGCACTTGAATGTGCACTCTATAATATGGTGGCTGTTTCTTCCGTCAAGCTGTCTTATGTGAAGAGTCAGCCCGGCACTTCTTGCAAGTGCCGCCATAAATTCTTCGCAAAGCTCAGTGTCGAAATCCCCGACCTTCTGAGTGGGAATATCGAGCTTGCAGGCTAAATACGCCCTTCCTGAAATGTCGACAGAAGTAAGAACCAGCGCTTCATCCATCGGGATAACAGCCCAGCCGTAACGGGTAATTCCAGCCATGTCTCCAAGAGCTCCTTTCAGAGCAAGCCCCAGGCAGATTCCTATATCCTCAACCGTGTGGTGATAGTCGACAAGTGTGTCACCTTTACATCTAACTTTCAGACAGAAGCCGGAGTGTTTCGCAAACAGCGTCAGCATATGGTCCAAAAATCCGCAACCGGTGTCGATGTTTACCTCGCCGGGAACGTCCAGCATCTCACTCCTATCGAGATTCAGGTATAGCCTGATATCCGTCTCAGCGGTTGCTCTTTCAATAACAGCTTCTCTCATACTCTGCCTCCGTTCAGTATTTCTTCAAGTGTATCAGTAAGTGCAAGCATATCCTCCGGCGTCCCGACACTGATTCTCAGCCAGTCGTTGGTTCGTTCTCCGGTGAAGTGCCTGACAAGTATTCCAGCTTGACGGAGCTTGTCAGTAAGCTCACTCGCCTGAACACCCGGATACCTGCAAAATACAAAATTTGTTTTAGAATCCGTTAGCTCAAATCCAAGCTCTTTCAGCCTTTCAACCGTCCTGTCTCTCGTTTCAGCAACAAGCCGACAGTTATTTCTATAGTACTCTATATCCTCCACCGCCGCAACACCAGCCGCAAGTGCGGTTCTGTTTACGGAGTAGGGATTCAGCGTGTATTTGAGGGTTTCAAGCTCCCTGATTCGTTCTTCGCTCGCAATCGCATAGCCGAGCCTTGCGCCTGCTAGGGACATCGACTTCGAGTATGTCCTCGAAACGATGAGATTCGGGTACTTCGTAACTAGCCCTACAGCACTTTCAGCACCGAACTCAACGTAAGCTTCGTCAATAAGAACTACGCAATCTGGACTTTCTTTGCAGATTCTCTCAACCTCATCAACACCGATGGCAATTCCCGTCGGCGCATTCGGATTCGCAATCACGATAAGTCCCGAATCCAGCCCGCAATACTGCTCAACATCGATTGTAAAGTCATCACGGAGTGCAAAGTGCTTTGCCTTTACATTAAATAGACCACTCAGAACATCGTAGAACCCATAGGTAACATCCGCATAGTAAGCCGGCTTCTCGTCGTGCGCATACGCCATGAAACTGAGGCTCAGAACCTCGTCCGAACCGTTTGTCGGGAGGATGTTCTCTGGCTTAAGCCCTAAACTTTCAGCAAGTGCCGCCTTCAAATCCCTGCAAGCAGGGTCAGGATAGAGCTGTAGGCTGGAAGCCGAATCCGCAACCGCTTTCAACACCGCTTCCGACGGAGGATAGGGCGATTCGTTCGTGTTGAGCTTCAGATACTTCTTGTCCCTCGGTTGTTCGCCCGGAACATAGGGTTCAACATCTTTGTATTTTGATATAAGATACTCTTTCATATCTGCTCCCGTCAAATCTCTTCAAATCTGATTAACGCACTCTTTGCGTGTGCTTGCAAGCCTTCCTTTTCGGCAAAGTAGGCAACGTCGCCGTACACTTTCTCGAATGCCTCTTTCGTGTAGTAGGTGAACTGCGACTTCTTGACAAAGTCATCGACCGAAAGTGGGGAAGAGAACCTCGCCGAGCCATTGGTGGGAAGCGTGTGGTTTGCACCGCTGAGGTAGTCGCCAAGCGCCTCCGGGCAGTACCTTCCCATGAATATGGAACCGGCATTTTTTACTTTATCTAAGACGTCAAACGGGTTGTCCAGGCAGAGCTCGATGTGCTCGGGTGCCACGATGTTCGCAACCTCTATTGCCTCGGAAATATCTTTTGTCACGATGATTTTGCCGTTTTTCTCAATAGATGCCCTCGCAATCTCTTCTCTCGGAAGCCTTGCAAGCTGTACTTCTATTTCAGCCTGCACGGCGTTTGCAAGCTCACTTGAATTGGTGACAAGAACAGCGCTCGCCATCCTGTCGTGCTCCGCCTGTGAAAGCAAATCCGCCGCAACAAATTTTGGATTACTCTTTTCATCAGCAACGACCAAGATGTCGCTCGGACCGGCAATCATGTCGATGGCGACTTCGCCGTAAACCTGCCGTTTTGCCTCCGCAACAAAAGCGTTTCCGGGACCGACAATCTTGTCAACTCTCGGGATAGACTCCGTTCCGTAAGCCAGAGCCGCAACCGCCTGAGCTCCGCCAACCTTGTAAATCTTGTCGATGCCGGCAATCTTTGCGGCGGCTAGAATGTACTTGTTGATTCCGCCGTCTTTCGATGGGGGAGTGACCATCACGATTTTCCCGCACCCTGCAAGCTTCGCCGGGACGGCGTCCATAAGAACGGTCGACGGATAAGCCGCAGTGCCTCCGGGAACGTAGAGCCCGACCTTCGCGAACGGAATAATCTTCTGTCCGCAGACAATCCCGTCCTTTTCTGAAACTACAAACGAGCTCCTCAACTGGTGCTTGTGGAAGTCCCGGATATTCTCAGCGGCTTCGTTAAGAATCCTCACAAATTCCGGCTCAACCGAAGCGTAAGCCTTCTCAATCTCTTCGTCAGAAACTCTGAAATCTTCTATCTCAGTCTTGTCAAACTTCAGAGAATACTCTTTCAGAGCCTTGTCGCCATTAGCTTTCACGTTCGCAATAATCTCCGAAACAGTCTCAGCTACCGAAGCAATGTCAACCGGCTTTTTGAATATTTCAGACGTATCAGCATCTGAGTAATTATATATCTTTATCATAATTTTGTCTACCTCTTTGCCTCAATAATTTCCGAAATTTTCGACACGATTCCCGAAATTTCGCCTGATTTGAACTTCGCCGCAGACTTGTTTAGAATCAGCCTTGCCGATATCTCAAATATCGTCTCGAAAACTTCAAGGTCGTTCTCTCTTAAAGTGTCACCCGTCTCGACTATATCGACGATGACATCCGACAGCCCCAGAATCGGCGCCAGTTCAATCGAGCCGTTAAGCTTGATAACGTCGATTCTCCTCGACTGCCGCTCATAATACTCGGAAGCAATAGTCGGGAACTTCGTCGCAACGCTAAGTGTCCTGTTCGGATTATCCCGAAAATCCTTCGGTGCGGCAACGCACATCCGGCATTTGCCCATCCCGAGGTCAAGTACTTCGTAAACATCCGGATTCGATTCTGTTAAGATATCCTTCCCAACGATTCCGACGTCAGCCGCGCCTCGTTCAACATAAATCGCAACGTCCGACGGTTTCACCCAAAAGAACCTGACTCCTGACTCTGGAAGCTCCAAGACCAATTTTCTTGAACTGAACCCTATGTCTCCATCCGGGATGATTCCGGCTTCCTGAAACAGTTTCAGCGCCTTTTCGCCCAAACGCCCTTTGGGCAATGCTATGCTTATCATATAGAATTCCTCGATGTCTCATTAAAATAGATTATCTCGCCGAACCGTGCTCTTTTCGGAATTTGGTTCAAAACACGAACCCGAAGTCCGTTTTCTGAAAGCTCTCTTGCACGCTTCGCCACCTCTGCGGCGTCGTCTTCGGCGGTGTACACAAGTGCAATGTCTGCGTCGAGCTCGTCAGCAGTATCAAGTATTCTTTCAAGTGACTCGACATTCAGAGCAAACCCGATTGCACCCTTATTCTTGCCGATTCTTCTTAAGAGCGGGTCGTACCGCCCGCCACTAAGAACCTTCTCCGGGATTCCTTCGATAAATCCCTGAAAAACGATTCCGTTATAGTAGCTCATGTCTTGCACAACCGAGAAGTCGAGCCGCAAGCTTCCGAATATTTCACTGCCTCTGAGCGTTTCTGTGACCCTTTCGAGCTCCATAAGACCATCTTCGGCAGGTGTATCGGAGCAGATTTCTCTCAATGAGGGAAGAACCTCATCCGGCGAACCGGATATCTCCGCAAGCTTCAGTAGTTTATCTTTGGCTTCGTTGTTTGCCAGAATATCCGAAAGCAACTTTTCTATCCCGTGGATATTCTTCGACCCAATAAGCCGGGTGAGCTCTTTTCTCTGAGACTCTGAAACCGGCAGGGTGTCGATAAGTCCTGTCACGATTCCCATATGCGAAATGTCTAGGATAAAATTCCTTCCGAACAGCCCGAGGCTTTCAGCGGCAAGCGTTACGACCTCACAGGTATTGTACAGGTCGATATTTCCGATACATTCAAGCCCCGACTGTAAAATTTCTTTGAGGCGGTGCGAATCATGCGAAACCCGGCAGACATTCTCGTCGTAATAGAGCTTTTCGGTGACGCCATCCTCCTCCGTCCTTGAACGGATAATCGACATAGTGACGTCCGGCTTCAGAGCCATAAGCCTGCCTTCGGTGTCAGTAAACGTGATAACCGCTTCACCGCCCAGGAAATCCTTATTTTGGGCATATATATCGTACTCTTCAAAGCCGTTCATCTTGTAGCCCTGATAGCCTCTGCTTTCGTAGAGACTGCGGAGCTTTAAAACCGCTTCTTCGTCAGCTCTTAGCGCACTATTCAATCTTTCTTCATCCTTTCGATTGCCAATTTGTAGCCGTTTTCACCGTACATAAGGCTGCGGTTGACACGGCTTATGGTGGTAGTGCTGGCACCGGTCTTACTCGCAATGTCCGAGTAGATAAGACCGTCGCTTAAAAGCCTCGCCACTTCAAACCGCTGGCTCATCTCTTTGAGCTCCTTGACGGTGCACAAATCGTTAAAAAAGCTCCCACATTCCTCAGGCGTTTTGAGTTCTAAAATAGCCTTGAACAGCTCAGCTGTGTTTTCTTCATAAGTTGCCATTTGGGTAATCTCCTTTTATTACTGTGTTATCATATTACCACACTAGCGTACTAAAGTCAAGTGGCATTTTCACCGAAATTCTTTTGAGATTCACTCAGCTATTTGTGCCGAAAGTACGTTTAAGCTTTCTCCAGGTAAAAATCTGATAAATTTGCGTCAAATCATTCGATTAAGGTATTGACAAGAGATTTAAATTTGTGATATTATTAACATAACGATTTTTTATATAGGAGGGAAAATAATGTTTTGTCCACATTGTGGAACCAGGAATCCTGATGGCGCAAACTTCTGCCAGGGTTATGGCAAATCTCTGAGTGGGGTTTTTCAGGGAGTAGGTCAGCAGACACCTGTTCAGGGAACGCCCGAACAGGAGCCACCAAAGGAGAATTTTTATCAGTCTCCGCCGCCGGTCACGAATCCCGATCCAACAGTAAATTACTACACAGCCACGTCGAACACCTCTTCGCCGCTGGATGCACTCAGGAGTATCGCCTCGTCCAAGCTTTTCGCGTTTACGGCATCCGCTTTCTGCGCAACGATTCTGTTAAAAATTCTGTCTATGATGGACACCAGCTTCATGTGGAGAGTCATCACCCAGATTCTGGGAGACGTGGACAGAAGTCTTTTAAGCGACGTGTCACCGTATCTCAGGGGAATGAGCTCGATTTCGGCGATATTCTCTCAGATTCCGCTAATACTTGTAGCAGTCGGTCTTTGGGTTACTTACGCAACTGCAACTAAAAAAGGCGAACGGTTCAACACCGCTGGTCTGACTATTATCAAGGTTCTCTACATTATTGAGCTTGTGGCAATGTGCGTGGCTCTCGCTTTGTGCATGATAGTAATGCTCGTAGCAACCTTCACCGCAACAGACTCAGAGGCTGCAATGTATGTGTTTGCAGTTGTAATCGCTTTGGACATAGTTTTCGGTGTCATCATCTTCTGGTTCGCGATGGTTCTGAGATGCGTAAATGTAGCAAAAACCGCGGCTCGCGAAGAGTCCGGCAAGCATATCGGTAAGAACGCTTCAGCGTTTGTAGGTGTTATTTGCTATATCTGTGGTGGATTCAGTATATTAGCTGCATTAGTCAACCTTGTAACGCTTTCAATAGTCTCGTTCTGTAGCAACGCAGTCGGCGCGGCTGTTCAGATCTGCTTCGGCATACTGATATTCAAATTCCGCGGCGAGATGAATAAGCTGAAATAGTCATTATCAAAAAAATCAGGCAACAGCACCAAGCCGGTACTGTTGCCTTTATTTTTATGCAATATCAGATAGTTTCAACCTTGATAAGATTCGTATTTCCCGAGCGTCCGTTGGTCATGCCGCCGGTGACTACAATCTTGTCACCTCTCTGGAGGTTGAATACCTTGAGAGATGTGTTCTTCGCAGTGTAGAAGAGAACGTCGGTCGATTCGTAGGTGTCGCACATGTAGGGAGTGACGCCCCAGGAAAGAGCGAGCTTATAGCAGGTCTTGACATTGGTGGTAAGACCCAATATGTCAACAGGGCATCTGAATCTTGAAACCATTCTTACAGTCGAGCCGGAGAGCGAGCAGACCGCAATCGCCTTTGCGTTGACGTCAACCGCCATGCCGCAGGTTGCGTGGGAAATAGCGTCGACGGTGTTCTGAATCTTGAATTCAGCCGTTCTGAAGAGCTTGGTATAGTCGATGCTCTTTTCAGTAGTTTCAGCAATCTTCGCCATAGTCTGCAATGCCAGAACCGGGTATTTGCCAGCGGCAGTTTCACCGGAGAGCATTATAGCACTCGTTCCGTCATAAACGGCGTTCGCTACGTCCGATGTCTCAGCTCTTGTCGGTCTTGGGTTATGAATCATCGATTCAAGCATCTCGGTGGCGGTAATGACACGCTTGCCGAGGAGTCTGCACTTTGTGATGAGCTGTTTCTGGATGGCGGGAAGCTTCTCGAAGGCGATCTCAACGCCCATGTCGCCTCTGCCAATCATGATTCCGTCGGCAACCTCGCAAATCTCCTCGATGTTGTCAATACCAGCCTGATTCTCAATCTTCGCAATCAGGTCGATGTCTTTGCCGCCGTTGGCGTCCAGAAGTGTCTTTATGTCAATCATATCCTGCTTGCAGGAAATGAATGAGCAGGCGACAAAGTCAACGCCGTTTTCGATTCCGAAGAGCAAATCGGACTTGTCCTGTTCGCTGAGATACTCCTGTTTTAAAAGCTTTGTCGGGAAGCTCATCGACTTGTTATTGGAGAGCTCGCCGCCCTCATTTACAACCGTATAGACATTCGTGTCGTCAACAGATGTGACGGTGAATTTGAGGAGTCCGTTATTGAGAAGGATTATGTCGCCTTCTTCGAGATCATGAGCAAGACCCTTGTAGTTTACGGTGACTCTCTCCTGATTACCGACAACGTCCTCTGTAGTGAAGATGAATTTGTCGCCTTCACTAAGAGTAATCTTTCCGTTCTCAAAAGAGCGGATTCTGTACTCAGGACCTTTTGTGTCGAGCATGATTGCAACCGGCAGGTCGAGTTCTGAACGAAGCTTCTTGATAAGGTTTATCTTTTCAAGATGGTCTTCGTGAGTTCCGTGGGAGAAGTTGAGCCGGGCTACGTTCATTCCCGAGAGCATCATTTCCCGAAGGGTAGCTTCATCACTGCAAGCAGGACCAATGGTACAGATGATTTTTGTCTTTCTCATAGTGGATTCCTCCGATTTATCTTGTAGTAATTGTTATTGTTGAGAGTAATAAGCCGTCAAGAGTCTTGAAAGCTTGTTATTCCCGGCAAACTGAAGTATGCTACCCGCACGGAGTTTACCATGCGGGTAGCGGAGTTTAAATCAGGCGAAAGGATTCTCAGTCGGGTAGGGAAGAGAAGCAGGCTGATTGTAGGCAATGTCCTCGATGCCGAGATACTTCATAACCTCGAACATGAGCTTGCCGCAATGGCTGAACGCAACCGCACCGTGGTGAGGATATCTCTTCTGGATGAGAACATGGCGATAGAATCTGCCCATCTCAGGAATTCCGAATACTGCGATACCGCCAAACGAACGGGTAGCAACAGGAAGAATCTCGCCTTCAGCGATGTATGCATGAAGCTTTCCGTCGCTGTCGCACTGAAGTCTGTAGAAGGTGATGTCAGAAGGAGCGATGTCGCCCTCAAGAGTTCCTCTGGTGAAGTCAGGCTCACTGCCCTGGGGCTCAAGGAGTCTGTGCTGGATGAGCTGATACTTTACAGCTCTGTCGTCGCACATCTTGCAGGAAGGAGTATTGCCGCAGTGGAAGCCCATGAATGTATCGGTGAGCTTGTAGCCGAGGTCGGCAATCTTGTCCTCATCGTATATGTACTGAGGAACGCTGTTGTTGATGTCGAGAAGAGTAACGGTGTCGCCGGTGAGGCAGATGCCGATGTACTCGGAAAGAGCACCATAGATATCAACTTCGCAGGAAACAGGGATTCCTCTGGAGCAGAGACGGCTGTTTACATAGCAAGGCTCAAAGCCGAACTGGCTCGGGAAAGCAGGCCAGCACTTGTCAGCGAATGCGACATACTGTCTTGAACCCTTGTGGTTCTCAGCCCAGTCAAGAAGAGTGAGCTCGAACTGAGCCATTCTCTCACTGAGGTCGGGATAGAACTTGCCTTCGCCCATCTCAGCCGCCATTTCAGCGCAGACACCGGGGATTCTCGGGTCACCAGCGTGCTCCTTGTAGGAGACCAAGAGGTCGAGCTCGCTGTTCTCCTCGATCTCAACGCCCAGTTCATAAAGACCGTTGATAGGGGCGTTGCAGGCGAAGAAGTCCTGCGGACGGGGACCGAAGGTGATAATCTTTAAGTTCTTGAGACCAAGGATAACTCTTGCAATCGGAACAAACTCAGCAATCATCTTTGTGATGTCCTCAGCGGTTCCGACAGGATACTCAGGGATGTAGCCCTTCAGCTTGCGAAGACCTAAGTTGTAGGAGCAGTTCAGCATACCGCAATAAGCGTCGCCTCTGCCGTTAATCATGTCTCCATCGCCCTCAGCGGCTGCAACGAACATGCAAGGACCATCGAAGTTCTTTGCAATAAGGGTTTCGGGAGTCTCGGGACCGAAGTTACCGAGGAATACAACGAGTGCGTTGCATCCAGCCGCCTTGACGTCCTCAACAGCCTTAAGCATATCGAGCTCGTTCTCAACGGTTACAGGGCACTCATAGAGATCCTGACCCTTAGCCTTGCACTCAGCGGCAATTGCGGCGCGTCTCTTCTCAGAAAGCTGAATCGGGAAGCAGTCACGTGAAACGGCAACAATACCGAGCTTTACAACAGGAATGTTTATCATACTATACCTCCAAATAAATATTTTCATTCTTTACTTCCGTACGAAAACGGACACAAAGAACGTGTATGCAATCATGCACCTCTATTATATAATAAACTCGAACGCTTTTCAACTGTTTTCTTCAGAAATTGAGTGAAATTTTCGTTGTTATAGTCGTTGGCAGACATTGGCTCCCCTTATCAAGGGGAGCTGGCGGCGTAGCCGTCTGAGAGGTGTGCGAGCCCACGGGGCGAGCGCGGACTTGTCGGCAGGTATATTATCAAAAATCCCCTCCGTTCCTGAAGGGGATTTTATCGTGCAACAGATTATTGCTTCAGTCATCGATAAGCTCTTCCATCTCTGCGCCGTAAATGGCGACGACGTTATCCGAATTTACCTCACGGTTCATTATTTCCTTCAGCGAGTCAGGAATTTCATCTTCACTGAGTTCGCGCATGCTGTTTGAAATTTCTGAGAATTTCCATACGGTTGTGGTGGTGACGAAATATCCTCCTAAGCTATCATCAAAATAAACGAGCATGGCGGGATTTTCCACTGATGTTTTGAGATAGTTCATGGTTGTGGCTTCATAACAGCTTCCGAACTGGAAGCCATAGCTGTCGCTATCTCCATCGTACGAGCAAATTGCCATTGAAACAACCTCGTCACCATACATGATAGGGAAGTAGTAAAATGTGTCGTAATATTCTCCCGTACTGCCGTTATATGGCGTGATGCCCGTAGCAACGCTCATGCCCTCGACTATGAATTCCGCATAGCCTAATGAGGCGATGACATCCACGCTCATGTGTTCAAGCTGGTCGGTGACGTACTCAATAACTTCTTCGGGAATCTCGGCGGTTTCGACATAAATTGCATTCTCGCTGATGTTGTCCGGGTCGAAAAAGTTGACGGAGAAGGGACTCTCGCCGTCGTAAATCTTTTCGCCATCTACAATCCCTATGACCTCTGCCTCAGCTTCATCTTCCTCAACTGATTCAAATTCCGGCTCTTCGACGGTGGAGCCGTCAGAGACGATAATATCATCAGTTGTTTCGATGTCCTCAGGCTCTGTCTCCACAAGCGAGCAGGCGCAGAAGGTGAGGGTGAGGGTAATTGCTGTCAGAATAAGTATAAATCTTCTCATTTTATATCCTCCTTGGATGTATTTCTATACTACTAACACACATCAGGGAGGAAAATTATTGCACATCTCAAAAATATTTTTCTGCAAAATCCATCGTTGACATTTCCTCCGTCAAGTGCTATAATAATTCCCACGGGAAGAACAGGGAATGCACCTGTGGTGGAATTGGCAGACACGATAGATTTAGGTTCTATTGCTTTCGCGTGCAGGTTCAAGTCCTGTCAGGTGCACCATTTCTCCCCGTAATAATGCAGATGTAGTTCAGTGGCAGAACATCAGCTTCCCAAGCTGAATATGCGGGTTCGATTCCCGTCATCTGCTCCAAAAAAGCGTCCCAGCCATACGGCTGGGACTGTTTTTGTCGCTATGAGGGTTGTGATTTAGGCTCCCCTACGCTTAGGGGAGCTGGCGCCGAAGGCGACTGAGAGGTGCGCGACCAAAGGGAGCGCGTTCGCCGCTGGCGAACTGTGGGTTCAGATTCCCGTCATCTGCTCCAAAAGAGACCCCCAGCCAATGGCTGGGGGTTGTGTTATGCGGAGGGAAACTAACTATCTATTTACTTCAACGCTTATGCCATCCGTCTCAAACCCTCCAGTAAAGCAGACGTAATCCACCTCGTCGAGGTCAACAGTCGTCTCCCAGATGAAAGCTCTATAGCCTGTGACAATTTTCGAGACACCGTCAACATCTTCACGGTAATACTCAATCTCGGCAGATGCTGTGTGAATCTCCTCGCCGTTCTTGGTGACGATGGTCACGTCGTTCGGAGCCCATGAACTATCGGAAATGGTGTAATCATAAGTGAAAGTACAACCAAATTCGCTGATTTCAAGCTCCGAAATGCCCGGGGCATCGGTAGTAATGCTTATAGTGTCAATGCTGTTTCGCTCAACATTAAGTTCAAAGTCCCAATCGCCACTGATAATCATGTCGTCCGATTCGAGATAGTTCGTGTGAAGGTTCCCAAGCTCTAATGTGCAGTCAAGAGCTGTTGCATCGGGGTCGGTGAGTGTATACTCGCTTCTGAGAAGAACGTAGTAAACTCCGTCCTCGCCGCTTTCCATAGTGATGTACTCAACAGAGGAAATGGAGGTCCCGTCTGCGACAAGCTGGCAATCTCCGAAGTTCATGTTCTCACATACTCCATCGATAACATCGCTCTCAACCCTGAGAAGCAGGTATATATTGCTTTCGTCTGCCACAGCTTTTTCAACCGAGACAGTCACATCGCTATCGGTGACGCTTGACGCTTCGACATTTACGGGAATGTCGGTATAGCCGATTCGGATATATGCGACATTATCGAGGTTAATCGCCGATGACCATGCGTACATCCAGGTTATTGTGGGCTGACCAAGTACTGATTCGGTCGTTCTTCCCTCGACCGGCTTAATCATGGTGCCGTCCTTCATAACGATATATACTGAATCGAAACCGCCGTCATACTCGGTGTCTATATAGTACTTATCAACGCCAAAAGTGTCGGGAAGAATAGCAGTATCGCTGTCATAGGTGATATACATTCCACCTTCGCTTAGAGAAATTGCAGTTACGTCACGTGTGATCATATCATAGTATATTTCTGTTATCACGCCATTTTCTGCAAATTCTTCTGCCCAGTCCATGTATCTCATTCTGACAGTGACAGCTACCGATTCACCCTCGGGGATAACTTCAATGGTTTCGCCAGGAACTCTGTCAACGGTAAAGTCGATTGAGCAAACTTCGGTATGTTCTTCACCTTTGGTTATTTTCAGAGTTACATCCAGTTCTGTGGCATCAGAGTCGCCGATATAGCCATATGTAGTGTGGGCAACGTAGTAGGTAGCACCGTCACTATGAACGCCATCATAGGATAAACCGCCTGTAGCGAAGTCTATGAACGAGCCGTATATCTTTGCACTGCAACTTTCCAGAGGATATTTTTCATCACTGCCCTCGACCTTGAGAAGCACATTTATCCTGAAATCAGTCACTGTTGCGGATTCTACTGTGATGGTCAGGTCGTCAGTGCTTTCGGTTGCGCCGACATATTGCTCTGACTCTACCATATCCTCGTAGACTTCGTCGCTGATTTCTCTGCCGGTAATAATCTCCTGCTCTAATTTGAGACTTTCGGCAATACTCTCATGTGCAACGAGGATTCCCGCTCCCATCATGAGGACTGAAACAGCCGCAATCACTGCCGCTATGAGCAGTTTTGTGTGCCTGATTCTGTGCTTTGCGGGCTGATATTCCGCCGCTTCCGTCAGATACTTTTCATCCACCATGTCAATGGCAGTCGAGAGCTTCTCTGCATTTTCGTGTTTGTTCATTCAAAAAATCTCCTTTCGCTTAAATAGTCTTTCAGCTTTTTCCGGATTCTTACCAGCCTTACCGAGACCGTCTTTTCCGTCAGTCCGGTGAGTTTTGCTATGTCCTTGAGGCTGTCCGAGAACCAGTAGCGTCGCAGGAAGATGACCCGGTTTTCAGCCGAGAGCGTTTCAAGGAAGCTGTCGACCGCTTCCGAAAGCTCTTTGAAGTCAAGCTCCGCTTCGACGCTCGAATTTCCGGGGAGGCACTCTTCCAGCTCGTCAAGTGCCACCTGATAGAAGCTGTCCCGCTTCTGAGCGCTTCTGTATCTCAGAATTTTCAGCGACTGGTTCTTCGCGATTCTAAGGACATATGCAAGCAGATTCTCCGGCTTTTCAGGAGGAATCCTGTTCCAGACCGCAAGGTATGTATCATTGACTGCCTCGCTTGCGTCCTCCACGCTCCCAAGGACGTTTTTTGATACACTCCTGCAAAGGCTGCCGTATTTCCGGTCAAGCTCAATTATAGCCGACTCCGACCGCTCAAAGAACAGCCTGATAATCTTCTCGTCTTCCATATCAATTCCTCCTTTCACTATTACAGTACCCGAATTTTCCGGGATACTACGCTCCAGCGAAAGATTTTTTGAAAAAAGTGCCTCCCAAACTAAGGGAGGCGTTTAAGTTTAAAGAGCAATCTGCTTGTTCACGGCAACCGTGCCGTCGTCGATGTGAGAAATCCTGAAAATAATGTGGTTCGCCCGGTCTTTATAGATAGTGTCGAGGAGTTCGCCCGCAAATTCACGGGTTCCAGCATCAAGTGCATTTTCGAGCTCGTCTAAGATTATAACCGACGAGCCCTGCCACCTGAGAATAAGATTTATCAGCATGAGCTTCTTTCTCTGTCCACCCGAAAGGTTCTTGCCGCCCATTTCGATGTCCGGCAAATCTTCGGGAAGGTCAACCTCCGCAAGAAGACTCGAAAAGTGCTCGTCCGAAAGCTTGATCCCGGTAATCTCTTCGATATAATTCTTCGCACTGTCGTTGAGCAAAATCTCGTCCTGACTGATGTAGAGAATATGCTTGTAAAGGCTCTCCCGCCTGATTTCTTCGGCAGGAAGTCCGCTCACAAGAAGCTCGCCGTCGGTAGGCTTCAGAAGGTTCACGAGAAGCTTGACATATGTCGACTTTCCGCTTCCATTAGCACCCGACAGCCTGACGATGTCGCCCTTCTCAAATACCTGCGACTGATTCCTGATGACATAATCGTCGTCACCGTTGTAGGAAAACGACACGTTTTTGAGCTCGATTTTGTCAATTCCCGAAATCTCTTTGTCGCCGTCTTCCTGCTTCGCCTCAAAAACTTTATTCACATTCCCAAACGCCGGCGTCATCCGCATAACCATATAAACAGCTGTTTCAAGATTCGAGCTGTAGGAAATAATCTTCTGCGTCGCAAAGAGGAAGAACGCAAGGCTTCCGGCGTCGCTTCCATTGACAGTCATGCTGAGAAACGCCGCAACGCCGAGATATACGAGCTGATAGTAATTTGTGCTGAGGGTATTCAGTCCGACCATCACAGCATCGGCATCCAGAGAAGCATTTATAAATCCCCAGAGGCTCTTTTTCTGCCTTTCCACAAAATAGTCCCCCAGGGAATGAGTCTTGACAAGTTCTATTGAATCTACAAAATCGTTAAGCTCATTGTGGTCTGCCTTCATCATCTGATTTACTCCGGCTGAACGCTTCATGATGAGCCTTCTTGAAAACCATGAAATCGCAAACCCGACAATCGCCGCCACGAGGAGAAATACTGCTAACTTTGCGTTTACAAACGCCGAGACCACTAAAAACGATATGAGAAGCACTAAATTCAGGAGTATGTACCCGATATAGTTCCCGACAATTCTGAAAACATCGAGGACGTCAGAATAAAAGATGTGCTTCAGCTTGTCCTTGCCAATTGAGATGAGCGACTGATAATCCGCTTTTTCAACGGCTCTGTATATGTCCGTTCTCATAGCTTCCAAGAACGCCCCGCCCAGCCTGTCCTGTGCCCGATATTTCCCTATCGAGAGCAGGCAGTCGAGCAGTAACAGCACTAAGAATCCTCCAAGAGCCAGCAAAAGAAACGCCATCGTCCCTCTGATTTCCGTCTCCGAAATAATCTTGCTCATAAGCACTGTCAAAGAAGCTTCCAGCGCCGTTATCGCCAGAACATAGACAATAACCACCGCAAATTGCTTTTTAGCGCTAGGCAGATATTTTCTGATGGTTTCAAATACGGTTTTCATGTTCGTTCCTCCTCATCCTTGCTCCCAAAAAACTCCGGCACGAAGCCTTCATCCGAAGAGCTCCTCTCCTGCGAGTACCCGTCAAACCCCGAGTCCCGGGCATAATCCAGCACACCGTTATATTCAAATGTCGAAACCCGACGGTTGATTTTTTTGAATCTCTCCTCGGTCGTCGCCCGATACATCGGAACATACTGGCACATGAGGCTTAAAAGTATCTCATCCGGCTTAAAAGCCTCCCGAAGAGCTTTCAGCACCGCCATCGAGTCCTGCCGTAGGGTAGGGAGCACCATATGCCGGACAATCACGCCTTTTAAAAGCTTGCCACGGTCATCGAACACGGGCTTCCCGACCTGCTTCTGCATCTCCTTGACAGACGAAATCGCCGTCTCAAAATAGCTTCCCGGGCAGCCAGAAAACTCTTTTGCGCACTCATCCGAAAAGTACTTCACGTCCGGCAGATAGATGTCGACATAGCCTTCAAGTGCCTTAATCGTTTCAACACTCTCAAACCCTCCGCAGTTGTAAACTACGGGGATTTTCAGCTTGCACCGAACCATATCGAGCGCCTCGATTATCGACGGTACAAATGGCGTTGGGCTCACTAAATTGATATTTTCTGCACCCTCATCCTGAAGCCTTAAAAAAGTCTCCGCGAGTTCACTTGTGGTGATGTTATAGCCCTTGCCCTCATGCGAAATCTCGTGATTCTGGCAAAAACAGCACCTAAGCGTGCACCCCGAGAAGAAAACCGCACCCGAACCGTTGCCAATGGAAATACACGGCTCTTCCCAAAGGTGGAGAGCCGCTCTAGCAATTCTTATCTTGTCGCTCTGCCCGCAGAAGCCGACGGCTTCATGGCGATTCACAAGGCACCGTCTCGGGCAAAGCTCGCATTTTTCGTAGCCAATCATGATGTCACTTCTTCGCTTGAAACAGGCTCATACACTCCCACAAACGCATAGTCTGAAAGCTCTTTTGCGGCATTATCAGTCGTTTTTTTGTCCTCAAAAAGCCCATAAACGCATGAGCCGCTTCCGGTCATGAGGCTGTCCGAAGCGCCGAGAGATATAAGCTTTCGCTTGATTTCCTCAATATCCGGATTCGCAACCGCCTTCTCCAAGTCGTTCGACAGAAGCCTCGAGAAGTTTCCAGAGTTCATAACGACTTCCGAAGAATTGCCATACGGCAGTTTTTTCTCGTCAAAGAGCCGGTAAGCCTCGGGTGTAGAAATTCCGAAATCAGGCTTCACGAGCAGTACATAGCCGTTTAAGCCTGTTTTTATCGGCGTAAGAACTTCGCCCACACCTTCGCACAACGCACAGCCGCCGGTGACTAAAAACGGCACATCTGCGCCAATTCCAATGCCGAGTCCTCGCAATTCTTCATAAGATAAATCTGCATTATAAAGCATGTTCAGCAGGCGTAGAACCGTTGCGGCATCAGACGAGCCGCCGCCCAAGCCCGCCTGAGACGGAATATTCTTTTTAACATGTATATCGACGCCCTCGGTAGCTTTAATATATCTGAGAAATTCCACTGCCGCTTTTTCGCAAGTGTTATCTTCATCAAGTGGCATACTGTCAGCAAATTCTCCGCCGTCAGAATACACCCAGATATCGCCGAAGTTGTTTTTCTCAACCGAAATCTCATCATAAAGGGAAATCGTCTGCATAACGGACGCAATCGAGTGATAGCCGTTTTCAAGAATTCCCGTGACATCAAGTGTGAGATTAATCTTGGCATACGCCTTTCCGCTAATCATTTCCGTTCCTCAGTTCTTCAAGAAATTCCTTGATTCTCGAAATCGCTTCCATCAGGTGCCGGAGGGAATAGGCATAAGAAACCCTTATGTAGCCCTCGCCGCAGTCTCCGAAAGCATTTCCCGGAATAACCGCAACACGCTTGCTGTGAAGAAGCTTGTCGCAGAACTCATCGCTTGTCATCCCTGTTGACTTGATGGAAGGGAAGACATAGAACGCACCTTCCGGTGTGAAGCAGTCGAGTCCGAGCTCGTTGAAAGCATTGACGAGATATCTTCTTCTTATATCGTACTCCGAAACCATGTGCTTGACGTCGTTTTCGGAGTTCGTAAGAGCTTCGATGGCTGCATACTGGCTGATAGTCGGGGAAGACATGATGCCGAACTGGTGAATCTTCAGTGCCTGCATGATGATCTCGTGCGGAGCGCACATGTATCCGAGTCTCCATCCTGTCATCGCAAACGCCTTCGAGAAGCCGTTTACGTAGATAGTTCTTTCTTTCATGTCTTCAAGAGAGATGATAGAAAAGTGCTTTTTGCCATATGTCAGCTCACTGTAAATCTCGTCAGTGAGAACCGCGATGTTTGTGCCTTTAAGAACTTCCGCAATCTTCTCTAAGTCTTCACGCTCCATAATCGCACCCGTCGGGTTGTTCGGATAGGGGAGAATGAGAAGCTTCGTCCTGTCGGTAATAGCGGCTTTCAGTTCTTCAGCAGTCAGCTTGAAGCTGTCCTCGGCTTTTGTCTCGATGATAACCGGAGTACCGCCGGTGAGCTCGACAATCGGCTTGTAGCATACAAACGACGGCTCCGGGATGATAATCTCGTCGCCCTGCTCGACAATTGCCCTGATTGTGAGGTCGATAGCCTCCGAACCTCCGACAGTTACAATAATCTCGCTTGCCGGGTCGTAGGTGACACCGGTGTGCTTTTCGGTGTACTCACTGATGGCTTTTCTCAGGTTCATGAGCCCCGAGTTGGCAGTATAGAATGTCTTGCCACGTTCAAGTGCTACAATCGCTTCACGCCTTATTTGCCACGGAGTGTGGAAATCCGGTTCGCCGACGCCGAGGGAGATAACGTCGTCCATCGTTGCGGCGACGTCAAAATACTTTCTTATTCCGGAGGGCTTTATCTCAGCGGCTTTTTTGCCGATGAGCTTTTTGTAGTCCATCAGTCCAGCCCTCTTTCGTCATGCTCAGAGTCGGTAAGCGAAATGCCGTTTTCTTTATACTTCTGCAAGAAGAAATGTGTGGAAGTGGAGACAACTCCGTCAATGGTCGCAAGCCGCTGTGCCACGAAGTTAGAAACGTCCCTTATATTCTTGCATCTTACGGTAACTGCCAGATCATAGCCACCCGACATGAGGGAAACACTCTCGACCTCCTCATATTGCGAGATATATCCCGCAATTTCGTCGTAGCCTACCTGAGCCTTCGGAGTGACGGAAAGCTCGATATATGCCGAAACACTGTCCTTGTTGACGACATCGTCGTCCATAATGGTGGAATAGCCCTTTATAACACCGGTTCTTTCAAGTTCTGAGATGTCGTGAGCGACTTCCTCTTCGGTTCTGCCCAGGAGTGTTGCGAGCTCCTTGTTTGAAAGACGTGCGTTTGTTTTAAGTAAACTGAGTAGCTTAGTCATAATATCACTGCCTTTTTTAAAAAGTGTATTTGGGTATAAGTTTATCATATTGCAGGTGATAAGTCAATCATACGAAGCACGAAAAACCGTATAAAATCCGCAATTTTATCTCAAAAAGTCCTTGACAACTTGGGTAACACAGTGTATAATATTGAATTCGTAAGGCACGAATGCTTCGCCTTAATTATCATGAAAGGAGCGGGAACAATGCGTTTAGACAATTACTATGCATTAGAGCAGGAATTTAAGATACCTCTGAGTATGCGAATTGTGCAATCCCGATTCCTTGAAAACCGACGGTTCGGTTTTAGCGGATGAATAAGTGCCTTCGATACTTCATGTATCGAGGGCTGTTTTATTATAGATTGTCTTAACAAGTATGTATTTTATGATATGTTTTGGATATAACAGGAAGGTGATTTTATGAAGTATTTTGACGCTCTCCCACAGCTTGTCGCAGACGAGCTTATGAAGCGTGGCGTCAATCCTGAGAAGCTTCTTTATTGTGTAAAAGCTGATCTTGACGGAGAAGGAAAATATTTCGACGTCTATGTCACTTTTGACGACAAAGAGCTCTACATAATCAGCGGTTATGAGGACTACCGGGAACCCACTTCCAAGGAAGAGTTTGAAGAGAAGCTCAGAGGCACTCCAGTCATCAAGAGATTCTTCAAAACTGCTCCTGTAAAGGAAATGGTCTCATATCGCATCGTGGATTTTCAGGAATACGAAATTGCAAAGATAAAGAATATCTATGTTGACCGCCATCAGAATACTGCAAGGCTGGTTCTGGGAATGCTCAGAGAAGGCGAAGTTGAGGACTTCTCCCAGCCTCAGGGCGAGCACGGACACCATCCGATGGGTGCAAGACCGGATGGCGGACGACCTCCGATGGGACCTCCTCCCGGAGGAATGGGCGGACCTGGTGGTGGACCCGGCGGACCTCCTCCGGAAGGCGGCTTCGGTGGACCGAGCTTCGGTTGGTCTCCGAGCGAGTATGAGCACGACAGGGAGAATATCCTGATTGCAAGATTCTCAATCGGCTATTGCGAGAAGTTCGAGCGCTTCTGCGAGCGCCTCAACATGACTCACAGGCATGAAGAGATTGACGACACGCTTCTTGACAGTAAGAACACCGTCTGCCCGATTTGCCATCAACCATACCCGAACCCGAATCGCCCTGTTTGCCCGAGATGTGTCGACAAGCGCTCGATATTCGGAAAACTGATGGGTCTTTTCAAGGACTTCAAAGTCGAGATAACATTTATAATGCTCTCGATACTCCTGTCAAACATCATGGCGATAATTTCGCCTTGGTTCAGCTCGAAAATGCTCTATGACGACGTCCTGAGCGAGTCGGGAAGATTCTACGGTCAGGTTCTCCTGATAGTCCTTCTTATGCTTCTTACGAATATCCTGAGCAAGCTGACGGGTTTGTTTTCGGGAATCGTAACCGCAAAAGTCGTTCCTCACGTAACGCACACTCTCAGATCCAAGATTTACGCTTCGATGAACAATCTGTCACTCCAGTTCTTCACGAGCAAGCAGACAGGTTCTCTTATGTCGAGAGTCGACAGGGACAGCAACAACGTCTACAGCTTCTTTGTAGATATAGTTCCCTACGGAATCGCAAATATCGTTAAATTGGTCGGCATCGGAGCTATAATGATGTTCCTCAGTCCCATTCTGACAGTGGGACTGGTCATTCTCCTGTTTATCCTTCTCTTCGCCGACAATTTCCTTTACAAAAAGCAGAGAAAGCTCTACCACAAACTTGATGTCGCTATGAGAAGCCTTAACTCTGTCCTTTCGGACGTCATGAACGGTCAGCGAGTTGTAAAATCCTTTGCAAAGGAGCAGAAGGAGCGCGACCGCTACAGAAAGAAGAATAAGGACGCCTACGAGGTCAACGACCGGATCAACCACAGAGTCACCAACACAATTCCGTTTGTCTGGGGCTGCTATAATCTCTTAAGTATCGGTCTTTTCTGTCTCGGATGCCTCCTGATAGTCATGCAGGTCGAAGTCGGCGGAACAGTGTTTACCTATGGTGTACTCACCGGACTTATTTCCTACACCGGAATGTTATATGACCCTATCGATTTCTTCATGTGGATAGGCGACAGGTGGGCTCGTTGCGTCGATGCGGCTTCAAGAATGTTTGAAATCCTCGAGTCAAAGCCGACAGTAGTCGAAGATCCGAACCCCGTAAGACTTGAGCACCTCGACGGCGATATCGAGTTTAAGAACGTCTTCTTTGAATATGAAGCCGGACACCGTATTCTCAAAAACGTGTCCTTCAAGGTCACAGCCGGTCACATGTTCGGAATAGTCGGCAAGACCGGAGCGGGCAAGTCTACCATTATAAACCTGATGGCTAGACTCTATGACGTAACTTCCGGCGAGATTCTCATAAACGGCGTTCCCATCAAAAAGATAGCAACCGAGGATTTGCGTCGGTGCATAGGCATAGTTTCTCAGGAAACCTATATCTTCGTTGGTTCCGTTGCAGATAACATCCGTTACGCACGACCCAATGCCACAATGGAAGAGGTTATCGAGGCGGCAAAGTCTGCAAACGCCCACGAGTTCATAACAAAGCTTCCCGACGGCTACAACACCAAGATTGGCTCCGGCGGAGTAACTCTCTCCGGTGGCGAGAAGCAGAGAATTTCCATCGCAAGGGCAATAATTCAAGATCCTGATATCCTGATTCTTGATGAAGCTACCGCTTCTATGGACACCAGAACCGAGCGCAAGATTCAGGTCGCAATCGACAGCCTGAAAGAAGGAAGAACCATTATTTCCATTGCCCACAGACTTTCGACTTTACGTGATGCCGACATGCTCTGCGTCATCGAAAACGGCGAGGTCAAAGAAATGGGAACCCACGACAAGCTCATCCGTGAAAAGGGCAAGTACTTCGAGCTCTATATGCTACAGGCAGACGCTTTGAAGTTTATCGAAGACTGAGAAAGGAGAATATGATTATGGCTAACAAAACTGAATATGTCCCCGAAAAGTTTGAAGTAGACAGACTGGAGCTCCTCGATTGCTCTAAGCTCGACTTTTACTGTGACGATGCGGGCTTCATCTCACTTAAGTATGAGGGTCAGGAGTATTTCAACGTCAGGCTTACAAGGCTTATGCCGTTCTACTCCGCCACCACCTACATAAGCGTTGCCTACGACAACGACGATAAAGAGTTTAAGGAGATAGGCGTAATCAAGGATATGAAGGAGCTTTCTCCCGAGCAGTACAAGCTCGTCGACGAGTATCTCGAATACAAGTACTTCATGCCGGAGATTACAAAGGTCTATTCAATCAAGGATAACTCCAGAGGCTTCATCTTTGTAGACATCGACACCACCGCCGGCAGAAAGACCATCTGCATCCGTGACTGGTACTCAAACTTCCGCATGTTCACCGACAAGTACCTCTACGCCAACGACGTCGACGGCAACAAGTACTGCTGTAACGACATAAATAAGCTTGACAAGAAGAGCTTGTCTATTCTCGAAATCTATATCTAACGAAATGGGGGATTAACTACGAATCTACTTATTTCCGCACCGGAAGGGAAGAGCTTGGATGACTTCGTCTTCTCAATTCCATTTAACCTATACGACAAGGCTGAGAAGGTCGACGGGCATATCTGCGTCACTCATGACGATATATTCGTCTATATTGGCTCCGAAATCAAGGAGAGTTTTCCGATTAAGGCGTATGAAGAATATGCCTGCGAACAGCTCGTCGGATGCTCGATGATGGTTGGACGTCACGGTGACACCGACGACAAGTGCATCTGTTCTTTCACTCAGGACAACTTTATCGCCTTTGCTGAGCTCTGCAAGCTCCTGAACCACTATCTGACAACGGGAATTTTCATCGAGAAGAGCACCATCGACGAACCCAAGTGCCCGAAATGTGGTCTTCCGCTTGACGGCTACACCGAGTGCCCATACTGCGCATCCAAAGTCAAAGTCTTTATGAAGATTTTCAAGCGCATAGGACCATATAAAAAGGCATTCGGAATCGCAATCCTCTGCACGATTATAACCGAGATAGTCGAGGTCATCAAGCCCTACATAAATCGCTATATTATCGACGACTATGTCATCCCTGTCCAGGACGGAACCCTGTCCACAGGAGACGTCAGCATGAGTGGTTTTGCGCTTCTCTGCACATTCCTCTTCATATCGGTTATAATCACGACGATTTTAGACCGCATAAATCTCAAGAACAGCTACTATGTTTCATTGAATCTTGGTCAGGATCTCAGGCAGGACGTCTTCGACAAGACACTTGATTTGTCGATGTCCTCAGTTTCCAAGAAGACCGCCGGCGAGCTCATCTCCCGTGTTTCAAACGACGCGAACAAAATCCAGAGCTTCATAACCGATAACGGCAAGAACGCAGTTGTCAGAATTCTCTCGCTTGTCATAGTTGCGATAATCCTCTTCGTGATGAACTGGCGGCTTGCTTTGATGGTCATACTCCCTCTTCCGTTCGTGGCAATTCTTGTAAAGAAAATCGGTGACATCATGCATAAGTACTTCAGCTGCTCCTGGAGATTCTCGAACGCCCATTCAAGGCTCCTTCACGACACACTTAACGGAATCCGTGTCGTAAAATCCTGCGGAACCGAGAAAGCCGAAGCTGAGAAGTACGAAAAAGCCTCCGGTGCATGGGCAAAAGCCGCATCAAAGGCTGAAGTCGTCTGGAATTTACTCAATCCTATCTCCGATTTTGTTCTGGTAATAGGAAACTATTTTGTCGTCTTCTTCGGAGCAAAGATGGTCTTGGGACAAATGCCCCAGTGGGGAACAATGACCCTGGGAGAACTCACCCAGTTCACATCATACGTAAGTATGCTATATACGCCGCTTCGCTGGCTCATTCAGCTTCCGAAATCGATTGCCGATGTCTCCGTCAGCGCATCAAAGGTCTTCGAGATTCTCGAAGAGGAGACCGACGTCCGGGACAGCTCCGACTGCGTCGACCTCGACATCCAGGGCGATATCGAATTCGACCACGTTTACTTCGGCTATAAGGTCTATAATCCTGTTCTCAAAGACATCAGTTGTAATCTCGAAAAGGGCAAGATGTACGGCATTGTAGGACATTCCGGCGTCGGCAAGTCCACGATGATAAACCTTATTTTAAGACTGTATGACGTCACTCAGGGTGAAATCAGAATTGATGGTGTCAATATCAAGGACATTTCCCAGCAGAGTCTCCGCTCGCAGGTCGGTGTTGTTTTGCAGGAGACCTATCTGTTTGAAGGAAGCGTCCTCGACAACATCACCTATGCCAAGCCTGACGCCACTTTTGAGGAGGTTGTTGAGGCTGCCAAGGTCGCCCACGCCCACGAGTTCATAACAAAGCTTCCCGACGGCTACAACACCCGAGTCGGAAGCAAGGGCTACACTCTCTCCGGCGGCGAACGCCAGAGAATAGCGATTGCGAGAGCAATCCTCCACGACCCGAAGATTATAATCTTAGATGAAGCAACCGCTTCTCTCGATACCGAGACCGAGCGTCAGATTCAGGAGGGCTTGAACGAGCTCTGCAAGGGCAGAACGACAATAGCGATAGCTCACCGTCTCTCGACTCTCTCCCACGCCGACCAGCTGATAGTACTGAATAAGGGGCGCCTCGCCGAAATGGGCACCCACGACGAACTCATGCGCCAGCAAGGCGTCTACTACTCCCTCGTAATGGCACAGAGACAGACTACTAAGATGAAGAAGGTCAGTCAGCCTGCCAGCATCCCCGGTCAGCTTGCGGAGGCGGCAAAGTAATACCCATCATCAAAGTCGATAATCTCGCCGACGACAGTCTCAAAATCTACACTAGCCTCACCCAAGCCCAGCTTCGCAACCGGCTTGAGCCAGAGAAGGGGATATTTATTGCCGAGAGTCCTAAGGTTATAGGCACGGCTCTTGACTGCGGTTACGAGCCTCTGTCGATGCTCACCGAGGAGCGGCACATCAACGGCGACGCAAGGGAAGTTATCACCAGATGTGGCGATATCACTGTCTACACGGCAGATAGGGGACTGCTCAGCAGTCTCACCGGCTATGAGCTCACCCGAGGTGTACTCTGCGCTTTCTGAAGACCCTTGCCGAAGACTCCCAAAGAGGTGACTCACAGCGCTTCGAGAATCGCAGTTCTTGAAGACATCGCCGACTCGACCAACATCGGTGCAATCTTTCGTTCGGCGGCGGCTCTGGGAATCGATGCGGTTTTGATAACTCCGTCCTGCTGTGACCCACTTTGCCGCCGGGCAATCAGAGTCAGTATGGGAACGGTATTTCAGATTCCCTGGGCGCAGGTTGGTGAGGATTACTTGGACTGGCACCAGAACGGTGCCGAACTCCTGAGAAACCTCGGCTTCAAATCCGCTGCAATGGCACTCTCGGACGACTCAATCAGCGTCGACAACCCGATTCTGAAGTCTGAGCCAAGACTTGCCATAGTTTTAGGTACTGAGGGCGACGGTCTTGCCAAGCACACAATCGCCAGTTGCGATTATACAGTCAAAATCCCGATGCAGAACGGCGTTGATTCGCTTAACGTGGCGTCAGCCGCCGCACTTGCTTTCTGGGAATGCGGTTTCGTTGCTAACGCAACGAAAAATTCGGAATTATGAATTCGGAATTCGGAATTATTGTAAAACCCACAGGTTACAAGATGTAACTTGTGGGTTTTGTGTCAGTTCAGAAGATACGCCGCCACGAATACTGCCGGAGAATTCCAATATATCGTGACTTCGTTGACGGAATACAAATCTACTACATCTGCAAAGCTCTTCATCGGCGGTGTGCCCTTTGGAATGTACCTGTGCGCTGTCTCTTCAACCGGTCGGCGGTTCGCGCCGCCACTTACCATTCCGGGGATGCACTCGTCGATGCCGTCTGCCGCAGCAGGGCGCAGGTGAGGATGCCTGATAGCTTTTTCCCTGTTTCCAGAAACATAGCTCATACCGACAGCATTAACTCCCATCAGAACGTCGAACTGCCTCTTTGCATAGACTCCGAACTCGTGGGCGCCGCACAGTGTATCACACACGGCAAAAATCATCCCGTGCTTCATAAGGTTCATATTGCTTCCCCAGCCGTAGTCTCGCTCGTCCATCGCCGCCATGTAGCCGCTTCTGTCCGCAAGCCACCTGAGCCGGTGTGCCTGATTCACAAACATGGATTTATAAGCCTCTGCAAGCTTGTCATCTTCTGAGATTCTCCCGCTCGTGAGATACGCGAGAGCTCCCAGTCCACCGATAGAACCGACCCCGAATTCAGTTCTCGGAAAGTCGTAGACAAGAAGCTCTTTTGCTTTTTCGAGATACTTCTCGTCCCCGGTAGCCGCATACATCTCAGAGTACGCCCAGAACCGGTTGTCCTTGTCTCCGCCTTCGCCGTAGCCGCCCGTGCCGCAACCTTCGGGATTGCGGAATCCGATAAACTGCGGGTTCTCGTCGAGCCACTTGAGTGAAAGCTTTGCAGTTTCCAGTAGCTTTTCAGCATATTCAGCGTCAAATTCTTTGTAAACTCTGTATCCGAGAGCACATACCGCCGCCAGGTCGGCAGTCGCCATCGAGGAAACTGGCAGTAAGTAGAGCGGCTTCAAATCTCTTTCCGGCATGACAAACCGTGCATGTTGAGCCGTCGAGACCTTATGATAAACCGCACCGTCCGCCTTCTGCATCTTCATCAGCCAGTCGAGCTCATACTTCACTTCTGACAGAAAATCCGGCATATTGTTGCCACTTTCCGGAATGTTAAGATTGAGCTTCCCGAGTGCGTTTGGATAGAGAATATACGCATACAGAAGCTGTGCCGCCGCACATGCTCCCGGGGTGACGTATCTTCCGTAATCCCCGGCATCATGCCAGCCGCCGGAAACGTCTTTTTTAATAGAATGGTCGAACCACTCGGACGCCACCGAAGTGTGGCAAGCCCCATGCGTGAACTGCCCTGCATTTTCCGGCTTAAGCTCGCATCCACACCTGAAATAGTAGTAAGCCCGAACCAAGTCCCGAAGCGTCTTGTCAAGTGCGTTCCTGCCTATCTTAAATAGTGGGGAAGTCGCATCCCCTGCAACGACTCTGTATTCGCCATCGGTCTGTAGCTCCGAGAAATCAACTTTGTAAACAGTATCGCCCGAATTCTCATCAAATCCGAATTTCAGGCACTTGCCTTCAAAAACAGCATTGCCATCAGCATCTATTACTTTAAATGTCTCCGACGAAAATGGCAGAACCGCAATTTTCTCACTTTCCGGGAGATATCCTGCTTGATTTATATGAATAGTCATACCATTACCTACTTGAAATCATAATTTTAAGCTTATAATAGCCGATAGCAAGGCAAAAGTCAATGAGCAATTTTTGCATCACTTGTTTGACTTTTCGGCAAAGTCTATGAAAATAATGATGTGTGTTTTCTAACACCTCTGAGGTATCTAAAAACTTTATATAAGATTTTTTCTAAAATACCTTGACAGACAAGGTAACATGTGATATAATGCAAACAGAAAGAGTAAAGGAGGCGGATAAATTGTCGGTAGCATCTGAACTTATAAGAGGGCGAGTTGACGCAGTAATTCTGGCGAACCTCATGCAGGGCGACAGCTACGGTTACGAAATCAACAAGAGTATATTAAGAAAATCGTCCGGGATGTACGAGCTGAATGAAGCCACGCTCTACACCGCTTTCAAAAAGCTCCTCGACAGCGGATATATCACCTCGTACTGGGGAGATTCCGAATCGGGAGCCAGAAGAAAATACTACCACATAACCCCGCTCGGCAGGGAAGCCTACTTCAGGATGACCGACGAGTGGGTCGAAGCCAAAAACATCATGGATAGAATCTTGTCCGTCAGCGGAGAGGGCTTAGAAAAAGACGAGGAGGCACAGCTATGAGAGATAAAATTGAAGCGTATATAGACGAGCTCTTTAAATCCGCACCGGACAATCCGCAGACCCGTGAGCTCAAGGAGGAGATACTGAGTAATACTCTTGAAAAGTATGAGGACCTGGTTGCAGGTGGAATGAACGATGAATCCGCTTACAAATCAGCAATATCCGGCATCGGCGATGTCGACGAGCTCATAAAGGAGTATTCAGGTGACAGCGGAGAAATAATTGAAGTGAAATCTGCCGAGATAGTGGAGCCGAAGCCTGATGAAACGGTAAAGCCAAAGCGTTCGTTACAGAAAATCGTAGTAGCGATTATGTGGTGTCTGATAATTGTAATATATCTCGTCGTAAGTATCACCACCGGCGCATGGCAGTTCACCTGGGTAGCCTTCCTGATAGGCTTTGCACTTAAATTCGTCATAGACGGAATATTTGAACTTATTAACCAAAAACAATAGTCATAATGACAAAATTGAAAGGAGCACTAACATGACTAACAAAACCAACTCTATCTTAAAAATCGTTGCTGGCGCAGTAGCCGCAGTACTTCTTGTAGGTATACTCGTAGTATTAGTCCAGATCAATGCGAGCCTCAAGGCTCAGAACGACACTCAGAGCGACACCGCCGTAGCGACCAGAGCTTCCGATGATGACGTCGAAATCCTCAACTCTTACGATAACGAATCTACGAACGGCGAAGTTGATACAGCCTCGACAACAACAGTAGCTGAAGAAGCAGCAACTCCCGAAGCTACCACTACTACCGAAGTTCAGGCTCAGGCAACGACCGAATCCACCACAACTCAGTCACAGACCACAACTGCCGCCACCACCACAACCCAGGCGACTACCACCACAGCCGCAACCACCACAACAGCACCCGCCACTTCAAACGCCACCTCCTCTTCCAACAACACCTACTCATCCGCAACAGGTGACTTCACCATGGATACAACCGGCATAACCGACATCGAAATCGACTGGTACTCGGGAAGCGTAACCGTCATCCCTTATAGTGGCACGACTATCCAGGTTACTGAAACCAGCTCATCCACCATCAGCTCTTCAAACGTCCTCTACTACACTGTCAACAGATATGGTGAGCTCAAGATCAACTTCAATTCGAGCAACAGATTCTCTAACGCAGGCATCTCGAAGGACCTTACAGTCTACATTCCGAGCTCTATGTATCTTGATGAGCTCTCGATTGAGGCGACATCTGCCGACATCGTCATCTCTGACGCACAGGGCACTCTCTCGGTAAGAGACCTGAGTGTTGAGACCACCTCCGGTAATTCAACAATTAAGGGCATCACTGCCACCGAAATGAGCGCGGACGCTACCTCCGGCACAATCTCAATCTCTTCCTGCACTATCTCCACTGAGCTCGACATTGAAATCACTTCTGGCAGTGCAACAATAGCCCTTCCGTCCGGCACCGGTTACACTCTCGAATACGAGACCACTACCGGCACTGTCACCATTACAAACTGATTGGAAAAGTTTATGTGATCCCTCCGAGCGCCGGAGGGATTTCTTTTTATCCAAAAATTTCGCAAACCTGAAACTTTCCTATTGTATTTCTCCGAAAAATCTGCTATCATAGTATGAGTAAAACATCGCCGTCAGCTTTGTGATTATCCCGGAGGAATTATATTATGAAGAAAAGAATTTTTGCCATTTTCATGTCCTGTGTCCTTATATGCACTTTGTTTTCAGCATGTGGAGACGAAGCGAGTGTCGATGATGAGATTTATATTCCCATCAATACGAGCTCTATAAACTATAACACTGCAGACGCCTATATCGGAACAATCTTAGAGACGGTCACTCTTGACGGCACTGTCGACAAGCCCTACTACACCAATCTTTCCTTCTCGCTTGTCGGCGGAACGATAGTTGAGTTCAATGTTCATGAAGACCAGACAGTAAGCGAAGGCGATGTTCTTGTCCGCCTCAGCTCTGATGAACTCGACAACGAAATCGAAGTCCAGAAGGTAATTTTGGATTCAGCTCAGGCTACCTATGATGCCCTTGTCGCCGCCGGTGACGAGAACGAAGCGGCACTTGCCGCAATCGACCTTGCAATTGAGCAGGCGGAGTATGACAACCTTGTAAAGCGCCTCGATTATCTCACTATAACCGCTCCATGCGACGGAACTATAACCTCCGTCGGCAACTACTGGGTCGGAGCGACAGTTTCTGCAAACCAGACTGTCTGCACCATCGTCGACGCATCCAAGGTTTACCTCACCGTCACTGATTCAAGAAACGAGCTTTCAAACATCACCTTTGGCACGAAAGTCGATATCGCCCAGGGAAATCTTGTAGTAACCACCGGCAAGGTAATCGATACCATAACGACAACCTCCTCAGACCGTTTCAGCGGTGAAACAAATACCATCACAAGCTACGTCATAATGCCCGATGAAGACGTCGACTTTGAAGATTTCGGCACCATTCAGGTTACGTTTACAACTCTCCGTAGAGATGATGCCATAATCGTTCCTACAGATGCAGTCTTTGAGACGTCTGATGGCTACGCCGTCAATGTACTCATTTCCGGCACCAAGATTCAGATGGAAGTAACTGTTGGTATCATTTCCAGTAGCAAGACCGAGATTCTTTCGGGACTTGACGGTACCGAGACTATAATTCTTTAAAACAGGGGAGCAGTATGGCAAAGCTTTATTTCCGCTACGGCGCAATGGGCAGTTCAAAAACCGCCAATGCGCTTATGGTAGCTTATAACTATTATGAACGCGGCAAGCACGCCCTCCTCGTCAAGCCGAAACTTGACAATCGCGACGGCGAAGGTGTGATGGCATCAAGAATCGGCTTGAAGCAAAAATGCGATTTCGTCGAAGACCTCATGCAAATGCCCGAGGACGAAATCAAAACCTACGACTGTATAATTGTTGACGAAGCCCAATTCTGCTCGAAAGTGCAGGTTGAGCTCTTCGTTCATATAGTGGACGATCTGGAAGTGCCGGTAATCTGCTATGGTTTGAGAACCGACTTCCAGCGCAATCTCCTTCCCGGAAGTCTCTGGCTCCTTGCCTGGGCAGACGTCATCGAGGAGATAAAGACCGTCTGCTGGTGCGGCAAAGCCGCCACCTGCAACGCCAGGTTCAACGAGCACGGCATGGTGACTGAGGGAGACCAGGTGGTCTTAGGCGCAAACGACAGCTACATCGCCCTCTGCCGCAAACACCACAGAGAAAAACGGCTGAAGCCGTGAAATATATACGAAGTGAGGAAAAACGCATGAAAATCTATCTTAAGAAACTTCTTTCCATCCTGATAGCAATGACTCTAACTCTCTGTTGCATCCCGGCGGTATCACTACAAGCTGATGACGGCTACTCTGTCACCGTCTTTACTAGTGAAAACATTGTTGCGCCCGGCTCTGAGGTCAGTCTATCTGCAATGGTTTGCTATGGTAGCACGTACATACTTGAAGACCCTGAACTTGCAAATTCAGGCTATAATTTCACTTTCTGGGTTGACAGTTGGAACGACCACTCTGACGGCAACAGTGATGCCATCGTCAGTTATGAACACTCTATCCAAGATGCATCTGTTATTTTGCCTACTGCCGGAATTTACTATATAGTGGGCGAGCTTTATGACAGTAGTTGGAATGTGCTTGCTTCTGATTGCGTGACTATCACAGTCGAAGAAGCTTCAACAGCCGTCGAAGCGGACATCAACGTCACTAAGGTTGACGGTCTT
Organism: Oscillospiraceae bacterium; assembly: GCA_021199855.1. Lineage (GTDB taxonomy): Bacteria > Bacillota > Clostridia > Oscillospirales > Ruminococcaceae > Faeciplasma. Next base: position 157,163 of record JAJQHD010000057.1, read on the forward strand.
GCAGACGATTTCATCAGGGGAATGGACGTCTCGTCTGTTATTGCCCTTGAAAACTCCGGCGTCAAGTTCTATAACGAAGATGGCGAGGAAGAGGATATCTTTAAGATTTTAGCCGACAGCGGAGTCAACTATGTCCGCGTCAGAGTCTGGAACGACCCTTATGACAGCGAAGGCTACGGCTACGGCGGCGGAAACTGCGACGTAGCAACTGCCGCAAAAATCGGCGCACGTGCCGCCCAGTATGGCATAAAGCTCCTTGTTGACTTCCAGTACAGTGACTTCTGGGCTGACCCCGGCAAGCAGACTGTCCCCAAAGCCTGGACTGACTACACTTTGGAGCAAAAGGTTGAGGCTGTTTATGAGTATACGTTGGATGCCTTAAAAACCATCAAAGCCGCCGGTGCAGATATCGGCATGGTTCAGATAGGCAATGAAACAACAAGCGGAATATGTGGTGAGACCAGCTGGGCTAATATGTGCCAGATTTTCAGTGCAGGTAGCAAGGCTGTGCGCGAGTTCGACATGATAGACGATGGAGATGCGGATGACGTTTTAGTAGCTATCCACTTCACTAATCCCGAAAAGAGCGGCAATTATGCCAATTACGCAAAACAACTTGATACCTACGGCGTTGATTATGACGTATTCGCATCTTCATACTATCCTTACTGGCACGGCAGTCTTTCAAACCTGACTACAGTTCTTGATGATGTCGCTACAACCTACGATAAATATGTCATGGTCGCTGAGACTTCATGGGCTTACACCCTTGATGACACCGACGGACACGACAATACCGTCCGGGTTGGAAGTAATGACTCCGGCGACGACATAAACTGGAGCTTCTCTGTCCAGGGACAGGCAAACGAAATCCGTGATGTTATCGCCGCAGTCAACGACGTTTCAAACGGCATGGGCATCGGTGTCTTCTATTGGGAGGGCGCATGGATAACTGTCGGCGACACAACCGGTCTAACCGGCGATGAATATGCCGCACAAGTTAATGCCAACAAGCTTCTCTGGGAAACCTACGGCTCCGGCTGGGCTTCAAGCTATGCAGGCGAATATGACCCCGACGACGCAGGAGTCTGGTATGGCGGCTCCGCCGTCGATAATCAGGCACTCTTTGATGCAAGCGGCAAGGCACTCGCTTCCCTCAAAGTCTTCCAGTATGTCTACACCGGCGCAGTGAGCTCAACAATCACAATCGAAAGCATCGAAAACCCGACTGTCACCTTTGTTCTTGGTGAAGATACGTCAACAGTAACCCTCCCCACCACAGTATCTGTTACCTATAGTGATGGCAATACCGTCGATGAATCCGTCAGCTGGAGTGCTGAGGACTGTGCAATCTTTGTTGCCGCTTTTACTGCAGGTACAGCAGGCACATACACTGTCAGCGGCACATTGAACGACGGAACCGAAGTCACCTGCACCGTAATAATCAAGTATGCAAACATGATTGATGCGAACGATGCAAGCTTTGAAATCTCTTATACAGATGCGGCTACAAAGTTCACTATTACCGGAAGTGGCGTAAATCTTCCTGCTACCGATGACCCATACGATGGTACCTACAGTATGCATTGGTATCTCGACAGCGCAACCACCAGTGCAGTAACCTACAATGAAATCATCACACTTTCTCCCGGAGAATACACCTTTGAATGTGTGGCTCAGGGATATTTGGGCGACACTGTCACGCTGAAAGTTTTAAGCGCAGATAAAACTATCACCGGTATTGCTACTGCAATGACCGGATGGGCAAACTGGCAGACACCGTCAGTCTCCTTTGCAGTTTACGAGGAAACCACTATCCAGTTGCAGATTGAAGTTTCCATGCAGGCAGGCGGCTGGGGAACGGTGGACTCCCTTTATCTCTACCAGACAGCAGTCCACACCCATACATATGATTACTCGAAGATTGAATGGACATGGACCGAGAATTACAGCTCAGCCACTGCGTCTGTAACCTGCACGGACGAAAACTGCACTCACGCAGAGACGGTGACAGCCACAGGAAATGACATCGCAGTCGAAACAACAAACCCGACCTGCACTGTCAACGGAGAGACGGTGTATACCGCAACTGTCACATTCGATGATACTGAGTATTCAGATGCACAGACAGTAGCAATCGCCGCCATCGGTCATACCTACGAATTCACCGGTTTCGACTGGGCGGATGACCTTCTGTCAGCAAACGCAGTCTATACCTGCCATTGCGGAGACAAAGTGACAGCTGAAGCCACAGTAACCATGCAGGGCAGTAACGGCGTCTACACCATGACGGCAACAGTCACCGACGCGGACGGAACTGTCCACACCGACACTCAGGTCGCCGGTGTAAACCTTTCGACAATTGACGCAGACTACTCCGAGGTCAATACAGCAATCGCAAAAGCAAACGCCCTTACAGCCAGCAACTATACTAACTTTGAGACAGTAACAGCCGCAATCAACTCTGTTAACTGGAACCTGAGTGTCCTGAACCAGTCGACTGTAAATGCCTATGCTGAAGCAATCGAGACCGCAATCGCGAATCTCATCCCGGTCTCCACGACCGAAGAAACAGTTGAAATTGACGAGCCAATAGAAGGCACCGACACCGAACCCGAGCAGGATGAAGAGCCAGCTTCGGAACCTGAGACAGAATCCAATCCGACAACTGGAGCTATGGTAGCACTTTTGCCGATGGCGATAGCAGTTGCAGGAGCTACTATTAGCAAGCGCAAACTATAATATAGGCAGTTATGGCTCCCCTGTCAAGGGTGAGCGCAGAAGTTCGCGAGCGAACTTCGGGAGATTTGCTTCGCAAACTCCGCCTGAGAGGTGCGCCTACCGAAAGGGAGGCGCATTTTTGCACCTTGAAATCCTGGTCGCATTATGCTATACTGTCCCTATCACAAACAACGGAGGAACCGCCATGCCTTATACTATCCAGATTTCCAACCGTCCCGCGCAACTTCGCATCCATGATAAAAATCTCTTCTCTCTGGAAATTCCCGACGGCAGAATTCATCCCAACTCAGGCGCAATACTTCCTCTTCCAGAAATAGAGGGAGATTTTTCTGCGCTCTCAGAATTCGTTTCCGAAAATCTCGAATACTCGTCAGAGGAAACTGGTTTCAGACTGAGCTTTAATCTTTCGGACGGCGAGCACATCTACGGCTTGGGCGAGGACAACGATGTTGAATTCGGTGCATTTGACCGCAGAGGTACCATCCGCGACATGGTAACCGGTCAGAGAATCAGCCCCAATTCCGTCACCGCCGACTATCCGATTCCGTTTATCCTCAGTAGCCGTGGCTACGGAATCTATCTTGACAACACATCAAACCTCACCGTCGACATCGGTTGCACGGTTCCCGACAAGCTGATTATCACAGCACCTGCCGGCGCCTGCAAGCTCTATATTATTTTGGGTGAGAATATCCCTGAGGTGGTCTGCAAATTCTCCGAGATAACCGGCAGAGCAAAACTTCCGCCACTCTGGGTGCTAGGATATATGCAGAGCAAATGCTCCTTCTGGAACTGGGAGGAGGTCGACGACGTCATTGCCACTTACAAGCGGCTTGGAATTCCATTCGACTCAATCGTCTTCGACTTCGACTGGGCGCAATATTTCAATAACTACAAGTGGGCAGAACGCTGGGAAGGGAAGAGCCCTGAGAAGCTAGAAGGCTACCGTGAAGCCGGAATCCACTTTATGGCGTCAAACTCCGGACCGATGTTGAAAAGCGACAGCGACACCTTCGGGAGTGCACAACAAGCCGGTATTTTAGCATACGACACCGACGGCAACCCCGTAATCTGTGGACACTACAGCGGTCAACTGATGGACTTCACAAACCCCGATATCGAAGCCTGGCTTGCTCCTCAGATTAAGCGTATCATGGACGACGGCGTTGAAGCCTGGTGGCTCGACCTGACAGAGCCTGAGGGCGACGCCGAGAACACCGCCTATCATGCCGGAAGCCGTGCTGAGATTCACAATATATTCAGGAACTCTGTCACCAAAACCTATCACAATATCGCCAAGTCCCACTCTCCGAACAAGCGGAGCTTTGTCCTGACCCGCACCGGCACGGCAGGCATCCAGAGAGAACCGACAGCCCTCTGGACAGGCGACATCTATTCGGAATACGGCACTCTTCGGGCGCACATTCCTGAAGCCTTGAACACCCAGCTCAGTGGCATACCGATGTGGACCTGTGACACCGGCGGCTTCATTTCTCCTACAAATAATGACGATTGCCCCTATAATCTCTACCATAACGATAAAACCGAGCACGCCGAGCTCTATGAAAGGTGGATGCAATTCAGTTGCTTCACCCCGATTTTCCGTTCCCACCACGCCGGCGGCGAAGCGGTGCCGTTCAGATACAATAAGCTCACCTTTGATGGCATGAGCCACTACATCAAGCTCCGCTATCGCCTGATTCCGTATATCTATTCTCTCTACTACGAGAACCACCTCACCGGCACGCCGATTATGCGTCCGCTTTTCTGGCATTACCCAGAGGACGAGAAAGTGTACACCATCACCGACGAATATCTCTTTGGTGAGAACATGCTGATAGCTCCCGTAATCGAGCCGCAGAAAAACACCCGCACCGTTTATCTTCCAGAAGGCAGATGGTACGACTTCGATTATGATTATGTATACGAGGGCGGCAGGGAATACGAGGTCTATGCCCCGCAGAACCGTATTCCCGTTTTCGTTAAAGCCGGCGGAATCATCCCGATGACAGACAATATCATGAATACAATGGAACTTGATTTCGGCAAGCTCGAAGCTGAAGTCTATCCCTGCGGCGAATCTACAGCTAAAATCTATGCCGATGACGGCATCACCGAAAACTATCTGACCGGTGAGTACACCGTCACCGAAATCACATGCGAGGAGGCAGTTGACAGCCTCAGAATCAGCCTTAGCCCGGATAACAACAAGTTCCCGCTTCGTGAGTTTATCGCCCATATCCACATGCCGAAAGCTCCCGCAGATATCCGCCTCAACGGCGACGGCGTAAATTGGGTGAACCGCTACACTTCTGTTACTCTTAGCAAGAACAGCACCGCCTATTTCGACGAATTCAACCGCATTCTTCATGTAAAGATGTATCTCGAATCGGGTAATAACACTCTCGAAATTGCACTCGACCCGAGCAAGAGCTATGCTGATTTCAAACCCTTCTCGGAGGATAATCCCTCTGGCAAACTTCCGCATACCTACGGCTCGTATGTTTTCACCCCTTCTGAGAAACTTTGACATAAATTTTACTTTTCGCTCTTGAAATCCCGCCCAAGATATGGTATACTGTTAGCGACAACAAACTATAGGTTTGTCAAAAGAAATATATCTCAAAGGAGACATGAGAAATGAAAAATTATTTTGACCTCACCGGCAACGTAGCTGTCGTTACCGGTTGCTCTACCGGACTCGGTGTCCAGATGGCAAAGGCTCTTGCCAATCAGGGATGCAAGATTGTCGCCCTGGCACGTCGTCAGAATCTTATCGACGAGGTTGCCGCTGAAATCACCAAGGATTACGGCGTAGAGACCCTCGCAGTCGCTTGCGACATCACCTCCACTGAGCAGGTTCAGGCTGCTGTAAAGGCGGCAATGGACAAGTTCGGACGCATCGACATCCTTATCAACAACGCAGGTACCGGCGGAGTTGCTCCCGCTGAGGACATCACTGACGAAGTTCTCCTGAACGAAATCAACATCGACCTCGTCGGAACCTTCAAGATGGCTCGTGAAGTTGCCAAGAACGCTATGATTCCTGCTGGATATGGCAGAATCATCAACATCGCTTCCATGTACGGTCTCGTAGGAAACAAGATTGCTCCTGCTTCTCCCTATCATGCGGCTAAGGGCGGCGTTGTAAACCTTACAAGAGCTCTCGCTTGCGAGTGGGGCGACAAGGGCATCACCGTCAACACCATCTGCCCCGGCTACTTCGAGACTCCTCTTACCAAGGAGACCCTTCAGAGCGAATTCTTCCAGAACTATGCTCACACAATGATTCCTGAAGCACGTTACGGCAAGGAAGGCGAACTTGACACTGCCGCAATCTTCTTCGCATCTCCCGCTTCCACCTATGTCAACGGTGCAGTTCTTCCCGTTGATGGCGGCTACACCTCTCTCTAATAGCAACCCCAAATTGGCTCCCCACAACAGGGGAGCCTTTTTACATTCTGTAGGGGCGGATATCATCCGCCCGTTGTGTCGCAGATGTCTCGGTAGCGGGCGGATAATATCCGCCCCTACTTTTTTACACAAAAATTTTCTAAATATCTCGAAAACCTATTGACAAACCACAACATTTTATGTTATAATTAGATGAGGAAATTAAAATAAGTACTCACTTACTTTTTCAATATCAAAGGAGGAAACCCCAATGACAAAAAAGATTTTAGTAATACTTCTGACCCTATGCTTGGCAATAGTAGCGATGACTGTATCGCCTTTCGCCACTGCCAGCATCACGCCGGACACAACCTGGTATAACACTACAGACACAACCTTCACCCTCTACGACGCCGCCGACCTTGCGGGGCTTGCAAGTTTGGTCAATGCTGGAAATGATTTCAGCGGCAAGACGATTGTATTGGGAAATTCTATCGACCTGAACAACGAAGTATGGACGCCTATCGGGACATATTATTATCCGTTTAGCGGAACATTTGACGGAAGCGGCTATACAGTTTCGGGACTGTACATCAATAACTCTTCAGCCGGTCAACAGGCGTTGTTTGGGTATAACGGTGGCACAGTAAAGAATGTTACCGTCAGCGGAAATGTGACCGGATACGTAAGCGTTGCTGGCGTGGTCGGTTATAATGACAGTGGTACTGTAACAAATTGCATCAACAATGTTGTGGTTAGTGCTTACAGCTTTGTAGGTGGCGTGGTGGGCACTAACAACGACAACGGCACTGTAACAAACTGTTATAATAACGGTTCAATCAGTGGCAACGGCAATGTGGGCGGCGTGGTTGGTGTGAACTACGGCACTATGACAAACTGCTGCAACAACGGTTCGATTACAAATAGTGCAACCGGATATGATTTCGTCGGCGGCGTGGTCGGTTACAACTCCAGCAGTGTGACAAACTGCTACAACAGCGGTGCAGTCAGCGGCTACCGCTGTGTCGGCGGCGTGGTCGGTTACAACACCAGCACTGTGAAGAACTGCTACAACAGCGGCGCAGTCAGCTGCACTTCACAGACGGCAGGCGGTGTGGTCGGTAGTAACAGCAGTGGCTCCGTGAATAACTGCTACTATCTGAGTACTACAGCGAGCGCGGCTTATAGAACAAACGACGGCACACTCACGAATGTTGAAAGCAAGACATCCACTCAGTTTGCTTCCGGCGAGGTGACGTGGTTGCTCACCGGCGGTGTGACGGACGGCACACAGGCGTGGTATCAGGCACTAGGCACGGATAGCTATCCAGTTTTGGACAGCACGTACGGGACGGTGTATTATGGCACTAATTGCAAGGGAACTAGCGCATATAGTAATACGAATCTGTCAACTTCGGGCGGTCATATTTATACCAGCACGGTCACAACAGAGGCAACTTGCGGTGCAACTGGTCTGATGACTTACACATGCTCAGTATGTGGCGAGAGTTATACTGAGACCATTGCTGCAACTGGTAATCACATCGTCGTCACCGACGAGGCTGTAGCAGCTACTTGCACCTCAACCGGTCTTACAGAGGGAAGTCACTGCTCGGTTTGCAATGCTGTCATTGTGGCGCAGGAGGAAGTGGCGGCTTTGGGACATGATTATGAGATAAGCTACTTCACCTGGGCAGATGGGTACAAGTCTGCGACTGCAACGCTTAAATGCATAAATTGTAGCGATGAGCAGACAGTCAATGCAACCGTGACAGTTGAGAATTATTACGGCATGTATGTGTATGTCGCAACGGCAAGATATGGTGCGAACGGCGGGACTTATAGCTCCGTCAAGACTGTAGGAACGGTCGACATGAGCGGGTCGGAGACAAATTCCACCGAAGAAGTCGTCACTGAAGAAGTCGAGACCGAAGAGCCGGTTGAGGGCACGGATACTGAAACCGAAGCGGATGAGGAAGCAGAAGCTGAAACTAATCCGACAACCGGAATTGTGATAGCATTGCTGCCGATGGCGGTGGCATTGGCTGGAGCCGTTGCAGGGAAAAAGCGACTTGGCTGACGCCAAGTCGGTGCCTCCCGCTGGTCGGCGCACCTCTCAGTCTCGCCTGCGGCGAGCCAGCTCCCCTAAATTAGGGGAGCCTTTTTTCGAGCACCACTGGCTCCCCTTATCAAGGGTGAGCGCAGAAGTTCGCAAGCGAACTTCGGGAGATTTGCTTCGCAAACTCCGACTGAGAGGTGCCGCGACCGCAGGGAGCGGCGTCGCCGCAGACGACAAGCAGTTGGTGCGAAATTTGAAATTCCTGTGAAGATATGAACATAAGAACAAAAAGTATTCATATTAATTTCTCATGAATGTCAACAGTTTTCGCCTTAGCGTCAATTTTCCGTCAACAGATTAAAGTAAACTGTATATCATACGAGAATAAATGGGTGCATGTGTGCATGTGAATACATGTGTGCTCATTCCAAAGTATATTGGAGGTTAATGTATGATAACGGTTGAACATCTGACAAAGTGTTACGGGAACTTTACAGCCGTGGACGATCTTTCGTTTGAGATAGACGAAGGACACGTCTACGGCTTTTTGGGTCCCAACGGTGCCGGAAAGACCACGACGATGAACATCATGACAGGCTGTCTCTCGGCAACTGCCGGAACAGTTCTGATTGACGGTCACGACATCTTCGACGAGCCGAACGAGGCAAAAAAGCTCATTGGCTATCTTCCCGAACAGCCACCGCTGTATTTAAGCGAAACGCCGGAGGAATATTTAAGATTTGTCGGCGAGGCAAAGGGCATCAAGGGCACAGAGCTGAAGCGTCAGGTCGAGGAGGTAATGGAGCAGACGAAGATTACCGAAATGCGAAATCGCCGGATTTCTGCTCTCTCAAAGGGCTATAAACAGCGTGTCGGAATCGCACAGGCGCTCTTAGGCGACCCGAAGGTAATAATCCTTGATGAGCCGACAGTAGGTCTCGACCCGATACAGATTATCGAGATAAGAGACCTTATAAAAGAGCTCGGACAGCACCGCACTGTTATTTTCAGCTCACATATTCTTTCCGAGGTTCAGACAATCTGCGACGAGATAATGATTATCTCCCACGGAAAACTTGTAGCCTTCGGCGAGCCTGAGAAGCTCATGCACGACCTTCTCACTCCTAACGAGATTACTATTACGGCAGAAGCCGGGAAAGAGAAAGTCGGGGAGATTCTTTCGGAACTTTCCGGCATCACCGAGACAGTATATCCTGAGCATCAGGAAAGCGAGAGTTATACAACCGTCCGTATAAAGACCGACATGAAGGAAATCTACGACATGTCGAGACAACTCTTCAAGGCATTCGCAGATGCAGACATAGTTCTTCTTGAAATGGCTTTGAAGCAGGTAAATCTTGAAGATGTATTTATCGAGCTTACAGAAGATGTCACTCCTGCGGACACTGTTTCTGAAAACGCCGAAGCGACAGAGGAAGCAGAGCCGGAAGCTCCCGAAACAACAGAAGAAAGCGAAGGTGACGAGTCATGATTGCAGTATTGAAGCATGAGCTGAAAAGCTATTTCCATTCGCTGACTGCCTATTTCTTCGGGGCATTCCTGCTGATTATAACCGGCGTCGGCGCAATGATATATAATATCAACCAGACGATAGCGAACTTCGAGTATGTTCTATATTATGGCTGTCTGATTCTGATTATTATCGTCCCGATTCTCACGATGAGGGTCGTCGCAGAGGAAAAGCGCCAGAAGACCGACCAGCTTCTCTATGCGCTCCCGATTTCAACCACCCAGGTCGTAGTAGGGAAGTACTTGGCACTTCTTACGATATTCTTAATCCCGCTTTGCATTGTGAGCATTTATCCGCTTATCTTTGCCCAGTTCGGCGACGTCTATCTCCCGACATCATATGGCTCGATATTCGCTTTCTTTGTAATGGGTGCGGCACTCATCGCAATTGGCGTCTTCATCTCGTCACTGACTGAAAATCAGGGCATAGCCGCAGGAATCAGCCTTGCTGTAATCCTCTTCAACTATTTCAGTGTTACCATTTCTGAGTACGTCTCCGCAACTGCCTTTGGAAGCACAATCACACTCGCCGTCATAGCAGTGCTCTTTGCCTTCCTGATTCGGTACTTAACGAAGAACGACAACGTCGCCTATACCATCGGACTTGCACTCGTTGCAATCATCATGATGCTCTTCATCATCGACAGCTCGATGTTCGAGGGCTTGGTTCCTGACATCATGGCTCAGCTTTCACTGTTTGAGAGATTCTACGTCTTCATCGACGGCATCTTCGACGTAACCGCCATCATCTATTATCTCACGGTGATTGTCTTCTTCCTGTTCCTGACGGTGCAGTCGCTTGAAAAGAGGAGGTATAACTGATGGGAAAGAATAGTGAAACCAAGAACTCCCGAAACACCCTTAACCGCCTTGCGTTCCAGGGTGGAAGCTACTCGCTTATAATCACGGCGGTGGTTCTTGCGGTTCTGATAGTAGTAAACGTGCTGGCGTCGACGCTCCCGTCCACATGGACACAGCTTGATATCAGCTCGGCACAGCTTTATTCTGTCACGAGCAACACAAAGGTAGTGCTCAATAACCTTGAAGACGACGTTACTATCTACTGGATAGTCCAGTCGGGCGAGGAGAATACAATACTCGAGAACCTGTTGGCAAAGTATGAGAGCCTTTCCGACCACATATCCGTCGTCAAGAGAAACCCCGATGTCTACCCGACATTTGCAGAGCAATACACCGATGAAACCGTCTCGAACAACAGCCTTGTAGTCGAGTGCGGCGACAGATACCGCTATATTCCTTGGTCGGATATCTATCAGCAGGAATACAGCGTGTATAGCGGCACGCTCTCAGTTACAAGCTCGTTCGACGGCGAAGGCTCGATAACATCCGCCATCGACTATGTCGTAACCGAAGATTTACCCAAGATGTATATCTTAGAAGGTCACGGCGAGCTTGATTTGCCGGATACATTCGCCGAGCAGGTCGAGAAGTCGAACATCGAAACCGAATCTCTTTCACTTCTCACGGTCGACGAAGTCCCCGAGGATTGCGATGTAATCCTCATCTACGAGCCTCAGAGCGACATCTCCGAGGACGAAGCCACAATGCTGACAGAATGGGTCTATAACGGCGGCAAGCTGATGGTAATCGCAGGACCGCTTTCCGACGTTACATTCACTAACCTCAACAGCCTTCTCGAATACTACGGCGTAACCGTCGAAGAGGGCGTAGTGGTTGAAGCGGACAGAAACAACTATGCTTACTATCCGTACTTGCTTCTTCCGAATATCGAGAGCACCGACATCACGGATGCCCTTATTGACGAGAACTACTACGCAGTTCTTTGCATTTCATCGGGACTCACAATCTCAGATTCCAACGAAAACGGCACCGTGACCTCGCTTCTGACGACCTCCGACACATCGTTCAGTAAGATTGCCGGCTATGCGCTCGACACATATGAAGAGGAAGAGGGAGACATCGACAGACCGTTCTCGGTAGCGGTTTCAATCGAGAGCAACGAAGGCGGACGGATGGTCTGGATATCTGCGGCAGCATTCCTGGATGAATACTATAACTCCTACTCCTCCGGCGCAAACGTCGACCTAGCAATCAATGCCATTTCCGACATGATAGGCGAGCGTGAAGCACTTGCAATCAGCAGTCGAAGTTTGGATTACAGCTACCTCACAATCTCGGAATCCAACGCCTCACGCCTTAAAATCCTCATGATAGGCATCATTCCGATAATCTACATCGGAATCGGCGTTATCGTGCTTGTGAGAAGAAGGAGGTCGCAGAAATGACTAAGAGACTGAGAAAAATTGTAATCCTGCTTGTGGTTCTGGTTGTCCTCTGTGTGGCGACGGTTCTCGTGTCCTTTTATAACGAAAAGCAGGAGCAGATTCAGAACTCGAACGAAATAATTTTGTCTATCTCCACCGACAGCGTTTCTTCCGTATCCTGGGAAGTTGACGACACGACTCTCGGCTTTACTCTTGATTCGGAGACCGGCTCCTGGCTCTATGATGACGATTCTGGCTTCCCGACGAGCACCAGCGAAATTGAGAATCTACTCAGTATTTTTGAAGAGTACGAAGCCGACTTCATCATCGAAGAGGTTGACGACTACTCACAGTACGGTCTCGACGACCCAGTTATGACTATAAACATAACTCTTGACGACGAAACAAGTTACGAGATAACTCTCGGCAACTTCTCGACCCTTGATAACGAGCGCTATATCTCAATCGGCGACGGAAACGTCTATCTTGCGGTTGTCGACCCGTATGACACCTACGACGTTGAGCTCAGCGACATGATTGAGTACGACACAATCGGCACGTTTACCGAAGCTGTTGAACTCACATTCACCGGCGTTGAGAACTACTCAATCTACTTTGAAGAGGACAGCACAAACACCTACTGCTCCGACGACACATATTTCGTCTCCGACAGCGACCTGCCGCTCGATACCGATAATATCGAGACATATCTCGGCTATATCCGCAACACGGGTTTGAGCACCTATGTGACCTATAACGCAACAGAGGACGAGCTGGAGCTCTACGGCATGAACAATCCTGTATTGATTATCACAGTCGACTATCCCGTCACCGAAACTGACGACGATGGCGAGGAAGTCACCACCACCGAGACTCTTACTCTCACGATAGGCGTCAATCAGGACGAACTCGCCGAAGCTCAGGAATCACTCGAAGACGGAGAAGAAGTCGACATCTCCAGCCTCAGCCTCTACGTCAGAGTCAACGACTCCCAGATTATCTATGAGCTCGCTTCGAACAGATATAACTATCTCATCGCCTGCTCATATGACGATTTCCGCCACGCCGAGGTCCTGACAGCCGACTATTCGAGCATCTATCAGCTCGACTTCACCATCGAGGACGTCACATACACCATCTATTCTGAGCTTTCAGACCTGGATGATGAGGAGTCCGACCGCGTCTACTATTACTACTACGACGGCGAAGTTGTCGACGCCAACATCCTTTCGGAGGACGACGACATCTCGAACTACCGAGTTGAAGTCGACATCGACGACATTGAAGATGCCATCGACGCGGTGACCGCTGAGAGCTACACCGACGAGGAAGCCGACGGCAAGCTCGAACTCAGCCTCACTGCCTATCTCGACAACGAGAACTACCCCGAAGTCACAGTAGACCTCTACCGCTACGACGGCACCTACTGCCTTGCAGTAATCAATGGCGAACCAACTTCACTAGTAACCCGTTCGTCGGTAGTTGACCTAATCGAAACAATAAACTCAATAGTCCTCTGATATAAGAAATAGCAGCTCGCACTCAGCGAACTGCTATTTTTTTATCTGCAAGCTCCAAAGCTTCTTTATCGTGCGCCGAATAGATAACCGGAATCCCAAGGCTTTTTATGAACCCCATGATTCTTGTCACTCTTTCAGAGTCAATCCCGGTGAACGGTTCATCGAGTAGAATCAGCTTTTTATGGCACACCTCCGCAAAAGCAAGGCACCTTGCAAGCGAAACCCTACGCTTCATGCCGCCCGATAGCTTGCTGGTAGGGGAGTGTGCCTCATTCTTGAGTTCAACAGCTCCGAGGTACTTCGTGACGTCTGTGCCCTTCGGCAGAACCGCCGCAAGCTGTCCCGAGACATCAAGGCAGGGAAGAAGCCGATTTTCCTGAAACATGAAAGCTATGCCTCTTGGTACTTCGATGACGCCCGACTGCGGTTTTTCAAGCCCTGCAATCAGCCGGAGCAACGTCGTCTTCCCGCAACCGGATTCGCCGGAAATCGCAGTGATTCCACTGTCAGGAAGAGTGAGAGAAAAGTTCTCAAAAACGGTTTTCTCACCATAAGAAAAGGATAAATTCTCAATTTTCAAGACTATCACCGACTTTCTTGTCTCTCAGAATGAGAAAAATCAGCTTTTCGAGAATCAGCGACAGAAGTACAACCGTAATCGTCCAGGTGAACAGTGACGGCGTTTCAAGGTAAATCTTCGAGTAGTAAACCTGCGAGCCGACGGCGTTTTTGGGAAGGCACAAGACCTCCGCCGCAACTCCCGATTTCCACGCAAGCCCGACGCAATTCCTGATTCCGCCGACCAGGTTCGGCTTGACCGACGGAAGATATATCCGCCTGATTTTTGAAAGAGTGCTCATCTCGTAGCAGTCCGCCATTTCGAGAAGCTCATGGTCGACCGACTTAATCCCGACCGACACGCTTTCCCACATGACCGGCATAACCATCAGCCCGGAAATCACCGCCGGAACCGCACCTTTTCTAATCCATAAGAGAACGAGAATAATAAAGCTCGCCACGGGAACCGCCCGGATAACCCGAAGGGCAGGGGAGACTATCATGTCGACGACCGAAAACCGGCAGGTAAGTGCCGCTAAGAGTATTCCCAACAGCCCTCCCAAAATCGCACCGACAAAAATCCGGAGCAGGCTCATCCCAGCCGCCATCCAGAAGTCGGACGTGGCGACGAGTTCGCAAAATCTCTTTAATACTGCAACCGGCGTCGGGATAAGAAGCTCCTGCCCGACGATGTTCGCGGCAATCTGCCAGACCGCAAGCCAGAAAACGGTCGGGAGGAGTATTCGGAGCACCCGATTATTTCGCAAAGTAGAAGTCTTCATCGGGAATAGCTCCGCCTACTGACGAGGCGTTTGCGTTGTAGAGAACCGTGTAGTAAGGCTCAATCGTTGTCCTGATTTCGTCGCCGGTGATACAGCAGAGGTTGCAGTCGGGAATAGCCTTCTGCGCAACAGCGGATTTCGCTACTATTCCGTAAGTCTCGCAGAGCTCCGCGGCGTGCTCGACATTCGCCTGTACGTTCTCGATAGACTCGGCATACTCTTCAAGGAACGCCTCAACCGCTTCCGGATTCTCCTCAGCAAATTCTGTTCTCACGACGACACAGCCCATCGTGAGCTCGCCCTCGTCGGTGACGTTGTTCCACTCTTCGGTAAGGTCGAGAGCGATTCTCACGTCCGAATTCTGAATCAACACGTTCGTGACAGCCGGAACGGGAAGCATACAGATTTCAGCTTCGCCCGATGCCATAAGAGTGACGAGGGCGCTGGAATCCATAAACTCAATAGTAACGTCGTTTTCCGGGTCGATGCCGTTCTCGGAAAGAATATAGTCGAGGACATATTCCGGGTTCGCACCCTGACCGGTGGCATAGATTGTCTTGCCTTTGAGGTCTTCAACACTCTGGATTGAATCGCCGTTTTCAAGGATATAGAGAACTCCGTATGTGTTTAAAGCGCAAATCTGAACTCCGCCTTCGGTCTTGTTATAGAGAGTTGCGGCAAGATTTGTCGCAACTGCGGCAATGTCGTAATCACCATTAATAAGTCCGGCAGTCACATCGTCGTTCGCCGAGCTTACGGTGAAGTTATATGTGTTTGTGGTCTCGCCTGCGTCGTTTGCTTCCATAAGATACACAGCGCCAATTCCGGTAGGACCCGAAAGCACGGCAATATTAATCTCCGTTCCGACTTCCTCACTCGAACAGCCCGAGAGCGCAAGAACGAGCATAAATGCAGTAATAAGTGCAATAATTTTTCTGAATTTAGTCATGACAATTTCCTTTCTTTATGGCTGAGACAATTTTTCGGGGTCGAGAATCTGAACACCGTTTTTGTCTTTTCGGATGACTCCCGCCTCTTCAAGCTTCGTGAGCTCCCGATAGAGTGAAGCCCTCCCGATTCCGAGTCTTCCGGCAATTTCGGAGAAGTTGCAACCGGACACCTGTCCCTTGTCGTCGGCATTTTTCAGAAGAAACCTCGCCAACCGTTTTTCACTGCTGATTTCGCCCAGCGTGTCGACCTTCTCGGACAAGAACCGAATCCGGGCTGAAAGATACCGGATGTAGTTCATCCTGATTCTCTCGTCCCGATTGATAAGCGTGAGGATTGCTTCCTGGCTGAAATAAAGAACCTTAGCGGCAGTTTTCGCAGTCAGCGTGGAAGCATATTCCGGCTCATTATTGAAAAGTGCCGCCGCCCCGAAAAGAGAACCGACTGAGAGCTCGCTGACCGAAAGCCTGCCCTTGGTAACGGCAATCTTTCCTGAGAGAACCACTCCCAACACCCGCCGGAACTTCTCCGGCGAAAAGATAATCTCGCCCTTCAAGTATGACTTCTCCTCGCAGGAAAACTCCCGGATAATCTCTGAAATCTCATTCGTCGGAACTCCCTCGAAGAGAAAAGTCGACCCCAAAATCTCTGCCATCTTCTTCCTACCAGCCAAAAAATCACCCCGTTTTTGTCTCATTTGATATAATTACGGGATGATTATAGCACAAATACTAGGTTGTGTCAAGGACAAATCCGGATAAGAATAAATTGCTGTGATCAGAAATGTATAATAATATACTCTTATTGATATAGGGCACAATTTGTGGTATCATTAAGTTGAAAGATGAACAGAGAGCAGGAAGTATCGTATGTCTAATGGTGACTATATGTATGAGAGTGATTTGGAACGCATCAGTAAGTTACGGATATTCGATGATGATTTTCTTAAAGAAGTGTTTGACGGAGATTGTGAATCTACTGAACTTGTCCTGAATATTGTTCTTGGAAGGGAAGACATTAAGGTCAAGAGCGTTATCGGTCAACGTGAAATCAAGGGAATTGAAGGTCATTCTGTAAAGCTTGACATAATGGCAGAGGATAGCGACGGCAAGGCTTACGACATAGAGGTTCAGAGACAGGATAAAGGATTTCTTCCACTCAGAGCAAGGTACAACAGCAGTATGATGGATACGGTGTTGTTGCCTGCCGGAGCAGGATATGACAAGCTTATACCTACATATGTAATATTCTTTACTGAAAGTGATACGATTGGAGATAATCTCCCGCTACATCATTACGCAATGAGAGATGTCAATACAAACGATTTTCTCGGAGACGAAAGACATATAATATTTGTAAATGGCAACAATAAAGACAAAAGTACTCCATTAGGAAAGCTTGTACATGATTTCAAATGTGCGTCAGCGGATGATATGTACTATCCGACGCTGGCAAATCGGGTGCGTCATTTCAAAGAATCAGAAGGAGGTATCGCACAGATGTGTAAATTGTTAGAAGACATGAGGAATGAAGCTTTAATTGTTGGTTACATTGAGGCTGCACGGTATTACGGAGCTACAGATGATGTCATTGCAAAAGACATTGTCAATAAGTACGGTATCACCGACGAGCAAGCCAGGAATTATATGCTTAAAAAAAGCGCTTGAATTATTAAAACCCGTCACCTTATAAGATGGCGGGTTTTCTAATGCTGTAGAACTCAGCCTACCCCATCAGTCCATCCAGCAGAGGTTCCTGCTCATATGTGGCGATGGCGGGGCTTGTGAGTCCGTAAAAATATATCATTATGAATTAGTCCTTTCAAATACAGATTCCCGAATCAACAGATTGCGAACCAGTCGCAAACTGCTCAAAAACCTGTTTTTAGGGAGCTAATCACGCATCATTCGGGGTAGCTAATGGTGAGACGCTCCCGGATGCGTACTGGAGTTCAAAGAACTAATATTAATCTTGACGGATGTTTTTGTTTTCATAATAAAGACTCCTTTCGTTTTCACCGCCCGATGAAAACCACCGGTCGTCACTTAATTAGTGTCAATTTTCGGTAAAAAAGTTGCAATTCACACCCTGTCGACGGGCACAAATTTTATTTCCATCCTCATTCCAAGACCTTCCGCAAGCCTTTGAAGAGTTCTGAGCGAAGGATTGCCATTGCCCTGTTCAAGCTTGCTGATGTCACTCTGATTGATTCCGGTGCGCCTGGAGAGCTCCTGCTGTGTGATTCCGGACTCATTTCTAGCCTTAATCAAAGCCCTTTTAATCTCATATTCCGATTCCAGCGCATCATACTCCGCTTTAACCTCGGGGTCTTTAAGCTGTTCGGCTAAAAAGTCCTTGTAATTTGTATATTCATTCATTTCTGATTCTCCTCCCTGTTCAAGAAATCTGACCGATATCTCTTGGCTCGTTCAATTACATTTGTAGGTGTTTTCTGACTTTTCTTTATGAAGCCGTTTGTAAGCACTGCTTTGTCTCCGACATAGAAGAAGTACAAAACTCTCGAAATATCGTTGCCCTGTTGTATTCTCAACTCGAAAATTCCATCACCGAGTGATTTTGAATCTGGTTCTCTTAACATATGTCCGAACTCTGAAAGCAGGTCGATGCTCCGGTAAACCCTTGCTCTCATTTTCGGCTCTAAGTCAAGGATAAACTCCTTCACCGGCTCTTCGCCATCTGATGTTTTATAAAATATTATGTCCATCCGTCCTGCCACCTTGCTTATTTGTTTTATCCCATATCAGTATAACATGTGCCCTGAAATTTGTCAAGCAATATTTTTAGCATTGATTCCTCACGCGCATCTCAAAAAAATTTTTCCTTCCCCGCAAAAAATTTTTCAAAAACCCCTTGACAACCCCCATAAAGTGTACTATAATAAAGATACGTTGTGGAAGAGATAATAAAAACCCAACCACAATATTCATTTCGGGGGGGTACTGGTTCCTGCGGAAAATTTTTCCGAAGAATCACCTGCCCATTCCAAACCTCCGGACACTATCAAACAAGTGCAACGGAGGATTTTTAATACCTGTTTTCCTCCAAAGCGCAAAACTAAGGAGGAATTTTTTATGGATAAAGTGTATGAGGAACCGAAATTTGTAATTATAAAATATTCAGCAAATGACATGGTTTATGCGGACGTCAGCTCCGGAGGCGGTGGCGCAAGCAGTGATTTTGAGTGGAGTTAACTGTTAGCTAGGCATGTTGAGTCTTGATATTGTCGGAATCCCTATTGGTGTCAACCATAAATATCCATTACACGATTGGTGTGCTTTGGGGCACGAAACTAAGCAGTCGCCACTTTTTGAGGTGTCTGCAACAGTGAAGGAGATTGAAGAGGAGTACCGCCGAATCGCACCTGAGTTTGATATTGTTCAAGCCGAGCGGAATGTTCTGTACAGAAAAATCTGCTTTGGGATGTTGGATTTTGATGGTTTTCTGATTCATGCTTCGGCTGTTGCAGTGGATGGTTATTCATACGTGTTTACTGCTCCCAGCGGAACCGGTAAGAGCACTCACGCTTCATACTGGATGCAGGTCTATGGCGACAGAGCGGTTATGGTAAATGGTGATAAACCAATTATCAGGAAGATAGATGGCAAATTCCATGCATGTGGTACTCCGTGGCGTGGAAAAGAGGGCTTAGGTTGCACCGAAAATTTCCCGTTAAAAGCTGTTTGCTTATTGGAACGTGGTGAAACAAACTCAATAGAGCTTGCTACTGGCGATGAGATAACAGATAAAATTTTGCCGCAGATTCCAATCCCGTGGGACGAAGCATTGATAGAAAAGCAATTTGTCCTCCTCGACCAGTTAATCAGTGAAGTTCCTGTTTACAAGCTTAGGTGCAACATGTCTCAAGAAGCGGCAGTGGTTGCTTATAAAGGAATGAACGGGTTAAGGTGAACTATGTCACGTAGAAGATTAGACCCTGAGGTTAAAGCCGAGCACGTTCGACATCGGAAGAGGATTGACCGCAAGCGGTACTATGGCAAGACGGCAAACAAGTATCCGAAGCGTGCCTGGACTGACGAAGAAATCCGGCTGGTTCTGGAACACTCCATCCCCGACAGCGAGCTATCAGAGAAAATCGGTCGTTCCCTGAAAGGCATCCAGGAAAAACGCCGACGGCTGAAAAAAGCAGAAGAAAACAAACAACAAGAAGCCTGAGAGAAATCTCGGGCTTTTTCGCATCGAAGGAAGCGGCGCCGCAGGCGACAATCATGTAGGGGCAGATATCATTCGCCCGCAAAACCGCAGGGCGACAATCCCAAAAAACTTTCATTTAGCCCCGATTCCGCTTGAATTTTATCTGAAACCGTGTTATAATATTTGTCGAAATGTTTGTATGAAAGGAAGCGTGATAGCTTGTCTAGACTTGCACTGATGGCCAAAAGCCGGGCTGAGACGGTTGTCGAGGGTATTTACAAGGATATGGAGCGGCGTATTGCCGCAAGTTCTTCGGATGTCTGCCCTGTCGACCTGACTCTGGCTTTTCTTAGAATGTGTCATGCCCAGACCTGCGGCAAGTGTGTACCATGTAGAGTGGGACTTGCACAGCTGGGTAATTTATTGGAGGACGTCCTTGATGGAAGAGGAGACGACTCCACTCTTTCAAAGATTGAAAAACTTGCGCACGTCATCGCCGAATCGGCTGACTGTGCGATAGGATTTGAGGCGGCAAAGATGGTCTTGAAGGGACTCGACGGTTTCCGTGAGGACTACATATCCCATATTGAGAAGCATCACTGCTTCGCCGGAACTCCTATGAGTATTCCTTGCGTAGGCAACTGCCCCGCAGGCGTCGACATCCCCGGCTATATCGCTCTCGTAGGTGAGGGAAGATATGCCGATGCCGTCAAGCTCATCAGAAAGGATAATCCGTTCCCGACCGCATGTGCTCTTATCTGTGAGCATCCTTGCGAGACAAGATGCCGTAGGACTCTTCTCGATGCACCCGTCAATATCCGTGGCTTAAAGCGTGCGGCTGTTGAGGGAGCAGGAGTTGTCCCGGCGCCCGAATGTGCTCCGTCCACAGGAAAGCGTGTTGCAATCGTCGGCGGCGGACCTTCCGGACTTTCATGCGCTTATTATCTCCAGCTCATGGGACACCAGTGCACCGTTTTCGAGGCACACTCGAAGCTTGGCGGAATGTTAATCTATGGTATCCCTGCATACAGACTCCCCCGTGAGCGACTCCAGAGCGATATCGACTGTATTCTTTCCACCGGCGTTGAGGTGAAGCTCAATACCAAAATCGGCGAGGGCGAATACACAATGGAAAAGCTCCGTGAGGAGTACGACGCCGTTTATATCGCAATCGGCGCTCATACCGACAAGAAGGTTGGAATCGAGGGCGAGGACGCCGAGGGTGTCTGGTCTGCGGTTTCCTTCCTTGGTGGAATCGGCGACGGAAATATCCCCGATTTGCATGGCAAGAAGGTCTGCGTAATCGGTGGCGGAAATGTCGCTATGGACTGCACACGTTCTGCAATCAGATGTGGGGCAGACAGCGTTTCAATCGTCTATCGTCGCCGCAAGGAGGACATGACAGCTCTTCCTGAAGAGGTCGACGGTGCAATCGCCGAGGGTGCAATCATGGTTGACCTTCACGCACCTCTGAGGATAGAAACCGACGAAAACGGCAAGGTTGCGGCTCTCTGGGCTACTCCCTATATGCCCGGTCTTATTAAGAACGGCAGAATGAATCCGTCTCCATCCGGTCTTGAAGACAAGAGAATCCCCTGTGACGTAGTACTCGTTGCAATCGGACAGGGAATTGACTTCTACAAGCTCGAATCCTCCGGAATCCCGGTTGTAAGAGGCGTCATCAAGGGCGACGACTGGACAGAGGTCGAGAATGCTCCCGGCGTATTTGCTGGAGGTGACTGCGTAACCGGACCTAAAACTGCGATAAGAGCTATTGCCGCTGGAAAAGTTGCCGCCGCAAATATCGACTACTACTTGGGCTATAACCATACAATCACCACCGATGTCGAAATTCCCGACCCGAACCTGACTGACCGTCCGTACTGCGGCAGAATCAACATGTCCGAGCGTGAACCGGGCGAGCGCAGAAACGACTTTGAGCTGATGGAAATCAAGATGACCGAAAAGGAATCCTGCCAGGAAGCATCAAGATGCCTCCGTTGCGACCACTTCGGTTGCGGAATCTTCAAGGGAGGGAGAAAGAAACAGTGGTAAACGTAATTATTAACAATACCCCCGTTCAGGTTGAAGAGGGAACGTCAATACTCGATGCCGCAAAGAAAATCGGCATAAATATCCCGACTCTTTGCTTCCTCAAAGGTATCAACGAAATCGGCGCCTGCCGTGCCTGCATAGTTGAGGTTGAGGGAATCGACCGCCTTGTTACCGCCTGCGACAACGTGTGTAGCGAGGGCATGGTAATTCACACAGATACAACAAGAGTTCGTGAAGCAAGAAAGACCAATATCGAGCTTCTTCTGAGCCAGCATAGAGTCAACTGCCCGTCCTGCTTCCGCAACGGCACTTGCCAGCTCCAGAATATCGCTTCAACTCTCCGTATAAGTGATTCTCTCAGCTTCAAGACCGAATATCCTGAGGACAAGTGGAACGACAAGCTCCCGATCATCCGTGATGAGAGCAAGTGCATCAAGTGCTATCGTTGCGTCTCCGTCTGCCAGAAGGTTCAGTCTTTAGGAATCTGGGACATGGTCGGAACAGGCGCCCACACAACCGTCGGCGTTTCCAACCATCGCTCTTTAGAAGAAGCAGATTGCGCGTTCTGCGGTCAGTGCATTACTCACTGCCCGACAAATGCTCTTCATACACGAGATGATACCGAAGCCATTATCGGCGTAAACGGCGTCATGGACGACAAGGACAAGATTACCGTTGTTCAGGTTGCACCTGCTGTAAGAGCCGCCTGGGGTGAAGAGTTCGGACTTTCTCCCGAAGTCGCCACTGAAAAGCGCCTTGCCGCAGCATTAAGACGTGTCGGATTTGACTATGTCTTTGACACCAACTTCTCCGCCGACCTCACCATTATGGAAGAGGGAACCGAGTTCCTTGAGAGAATCAAGCACCCGGAAGGCAAGAAGTTCCCGATGTTCACATCCTGCTGTCCCGGCTGGGTCAGGTTCCTTAAGAGCCAGTACCCCGACATGGTCGACCAGCTTTCAACCGCAAAATCTCCTCAGCAGATGTTCGGCGCAGTCACCAAGTCCTACTTCGCGGAGAAAATCGGCGTTGACCCTGAGAACATCGTCTGCATCTCGATTATGCCTTGCACAGCAAAGAAGGCAGAGCTCGACATCCCGAGCATCAATGATGCCGCAGAGGGTTGCAAGGATGTAGATTTCTCGCTCACTACCCGTGAGATGTGCCGCATGATAAAGGCTGACCAGATTGACGTTGCGGCTTTGCCTGAGGAAGATTTTGATTCGCCTTTGGGAACCGGCACCGGTGCCGCAGTCATCTTCGGAACCACTGGAGGAGTTATGGAAGCGGCTCTCAGAACCTGCTACTATATCTTAACCGGTGAGAACCCGAATGCCGATGAAACATTCAAGGCAGTAAGAGCTCTCGGAAGCGACAAGCCCTGGACAGAGGCTGAGTATAATGTAGGCGGAATCACCGTCAAGGCGGCGGTCGTAAACGGCTTAGGAAATGCCAGAAGACTCATCCGTGCAATCAGACGCGGCGAGGTTGAATACCAGTTCGTCGAAGTCATGGCGTGCCCGGGCGGATGCGTCGGAGGCGGTGGACAGCCGATTCACTATAACGAAGAGCGTGCCGCTGAGCGCGGACAGGTTCTCTATAACTACGACAGCGCCAACACCCTCCGCTTCTCCCACGAGAACCCCGAAATCAAGGCTATTTATGCCGACTACTTGGGCGAGCCCTGCGGGGAGAAATCTCATCACCTTCTTCATACCGACCACCATGCTTGGGATATGCCCGAAGCCTCGGTTTATGACGAAGACGTTGTTCACTAATCCAAACTGACATAAAAAATTCCCGTGTTACTTAAAGTAGCACGGGATTTTTTGTTAAGATTAAAGAGTGTCCGGCGGAATCCTCTTGTTGTCGGGATCCTGATCGGTAGTGCTCCTGCCGGTGTTCTTATCGGCATATAAGTAGCGATACTCAGCAGGTGAAATCTTCTCCTGTCTCTTGAAGACAGCGCAGAAGTAACTGCAATCGTTGTAGCCGACAGCCTTTGAAATGCTGTTGATGGAAAGCTTCGTGTCCATGAGAAGGTTCTTCGCCTCAAAGATTCTCTTCTTTGTAAGATGCTCGAACGGTCTCATGTTGAGGGTCTCTCTGAAGATACGGCAGATATACTGCGGAGAAAGATTGACGACCTTCGCCATATCGTTGAGCGTAATGTCGTTCATATAATTCTGGTCGATGAAGTCCATGATGAGCTTGATCTGATCCATGCGGTGGTTCTCTCTCGGAGAAACAGGGCAGGAGATAACCTTGTTGAGCTCAATAAGGAACGAATAGATGAGTGACGAGTTGTGATGACCAGAATGAATCTTTGTCGAGTGAATGGTTCTTAACATCTTTTCCCAGATTCTCTCGATAGAAGAGAGATCCGCAGTCTTGAAGACAACCGGCTTTGAAAGACCCAGGCTCTCAAGAATCGGTTCGCAAGCGGCACCCGAGAACGAAACCCAGTGTGTCTCCCAATCAACGCCCTCTTTTGAAAGATAGTCGTGCGGATAGTGAGCGGGAAGGAAGAAGCCGGAATTCTCCGGAATCCTGTATTCCTCGCCATCAATTGTGAGGATTCCTTCACCCTTGGCTGTATATATCACCTGATTGTAAACGTGACCAGTTGGTCTTACACAATGCCTTTCGGGATCAGTCGATCCTACACCAGTTACGTACAGCGGCAGATTCACCTCGTCACCTAAAAGTGCAAAATAAAATTCCTGCAATGCTGACACCTCCATATGCAATTTGCTATTCATATTTTTTACGTATAATAAGGATATCACTATTTTCGATAAAAGTCAATATAATTTCGAGCGATTTTTGAGAAAAAAGTTTTGAAAATCCCGCAATCAAGCCATTTTATAAATTGTGCAAGCCACAAATAAGATGTAAAAATATTTCATTCTGTCAGTCTTGCATTTCCAGCCACTTATCCATGAGGTCGTTAAGCCTGTTTTTGCTCTCGTCAAGTCCACGGCACAGTTCGTCCATTTTCAGGTAGTCAGCGGCAATTTCCGGCTGGCAAATCAAGGCTTCAGTATCTGCAATTTCTTTTTCAAGATCTGCAATGCTCTTCTCCAGCTCTGCAAGTTCTTGTTTTTTTCTTACATCTTCGGCACGCTGAGATTTGGTGCGATACTGCTTCTTTTCAACAGGTTTCGGAGAGGGAATTGCCGCATTCAGCTCTTCAGCCTTCTCAATCTCCCGAGCCTTCAGATAGTCGTCATAGTTGCCCTTATACTCATAAGCCTTTCCGTCACGGATTTCAACAATCCTGTCGGTAATCTTGTTGAGAAGATACCTGTCGTGCGATACAAAGAGAATCGTTCCGGTAAACTCCTTCAGAGCATCTTCGAGGACTTCTTTTGTAGAAATATCAAGATGGTTCGTCGGCTCATCGAGAATCAAAAAGTTTCCACGCTTAAGTGACATCAGCGCAAAGCTCAGCTTCGTCTTTTCTCCACCGCTGATTACTCCGACCTCCTTGAAGACGTTTTCCCCAGTGAGAAGAACGCTACCAAGAACGCTTCTCACCTCATAGTCAGTCATTCTAGGATACCGGTGGTGAATCTCTTCTATAACAGTGTTGTTTGGGTTCAGATATTCATTTTTTTGGTCGTAATAGGCAATCTTCACATTCTGAGCCCAGTTGATTCTGCCTTTTGTGTGTGGATTTATGCCCTGAATGGTCTTTAAAATTGTGGTTTTCCCGGTTCCGTTTTTGCCGATAATTCCGACCTTGTCGCCACGCCTCATATTGAGAGAAAAGCTTTCAAGAAGCACTTTCCCGCCAACCGAGATGTCCACATTTTCTGCCGAGAAAACCTCCTTCGGCGGTTCGATGTCGTATTCGAGCCGAATTTTTGCCGATTTCTCATACATTTTCGGCTTCTCGACTGCGTTCTCGACAATCCTGTCGAGCATATGCTGTTTCGACTTCGCCGCTTTCGCACTAGTGGCGCTGACACGGTTCTTGTCGATGAAGAACTGTAGCTCTTTTATCTTCTCCTGCTCCGCCTCATATAGCTTTTCCTGCCTCAGATTGTCCTCACGCTTCTGCTTGACATAGAAGCTGTAGTTTCCGCTGTAGGATTTCAGTCTGCCACTTTCAATCTCACAGATTCTCGTGCAGACCTTGTCTAAAAAGTATCTGTTATGAGAGACAACCAGGATGGCACCCTTGTAGTCGAGCAAATAATCTTCAAGCCATGTCATCGTGTCTAAATCAAGATGGTTTGTCGGCTCATCCAAGATAAGAAGCGACGGCGATTCCAGAAGCAGTTTTGCCAGCGATAGTCTTGTCCATTCTCCGCCCGAAAGGGAATTGACAGACCGTGATAAATCCAGTCCCGAAAATCCCATGCCGTTAAGAACAGTCTTAATTTTCACATCAATAAGATAGCCCTCGTTGTTTTCAAAATGCGTGCTGATTTGTGAATACTCTGCTTCAGCCCTTTCTCTTTCGCTTTCAGAAAGGCTACCGGAAAGCATCTTTTCGAGCTCTGCCATTCTCTCATGCTCTCTGTCAAGCTCATAAAACGGCTTTCTCATCTCTTCTTGAACAGAGCATTCTGCCGAAAGCCCTACGCCCTGCTCTAAATATCCTATACGGCAGTTTCCGGAAAAGCTGAGTCTTCCCTCGTTTTCAGGCGATGGGTCGTAGCCGAGATTTCCGGTTATGATGGAAAGAAGAGTCGTCTTCCCGCAACCGTTTCTGCCGACAAGACCGATTCTTTCGCCCTCATTGATGACGAAATTGATGTCCTTTAGAAGCGGCTCACCGTTAAAATACTTCCAGATTTTTTCAAGAGAGCAAAGCATACTTTTCACCTCTGCATTTTAATGAATTTTTGGCTTGCAGTACTAAAGAATAGACTTGCATACCGCTCGCGAAAGTGATAAATTGGTATTGTAAAAACATTGCTTGGAGTTCAATAATATATTTTGGTGTTTCCCCGTTCAAAAGAGAAAGCAAGGCAGTCTGGAATTCAGGCTGCTTTGCTTTTTATCTTGGTTTCAGTCTCCACTGGGCTCCTCGTCCGTGACCGTCTTGGCACTCTTTGCTGGATTCATGAACGACTCGCGGTACTGAGTAGGCGGCATACCCTCAAGCTCCTTGAACCATCTGTTGAAGCTCCTGACACTCGAGAACCCGCATTCATACGCAATCTCAGACATCGGCTTCAGAGTGCTTATAAGCATCGTTTTTGCCATGGCGATTCTCTTGGTGCCTATGTAGTGGTTGAGAGTCATGTTGAAGTTCTTCGAGAAGACGCTGGAAACGTAGCAGGGGACAATGTTCAGGGCACTTGCAATGCTCTTCAGCGACAGGTCGGATGTGATGTTGTCATCGACGTAGGCTAGTAGTTTTCTGCAGACCTGGTAGCTTGAAAGCCTTTCTTCTCTCTCCTCGAACTCTCCTCCGGAGTATGCCGGCATCATGCCGGAAAGAAGAACCGACAGAAGTCCCTTTACAACTGTTTTTCCGACGTTGTATTCATGCGAAAACTCGATAAGAAATGGAATCTGTGCCTGTGCAAACTTTGGGCATCTGTCCTTGTCAAGGACAACAAACGGTGTTTTGGTACTCTCAAAGAACGACATGAAGTCGAGTAAGAAATCCGTTCCAAAAATAAATGTGCTGATTGAGCCGGGAATGGTATACTGTAACGAATGAATTGTATGCGGGCATATAAGAACTCCACCGCCTGCTCCGATAGTGAGCTCACGACCGTCAATCATGAATCTAACCTCGCCGCTCTCGACTAAAACAAGCTCAACCTGGCTGTGCAGATGCCCGTTGGAAACGACATTTTTGGTTACATAGGAGACAATTCCGTACTTCGCAACCTGTTCGTTCCATTCCTCATACTTAAAATCTGCTGTGTCTTTCATAATGTAATAGTTCCTCCTTTCGGAATCAGATTGCAATTATAGCACAATAAAGCGACACTTTCAAGTGCAAAATGTGCTAAAGTCACATCATTCCAAAGTATTTGGCGGCATTCAGATAGCTGATGCCTTCTATAATGTCCTTAAGTGCGCCTTCGTCATCTGGATACTCTCCGCTTTCAACCCAGTCTCCGACAATGTCGCAGAGAATTCTTCTGAAGTATTCGTGCCTTGTGTACGAAAGGAAGCTTCTCGAATCGGTGAGCATACCGACAAAGTTTCCAAGAAGTGACAGACTTGCCAGCGAGCGCATATGCGCTTCCATTCCAACCTTTGAATCCTGGAACCACC
Organism: Oscillospiraceae bacterium; assembly: GCA_021199855.1. Lineage (GTDB taxonomy): Bacteria > Bacillota > Clostridia > Oscillospirales > Ruminococcaceae > Faeciplasma. The sequence continues at coordinate 185,418 of JAJQHD010000057.1, forward strand.
ATGCCGCACCGTGCTGAATCTTGCCCATGGCTTCAGTTCCCTGGAAACTTCCAATGATGGTGTCAATCATGGCGTTGTCACCCGGGTTGAGGGAATAAACAATGGTCTTCGGAAGCTTGTTGTTAAAGTCAAGAGCATTGAGAAACCCTGCAAGCTCTTTTGAATTGTCTTTGGTTAAGATGCAGTCAAATCCGGTGTCTGCGCCGATAGAGTTGAAAAGGCGGGTATTCGCACTCCTCTGAACTCCGAAGTGAAGCTGCATAACGATGCCCTTTTCAGCGTATTGCTCGCCAAGGTAAAGCAAAATCGTGGTCTTGTACTTGTCCGCTTCCTCCATAGTCGCTTTTCCGCCGTTCATGACTTTTTGGAAAATCGCTTCGACTTCTTCTTCCGAAGCAGGTGAGTAAACCATATAGTCAATTCCGTGATCTGTCGCGAGGCAACCGTGCGCGATAAAGTGGTCAAGTCTTAATCCTAAAGCCTTCTTGACATCTTCGGCAGTATTGATTTCAACTCCCGATGCTTCAGCAAGAGCATGGATATATTCGCAGAACCCGGCTTTCTCGATGTTGACAGCTTTATCGGGGCGGAATGATGGGCAGACCCACGTCTCAAAGCTCTTGTCGGCGGCAATCTTCTCGTGCCACTCAAGGCTGTCGATAGGATCGTCGGTTGTACCAATCATTCTGACATTCGAGCGAGAGATGATTCCTCTTGCACTCATTTCTGGGTCTTTAAGCTTCTCGTTGCATAGCTTGTAGACCTCGGGAGCGGTTTCAGCATTGAGAATACCGTCATAGCCGAAATATCTCTTGAGCTCAAGATGAGTCCAGTGATACATCGGGTTCCCAATAGCTTTTGGAAGTGCTTCGGCAAATCTTAAGAACTTTGTGTAGTCGTCTGCGTCGCCGGTAATCTCGCTTTCAGGTGTCCCGTTAGAACGGATCATACGCCATTTGTAGTGGTCTCCTCCGAGCCATATTTCGGTTATGCTGTCAAAATGCTTGTCCTCGTAAATCTCTTTCGGACTGATGTGGCAGTGGTAGTCGATGATGGGCATATTTTCAGCATAGCTGTGATAAAGGTGCTTCGCGGTCTCTGAGTGAAGCATGAAATCTTCGTTGATAAATGTGTTCGCAAGTAAAGTAGACATGAATGCTGCCTCCGTATCAATTTGTGTTGAGATTATTATACATCAACATTTCCGGTCTTTCAATAGTCGAAAAGAAAAAATAGTAGACAAAAAGCTGTAAATGCTTTATAATAAAAGGTATCAATAAGCAGGGGGATTCAAAATGGCAGAAAATATTCATGCAGGTCATCGTCAGCGTCTAAAGGACATCTTCGCATCAGACGGGATAACCGCTCTCACAGATTCAAGAGCTCTGGAAATGCTACTGTTCTATGTGATTCCACGCTCAGACACCTATCCGCTTGCATGTCGGCTTGTAGACACATTTGGAAGCCTTCGCTCAGTTCTGACGGCATCTCCTGAAGAGTTGAAGACGGTAAACGGCTTCGGCGACAGCGCAGTTCTGTTTTTAGATTTTGTCCATCAGCTCTATGAACGCCTTTCGGAGGACGAATTGCGCCAGTATCAGACTCCCGAAGAGATGAGATACAATTCCCCCGATGACCTTTGCAGGTATTTTGTGGACAAGCTTTCCCGCTGTCCTATTGAGCAGGCATGGCTCGTCTGCTTTGATGACGACATGTACTTCAGGCACGCCTATCTTCTGGGAGAAGGAAACGCGACAACAGTCGTGTTCACTCCTGACAATGTCATCAAATTCGTCAGAGACTCTGGGTGCAGAATCTGTGCTATAGGGCATAATCACCCGATTGAGGGACCCGACCCGTCAGAAAACGACCGCCGTTCAACAATGAAGCTCAAGGCTCTCCTCAGGGAAGAGGGTATAAATCTTATGGAACACGTAATCGTGGGTCAGGGAAAAACAAGGTGCATAGTTTCCGAGGAAATAGAGCATATGCTTCGCTGAGAGAGTACTGAGTGGTTTTTAAGACCTTGAAAAAAATTTCCCGAATTGCAAAATTGGTATTGACAATCTGATACGATTGATGTAGAATATAAGTGTAGCTACACTATAAATTTAGAATTATTATCAGGAGGAAATCACAATGGTAAGATTCACAGACGCAGAACTCAAGGTTATGAACGTAATATGGCATGATGGTGACTGTCCTGCAACCCACATTGCCGATGTTATGGCTGAAACAACCGGCTGGCACATCAACACCACCTATACAATCATCCACAAGTGCATTGAAAAGGGTGCTATTGAGAGAAGAAATCCGAAGTTCATCTGCCACGCAAAGGTTACTCAGGAAGAAGCTCAGGCTGACATGACCGAGGACTTTGTCAACAAGCTTTATGATGGCTCCCGTAACAATCTGTTTGCCGCACTTCTTAGCAAGGATTCCCTCAGTGACGAGCAGATAGCAAAGCTCCGTGAAATCGTCTCGGAGATGGAGTAATAATGACCCTCATAGAAATGACCCTGTCGGGAGGAATCCTGATTCTTCTAGTCCTCCTGATAAGGGCAATTTTCCTGAATCGTCTACCAAAAACTGCGTTTATAGTTATGTGGGCGGTGGTTTTGCTTCGTCTTCTGGTGTCTGTAAGCTTTGTTGAGCTCTTAAGCACAACCGAGACTGAAGCCTCCGTCGCTGAGAGCATCACTATAGCCGAAAAAGCTGAGACTTCGCCTAATATCACAACGGTTAAAGAAACCTATACTTTCGAGGACGTCGTCGCCACAGCAGAAGCCTCCCATCAGGCAGACGTGCTAAGAATAGTCTGGCTCACCGGAGCAATCCTCTGTGCCATAATTCTCACCACGCTCTACATACTCAATATCCGCAGATTCCAGCGTTCTGAGAACCTGGAAAGCGACTTCATATCATCATTCCAGAGCTCAAATAAGCTGAGACGCACAGTTACAGTCAGATTGAGCGACAAGACCACCATGCCATTGACGTATGGCATAATCCACCCGGTGATTCTGTTGCCGATGGGCATGGATTTATCTGATGAGAAGAAACTAAAATACGTTCTCATGCACGAATACATCCACATCCGCAAGCTTGACAACCTACTGAAAGGCGTTTCAAGTGTCGTAGTGTGCATCCATTGGTTCAACCCACTTGTGTGGGTGATGAACAGATTCCTGTCGAGAGATATCGAGCTCAGATGCGACGAAACGCTTCTCAGTCAGTGTGATACTGATTGCCGGGCAGACTATGCTCTCACGCTCATAGATCTCGAAGACAAACGTCGTTGTTATGCTTTCGGAACTGCCTTCGCAAAAGAGCCCTCCGAAGAGCGTATAACAGCCATCATGAAGTTCAAGCCGACTTCAATTTGCAGTATTGCTATAGCCGCAGTTCTGATTATAGTCATAGTAGCCCTTGCTTTCACCGGCAATTTTGGCGCAAAAACGTCCTCAGACGAAATCACACATGCTGAAATCGTCTCGCTTTTAGATGACTATTTCGACTGGGTATATCTCGCAAAGTTCTCAGCTCCCGATGTCGACACGACCGACATATGCGTGGTTGCCGGTACGACCTATTACCGGGTTTTAGACGAAGAATTCGACACTTGGGAAGAAGTAGTTGACTATGCCTCGGGCATCTTCTGTGGAGAAATGTCGGCATACGAGGACAGCGGTGAATGGTCTGGCTACTTGGATATTGACGGCGTCGCCTACAACTGCAATATAGTCAGTCCGAACGGCGACTATCCCTACACCGACGAATACTCTTATGAAATCCTGAAAAACACCGATGGCAGAGCCCTCATCAGCATTGACAATCCGAGTTCAACCGGCGAGAGCCAATACCACAACGTCTTCACTTTCTCACTCACCGAGAACGGCTGGCGCATCGGCGACGACTATTACTAAAAGAAAGAAGGAATCATTATGAAGAAACTAATTTGTACACTTTTGGCACTTACCATGCTTTTAACACTCTGCTCCTGCGGGACAATCGAAACAACCACTGACGATATCATCACCGACGAGGAGATAGTCGCCCTCATAGATGGCGATATCCAGATTGGCAAGTACCTATATGTATACTGCCCGAGCACCGACTGGGACAATTCAGTTGAGTATGAGGGAAAGATATGGCATCCCGTTGTTCAGGAGGGATTTGAAACATGGGACGAATGGGAGGCTTACATTCGCTCAATCTATTGCGGAGAATGGGCAGAATATGCACTCACCAATGAGAGCTATAAAAACATTGACGGCAAGCTCTACTGCGATGGCGGTGAAAGAGGCTACGACCTTTCGGATGACTATGTCTATGAGATTCTTGAAAACGGCGATGGCGAAGCAAAAGTAAATGTGACTAACCCCGGCATCGACGGCGACTTTGCACAGGAATACACTCTTATAACGACCCTTACCGACGACGGCTGGCGCGTCAGCGGACGGGAATAAAGGAGAAATAAAACTATGCCAATCCTCCTCGAAATGACTTTGACGGGCGGAGTACTGATACTGTTAGTGCTCCTACTGCGGACAATATTTCTGAACCGTCTTCCTAAAACGGCTTTTATCGTGATGTGGGCGGTAGTGCTCTTGCGGCTCCTGGTTCCCGTGAGCTTTTTCGGGACGACTGCTGAAGAGACTTTAGCCGATAATTCCGGAGTTTACGCTATCGAAGCTGTCACTCCTGCGGAAGAACCTGAAGTCACTAACAGCGTGATAGCTCTTGACAGCTATGAAGCCGGCTCTGAAACTGTGGCAGACACCACAGGGCAGGTTGATGTCTTCAGAATGGTCTGGCTCACAGGTGCAGTTATCTGCGCCGTGGCTCTTGTGCTCTCATATATCCTGAGCTTCCGCAGATTCAGTAGGTCAGAGAATCTGGAATCTGACTTCATAGCCTCTTTCCAGAGCTCAAATAAGCTTCGCAGAACAGTCACAGTCAGATTGAGCGACAAGACCACCACGCCATTGACGTATGGCATAATCCACCCGGTGATTCTGTTGCCGATGAGCATGGACTTGTCCGACCAAAAGCAACTGAAATACGTCCTCATGCACGAATACATCCACATCCGCAAGCTTGACAACCTCCTGAAAGGCATATCAAGCGCGGCGGTGTGCATCCATTGGTTCAATCCGCTTGTGTGGGTGATGAATAAGTTTCTTTCGAGAGATATTGAGCTCAGATGCGACGAAACGCTTCTGAAGCATTGTGAGGGAGACTGCCGGGCGGAGTACGCGCTTACTCTGATAGATCTTGAGGATAAGCGGAGGAGAAGCTTTGCTGTAGGAACGGCTTTCGCCAAAGAGCCAGCCGAAGAGAGAATCACAGCCATCATGAAGTATCGCAGGGCAACGCCTCTGTCAGCCATAGCAATGGTTCTCTGCATAACCATGCTCTGTGCGGCATTAGTAGGCTGTGGAGCAGTAGGAGCAACTGAAACGGCAACAAAAACATCAGGCACCGAAACCGAGCTTTCAGCTGTCGCCACTGCTACATCAGTAGCTTCGGCAACAGCAGAAGCTATCGCCGAAACTTCAGCCGGCTCCACCATCATCCTGAACTCCAAAGAAACCGACACGCTTAATATCAATGTCAACGTGCTTATTTCAGCAAATGTTGGGGACTGCGACTTCGATAGCATCGAACACACGACAACTCTTCCCGACGGCTTGTATTTCAAGAACGGCATCCTCTATAACGCTGACGGAGGAATAGAGGGCAAGCTCAAATCCGGCGACGAAAATATGGTAATCGACGGCACCGGTGATGCCGCTGAGGGCTATATGTTTGTCATAATCGATCTCAAGGTCAAGAGCTCAGACACGACCGACGCACATGAAGATGCGGAAGAATTCGCAGAGAAATATGTCTTTGATGAAGAGGCAAACAGCTATACTTTCTACGTCGACAATTACACAGCATGTTATCCGATATATGAAAGTGTATCGCCGTCAGATGTAAATTCTGTGACGGTATACCACCTGACAAGTCAGACCGATTCAAGCATGATAGAAGTAGAGACGGAATCCGGAGATACAACCTACGCAATTGGTTACCAGACTTCGGACGAATCATCCCTGAGCGTCAGAGTGATATATGTCGTCCCCAAGGATTCTACGAATATCTGCCTGTATTTCAGTGATAGTTATAGATGAGGCGACATAATGTATAATTTATGAGGCTTAAAAAGCTCGAAATTTGTCAAAGTATACAAAGTTGAGCTTTTTCTTCAAAAAGCCTGTCACCAACGGCGCCAAAAAAGCGTCTATACTAGTGAGAACACAAGAACACGAGTTAGAACAGGGAAAAAGGAGAAATTTAATCTTATACCTCAGGTTCCGGCATGGGTCATCTCGTGCCGGAACGGTGTACCTCCAATACACTAAAAAAGCTATCTCCTTTACGTTTATGCCAACCTGCATCCACCGCCCACCCGGGCGGCTGGCAAGGGCGGCGATTTTTTATGCCTGAGCTTCTATTGACGTCAATCGTCGGATGTGATATAATATAATCGTAGTCAGGAGGTAACGCCAATGCCAGCGATTTCAATGTTTTACGGAATTATAATCAGAATGTACAACAACGGCGAGCACAATCCGCCACACTTTCATGCTTCATACCAAGGCTATAACGCAGTCTTCAATATGGACGGCGAATTGACGCAGGGTGATATGCCCAAGCCACAGAGGAAGTATATTGCCGCTTGGGCGGAGCTCCACAAGGATGAGCTTATAGCCAACTGGGAGCTTGCAATGAGCGAACAGCCTCTTTACAAAATCGAACCATTAAGATAATCCGGTATTTCTATTGCTACAGAAAGGAGAATCGGTAGTATGAACACGCCAATTTGGGTAGTCAGAAAAGTTCAGGCAAACAGCGATTACACCTTGTTTATAACCTTTGCGGACGGCAAAGAGGGCTTATATGATGCCAAGCCGCTTCTTGAGAAGAGCATTTATTCTCAGCTTAGAAGTCTGCCGTTTTTCCTCGGGGCGAAAGCCGAGTGCGGGACGGTCGTCTGGAATGACGACATAGACATCGCACCGGAACACTTGTATGAATGCAGTGTGCCCATTAAGTCTTGAATATTATAGAAACCGCTCGAAAGGGCGGCTTTTTTCTTCGCATTTATGCGCATCGCATTCATGCGCGTGCACAACATCCCATCTTGTCTCATACTATAAACAGAGGCTCGCCTTTGGGTGGGCTTCAATAAGAATAAGGAGATACAAGATGAAACTTACTAATATACTCAGCACAACCGATTGCTGTGACGCTTCCGACAGCCCGTCTCTTGACTGCAAACAGCCGACGACGTCTCTGCCGGCAAGCACGCCCATCGGGATGCTCTATGTGCCTTATCAGTCGTGGCAGAAGGTCTATGAGCCACAGGTCGGACTGCCTCGGGGCACCATCTTTGAAGAGCTTGACAAGCCGTTTATAGGGGAGAGAACGATATGAGTAATACTAATCCGCTTAAGTATGTACAGCAGTACTCTTTTGCAGTTCTGGAGGCACAGCTCTACCTCGACTCTCATCCGGACTGCGCCGATGCTCTAAGCTACTACAACAAGTACAAGAAGCTTTACGAAGAAGCAAAAGCCGACTACGAGGCGACCTATGGACCTCTGACTGCCGATTCAAGTGCAAACGACGAATGCTGGCAATGGGTCAAGGCTCCATGGCCTTGGGAACTTTCGGCTAACGAGGAGGTGTGAGACATGTGGCAATATGAAAAGAAACTGCAGTATCCCGTCAAGATAGCAAATCCCGATCCTGCGGCGGCGAAGATAATAATCTCGCAGTTCGGCGGACCGGACGGCGAGCTCAACGCTTCGATGCGCTATCTCTCCCAGAGATACACCGCACCCTGCCCGGAGGTCAAGGCAATCTTAAACGACATCGGGACAGAGGAGCTTGGTCACATGGAAATGATCTGCGCCATCATCTACCAGCTGACGAAGAACCTCACCCCGAAGGAAATCAAGGAATCCGGCTTCGACACCTATTTCGTCGACCACACGACCGGACTTTATCCGATAGCCGCTTCCGGAACGCCCTTCTCGGCAGAGCTCTTCCAGTCGACAGGTGACCCGATCGCTGACCTGTCGGAAGACCTTGCAGCTGAGCAGAAGGCTCGCCTGACCTATGACAACATCCTCAGGCTTGTTGATGACCCGGACGTCAGAGACGTAATCAAGTTCCTCCGCCAGCGCGAGATAGTCCACTTCCAGCGCTTTGGTGAAGCGATGCGTCTGGTTACAGATCAGCTCGATTCAAAGAACTTCTACGCATTCAACCCAAGCTTTGACAAGTGATTTTTTTACAAAGTCCCCATTGGAAACAGTGGGGATTTTCTTTTCGACATGCTTCTTGTTCTCATTGCGCTAAAATTGTTTCGCCAAAACAGAAAGGAAGCGTTAAAATGAAGCTCATAGAATCAGTCAAAACCGTACAAAAAACGACTATAATCGCAATTGCAAAGCCCATTCTCAGCTTTTTCGGAGGAGTCATCCTCGCTGGATCGGAAATTCTCGGAGAAGATTCTCTTCTCTGCGCCGCACTTGTAGCCGCTTTGCCAACAGTCAGCGGATTTACAGCTCTCCTGGGCGCACTGATTACTGCAATATTCACTGAAATCACAGTAGGAAAAGTAGCATCTTTGGCATCTGCGATAATAGTTTTTATGACCCGATTCCTCTTTGACGGGACAAGCCGCCGGAGATATCCTCAGGTAGTTTCAATAGTAGCGGCTACCTCATACTTCGGCTGTGCCATTTTCGCAGGAGCAACGGCAGGCGCCAGCCTGGCAATGTACATAAAAATTGTTGTAGCCGGACAATTGCTTGGCACAAGTACTTATGTGATAACGACAGTGTTTAAAAATGGGATTCGGGATTCCACCAAGCCTCAGCTTTTCATGCTGTTTGCCATAACCGTGGCAGTTGCATCTTCCTATAATCTCAGCGAAATCCTCAGTTTCTCAGTGTGTATTATATGTGTATACAAGCTCACCCGCGAAAGGGACTCCATCTCATCAGCCGCACATTCAGCTTCTCTCAGACTTGACTTCCTGGAAAGTGCCATAGCCAAATTCCCAAAGTTTGCGAACCCTGGCTCGAATGAGCACAGTTTTGAATGCATGACCCGCATTCTGTCACTCACTGAAAGGGAGATTTCGGAAGAGCTAATGCCGGGGCTGAGCCGGACGAGGTGCAATCTCATATGCGATATCCTTTCAAGGAGAACCGGTCTCAAAGTCGCCGGCAGACCGCTTCCGGATGGCGCAGTCGAGCTCTATTATCCCAAAACTGCCAGAATCAGCGAGAATGCAATTGCTAAAGCCGCAGAAAAAGCAAGGATGGGAAGCGAAGTTGAACTCTTCCGGAGTGAAACCGACCAACATATCCGTTTTACGGTGACGCCAAAACTGAAGTGGCATTTCGATGCAGGCGTCTGCCAGATAGTGGCGAATTCCTCCGAGCCTGATAGCTCAATCTGCGGTGACCGCGCAGAGATATGGAGCTTTGGCGTCTATAGCTACTTGATTCTCTCTGATGGCATGGGCACAGGAAGTGACGCCGGAAGAGTAGCCAAGAACCTGATAACTTCTTTCAAAAATCTTACAGAAGCCGGCTACTCTCTTGAATCATCTCTTCGGCTTTCGTCCGAATATATCCGCTCCTGCCAGTCGGACGAGTCCTTCGCAACTCTTGATATCCTTTCAGCAAATCTCATGACCGGAGAAATAACAATCCGGAAATGCGGAGCAGGGAAGAGCTACATTTTTTCAGATGGCGGGATCACCCCGATACCTCAGGGCGGCTATCCGATAGGAATCTTAGAGGAAGTAAGCCTTGTCAGTACGCAGATTACGCTCACAGATAATCTTACAGTTCTGATGATGACAGATGGAGCTGACTGCCTTGGAATCGAAAAGCTTGCTGAGATTTCTCAGGAGCAAGACAAGCTTTCCGCAGATGATCTGGCGGCTATGGTTACGAGCGAAGCCCATAAAAGCCAGAAAGAAAGCTATCACGATGATATTACAGTCGGTGTAGTTCGACTTTCAAAAAATTAAAAGAATTCTTTGTTAAGTTTGCACAAAAAAAGGCGTTGAAAAATGTTAAAAACGTCAAATTGCTCTAAACTCCTTGCAATATTCGTCAAAGCTTGCTATAATGAAGCTATAAGCGAGTAAACGGAGAAAGTGCCGTTCTGCTTGATAAAAGAATATTAAATTCTCTACTACTTTTTTACGACAAGAAAGAAGGGGTTAATGATATGAGCAGTGTTATTCCGGTTAAAGAAACCTTTGACGTGAATGCGGCAATCGCAAGCTTTTTGGATGGTAAAAACTACGACTCAGCAGATTTCCTGGGCGCTCATAAGAGAGATGAGGGCGGTTACATCTTCAGAGTCTGGGCACCACGTGCCAAGCGTGTCTCGCTTGTAGGTGATTTCAACGGATGGGACGTAGACGCCAATCCGTGCCACAGAATCCAGGGCGGAATCTGGGAGTGCACGGCGCAGGCGCTCGATACATATTCGACTTACAAATACTTTGTCGAAGGCGCAGATGGCTCAAAAAGAATGAAAGCTGACCCTTATGGCGTCCACATGGAAACGCCTCCCGGAACTGCAACCAAGATTTTTGACATCTCCGGCTACAAGTGGGGCGATACCACTTGGATGAACAAGCGTAAGTGTTCAACTCCTTACGACAAGCCGATGAATATCTACGAGGTAAACCTGGGCTCCTGGAAGAGATATCCGGACGGCAACGTCTACAGCTACGAAAAGGCGGCAGATGAGCTCATCCCGTATTTAAAAGAGATGAACTACACCCACGTCGAGTTCATGCCTCTGACCGAATACCCATATGAAGGCTCATGGGGCTATCAGGTAATCGGCTACTTCGCCCCGACCTCCCGTTATGGCACTCCCGAAGGCTTCATGAAGATGATTGACAAGTTCCATCAGGCGGGAATCGCAGTTATCCTTGACTGGGTTCCGGCTCACTTCCCGAAGGATGGTGCAGGACTCTATGAGTTCGACGGTTCGCCATGCTATGAATATGCCGACCCACTGAAGATGGAGCATAAGGCCTGGGGAACAAGAGTCTTCGATTTCGGTCGTCCAGAAGTACGCTCTTTCCTGATTTCAAGTGCACTCTACTGGCTTGAAAAGTACCATGTTGATGGTCTGAGAGTTGACGCAGTTGCGTCGATGCTCTATCTCGATTATGACAGACAGGGCGGCGAATGGAGACCGAACAAGTACGGCGGACACGAAAATCTCGAAGCAGTTGAGTTCCTGCAAATGCTCAACACCGCAGTCTTCTCAAGATGCCCGAACGCAATAATGATTGCTGAGGAATCGACAGCTTGGGCAAACGTCACAAAGCCTGTAGACATGAGTGGTCTCGGGTTCAACTTTAAGTGGAACATGGGCTGGATGAACGACATGATGCACTATATGTCGCTTGACCCGTACTTCCGCAAGTTCAACCACGATAAACTCACATTTTCGTTCTTCTATGCGTTTTCCGAGAACTTTATCTTGCCGATTTCGCACGACGAGGTCGTCCACGGCAAGCACTCACTTGTCGACAAGATGCCAGGCGAAGCCGAATCAAAGCTTGCAAATGACAAAGCTTTCTTGGGATATATGATGGCTCACCCCGGCAAGAAGCTCCTCTTCATGGGAAGCGAGTTCGCCCAGTTCCGCGAGTGGGACTACTCAAACGGGCTCGAATGGTTCATGCCCGAAAAGTTCGAGGCTCACAGAGATTTCCAGGAATACGTCAAGAACCTCAACAAGTTCTATCTTGAAAACCCGCCGATGTGGCAGGAGGACTACTCCTGGAAGGGCTTCACCTGGATAGCGGCTGACGACAACGAACAGAGCGTAATCGTCTTCAGAAGAATAGACAAATCGGGCAAGGAGATTGTAGTAGTCTGCAATTTCGTCCCCGTCGAGAGAAAGGGCTACCGCTTCGGCGTGCCCTACAGAGGAACTTATACTGAAGTCCTCAATTCGGCTTCAAAGGACGGTTCACCCTACCTGAATGGCACAGTCAAGTCTGAGAATATTCCTTCTCACGGAATGGAGCAGTCGATAGCCGTCGATATTCCTCCGATGTCGGTAATGTATTTCAAAGTAAGAAAAGCTGGCGGCAGAAAAGTCGTCAAAAAAGAAGAGACTCCGTCGCCTGATTCAGACGACAAAAAATAGAGCGATTTCAATCAAAATCTGAAAGGAAGAGTGTAATGTACAACAAAAAAGAATGCGTTGCGATGCTTTTGGCAGGCGGACAGGGTTCAAGACTGTACGCACTGACAAAGAACGTAGCCAAGCCCGCCGTACCCTATGGAGGCAAGTACAGAATCATCGATTTCCCGCTGTCTAACTGTGTCAATTCAGGTATCGACACAGTGGGTGTTCTCACCCAGTATCAGCCGCTCGTTCTGAACGACTATATCGGCAACGGACAGGCATGGAACCTTGATCGAATTCACGGAGGAGTTCATATCCTTCCGCCTTATCAGTCAAATTCCGGCGCACAGTGGTATGAAGGCACAGCTAATGCCATCTACCAGAACCTGTCATTTATCGACAGATATGACCCTGAATATGTCGTAATTCTCTCTGGCGACCACATCTACAAGATGGATTACTCCAAGATGCTCAGCTTCCACAAGGAAAAGGACGCCGTCTGCACGATAGCAGTTCTGGACGTTGAGTATGAAGAAGCATCCAGATTCGGCATCATGTCGGTCGACGAGGACAACGCAATCACCAAGTTTGTAGAAAAGCCGAAGGTTCCGGAGAGCACTCTGGCATCAATGGGTATCTACATATTCTCATATCCTACCCTCAAGAAGTACCTCATCGAGAACGAGCAGGACGAAACCGCCACAAAGGACTTCGGCAAGAACATTATTCCTGCACTTCTCGAAAACAAGGAAAGACTCTATGCCTACAGATTTGAGGGATACTGGAAGGATGTCGGAATGATAGACAGCCTTTGGGAAGCGAATATGGATCTTCTCAGCCCGACTGTTTCTTTGGATCTTTATGATCCCAGCTGGAAGATTTACTCGAACAACGACTCCCGTGCACCTCATATCATCGGCAAGAATGCCAAGATTCAGAATTCAATGGTAACCACCGGTTGTGTTATCGACGGAGCAGTTGAGTTCTCGATGATTTCCGGCGGAGTCACCATCGAGGAGGGCGCAGTCGTTACCGACTCGATTCTCATGCCCGGCGCAACCGTAAAGAAGGGCGCTGTAGTCGAGTATTCGATAGTCGGTGAATCAAGCGTCATTGAGTCGGGCGCACATATCGGCGCAAGACCCGAAACGGTAGAGAACAAGGACGAGTGGGGAGTTGCAGTCGTCGGTCACGATGTAACAGTAAGCCAGGGCTCAGTCGTTAAGCCTAAAGAGATTATCTCTGCCGATATGTAAGGAGGAAGCCGCAATGAGCTATAATATGACAAATGTATTGGGCATTATCTTCGCAAATTCCCATGATGAGGCTCTGCCCGAGCTTGCATCAAACCGCACGATGGCATCTGTTCCATTTGGCGGCAGATTCCGTCTTATCGACTTCCAGCTTTCCAGCATGGTTAATTCCGGAATGTCGACAGTAGGAATCATCACAAAGTCAAACTATGAGTCGCTTCTCGACCATATCGGTTCTGCGAGATACTGGGATCTGGCACGCTCCTACGGCGGACTTACAATCCTTCCGCCCTACGGAAATATCGACTCCGGTCTCTATGTCGGAAAGCTCGAAGCATTAAGAGGCGCTCTCGGCTACATCAAGAAGACCGGCTGTGAATACGTAATCCTTACCGACGGCAACGTCGTACTCAATGCCGACTACTCCAAGATTATCGAAGAACACATTGCGTCTGGAGCTGACATTACCTGTGTTGCCTCAACCGGCAATTACTCTGCTTCTGAAACTGCTGATTCGGTTGCATTCGAGACCGATTCCACCGGCAGAGTCAAGGAGACAATCCTCAACGCCGCAAAGGCTGGCAAGTACACTCTGGGACTCAACATCAACATCCTTTCAACCGCACTCCTTGAGAGCCTGGTTATGGATCTGATTCCGAGAGGAAAGAATGTCTTTGACAGAGACGTCCTGCAGGCTAAGGCTGGCAAGCTCAATATCCGTGTTCACGAATACACTGGTTACTACAGCAGAATCTACGATTTCGAGAGCTACTACACCGAGAATATGAAGCTTCTCGACCCTGATAACTTAGGAAAACTCATCCTGAAGAAGAGACCCATCTATACTAAAGTTCGCGACGATGCACCTTCAAAGTACGGTCTTGACAGCTCAGTCAATAACTCTTTGGTAGCTGACGGCTGTATTGTCGACGGTGTTGTAGAGAACTCAATCCTCTTCAGAGGCGTCAAGATTGCAAAGGGAGCAGTCGTCAAGAACTGCATTCTCATGCAGGATACCTCAGTCGGAAGGGAAACCATGATTTCCAATATCATTACCGATAAGGACGTTGTAATCGGCGATGAATTAAGAATTTCATCCGCTGTCGGAAGTCCTCTTTACATCGGCAAGAAGAGAGTTCTCTGATAAAAAGGAACGGTGATTGAATTGAAAATTCTATATTGTGCAAGTGAAGCATTGCCTTATGTGGCATCAGGCGGACTCGCCGATGTTGCAGGCTCGCTTCCGAAGGCACTTTGCGAAGCAGGGCAGGACTGCCGTGTGGTACTTCCGCTCTACGGCACAATCAAGCAGGAACTGAGGGATAGTTTGGAATATGTTACAAACTTCTTTGTCCCCGTATCATGGAGAAGCCAGTACTGCGGCGTCTTCAAGGGCGAAGCGGCAGGAGTAACATATTATCTTCTCGATAATGAATACTACTTCAAGCGCAACACAATCTATGGTCACTATGATGACGCCGAGAGATTTGCTTTCTTCGCAAGAGCAATTCTCGAACTCATCAAGCACATCGACTTCAAGCCGGATATACTTAATTGCAACGACTGGCAGACTGCTTTGACACCTGTTTACTATAACCTCTTCTACAGAGGCGAAGAAGGAATGGGCAACATCAAGACTGTCTTCACCATCCACAATATCCAGTATCAGGGCAAGTATGGCATGGAGCTCTGCTCCGACCTTCTCGGAATCCCCGATTATGCAAGAGGGATTTTGGAGTACGACAACTGCTGTAACTTCATGAAGGGCGCTTTCGAGGTTGCTGACAAGATTACGACCGTATCTCCCACGTATGCGTGGGAAATCCTCAATCCGTACTTCTCCCATGGCTTGGACCCCGTTCTCTGGAGCAAGCAGTATAAGCTGACTGGCTTCCTGAATGGAATCGACCAGGATATCTATAATCCTGCAACCGACCCTGCACTTGCCGCCAACTACACAGTAGATGACAAGTCCGGCAAGGCTGTCTGCAAGAAGGCAATACTCGAAGAATTCGGTCTTCCCGACGGCAAGGAGCCTGTTATGGGCATCGTTACAAGACTCGCTTCCCATAAGGGCGTTGACCTCATAAAGTGTGTCTTTGAAGATATGGTTCACCTGGGCTACAAGTTTGTAATTTTAGGTTCCGGTGAGAAGCAGTATGAAGACTTCTTCCGTGAGATGGCATACAGATATCCCGATAGAGTGGGAGTCAAGATTGGCTTCATCCCGGATGTCGCACACAGAATCTATGCCGGTGCCGACATGTTCCTGATGCCTTCACAGAGCGAGCCCTGCGGCTTGGCTCAGATGGTAGCTTTAAGATACGGCACAATCCCGATAGTCCGTGAAACCGGAGGGCTGAAGGACTCTATCGTCGACTGCGGCGGTCCCGGCGGCAACGGCTTCACATTCAAGACCTACAACGCTCATGACATGCTCGATGCAACCGTCAGAGCAAGAGCCTACTATGACCAGAGAATGCAGTGGGGCAAGCTCACATCTCATGCAATGCGTGAAGATTTCAGCTGGGCTCGCTCGGCAGAGCTCTACATGGGTCTCTATAGAGAACTTGCAGGCGACGTCTGATATAATCTGTAATAAAATCCTCACCAATTGGTGGGGATTTTGTTGCATATAACGGTAGTTTTGAAATAACAGTTGCAAACCGTGTGAAAAGGTGATAAAATAGTGTTGAAATTCGCCGGGCTCGGCTGGGAAGGGAATATCGTCAAGAAATGAAAATCACTGTTGCGGGATGTGGAAAAATTGGAATGGAGATTGTTGCGGCGTTAGCGGCTGAAGGTCACGACGTTGTGGCAGTCGATATCGATGCAGACGTAATAAACCTTATAACCAACGTCCACGATGTTATGGGCGTTATCGGCAATGCCTCCAACTATGAAACACTTGTCGAGGCGAACGTCGAGAAAGCCGACATATTCGTTGCATGTATGGATTCCGACGAGCAGAACATGCTTGCCTGCTTCCTGGCAAAGAAGATGGGCGCTGAAAACACGATTGCCCGTATCAGAAATCCTGAATATAACGACAATAGCCTTGGTTTCCTTAGAAAGCACTTAGAGCTTTCTCTTGCCCTCAATCCCGAGCTCCTGACAGCTCAGGAGATGTACAATATCTTAAAGTTCCCGTCGGCAGTCAGAATAGAAAGCTTTTCAAGAAGAAATCTTGAAATGATAGAGATAATCATCCCACAGGGCAGTGAGCTTGACGGAATGAACCTCATCAAAGCGCGCGAAAAGTTCAACGCAAACTTCCTTGTATGCTGTGTCCAGAGGGGCAGTGAGGTTTATATTCCAAGCGGCACATTCGAGCTTAAAGCTGGCGACAAGATTGGCATAACAGCCTCCCTCACCGAAATGTCTAAGCTTATGAAAATGGTCGGCGTCCTCAAGAAAAAGGCCAAGCACACCATGATTTTGGGCGGAAGCAAGATTGCCTTCTATCTTGCTGCACTGATCAACCGTAGCGGCGGTTATGCAAAGATTATAGATAAAAACAAGGCTCGTTGCGAAGAGCTTGCCGGACTTCTTCCCGGCACATCGATTATTTATGGCGACGGTATGCAACAGGAGCTCCTTCTGGAAGAAGGCATAGAAAGTGCCGATGCGTTCGTATCTCTCACCGGTTTTGATGAGGAAAACATCCTTACAGCGATATTTGCTTCAATGCAGAATGTCCCGAAGGTAATCGCAAAGGTAAACCGTGATGAGCTCGTCGAAATGGCAACTAAGATAGGCGTTGAGTGCGTCGTTTCCCCTAAAGATATTACTTCATCGGTAGTCGTAAAATATGCTCGAGCTCTTGAAAACAGCGTCGGATCTAGTGTTGAAACGCTCTATAAGCTTATGGATAGCAAGGTCGAAGCACTTGAATTCCTGGTCAATTCCGAATCAAAGCTCACCGGAATCCCGCTGAAGAGCCTGGAGCTCAAAAAAGGTATCCTCATCGCCGGCATCATGCGTGGCAGAAAGACGATAATCCCGTCTGGCAACGACATAATAACCGTAGGTGACCGAGTAGTAGTAATCTCCGGAAACTTAGGACTTAGGGATTTAGCAGACATTTTGGCGTAGTCACAAATAGCCTCCCCTGAAAGGGGAGGGGGACCGCCGGCGAAACCGGTGGTGGAGGGGTTCTTCAGGAGATCCTCCCCGAAGAAAGGCAACTTATATGAATCGCAGAATGGTTTTCTATGTAGCTGGACAGATGGTTCTGGTAGAGGCAATTTTAATGCTTCTGCCTCTTCTTGTTTCCGTAATCTACATGGAAAAGTGCGCCTATGCATTTCTGGTATCAATCCTCATCGCTCTCGTTTTAGGTGGAGCAATGATTTTAATCTTCAAGCCGTCAAACAAGGTCATCTACTCAAAAGAAGGTTTCATAATAACAGCCCTTTCGTGGGTGATGCTTTCTCTGGTCGGTTGCCTTCCGTTTGTAATCAGCCAGGAAATCCCGAACTTCGTCGACGCCTTCTTTGAGACAGTCAGCGGCTTCACTACGACGGGAGCATCAATCTTAACAAGCTACGACGGAATGAGCCACGGAATCATGTTCTGGCGAAGCTTCACCCACTGGGTAGGAGGCATGGGAGTTCTTGTTTTAGTAATGGCAGTGTCTCCGACTTCAACAGACCGTTCTATGCACATCCTCAAAGCCGAAATGCCCGGACCGATTGTTGGAAAACTCGTCCCTAGAGTCCGCCAGACAGCAAAAATCTTGTATCTTATCTATGTAGGACTCACAGTACTTGAAATCAGCTTCCTTTTTGCGGGAGGTCTCAGCCTCTATGAGAGCTGTATCTACGCCTTCGGCAGTGCCGGTACCGGCGGCTTCGGAATCATGTCCGACAGCCTTGCAAGCTACAGTCCCTATGTCCAGTGGGTAATCACAATTTTCCTGGTGCTCTTTGCGGCTAACTTCAATATCTATTTCCTGCTACTGATGCGCAAGTTCAAGGCGGCATTTAAGTCGGAAGAACTCTGGACCTATTTCGGCATAATCATAGTCGCAATAATTGTGGTTTCTGTGTCCATATATCCGCTCTATAACGGTCTGGGAGAGACAATAAGAACAGCGGCGTTCCAGGTAATGTCGATTCTTTCGACAACAGGCTTCGCAACGGCAGACTTCAACCTCTGGTCGCCGATTGCAAAATCTGTGCTTCTTGTTCTGATGTTGATAGGAGGCTGTGCCGGCTCCACCGCCGGTGGACTGAAGATTTCAAGAGTCGTAGTTCTCTTCAAGTCCATCAAGCGTGAGCTCTACAGGATGATTCATCCGCACTCTCAGTAGGAGCCGTAAAGCTGGACGGCAAAACCGTCGACGACAGCACCATCAAGGGAATCGGAACCTACTTCTCACTCTACATCTTCATCATGATAGCGGCATTCCTTGCGATTTCCTTTGAGCCGCTGACCTTTGAGGCGAAAGCATCCTCAGTCATCGCCTGCTTCAACAACATAGGACCCGGATTTGCCGAAGTGGGACCGATGGGAAGCTATGCAAGTTATTCAGCTTTCTCGAAGATAATCCTTTCAATCACCATGCTTCTGGGACGTCTTGAAATTTATCCGCTTCTCTTCATCCTCATGCCTTCTCTCTGGAAGAGAAAGAGCAACGCATAATAAACCAATCGGAGAAAATATGACTCAAAGCCTTTCAAATCCAACCGTAATAAAAGAAATCCTCAGCCGCCACGGCTTCACTTTTTCGAAAAAACTCGGACAGAACTTTCTTATTGACTCTACCGTATGCCCACGAATCGCCGAGGCAGGGAATGCCCGTGAAGGTTATGGCATAATCGAAATCGGAGCCGGAATGGGAGTCCTGACAGTCGAGCTCTCAAAGCGTGCCGACAAGGTCGTCGCCATAGAAGTAGACCACCGGCTTATTGAAGTCCTGAATGAAACTCTTGTAGATTGCCATAATGTAAAAGTAGTCGAAGCCGACGTCCTTAAGCTCGATTTAAACAAGCTTATCGAGGACGAATTTCCGGGACTAAAAGTCGCCGTCTGCTCGAACTTGCCATACTACATAACTTCGCCAATACTGATGAAGCTGTTCGAGTCGAGGCTTCCCATTGAATCAATAACGGCACTCGTCCAGAAGGAAGCCGGAGTCCGCCTTTGCGCACCCGTGGGCACCCGTGAAGCCGGAGCCGTAACTATTGCTGCAAGCTACTATTCGGAAGGAAAAATTCTCTTCCCGGTTTCAAGAGGCTGTTTCATGCCGAGCCCCAATGTCGACAGCTGTGTTGTGAAGTTCGATATGCGAAAGACTCTTCCGAAAGTTAAGAACGAAGATTTCTTCTTCAAAATGGTTCGTGGCATGTTCACTCAAAGGAGAAAAACCACCGTAAACGCCATCTGTGGTTCTCTGGGAATCGACAAGGCAATTGTAACTGAAGCTATGACCGAAGCGGGAATATCCCCAAATTCAAGACCAGAACAGCTCAAAATGGACGAGCTTATTGCTCTTTCCGACGCACTTTACAGATAAAAAAACAGCCGACCGAAAGGTCGACTGAATTTTATTTGTGTCTAAGTATTGCATTAAGCTCTGGTTACTTTTCCGGATCTTAAGCACCTCGAGCAGACATACATATGGCAGGGAGTACCGTTCTTGATAGCCTTGACTCTCATGATGTTCGGCTTCCAAGTTCTGTTGGTGCTTCTCATTGAGTGAGATACCTTATTTCCGAAAGTAACACCCTTGCCGCAAATTTCACACTTTGCCATTGGGCTGCACCTCCTTCTTCAAGCTTACTTGAGAGACAGAAAAACGTGCCAACTCAATCAGCGTAATTATAATCATAATTCAACGTCATCTATCATATCAAATTTCCGCGACAAATGCAAGTGTTTTTTGAAATATTTTTTTCGGATTCGCAAAAAGAGCCTCAAAAGCGAAGAATCTGTGTCCAAATCTTTAAATTTTCACCCCGAAAGCATTTATTGGGGTAAAGATGACTTGAAATTTTCACACAAATGGTGTATGATTAGTCTGCGTGATTTTAAACTCAGTCATTACGCCTTGTTCGGCTTTTAAAATATATCGAAAAAGGAGCAAACTTAAGTGTCGATATTCTACTATTTGAGCGACCCAAAGCAACTGCTGATTATGTTAGGAATCAGACTGCTGATCATATTTACTGTACTTCCTGTCCACGAATGCGCTCATGCCTATGCCGCCCATAAAATGGGCGACGAAACTGCATACATGTCCGGCAGAATGACTTTGAACCCAATAGCACATCTTGATGTTTTCGGTGCGATATTCCTTTTGCTGTTCGGCTTCGGCTGGGCAAAGCCGGTCCCTGTCAACCCAAGAAACTTCCGTGACTACAAAAAGGGAACAGCCATCACCGCCGCCGCAGGACCTCTTTCAAATCTTGCCTGTGCCGCAATTGGAATGTTCATACTGAGAATTATTAACTATATTCCTGTTTGCTTTGCTATCTCAGAGGCAACGTACAATGCGCTTTATTACGTCTTTCTTGCAATCTACTACTTCATATCGGTAAATCTATCCCTTGCAATTTTCAACCTGATTCCTATTCCGCCACTTGATGGCTCAAGAATCCTGAGTGCATATGCTCCCTACAAAGTCAATGCCTGGCTTGCAAGATATCAGAGATATATCTACATCGGCTTTATGCTTCTTTTGTTCACCGGAATCCTGACAACTCCGCTCAACTGGCTCATAAACATCTTCTACAGAGGACTTTACTACCTATTCTTCTGGGTAGAACTGATCATGAAAGCGATATTTTAGCCTATGAGTACAGTAGTAACAGGCAAAAGTGACGTTGTTTATAGGCTGGAAGGCTTTGAGGGACCGCTTGATTTACTCCTTTTTCTCATTTCAAAGCACAAGCTGAGTATCGCTGATATCGAGATTTCGGCGCTTTTGGACCAGTATCTTGACTACATCGATGGCATCGAAGACTACGATTTTGAATATGCCAGCGATTTTCTCGAAATGGCGGCAAGGCTCATCTTAATCAAGACGCTATATCTCCTGCCAAAGCACGAAGAAGCAATTGAACTAAAACAGGAATTAGAAGGTAAGCTGACTCAGTACTCCGTCTGCAAACAAGCAGCGGAAAAGCTATCACTCCTCTATGTCGGCGACAAGGTATTCGCAAGCGAGCCGACACTCCCGGAACTCCCAAAAACCTACGTCGGTAATTGCGACCCACAGGCACTGCTTGGCGCCTATATCGGAATTTTCGACAAAAAAATGCGTCAGCGACCGGTTGAAGCGTCTGTCTTCAAGCCACTTGTCTCCCATCGAGTCGTGTCCGTTTCGACGGGAATCGTCTCAGTCCTCAAGAGACTCTATAAGACCGGAACCTGCCCGGTGTCGGTGCTTCTTGACGGAATAAGTGGCAAATCGGAAAAGATTGCGGCATTTCTAGCGGTATTGGAGCTAGCCAAATCTGGCAGAGTGAGCCTTAATGACGACAACACCGAGATAACTCTCAACAGGAGGAAGAAGGAAATTGGAATATAACGAAAAGCTTTCGGCACTCGAAGCGATACTATTCGCATTGGGTGAGCCGGTTGAGGACGAAAAGCTTGCTTTGTCAGCGGGAATCGAGCAAAGCGAGCTCGACAGCTTCATAAAACTTCTCAACGACAGGTTGGAGGAATCCGGTTCTGCACTCGAAGTGATAAAGCTTGATTCTTCACATCAACTCGTAACCAAAAAGGAATTTGCACCCTATATTTCTGCGGCAGTCCGTTCAAAGAGAAGCTCTGCACTTTCCCAGGCTTCTCTCGAAGTCCTGACGATAATTGCCTATAATCAGCCGGTCACGAGGAGCTTTATCGACGATGTCCGCGGTGTAGACAGCTCGGGAGTTGTCAATAATCTGTTAGAAAAAGAGCTTATCGCTGAGGCAGGAAGACTCGACATCCCCGGAAAGCCGGTTCTCTTCAAAACTACAGAGAACTTTTTAAGATGCTTCGGAATCTCGTCTTTGGGAGAGCTTCCGCCACTGCCGTCCGATGAAGGGCAGATAAGCATCGACGAAATAGAAAGCGAAGAATAATCCGATTGGAGGCGGAGCGCTATAGTAATATTTCTTACGATATTGAAAATCATAGGCATAGTGCTTCTCGCACTGCTTCTACTGATTTTCATCCTCACGCTGTTCTCAATCAGAGTTTATATCAGCTTCGACAATAAGAGCCTTAAGCTCACAGTCAAATA
The DNA here is from genome assembly GCA_021199855.1 of Oscillospiraceae bacterium. Classification (GTDB taxonomy): domain Bacteria; phylum Bacillota; class Clostridia; order Oscillospirales; family Ruminococcaceae; genus Faeciplasma. Next base: position 208,152 of record JAJQHD010000057.1, read on the forward strand.
TCTCTGGCTTCAGCTCTTCAAGCTCGACACATCTGAAAAGAAAGAGGACAAGCCAAAAGAAGAGCCAGAGCCATCCGCTGAAAAGCCCAAACCCGAACCAGAGCCTGATAAGCCTGAAATCGAAATCAGTGAAATCCCCGAAGTCACGGAGGAGCCAAAGCCTGAACCAGAGCCTGAGCCCGAGCCAAAAGAAGTGCCCAAATCAGAAGAACCTCCCAAAAGCCAGGAAGAATCCACCGATGATGAGTCCGAGGATGAGAAAAAAGGCAGTTCTCTCCTAGACAAGTGGAACGCAGTAAAGGTTTATCTTCCCAAGGTCAAGACCGCCCTCAAAAAGCTCCTGAAGCTCATTAAGATAAGGGATTTAGACATCCATCTCACAGTCGGAAGCGACGATGCCGCTGTTGCCGGACAGAATTTCGGCAAAATCAATGCTGTTTTCTATAACGCACTTTCACTGATATGCTGTCTCTTCTCGGTCACAATCAAGAAAACCGAGTTAAAGTGCGATTATGAGCATAAAACTTTCGAAGCAAACGGAAGCCTTTTAATCAAGGCAAGAATACTGTCTATATTGGCACTAGCCGTGTATATACTTATAAACTATCTTAAAGTAAAATCTGCTCTCGACAGTCTCGATAAACCCGAGCCCGAGAGTAATTCCAAGAAAGAAGGATCAACATGAACGAACAAAGAAGCAATTTAGAGGGTCTCGTCAAGACCGCAGTTGAGAAAATCAAGGAAGTCGTCGATGTCGATACCGTTGTCGGCAATCCGATAACCGTTCCGAACGGAACAACGATTATTCCTGTATCAAAGGTTTCAGTCGGCTTCGGCTCCGGCGGTTCTGATATTCCTGCCAAGAGCGAAAAGGACTTGTTCGGCGGCGGAATGGGCGGTGGAGTCACTGTAACTCCTCTTGCATTCATCACAATCGCCCCCGACGGCACTACAAAGCTCCTACAGCTCACAGTCAATGCTCCCAAGGAGAATGCGGCACTCGCCACAATCCCCGATGTAATCGACAAGGTTGTCAGCTTCTTAGATAAGGGCAGGAAGGTGGAAGTCGTCTACGAGGACGATGAAGACGAGGAAACTGACGAATAAAAAACGTGTGATGTCCACAAACTAATCGTATTCAAACAGTTGCCTTTGCAACCGGAAAGGAATACGAAAAAGTTTATGGATAAATATACAATCAAGCGGGTTGCTGTCTGCATGATATGTCTTGTTATAATGGCATCCTGCATCTGCATAAAAGCACGGAATAGTTCATCAGATTCGGGCACAGCTTCGGCGCTGTCGGCGTCAGTTCGTTCCGAGCCCCAGATAGCGGCAAGGGCGGCGGTAGTCGTCGAGTATGAAACCGGCAAGGTTCTCTATGAGAAAAACGCCGATCTTGAGTTACCGATGGCAAGCACAACGAAGATAATGACAACTCTTCTCACACTCGAATCGGGCAACATAGACGATTGGTTCACAGTCGACAGCGGAGCTATCAAAGTTGAAGGCTCCTCAATGGGACTTTCGGAAGGCAAAATCGTCACCAAGCGGATTTTAGCTTACGGAATGATGCTTCCAAGCGGCAATGACGCCGCAAATGCCGCCGCAGTTGCGGTTGCAGGAAGTATTGAAGATTTCGTCGAACTTATGAACGAGAAAGCCGAAAACTTCGGGCTCACGAATACCCACTTTGTTACGCCATCAGGTCTTGACGACTATACCGACGAGCATTATTCAACGGCTCTCGATATGGCAAATCTGACACGTCTGGCACTATCAAACGAGATTTTCCGAGAAATCTGCGGGACGAAATCGATTTGCCTTCAGTTTGGCGATGGTGAGAGCTTCTGGCTTTCAAACTCGAATAAACTGCTCAGTTCATGCGACGGCGTAATCGGCGTGAAAACAGGCTTTACTGACAAAGCCGGAAGATGCCTTGTTTCCGCCTGCGAGCGTGACGGAGTAACGCTTATTTGCGTGACTTTAAGCGACCCGAACGACTGGTATGACCACACAAATCTCTACGATTACTGCTTCCATATGGAGGGAGCAGTATCGCATATCAGCGAAACCAATTAAAAACAAAACGGTGATATAATGACGGAAAGAATACAGAAGATAATCTCCGACTGCGGAGTCACCTCCCGAAGGAAAGCAGAGGCAATGATTTCCGAAGGCAGGGTTAAAGTCAACGGCAGACCCTGCAAGTTAGGTGACAAAGCAGACCCGAGAAAGGACATAATCAGTATAGACGGCATCAATCTTCCCACAGACGAGAAGAAAAATAACGTCTATATCATGTTAAATAAGCCCCGTGGCTACGTCACGACAATGAGCGACGACCGTGGCAGAAGATGTGTCACGGAGCTTTTAGATGGGGTTGAAGAAAGAGTATACCCAATTGGCAGGCTCGATATGAATTCCGAAGGACTCCTCCTATTTACAAACGACGGTGCAATGGCAAACGCCATCATGCACCCGAGCTGTCACATCTCAAAAACCTATCGTGTCACGGTTCGCCCTGACGTAACCGAGGAACAGCTTGTCGAGCTTTCAAGCGGTGTGGTTCTCGATGATGGCAAGAAAACCCTTCCTGCTACAGTTTTGGTGCTTACAAAGGAAGAGGGCAGGGTAGTTCTTCAGATAACCATCCATGAGGGCAGAAACCGCCAGATTCGGCGTATGTGCAACGCAGTTGGCTTGGAGGTCGCAAGACTCAAGAGAACCTCCGTTGGACCTATCAAACTTGGGATGTTAAAGCCAGGCGACTATCGGGAATTGACGCCGGCTGAGCTTACAGCATTAAGAAATGCAATTCAGAAGGGATCGAAGGATTCCCAAAATAAAAACAATCGAGGCAAGAAAAAATGAACAACGTAAACTACACAATGCTTTTTGACTACTATGAGCTGACAATGGGCAACGGCTACTTTGAAAAAGGGCTGATGGACAGAGTCTGCTATTTCGACTTATTCTACAGAAGAGTTCCCGGAGACGGCGGTTACGTTATCACCGCAGGCTTGGAGCAGGCTATCGACTACATAAAGAACCTGCACTTTGATGAAAAAGATATAGAGTATCTACGTTCTAAGAAGCAGTTTTCTGAGGATTTCTTAGAGTATCTCAAAGACTTCAAGTTCACCGGTGACGTCTGGGCAGTTCCAGAGGGAACTGTAGTCTTTCCGAACGAGCCGATAATGACAATCCGTGCTCCTGCAATCCAGGCACAGCTTCTTGAAACCTTCCTGCTTCTTACAATCAATCACCAGTCACTTATCGCAACCAAGGCTAACAGAATTGTCAGAGCCGCCGAGGGCAGAGTAATTGCCGAGTTCGGCTCACGCCGTGCTCATGGTCCGGATGCCGCAGTACTTGGAGCAAGAGCCGCCTATATTGGCGGAGCGGCGGCAACCGCATGTGCACTTACAGATGAGGAATTCGGCGTTCCGGCAACCGGCACTATGGCTCATTCGTGGGTTCAGATGTTTGACACCGAGTACGAAGCTTTCAAGGCATACTGCGAAGTCTATCCCGACAACGCAACTCTTCTTGTCGACACCTATAACGTGCTGAAAAGCGGCGTTCCGAACGCTATCAAGGCGTTCGATGAAGTCTTAAAGCCTCTCGGCAAGCGCCCGAAGGGCATAAGAATCGACTCAGGCGATATAACATATCTTTCTCAGAAAGCGAGAAAGATGCTCGACGACGCAGGCTATCCCGACTGCAAGATTACAGCTTCCAACTCACTAGATGAATACCTCATCCGCGACATGCTTTTGCAGGGAGCAAAGGTCGATTCGTTCGGAGTCGGCGAAAGACTCATCACCTCAAAGCCCTCGTCCGTCCTTGACGGCGTCTACAAGCTCGTCGCATTTGAAGACGAAAACGGCAACGTAATCCCGAAGATCAAGATTTCCGAGAATGTCCAGAAGATTACAACTCCTCACTTCAAGAAGCTCTATCGTCTCTACGACAACGACAATGGCAAGGCAATTGCGGACTATCTTTGCGTTCACGACGAGACAGTCAACGACATGGAGCCGCTCGAAATCTTCGACCCTGACTACACATGGAAGCGCAGAACTCTCGAAAACTACACCGCACGTGAACTTCTTGTGCCCATCTTCAAGAACGGTGAGTGCGTTTACAATATGCCTACTCTAAGCGAGAGCAGAAACCACTGCATCCGTGAGATTGCCACAATGTGGGATTCGGTTCTTCGCTTCGAGAACCCGCACGTTCACTATGTCGACCTTTCACAGAAGCTCTGGGACATCAAGCAGAATCTTCTTAACGAGCACTCGCACCACTTTACAAAATGAGAAAGACATCTTTCAACGTCGCATTCGGCGGGATAGTATCGGCGCTCTGTCTTGTACTTGAATTTTCGGTCGGATTTCTTCCGATATTCCTGTATGTATTCCCGATGATATGCTCGATACTCATGTATATTCTATACACCGAATGCGGCTTGAAAACGAGCCTTTGTGCCTATGTCGGGGTGTCGGTTCTTTCACTTTTCATGTGCCCCGACAAGGAAGCGGCGATGATGTATGTCATGTTCTTCGGCTACTATCCGATTCTCCGGGTCTACATACAGAAGCTGAAGCCAAAAGTGTTGAAAACGCTTTTAAAGTTCGCCATCTTCAATGTCGCAATGGTTCTGGCGTATCTTATCATAATCTTCGTCTTCGGCATTACCGAAACGGACATGATGGGGGAGCTTTCCTGGTTCTGGATTCTTCTATTGGCAGTCGGAAATGTTGTGTTCGCGATGTTCGATATACTTTTGGACAGACTTTTATTCGTCTACGAAATGAAGCTTCGTCACAGGCTTTTCGGACACGGAAAACGGCGGTAGGATTTTTCTATGAAAAACATCTTCCAAAACAAAAAGGCAATCAAGATTGCGGCAGTCGTGATTCTAGTCATAGTTATGGTGGGCTTGACGATAGCCGGAATTCCGCTTGTCAAGCTTCTCTCGACCGACGAGGGCAGGGAAGCACTTCAGGCAATAGTCGACCGCAACGTCGTCCTGGGCGTTATCATCTATCTTCTCTTGCAGATGCTACAAGTGGTTGTTGCCCTCATCCCGGGCGGAGTCATCCAGATTCTCGGCGGAGTTCTTTTCGGAAATTTCTGGGGAACGATTCTCTGCTTTTTGGGAGTATTCTTGGGCTCAGTTGTTGTATTCATGACCGTGAGAAAATTCGGTATGCCGGTAGTTGAGGCGTTTGTCGACGGCAAGGGCATCAAGCGTTTTGAATTCTTGAACGACGACAAAAAGCTCGAAGCGACCGTCTTCATCCTGTTTTTAATTCCAGGAATGCCAAAAGACGCACTGACATATATTGTCCCGCTTACAAAGATAAAGCCCTCCCGGTTCTTCTTCCTATCGATGCTCGCAAGAACCCCGGCGATAATTCTTTCGACCGTTTTCGGCGCGAGTCTCAGTGATGGACATCTCATCACAGCGATTGTGTTGTTCGCGGTAGTTGCTGTTCTGGGACTGGTCGGAATACTTTTCAAGGACAAGATTATCGAGAAGCTCCGTCGGGATAAAGAAAGCACGTGATTTTTGAAAAAATGCTGAAGAAAACTCTTGACATTTGCATTTCTAAATGCTATAATATCATTCGTTGCTGAGAGGTAAGAGCTTCAAGGCAACGAATATAACCTGCGGGTGTAGTTCAATGGTAGAATTCCAGCCTTCCAAGCTGGTTGCGTGGGTTCGATTCCCATCACCCGCTCCATTTTTATGCGTCCTTAGCTCAGCTGGATAGAGCAACTGCCTTCTAAGCCGTAGGCCACAGGTTCGAATCCTGTAGGACGCGCCAACAAAAGTGCACCTGAAAGGGTGCATTTTTGTTGCGCGTCCTGGGAACGCAGCCAATAAGCGCACACGAAAGGCGTTTTTTGTTGACTAAATACCAATGTCAAACCATTTTGACACCGAAAAATCCCGAAAGTCAACCCATTTTGATAGACAACCGCATGAAAATCAGGTATAATAATTGCAGAAAGGGAGTGCTCGAATGGACATCGGAACCAAAATCAAAAACGCCAGACTTTCGTCTGATCTAACTCAGGAGCAAGCGGCGGAAGCTCTTGGAGTCAGTCGGCAGACCGTCTCGAACTGGGAGAACGGGAAAACCTATCCCGATATAATAAGTGTTGTCAAGATGAGTGACCTCTATCACGTCACCCTCGATCATCTTTTAAAGGATGAATCGCCCGTGACTGAATACCTTGAATACCTCGAAGAAAGCACAGACACCGTCAAGAGCAAGCGTAAAATCGGCAAGCTGATAATAATCGCAACGTATCTCGTAATTTATGCAATCGCAATGATTCTCTTCTGGTGCATAATCAGTGGCTCGGACGCCATGGGCTACTATCTGATTGTTATCGGTCTTGTTCTGCCCGTGACGACTTTCGTGCTCTCGATTCTCATCAGCGTAAACGACTACTGGGGCAGATGGAAATGGCTGTCGGCAGTCATCTTCGGCATCATGTACACCCTCGCCGAATACGCCACCTTCAAGCTCGCCAATACCATCGCTTTCGGCAATTTCAATCTCCCGAACTTGACATTGTGGCTCGCAGGTGCTATAATCTCCCTCGCCGGTCTCGGAATCGGGACTCTGATGAGAAGACACACAAGAAAGAAGAGAATGATATGCACGAACCCCTGAATATCGAGCTTCAGGACACCGAATGGGAATATACATACACCGACCACGACCGAAATATTGCCCGGGCAATAGTCTTCGACGATGAAGGCAAATTCTATTTCGTGAAGACGAGTCGTGACGACAATTTCGGCAAGTGCTCTTATATCGGAACGTCAGGCGGAGGAGTAGAACCCGGTGAGAAACCTGAAGAAGCAATTAAGAGAGAACTGAATGAGGAACTCGGAGTTACAGTTAATGTGATCTGCAAACTTGGGATTGTCAGTGATTACTACAACTTGATACACAGGCATAATATCAATAATTTCTATCTTTGCAGGATAACGGCTTTTGGAGAGAAACATCTAAATCCTGATGAAATTAATGATTTTCACCTGTCAACAGTGAAGCTTACATATGAAGAAGCACTTCAAGAATACGAGAACGCTAAAGTATCTAAGCTTGGAAGATTGGTAGCACAATGTGAGCTCCCGATTCTTCGTTACGCCAAAGAAATAATGGATGAATCAGCATAAAAAATCAGCCGGCACAAAACCGGCTGAATTTATTAACATGGATTAGAGAGTTTCGACGCTATCAAGTTCTTCACATTCATCAAGCTGCTTCTTTGAACCTACAATGCAGATGCCGCCATCGCAGATGACCTTGTCGATGTTGTAGGACAGCTCCATTAGCTTCTCAGGTGTTGCGCCGATGAGCTCGTGATACTTTTCAACAACACGCTCAGGCGTGATGCCTGAGAAGTATCTGTTATCGGAGATGGTGCCCTTCATGCTCGGTGTGGTGAGGCGGAACATGTCCGAAACACTGCCGATGATGAAGCCGGTGAGGTCGTCATTATTTTTCAGGAAGTCTCTCAGGAATTCTCCACTCTTCTTGAAGTAGCCTAAAGACCTGTTCGCACTCGGGTCACGGTAGGAGTGGCAGGTGATATAACCGGAATCACGTGCCACGAATCCGGTGCCATAAGCTCCACCCTGTACTCTGATTACGTTCCAGAGGTAGCCGTATGTCAGGATTCTCGCCGCAACGCTGTAGTCTCCGGTGACGGTTTCGCCGAGGGCTGAAACACTGCTTCCCATAGCCGCAAATGCAATTTCGGTAGGAACCGCAATTCCCTCTTTCTTGATGCCAAATGGCTTCAAATCTGCCTTGCCGGCTGACTTTCCAACAGCAGGAAGAGTAGATACAACGCCATTAACAACCGTCTCAGCGGCATTCGCCATTTCGCCGGTGATACTTACAATAGCTCTGTCAGAGCCGATGATTTTACTCTTGACGCCTTCAAGTTTAGAAAGAAGTCCCGAAATGTCGCCTTCAAACTCGCCGAGAGTCTTGTAGTAGCTTATGCCGGAGGTGTATTCACCGACAACACCGGAAGGTGAAATCTGTGCTTCGACTCTGCCAAGAGCCGCCATATTTCCTCTCATAAGAATGTCCGAGAAGAGGGAAGTCTTTTCCTGCTTCAGAATCTCTGAAATCGAAGTCTCGTTGTCAAGCTTTGTTTCCGAGAGAATCTCGCAGACAAGCTTTGTAGCGTCTTCAAGCTTTGTTTCAAGAGCTGAGTAAGAGACAGCAAACTTGACGTCATAGTTATCCGAACTCGGGTAAGCCGAAACCTTTGCGCTGAAGTTACCGCAGTAGAAGTTAAGAAGTGTCTGAAGCTTTTCGGCTGAATGAGACTTTGTGTCGACTCTTCCGAGTAGCGAGCAAAGAAGCGAAGCCGCAGAGAGCTCTTTTTCACTCAAATCGGTAGCGTCAAAATAGAGATTTGTATAGACAATTCCGGAAGTATTCAGCTTGTGGGTGAGAACTTTGACACCATTAATCTCCGATTCTTCCATCGGGAACTTCTCCGGTTCGTCGGGCAAATCGCTGAGTTTGAGCATAGGAAGCGTTGCAAGATTTTCGGGAGTGTCCTCGCTGTGTTGCCAAGCTTCAAGTTTCTCCTGCTTTTTGATAAGAGCCTCACGCTCCTCAGGAGTCCAGGACTCTTCTTCACGCTTCAGCCTTGCCTGCTCTATTTCGGCAGTCGTCTCAGCATAGGTGTGCGAAGGCTTCAAAATAACCTTGCAGGTGTGATTGTTATCAAGGAGAACGTCCCTGATAAGCTGTTCAAAGTAGCCTTCATCAGCCTTCTTCTTCAGATCTTCAAACATATCGCCGACAACAAGCTTTGTCGCCGGGTCGCCGCCATAGAGCCATGTGTCAAGAGCGGTGAGTCCGAATACAAGACCCTTCGGTCCGTAGTCCTTTTCATGAAGCTTGAATTCAAGGTTCGCCATCGAGGACTCCAACTGCTCACGATCAACACCGCCGTCTGCAATGCCAGTCAAAGTATCTCTTACAATCTTCTCGACTTTGACTTTATCCTCTTCCTTGAGGTTTCTGATTTCAAGAACTGCATACGGCTGTAGAATACCGTCGGAAATCCGGAGTATAACGTCCTCAGCGAGACCTTCCGAGAGAATAGCTCTGCTGAGCGGCGAGTGGTTGGTTCCTGCAAGAACTTCCGCCAGAACATCCATAGCAATAAGCTTTTCGTACTCATCATAGGTGCCGATTACGTTGCCATAGGCAAGTCTTGTGTGTCCTTCAAGCTCTTCGGAGGGTGAAAGACCGTACTCATGCTCAATAACTCCACCGTCAATCGGTTTCTGCATTTCAATCGGAGGAATCTCCGGAGCGGCATCATAGTGGCTGAGATACTCGTTATCAATAATACCGAGTGTCGTGTCGATGTCAACACTGCCGTCAATGAAGATGTAGGAATTAGACGGGTCGTAGTATTTCTTGTGGTTCGCAATGAACATCTCATAAGAAAGGTCGGGAATACTTGCCGGAGCTCCGCCCGAATTGTGCTTGTAGCAGTTGTCGGGGAAGAGCCCCTGCATAACTGCCTCTTCGAGAATGTCGTCTGGGTCGGAAGTAGCGCCTTTCATCTCGTTGAAGACAACGCCCTTGTAGCTGACGGTACCATCTTCTGCGAACTCGTGGTGCCAGCCTTCCTGATAGAAGATTTCAGGCTTCGAGTAGATAAGCGGATGGAAAACAGCGTCCAAGTAAACCCTCATAAGGTTTATGAAATCCTGATTGTTCTTACTGGAAACGGGATAAACCGTCTTGTCCGAGAAGGTCATGGCGTTCAGGAACGTATTCATCGAGTTTTTAAGAAGCTCGACAAACGGCTCCTTCACGGGATAACGGTCGGAACCGTTGAGAACCGAGTGCTCAAGGATGTGGAACACACCCGTGTCGTTTTCCGGCAGGGTCTTGAATGCGATGCCGAAAGTCTTGTTATCGTCCTCACGTTCAATCCAGATAAGCCGTGCGGCCGACTTAACATGCTTCATTTCGTGGAGCTTAGCGTCGATTTCAGAGAGCTCTCTGACTCTCGTTTCGGCAAAGCCGTGGAATAATTCTGACATTAATTAACCTCCTATATGTAATCGTTATTGTAGGCTTTAAAAATTTACCAACAATGATTATACACCCATTTGTGCTTAAAAGCAAGCCGCTATATGTCAAATATTTCGATTTTACAGTGGAAACCGGGAAGAAAATGTGCTATACTGTATATGATTTCATCGTGAAAGGGGATGGGTGAGTGCTCGAACCAGAGAAACAGCGCTTTTCGGAGCTTCTTCTGAGACCTCGTGAAGATATCTTAATCTCCGCCGGAGTCGGAACTCTCGGCGAAAAGTATCTTCATGCGCTTTTCAAATATTACTATGAGCCTGACCCTGATTTTCACGAGGTTGGAATAGGCAGATTCACCGCCGACATCTGTCACGGAATAGATATAATCGAAATCCAGACCAGAACTCTGAAACGCCTTTGCGAAAAGCTTGATTACTACATATCCGCCGGTTACTATACAACCGTCGTCTATCCGCTCCCCCACAAGAAGTGGATCTCCTGGCTTGACCCGGACACCGGCGAGCTAACTCCCAGGCGCCGTTCCCCGAAAACCGGAACGCCGTATGACAGCATCTATGAGTTATACAATATCAAAGACTATCTCAGAAGTGGGCAAGTACAGGTAGTTCTCGAACTGGTTGACGTTTGGGATATAAAGAACCAGAACGGCTACGGCAAAGCCCACAAGCACCGTGCGACCCGAAACGACAGAATTCCACTCGAACTGTTTGACGAGATTATTCTAAGCGAGCCGGAGGATTATAGAATCTTTCTTCCTGAAGCTCTGCCGGACACGTTTACCCGCAAAGATTATTCTAAGCTTACAAGACTTGACGGAAGGGCATTATCCAGCGCAATTAAAATACTCGAAGAGATGGGATTGATAAAGTTCATCGGCATGGATGGCAGAAAATATATTTACTCGAAGGGATGATATTATGACACTTCAACAGCTCAGATATGCAATCACAATTTCCGAAACCGGCTCCTTCAATAAAGCCGCAGAGGTTTTATACATAGCTCAGCCATCACTGACAAGCTCAATGCAGGAGCTTGAAAAAGAGCTCGGCATAACGATTTTCTATAGAAGCGGCAGGGGAGTAACTTTAACAAACGACGGTGCAGAGTTCCTCCCGTATGTGAGACAGCTCTACAATCAGTATGAAGCCCTTGTCGAAAAGTACGGCAATCAGAGCTACAAAAAGAAATTCGGAGTCTCAACTCAGCACTATTCCTTTGCAGTAAAAGCTTTTGTCGAGCTTGTCAAGCACTACGACACTGCAAAGTACGAGTTCGCCATCCGTGAGACAAAGACCCGTGACGTCATCTCTGACGTAAGCACCATGAAAAGCGAGATTGGAATCCTCTATCTGAGTGACTTTAACTGCGCCGCAATCGGCAAAATCTTAAAGAGCAACAACCTCGAATTCTACCATCTAATCGAATGTAATGCCTACGTTTATCTCTGGAAAGGCCATCCGCTGGCGAATAACGAATCAATTGGCTTTGAAGAGCTTAAAGACTATCCCTGCCTTTCCTTCGAGCAGGGCGAAACGAGCTCCTTTTACTTTGCCGAGGAAATACTCAGCACCTCCGAATATTCCTATACGATAAAAGCCAACGACCGGGCAACGATGCTTAACCTTATGGTCGGCTTGAACGGTTATACTCTTTGTTCCGGAATCATCTGCGAGGAGCTCAACGGCAGTGACTACGTTGCAGTCCCGTTCAGAACCGATGATGAGTCGGGAAGCCGGATGGAAATAGGCTATATCACCAAGAAGAATGTCCAGCTAAGCCACATCGGACAGGAATATATTACCGAGATTCAAAATTATCTCGGAATAAAACACAAAGAATAATAAATCTCTATAGGTAAAATCTATAACTCGATATTCAAACGACGTATTGGACAAATCTGTCGGAAGGGTGTAGAATAGGGAACATCAAAACGAAGACAACAATTCACGTTGCCTGTATAGAAAGGAAATCATACTACTATGAAAAGATTTATATCACTTCTTCTTTGCGCAGTACTTTCGCTCTCGCTCCTCTCCGGATGCGGAAGCTCGTCTGATGCAATCACAATCGCAGTTCCTAACGACACCACCAATGAAGCAAGAGCACTTCTCCTTCTCGAAGAACTCGGCTACATTACTCTCAAAGATGGAGCAGGCATCACCGCAACCGTCGGCGACATCGAGGACAACCCTTACGGCATTGAGTTCAGCGAAGTTGAAGCCGCACAGCTCCCGAATGTCTTGCAGGACGTCGACTATGCTATAATCAATTCCAACTATGCAATCGAAGCTGGTCTCAATCCTGTTGAAGAATCCCTTGCAATGGAAGGCTCATCCTCCGCATATAGCAATGTTCTGGTAGTCAAGGAAGGCAATGAGGGAACCGACAAAATCAAGGCTCTTCAGGCTGCACTTGAAAGCCAGCAGGTAGCTGACTACATCGCATCTACATACGATGGAGCTGTTGTAAGCACAGTTGATAACCCCGGCGACGGCTATGACGACACCGTTGACTATGACGCACTCGCAGGAACCACAATCACGGTTGCCGCTTCTCCCACGCCTCATGCAGAGATTCTCGCAGTAGCAAAGGAAATCCTTGCTGAGAAGGACATCACCCTTGACATCATCGAATTTACCGATTATGTTCAGCCGAACAATGTCGTTGAGAGCGGCGAAGTCGACGCCAACTACTTCCAGCATACTCCTTACCTTGACGACTTCAACGAGTAGAATGGCACACACCTCGTTGCCGTCTCGGCTATCCATGTTGAGCCGATGGGTCTTTACGGTGGCAAGCAGTCTTCACTCGACGCTATCACTGAGTAATATTCTATACCTAACTTAAACCTCAGAGAATACGCCGAATAACACTCGGCGTATTTTCGGGTTGAACCCATAAGGAGACAAAATGATAGAACTAAAGAACCTGTCAAAGACATTCACCACCGCCGGTGGTCAAGTCGAGGCACTTAAAAACATCTCCCTCACAATCCCGGACGGCGAAATCTACGGAATCATCGGTATGAGTGGTGCAGGAAAGAGCACTCTCGTTCGGTGTATCAACATGCTCGAACGCCCGACCGAGGGAAGTGTCCTTATTGACGGCAAAAATCTGAACGAGCTTTCGGAAGCGGAGCTTCGTCAAGAACGCCAGAAAATCACGATGATTTTCCAGGACTTCAACCTTCTGATGCAACGAAACTGCCTTAAAAACGTCTGCTTCCCGTTGGAACTTGCAGGTGTAAAGAAATCTGAAGCCGTTGCAAGGGCAACTGAACTTCTGGAAACTGTCGGGCTTTCTGACAAGGCAAAAGCCTATCCTGCCCAGCTTTCCGGCGGTCAACAGCAACGTATCGCTATCGCAAGAGCATTGGCAACTCATCCGAAGATTCTTCTTTGCGACGAGGCTACAAGCGCCCTTGACCCTCAGACAACCCATTCGATTCTTTCCCTTATCCGTGAAGTCAGAGACCAGCTCGGGCTTACAGTTATAGTCATAACCCACCAGATGAGCGTTGTCGAGGAAATCTGCGGCAGAGTCGCAATTCTCAACGGCGGAGAAGTAGTCGAGGAAGGACCTGTACATGAGGTCTTTTCCGCTCCGAAATCGGATGCCGCAAAGAGACTTGTTTACCCGGACGGCTATTCCGAGACTTTGGTTCCTGCTCCCGGCGAGCACTTCATCCGTGTCGTCTACAATGGTGCAGAAGTCAGCAAAACTCCGCTTATTGCCCAGATGGCGATGGACAAGAATATCCCGGCAAGCATCCGTTCTGCATCCACCCGAAGCCTCGGCGGAAAAGCCTACGGCAATATGCTTTTAAGCGTCACTGGCGACGACGCACTCGCTCAGGAAGCTATCAGTTACTTAAGAGAAATCCCCGACATCATCGCAGAGGAGGTTGAGCTAAATGCTTGATATTTTCAGCTCTGAAGAAGTACAGGAAGCCCTTGAAATCTTCGTCCGTGAATTCCCGACAGCGATCTGGGAGACGGTCTATGTCACCGTCATTTCGACCTTCTTCGCTGTTCTCATCGGTCTTCCGCTTGGAGTAATCCTGGTAGCAGGGGACAAGAAGATTCTTAAAATCCCATCAGGGTTCCTCCACGTCTTAAACGTCATCATAAATCTGTTGCGTTCAATCCCATTCCTGATTCTTATGATAATGGTATTTCCATTGACGAGACTTATCGTCAGCACGGTTGTCGGAACAGTCGCATCTATAGTTCCTCTTGTAATTGCTGCATTTCCGTTCATCGCAAGACTTGTTGAGACAAGTCTTCGGGAGCTCGACCCAAACATCATCGAAATGGCGCAGAGTATGGGTGCAAAACCGATTCAAATTATCGTAAAGGTAATGATTCCCGAGAGCATCCCGTCGCTTCTTTCAAACCTCACTACAGCGATGACCACTATTTTAGGTTACTCCGCAATGAGCGGCATAATCGGCGGCGGCGGTCTCGGCAAAATCGCCATCAACTACGGCTACTATCGCTATCGTTATCTTGTAATGCTACTTGCGGTCGTCTTCCTGATTCTTCTCGTGCAGATAATCCAGACGGTAGGCACACACTTAGCAACAAAACTTGACAGACGTTAAATCATGTACGGGCGGATATCATCCGCCCAATTTTTTATTCCAAAAATTTTTCAAAAAATCCGCATTTGCCTCTTGACATCGTAACAATGTTATGTTACAATAAGAGCGTAACATAACATTGTTACGAAAAAAGCACCGTTTCATCCGAAGCCTTGGAAGCTTAAAGCCGCTTTTGCACTTGGCGGCTTAGGCTTCTCAGGTAATAAAGAGAGGTAGTGATAATTTGAGCGGTTTGATATCCAAAAAAGAGCTTCTTAATAAGTACAACATTTCCTATGGCACCCTTTACCGCTGGAAGCGGATGGGGTTGATACCTGATGACTGGCTTGTCAAGAAGTCCACCTACACAGGGCAGGAGACATTTTTTGATGAGGAGCAAATCTGCGAGCGGATTGAGGCGATAATCGCCCGCAAAGATGAAGTTCCGCTTGAACAGATAGCGCGTGAGCTTCAGGGAAAGACCGAGCATGAAGCTAAACTCATCATCAATTCAAAGCACTGGACAAAAGAGATAAATGTATCTGATTTAGTTTCAGTCATCGTCAAAATCGGCGACGATGAGAGGGACATAACAGAGCTTATCTCAGGCAACACAGTGATAAATAAATCTCAGGAGGAATAGTATAATGGCAGATTCAGTACATATCAGTGGCGCAGGCAATGTCGGCGGTGGAGAATATAATAACATAAGCATAAGCGGTTCAGGCGAGGTGACATCAGATGTCAGGTGCCAGAGCTTTGGAAGTTCTGGTTCAATGCATATTGCGGGTTCTGTAGAATGTTCAGGCGAATTCAAAATCGCTGGCTCTGGTCGGGTTGACGGCGACATAAAATGCGGAAGCTGTCGTCTTGCCGGTTCCGCAAAAGTTAAAAGCATAGAAGCCAATGGAGAATTGAAGCTCGCCGGTGGATTCAATGCAGACGGCAATGTTTCGGGCGAGAAAGTCACTATCGTCGGTGCGGCAAATATTAATGGACTTATTAACGGCGATGAAATAACAATTTCGTTTGACGGTGATGGTATCAAAGCTAATGAAATCGGCGGTGGAACTATCAAAATAGCTCCCAAAAAAGAACAGAAAGCATATTGGTTCAGAAAAAAGAAAATTAAGCATTCCGAAATCGGCACTATCGAGGGCGATGAGATAAGCCTTGAGCTTGTCAAGGCTGACGTAGTCCGTGGCGCTAATGTAACGATAGGCGACGGTTGTGAGATTGGAAAAGTTGAATACTCAGAAAGCCTTGAAATCTCCGAAAACGCCAATGTCGACCACCAAGTGAAAATTTGACACCGGTTTTTATGCAAATCGCCCCAATGATGACTAACAAAACTCGCTTTCTTTCGTCTAAAGGGCGAAAATAAAAAAAAGCGTTGACAAAAAGATTTTTATGAGTATAATGTAACGCATAAGGCAAAGACGTCTTTGAGAACCCCGTATTGGGATGTTCCCAAGGACGCCTTTTTTGTTAAGCGGGACACCCAATATAACCATCAGTATTGTAATCCCGACAAATTCTAAAAGGAGCGTTTCATATGAAAAAGATACCCGAGTATTTTGGATGTATGGTATTTGACGACCGCGAGATGAAGGCAAGACTCTCGTCAAAGGTCTACAATTCCCTGAACAAGACCATCGTCGAGAATGCAAGACTTGACATTGAGGTCGCCGATGCTGTAGCACAGGCTATGAAGGACTGGGCAGTCGAGAACGGTGCAACCCATTACACTCACTGGTTCCAGCCTCTCACAGGCATCACCGCCGAAAAACACGACTCATTTATTTCTCCCGCACCTGACGGAGGAGTTTTAATGGAGTTCTCCGGCAAGGAGCTCATCAAGGGCGAGCCTGATGCTTCCTCGTTCCCGTCTGGCGGATTAAGAGCTACCTTCGAGGCAAGAGGCTATACCGCTTGGGACCCGACTTCATATGCCTTCATCAAGGGCAAGACGCTCTGCATTCCGACTGCATTCTGCTCCTACGGCGGCGAAGCACTCGACAAGAAGACACCTCTTCTGAGATCCATGCAGGCTCTCAACAAGCAGGCACTGAGAATCCTCAAGCTCTTCGGTAATGACGATGTAAAGTGCGTAAAGACTTCCGTCGGACCCGAGCAGGAATACTTCCTTATCGACAAGGAAATGTATAATAAGAGAAAAGACCTCATCTTCACCGGCAGAACCCTCTTCGGTGCACCGGCACCCAAGGGTCAGGAGCTTGACGACCACTACTTCGGCGTTATCAAGCCAAGAGTAGCCGCTTACATGGAAGACCTCAACGAGGAGCTCTGGAAATTAGGAATCCTTGCAAAGACAGAACATAACGAGGTTGCACCTGCTCAGCACGAGCTCGCACCTGTTTATTCTACAACAAACATCGCAACCGACAACAACCAGCTCACTATGGAGATTATGCAGAAGGTTGCAGACAGACACGGTCTCGTATGCCTCCTCCATGAGAAGCCTTTCGCAGGCGTCAACGGTTCCGGCAAGCACAACAACTGGTCGCTTGCAACCGATACCGGCGTAAACCTTCTCACTCCCGGCGAAACTCCTTACGAGAACGCCCAGTTCCTTCTCTTCCTCTGCGCTGTAATCAAGGCAGTAGATGATTATCAGGATCTTCTGAGACTCTCCGTAGCAACCGCCGGCAACGACCACAGACTCGGTGCCAACGAAGCTCCTCCGGCAGTCATCTCGATGTTCTTAGGCGACGAGCTCACCGCTGTTCTCGACGCTATCGAGAACGACAAGCCTTATAATGGAACCGAGAAGACTATCATGAAGCTTGGCGTTCACGTACTTCCCAAGTTCTTCCGTGATACAACCGACCGTAACAGAACTTCGCCGTTCGCATTCACCGGCAACAAGTTCGAGTTCAGAATGCTCGGCTCTTCAAACAGCATTGCTTGCGCAAACATCATGCTCAACTCCGCAGTTGCTGAGTCCTTGAAGATTTACGCTGACAGACTTGAGGGTGTAGATGACTTCGAGACCGCTCTCCACGAGATGATTAAGAAGACCATCAAGGACCACAAGAGAATCATCTTCAACGGCAACGGCTATGACGACGCTTGGATTAAGGAAGCTACCGAGGTAAGAGGACTCTCGAACCTGAAGACCACTCCCGACGCAATGCCTAAGCTTCTTGATGAGAAGAATGTGGATATGCTCACTCGTCATAAGGTATATTCGAAGCCTGAGCTCGAATCCCGTTATGAGATTCTTCTTGAAAACTATCACAAGACCGTACATATCGAAGCCGAGACCATGCTCAACATGGCTCGTAAGGAGATTATGCCGGCAGTAAGCGCATATGAGGCTGACCTTGCAAAGGCTTTGAACGCTAAGAAGAAAGCTGCTCCCGACGCCGCTTGCGGATATGAGACAAAGCTTATTTCGAAGCTCGCATCTCTCGAAGACAAGATTGACGCCGCTACAGATGAGCTTGAAGAGGCAGTTGCAGAATATAAGAAACTGACAGATGTCACAGAGGCGGCAATGTTCATCAAGGATTCTATAATTCCTAAGATGGATGCGTTGAGAGCACCTTGTGACGAGGCGGAAACTGTAACCGCCAAGAGCTATTGGCCATTCCCGACCTACGGAGATCTTCTGTTCGGGGTGAGATAAATACTTTTCTTTTCAGGCAACGCGACAGGCTTGGAGATACCCATCTGAGTCTGTAGCGGAACCTAATTCAACAAGGGGGAAAGACAATGACAGTAGAATTTTGGTACTTGATCGGAGCTGCTTTGGTATTCTGGATGCAAGCAGGATTTGCGATGGTTGAAACCGGCTTTACGAGGGCAAAGAACGCCGGCAACATCATCATGAAGAACCTGATGGACTTCTGCATCGGAACTGTAGTATTCTCGCTCTTGGGCTACACGCTCATGATGGGTGAAGACACACTCTTCGGTCTGATTGGTATGCCGAATATGAACCTCTGGGCGAACTTTAAGGAATTTATCGCTTCGCCGGCGGACGGAAGCTTCACCGGAGCATCCACATTCGTATTCAACCTTGTTTTCTGCGCCACAACTGCAACCATCGTTTCTGGTGCTATGGCGGAGAGAACCAAGTTCTCGGCATACTGCATCTATTCAGCAGTGATTTCCTTACTCGTTTACCCGATTGAGGCACACTGGATCTGGGGCGGCGGCTGGCTTTCACAGATCGGCTTCCACGACTATGCAGGTTCCTGCGCTATTCATATGGTCGGCGGTATTGCCGCACTCGTAGGCGCAATCTTCCTGGGTCCTCGTATCGGCAAGTATGTCAAAGACGAAAACGGCAAGGTTACCAAGGTAAACGCTATTCCCGGACATTCAATAACTCTCGGTGCACTGGGCGTGTTTATTCTCTGGCTCGGCTGGTATGGATTCAATGGAGCGGCTGCAACAACTGCATCCGAACTTGCCTCCATCTTCCTTACCACTACCATCGCACCCGCAGTTGCGACTGTTACGACCATGATATTTACATGGGTCAAGAACGGAAAGCCTGATGTCTCGATGTGTCTCAATGCCTCTCTGGCAGGACTCGTAGGTATCACGGCTGGATGTGATGCTTTGGACGCACTCGGCGCAACAATCGTCGGAATTGTCTCCGGTATACTGGTTGTTGTTGTAGTCGAAGTTTTGGATCTTAAGCTTCACATCGATGATCCCGTCGGCGCCGTAGGCGTACACATGGCAAACGGCGTATGGGGAACATTGGCTGTAGGACTCTTGGCGAATCCAAACGCTCCTGCGGGACTTTCTGGTCTCTTCTATACGGGTTCGTTCAAGCAGCTGGGAATTCAGCTTGTCGGTATTGTCACTGTAGCTATCTATGCCGTTGTCATGATGGTAATAACTTTTGCACTGATTAAAAAGTTTAACGGCTTGAGAGCTTCTGCCGAAGATGAAGTAGCCGGTCTAGACATCAGTGAGCACGGTCTTCCCAGCGCATATCCCGACTTTGTTCCGGCTGTTAGCAAGTATTCCTCATACGCTCCTGCCGATGGTATCGTAGCTGTAACATCTGATGTTCCGGTTGCTGAAGCTATTCCCGTCAAGAAGGTTCCTGCCTTCACTGAAGATGGCGAGTCGCCCAAGTTCACAAAGGTCGAGATTATCTGCAAGGAGTCGAAGTTTGACGAACTGAAGCACGCTATGATGAGCCTTGGCATCACCGGTATGACTGTTACCCACGTCTTAGGCTGTGGTCAGCAGGGTGGCAAGCCCGAGTACTACAGAGGCGTTGCCGTTGAGACGAATCTCCTCCCGAAGGTTCAGGTTGATATCGTAGTTTCCAAGATTCCTGTTCGTCACGTCATCGAAACAGCAAAGAAGGTTCTCTACACCGGTCATATCGGCGACGGTAAGATCTTCGTCTATGACGTCGAGAATGTCGTCAAGGTAAGAACCGGCGAAGAAGGCTTCGACGCACTCCAGGACGTTGAATAACTTATCCCTAATATAATATTTTCCTAAAAGCGTTTGAACTCGGATATGCCCTGCGGCACACAGTTTCAAAGAGAGTGCGACAGTTTGCTTACGCAAACAGGTGAGAGTGCATAAATATGCGCCGCAGAGGTAACCCCGAGTAAGTTGCAATCTGAAAAGTTTTTCTTAGTAGGTGCGCCGTAATCCCGACGTTAGAAGGGACGGGCTTTTGATGAAGCTCAGAGAAGTTGCAAGGTATTCTTGCATTACTTAGAAGATAGGTGGCACCGCGAGTAACAGCACTTGCCCTATCGAATGCTGAAACAGTATAGGAGAGATGTACTTATGTGTTCGATAATGGGTTACTGTAAAAGCGGTGTCTCTTTTTCGGAGTTTAAAAAAGGTTTTGACAAAACAATTTCCCGTGGACCCGATGATTCAAGAATCTTAGATACCGGCTCAGGATTTCTAGGCTTCCATCGTCTTGCCATCATGGGCTTGACGCCTGAAGGAATGCAACCTTTCGAGCTTGACGGCTCCGCAGTTGTCTGCAATGGCGAGCTCTATGGCTTCGAGAAGCTTAAAGACGAGCTGATAGATAAAGGCTACAAGTTCAAGAGCGGCTCTGACTGCGAGATAATCCTGCCGCTGTATTTCGAGTATGGAACTGATATGTTCAGTAAACTCGACGCCGAGTTTGCGATGGTTCTCTTTGATGGCAGGACAAAAGAGTTCATCGCCGCAAGAGACCCGATTGGAATCCGACCGCTCTATTACGGCTATGACCGTGATGATAAGATAGTATTTGCAAGTGAACCGAAAAATCTCGTGCACATATGCGAAAGAGTCATGCCCTTCCCGCCAGGGTGCTACTACAAGGCAGGGGAGTTCATCAGCTACTGCGAGATATCCAAGCCTCAATGTGTGATTAAGGCAAGCCTCGATGAGGTCTGCTCTAACATCCACGACAAATTAACAAAGGGGATCAAGAAGAGGCTTGTAGCAGATGCGAAAGTGGGCTTCCTCCTGTCGGGAGGGCTTGACTCGTCACTCGTCTGTGCCGTTGCTCAGAGGTATTCGGATAAGCCAATTCGCACCTTTGCCATCGGCATGAGTGAGGACGCCATCGACCTCAAATACGCAAAGCAGGTCGCCAATTATATCCACAGCGACCACACGGAAGTTATCATCAATAAAGAGATTGTTCTCAGCTCTCTTGAGACGGTTATCGAGATGCTTGGCACCTACGACATAACCACAATCCGCGCGAGCATGGGCATGTACCTTCTCTGCAAGTGGATTCACGAGAATACCGACATCCGTGTTCTTCTCACCGGCGAGATTTCTGACGAGCTTTTCGGCTACAAATACACCGATTTCGCTCCCGACGCCGAAGCATTCCAGAAGGAAGCCGAGAAGCGTGTTCACGAACTCCATATGTATGATGTTTTAAGAGCCGACCGTTGCATTTCGGTAAACTCTCTTGAAGCAAGAGTCCCGTTCGGAGACCTCGACTTCGTTAAGTACGTCATGGCGGTTGACCCGGAAATGAAACTCAACACTTACGGCAAGGGCAAGTACCTTCTCCGCCACGCCTTCGAGGGCGATTATCTCCCGCACGACATTCTCTATCGTGAAAAAGCCGCCTTTTCCGACGCCGTCGGTCACTCGATGGTCGACTATCTGAAGGAATATGCCGAAGAGACCTATTCGGATGAAGAGTTTGAAGCTCTCAGCGCCAAATACACATTTGCAAAGCCATTCACGAAAGAATCGCTTCTCTACCGTGAAATCTTTGAGAAGTACTACCCCGGCAATGCCGAAATGGTCGTAGACTTCTGGATGCCGAACAAGTCCTGGGAAGGTTGCAACGTCAACGACCCCTCCGCAAGAGTTCTCTCGAACTATGGTGCCAGCGGCGAATAATAAGCAAAAAATACCGGCTCAGTGTGCAATACACCGAACCACTTTTTTATTCGTTGTAGTAAACAATCATCCCGCCAAGCTCCTCAAATGCTTCCTTGAAGGTGTCCCAGCCCACAGCAGCTGAACTGCCGGTACTTGGGTCCCTGTACATTATGTTACTAAGTTCATCAAAGCCGTATATGACCACTGCGTGCTCATATGCAGGCCATGTGACCGTCTCACCGGTATCATAGTCGAGTCATTCCTGCCGATATTCGATTCCTGCTTCAATGTTGGTTGTGTACCAAGCGATAACCGGGTTGCCGGAGGAAATAATTTCCTTGATGTCTTCAAGAGTGGCACCGGTTTTGCTTATTGCACCTGTTTTGAATTGCTCTGCTGTCTCCTTGATAGGATCGTTAAATATGCCGTAAGAATCTTCAAGCCTTGGGTCGCCGACAAATTCCTTTGCCGGATTAGCACCATATCTCACACCGTCTTTATCATAGTAGGGAGTCGGACCCTTAGGTAGAGCCTTAACTAATTCTTCCATCGTGACATCAACATCGTAATACTTGAGAAGTATGTAAAGTGCCGTGATTTCACAGCCGGTCGGATAGTCAGGATATTGGCTGTATTCAATAACACCGTCGAGACATACATATTCTGTTGTTTCTCTTTGAGAATCCAAGACGCTGTCAACATACTTCTGCATATCTTCTTCGAGAGCCTCAAGCTCGCTCGTGTCTTCGCTTTCGGTTTCGTCATCTGAAATATCCAACTTATCTTTATGTGCGAAAGCACAAACTCCTGCGATTATCAAAGCAAGAACCATAAATATTGCAAACAGTCGGTCGTATCTTATTCTTCTTTTTCTTTTCCTTTTCTTCGGCATTTTTTCATCCCTCATAATAAACAATCATCCCGCCGAGCTCCTCAAAAGCTTCCTTGAAGGTGTCCCAACCCATAGCATGGGAGCTTCCTGTGTTCGGGTCTTTATAGAGGACGTTGTTGTAGTCGTCGAAGCCGTAGATGACGACGGCGTGTTCGTAGGCAGGCCAGCGGACGGTCTCGCCGGTTTCGTAGTCGATCCATTCTCGGCGGTACTGGATGCCGCCTTCGATGTTGGTCGTGTACCACGCTTCAACTGGGTTGCCGCTTGCAATAATCTCTTTGATGTCTTCAAGGGTAGCACCTGTTTTGGCGATTGCTCCCGACTTGAACTGCTCGGCGGTTTCTCTTATCGGTTCGTTGAAAACGCCGTAGGAGCTCGAGTCCCTTGGGTCGCCGACAAACTCTCTTTCCGGGTTCGCTCCATAAAGAACGCCATCAACTTCGTAGGGCACAGGACCCTTCGGCAAGGCTTCGACTATCTCTTCCATAGTCACGTCAACGCCGTAGTATTGAAGAAGTATGTATAACGAAGCTGATTCGCACCCTGTCGGATAGTCTGGATGTTGATTGTAGTCTATAACGTCACTGAGATATATCATATTCTGCGGCTTCGTATTCTCGTAGATGTAAACTCCAACTGCGATAATCACGATAAATATAAATATAATTCTGAGTGGATGTCTTTTCTTCACTTTTGTTGCCATTGGCTTCATCTCCATTAATATAATTTTAATGCCGATTTTAGCCTATGTCAACCGTTCAAAGATTAAGATTTCATTAAGATTTCAAAGAAAACGCCCCGCAGTATGCAGGGCGCCAGTTTTATTCTTCAATAATAATCTCATCAGAATCGGTTGCTTCGTCTTCTGATTCTGAAGTGATAAGCTCAAAATCCACAAACGAAATCCGCATGTAGTTCTCGTCGTCGCTTTCTCCAAGCTCCAGAACCATAGGGATTCCGGTTTTACTGAATGTAAGGGAATATACGGTGCCGTTCGTCTCGCCGGAGCAGTAGTCGGACTCTTCGCCTTCTGTGACGTCAAGTTCGAGCAGAACAAGCTTGTCAAACGACTTTGTCACAAGCGACACAACCGACCCGACCGGGAACTTGGAGCTGTCAAAGGAAAAATTCAGCCCTTTGAAGGAAATCGTCGTCTCCTCGCCGTTGACGTCAAATATAAGTCCACTGACGATAGCAGGGGAGGTGAGCTCAACATTCCACCAGCCATCGCTCCAACGTGTGAGTAGCATCTCATAGATGGTGTCGTCAAAGTCGACTTCGGCGGTCGCCGTAAATGCAGTCGGAAGCGACTTTTCCTTCGTCGCATCAGGCGACAGCGCACAGCCACTGAGTCCCATTGCCAGAGTTACCACTAAAATTATCGCAGTTATTTTTCTTAGAATTTGCCTCAAACTCAATCAAGCCCTCTCAAAGTTCTTGAAAAGCTCAGGCAGATAGGAAATAATGTCGCTTGCCAGCATCCCGATCCTTGAAAGCCGCTTCGAAACCTCCTCACAGGAAGCTCCCATCGCATAGTTTCCGAGAATAGCGGCAGTCACAGGCAGTTTTCCTTGCGCCGTGAACGAAGCGATTAAACCTGCCAGCATGTCTCCGCTTCCGCCTTTTGACAGCCCGTTGTTCCCGAACATCGTGACATACGATTCTTTCGGATTCACAATCAGTGTCGAGCTGGATTTCGAGACAACGGTCACGCCGGAGTCATCAGCAAGCCTTTTCGCAATCTCGTAGCGGTCCTTGATGGCAGTCTTTGTGTCGACCTGAGCAAGCCTCGAAAGCTCCGCTGGATGCGGTGTCAGGATGACATCTGTCTTTGCTTTTCTAAGCAATTCTATGCGCTTTGAGACAAGGTTTATGCCATCGGCATCTATAATTATGGGACAATTTGCATTTTCGATAATTTCTTCGAGTACAGCCATAGCGCTGTCTGAAGTTCCAAGCCCACATCCGATAAGCACAGCGTTTGAAGCGCACAGCAATTCAAGAATCCCCGAAAGCTCATGCTCTGTAGGCTTTATAAATCCGTCCTCGTCCGAATGGCAGGGGAACAGTGTGCACTCCCTGACGTTTGATGCAAGCGAAATCGCCGACCGTTCAGTCGTGCAGACGCTCATAAGTCCGACTCCCGACCGCAAAGCCGAAAGGGTAGAAATAGCCGACGCACCGGGGTATCTGTCAGAGCCGACTACCGAAAGCAGTCGCCCAAAAGTGCCCTTGTGCGAGTTCACAGGACGGCTTCCGATATTCTCTCTCATAAGCGATTCAGCGACGTATTTACCCACAACCTGAATATCTCCGCCGTTTGGTTCCAGAACGGCAGAGATGTGGACGTTGTTTTCTTTTGCTAAAAGCTCCGCTTTGTAAAGAGCTTCCCATGAAATTGTTGAAGTAGTGTTCATAATTCAGTATGCGATAACAATCGCGGTCGCAACGGTGTCGGTGTGGGTGATGCTGACGGTGAATTGTAAGCTACCTGCAATTTCAACCGCATTTCCTGTGAGCTCTATATACGGCGCACCCAGTTCATCACGAAGCACAGAAACTTCTTTTAATTTGAATCCTCTTATGCCTGTTCCCAAAGACTTTGAGAACGCCTCTTTTGCGGCAAAAGAGGTGGCGATTGTCTGAGGATTCATCTTCTTTTTATAGAACATCGCAATCTCGCTCTCTGAGAAAATCCTTTCAAGAAATGTGGGAATTTCAATGCTTTTCTCAATGCGCGAGATATCCACGCAGTCAATTCCAACTCTCATGACAGCCTCGGAAGATAGATAGAAATCATTTCGAGCGTTTTCTCATCGGGCGTGAAGTAGAGATAAATCTTGCCTGTTTGTGGCTCGTTGAACTCTATAGTATAGACGTCGCCTTCGTCGCCCTCAACACTGTAGGCAACGGCATCGCCCTGGTCTTTTCTTGAATGATAGAATCCTACTGCGTCTCTCAGCTCAAAACTGCAAAGAGACTTTCTCTTCTTTCTGTCGATAATTTTGTCGACGGAGATATTGGTCCCCGCAACGCAGTATTCATACTCAACATTCAGCCTGCCGAGAAGGTAGTAGCCAAGATATATTATCCCCACAGCCAGCAGTATTCCGAGCGTAAGCCCTACAAGAAAATACACACTGCTGAACAGGTTAATCATCAGAAGCAGTACTGCCAGCCCTAATACAAACGAAAAAATCGTTATCGCATACTGCTTCATCTTGTCTGATTGTGTAAATGGTCTCTGCACCAACTGCTCTCTTATAGTTTCCATAGTTTATAGTCCTTTCAAATTATGCCGCCATTCACCGAGACGGTTTGTCCTGTGATGAATGAGGCTTCTTCACTTGCTAAAAATGCTATCGATTTTCCAACGTCCGATGGAGTTCCAATCCGAAGCAGGGGAGTCTCCTCGCAGAGCTCACTTATCGTCTCGTCCGTGAGTTCTGAGTTCATGTCGGTGTCTATTACTCCCGGGGAAACGCAGTTCACTCTGATTCCGGA
Organism: Oscillospiraceae bacterium; assembly: GCA_021199855.1. Classification (GTDB taxonomy): domain Bacteria; phylum Bacillota; class Clostridia; order Oscillospirales; family Ruminococcaceae; genus Faeciplasma. Next base: position 234,625 of record JAJQHD010000057.1, read on the forward strand.
TGGTCCCAATTCCTTTGCAAGAGCCTTCGTAAACCCGATAATTCCTGCCTTGCAGGCGGAATACACAACTTCGCAACTTGCTCCCACCTCTCCCCACATAGAGGCAATATTTATAATCACGCCGTCATGCCGCTTAATCATATCCGGCACAGCACGCTTCGTGCAAAGCATAGCTCCCATGAGGTTCACATCGCTCAGGTTCTTAATCTCTTCGTCACTCATATCCTGCAACAGCCCAATATAAGAAACACCGGCATTGTTCACAAGAACCGAAATCTCACCTAAAGATGAGTGGATATCAGAAAACATCCTGTCAAGCGCATCTGAATCAGAAATATCAGCCTGAAAAACCTCAGCAATGCCACCCGATTCAGTAATATCCCGGCAGACACTTTCTGCGGCTTCGCTATTCAATTTATAATTCACAGCCACTGCATACCCGTGCTTCGCAAGCTCCTTTGACGCCGCCGCACCGATTCCACGGGAACCGCCCGTAACAAGAGCTACATTCATCCGATCACCTCTAAGTATAATTATAACGCATTCGTTCTCAGTTTGCAAGTATGAAAAACGGCGCAAACTGCGCCGCACAAATTATTGCTCTTCAAAATAGTAGATGACCACTGAATATGTGTCCAGGTCAATCCGCCAGTAGGCATAGATAGCTCCGCTACTAAAATATGGAACCAGGACATCTTCATCAAGAGGAATCGCAACCTCAGCTCTCAGTTCTCCATTGGAATTCTCAGATTTAAGTGCGGCTCTTAAATCATCCTTTGAATCAAAGTACAGATCATGTGTGAAGTAGTAGACATAGTCCTCGCTGTCCGCAGTGGGAGTAGAGCCCATGTCCCATACATGTTCAAGCGCCATAACACCATCTGTCACCATGAAGTAGGTGTGGAAAGGTCTTCTGCCCTCATAGTCGGGAACATAGTCGTCCCAGGTGCAGTCAACGTGATACCACTTGTCATCGACGCACACCATATTCCATGCATGGTCTTCTCCTGCTGATGAGCCGGTGACTATTACAGACTCAACACCCAGCATGTCCATAAATAGCTGAAATGTGGTTGTGTAACCCATGCATATGGCTTCGCCGTAGATAAGTGCACCATATGGCGTGCTCGATTCAGCCTTTGCTGTGCCGATAAGACTCAGCTCGTCCGAATCATAGGTTATGTTAGTCGTGATATAGTCATGAGCCGCAAGAATAATCTCGTCGTCACTCATGCCATCTGAGTAAAATACAGAAATCGCATCGACAGCCGCCTGATAGACAAGTAAATCATCCTGAGAAAGCGCGCTCGTGTCGCCCGACTTGTAAGCTTCAACAATGGCTGTGTTGTCATAGATTCCTGATTCTTCTTCGGTTTCAGGCTCTTCCTCTTCCAGGGTAGCTTCTGTCGTGTCCTCTTCAGGAGAGATTTTTTCTTCAGTGGAGTAGGTATACTCAGCCACATCAGTTGTGACATCTGCAAAAGCGCTTTTTTCTCCGCAGGAGGTGAATATAGACAAAGATATCGCCGAAACGAGTAGTATTGAAATAATCTTTTTCATAGTTTTATGCAATCGTTATGCCGGTATAGTAGTGGTGCAGAATCTGATCGAAGCTGTATCCAGCGTATATGACGTAAAGGTTTGCTCCTTCCTGAGACATTCCCACTCCGTGACCGTAGCCATAGGTGACGAATGTGAATACTCCATTAGAGTAGCTGACTGTAAAGCAGGTCGAGCGGATGCTTAAAATGTAGGTCCTGAACACATATGCAGTAAGCATTCTCTCTGTACCGGAGACTTTGGCTGTCGTGTGCCCATCAATCGCAATGTTTCCGACATATCCGCCATCGGTATAGGAAAGAATCTGAATCCAGTTTTCATAGTTGTCCGAAAGAGTGATATTCGTCTTCGATTCAATCTTCTTTTTAAGCTCTTCCACGGTGTAGGTAGTAACTCTTCCGTAGTTGTCGGTATCTAAAAAGTCATATTCGCTCACAACCGACTGAAGATAAGCTCTTTCGCCGCCCCAGACATTGGCGCTCGAACAGGTGACACCGGCGGTAGCGGCGCAGAATGAAGCAAGAATATATTCGCCGTCATAGTACATAGCCAATCCGTCAACAGCCTCGACGCACTCGATAATCTTGTCGGGGACGTTAGACTTCAGCGAGACGGAAGCATATTCTCCCTTAGCCTCATAGTACTTGATGTATGTGTAGACTGCTACCGCCTGAGCCTTGATGGTTTCTTCTTCCATGGACGTGCCGATTTCAGCGTATGTTACCTGGCATACAATGTCGAAAGCGTTGTCGGTGACATATCTTCCGGAGCTGGAGTCATATACAGTAAGGGTCTCATTTTTGTAGCTCTTGCCGTTGTTCAAGTTGTCGTTTTCATAGCTATCTGTCGAGCTTACTGAATGCCAAAGGCTGTCGGAAGATTCGCTTCCTGAATCCTCATCCAATTCCGCTTTGTCGTCCTCATCGATGTCGACATCCTCGTCTTCGTCAACCTCTACGTCTTCCTCAGTAGTTGTAGCCTCAGTAGTAGTGGTAACGGTTGTGGTTGCCGCAGTAGTAGTCTGAGTTGTGGTTCCTGCAGTAGTGGCAGACGTTTCCGGAGGTGCTGTCGTGGTGACCTTTTCGGTTGTTTCCGTCACGGTTGTCACGGCTGTGACTTCGGTCGTGACAGGTGCAAAAATCTCATATGAATCGATTGCCGCCTTTTCGATAGGTGAGTCGTAGTATCTGACGACCTCGGCAACCTCTTCAGCCAGACTCTCCGTTTCTGCTTCTGCAATCTCGTCCGACAGTACGGAAGCGGAATCGCTGTCAAAAGTAATGTCGTTCAAAACCGTGCTCTCTGCAAGCACTCTGATATAGTTGAGTGCAACAGAATACACAAGTACAAGACTCAAAAGAATTATAACTCGCTTGAGAGTAAATCTTTTCTTCAAAGCGTCAGCTCCTTTCTATCAGATTATTGCCAATAATTTCCGTACTTATACAGAATCAATAGTTGTATGAAACGCTGTCCGGCTTGTGCCTTGAAGAATTCTTTGTGTATGTATAGCCGGAGATGTCCTCGCCCTCGCGAACCTTTCTCGCAACAACAACCCATCTGGAATCGTCGAAATCATAAGCGCATGTGGAGAGAGTCAGGAACTCGTCACCATATTCGCATTCAATGTCGCTGTTGTAGTAGGTTCTGAGCATGATGTTCTCGTAGAAGTAGTCGAAATCCTCTTCTGAGTCGAATGTGCGGCACTTGTAGTACTCAAACAGCGGTTCGCTGTCCTGCCACTCATAAATTCCGATAAGGAAGCAGGCGACTATGACATATTGATTCTCTTCCCACAGGGTGTCAAAGTTGATGATGTAGTTGTTCTGAACAGTGCTGACGCCGTCTTTATAGTCAAGGAGGTGTCTAAAGAATGTTCCGTTCGCCATGCTGTGCCCGTAAAGGGTGATGTTGTCAGCATGTGTTGTAGCGGTTATCGGAACCTTGTAGTCGGCGTAAATGCAACCTGCTGATGACTTGGTTCTCTCAAATGAAAGTTCAAGGTATTCCGAATTATCGTCCGCCTGAACTACGGGGTAATCTATGTATGGGTCTCCGCTGGAATCGGTCAACGTAGGAATGCATATCCATCCCACGAAGTCGTTATTCTGCTCATAATACTCGACATACTTTTCAAGCATTTCTGGCTCCGGCTCCGGTTCCGGTTCCGTTGTAGCTTCAGTGGTAGTTGTCGGGACGGTTGTTGCCTCGGTAACTGCCGTGGTTGTTCCTTCAGTCACCTCCGGCTCATCTTCAATTTTCTTTGAGCATCCGGTGAAAATGCTTATTGCCATTACTGCGGCGAGGAAAAGTGCTGTCTTATTGATCGGTTTAGCCTGTTTCATTCAATTATACTCCTTAGGGGGTTCGTTTTATTCGTCCTTGTCCGACTCGTTATTCGTCGTCTTCTTTGTAGTACTGATAGTCCGGTCCGCCGTCGTCCGGTACACTCATGCCATACGCAATGTAGTATGCCGCCGGCTTTCTGGCGTTCGGGTTCGATTTGTAGGTGTAAACGCTCGGGTCTTCGCCGTCGCGAAGCTTTCTCGCAACGATTACGCATCTCAAATCCGAAATTTCGTAAGAGCAGGTGGAGAGCGTGATATACTCGTCCTCCATAGTGCACTCGATATCAGTAGTATAGTAGTTGCGGTAGAGAACATTCTGATACCAGTAGTCGAAGTCCTCTATGGTATCGAAGTCAAAAATTGTGTGATAAGCGAACAGCGGATTGTCGTCCTGATAATCGTAGATTCCGATTATGAAGCAGGCAACTATGATATACTGGTTCTTCTCATACAGGGTCGAGTAGGTGATAAGCCTGTTGTTCGAGACTGTAGAAACGCCGTTCTTGTAGTCAAGAAGGTGCCTGAAATAGGTTCCGCTAGCCATACTGTGACCATAGATAATGGTGTTCTGTGGATGACTGTCCGCAGTGATTTTCACATGATAGTCGGCAAATAGCGCACCATAAGTCGTCTCACTTCCGAAAACATCGTGCGTGAGATAGTAGTCGTTGTCGGTTGTCTGCATGATGGGATAGTCGATATATGCGTTCCCGTCGTCATCGGTAAGAGTATCAATGGAAATCCAGCCGATTACGTCCGGATTTATGTCGTATATCGCTTCAAAGCTCGAAAGCATACCTGCAGGGTATTTTGAAACAGCAGCTTCAGTATCAGTACTTGTGTCATCGGTAGTGACAACATTGTCAACAGTTACGCTTGAGTCCGCAATGCTATCAGCATCGGTAGAGTCGGTCTCCTCGGATGTGCCGGAAGAGTGGTAGAGGTTAGACAGATACTGCTGATCCTCATACATGTCTACCGTTCCGAATTCATACTCATATACGGTATAGCCGCAATAGATAAGCGCACAGACAGAGCCTATATACACGACTTTTCTTATTATTTCTTTAATGCTGTCGCCCTTCCAGGGAAGAAGCTCTTTTATTCTTCCTTTGAAGGAACGGTCTCGCTCCACTGTTCCGGCAGGGCGAACCTCGTTAAGCATTGACATAATAATCTGATTCTCCTTCTGAGAAACATTGCCCGTTTTCAGGGCTAGTAAAGCCGACCTGACTGATTACTTCAAAATTTCAAGAGCCGTTTCGAGCGAATACAGAACCGCCATAAGCCTGTTCCGGAGCCTTACGTCGATTCCTGATTCCGGTTCAGTTAGAGCAAGATTCTCGGTGATTTCCTTGTCCCGGCTGACAACCGAAACGTAAATCGTTCCAACTGGTTGCTCATCAGTGCCGCCGGTGGGTCCTGCAATTCCGGTAATGCCCACTCCGACATCTGCTCCTGACTTTTCATGAACGCCCTTTGCCATTGCAAGCGCAACTTCAGCCGAAACAACACCGTATCTGTCTATGAAATCCTGTGGAATTTCCAAGAGCCCCGACTTGATTCTTTCCGAATAGGTGACAAGTCCGCACTCAAACATCTCGGAGGCTCCCGAAACGGAGGTGATAGCACTAGCCAACATTCCTCCGGTACAGCTTTCCGCTGTGGCGATATGAATCTTGTTCGCAACATAGTATTGTACTACATTTTGTGCCGCTTTGTCAATATATGTCGGGATTTCAGCTGGTTCAAGCCCTGAAATTCGTCTTAATTCACATGAAAGCATATTGTTATCGCCTCAAAAATCGTACTCAACATAAGGCTTGAAGGTCTCAACCGTAACTCCGTCGACAGCCTCCTGAATCAGCGGTTCAAAGTCAAAAGCATTCTGTGCTTCTTCAACATCTTTAAGAGCCGGCTTGGTTTTCGGATGCTTCGGAGTGAATACAGTGCAACAGTCTTCATATGGTTCTATCGAAATATCGAATGTGCCAGCCTTGTAGGCTCTGTCGATAATTTCCTGCTTGTCAAGACCTATGCATGGGCGGAATACAGGAATCCTGCAAACGGCATCTGTCGTAACCATAGCGGCAGTAGTCTGCGAAGCAACCTGTCCTATGCTCTCGCCGGTGATAAGCGCCTGATATTCGTACTTCTCTGCAATTCTCTGTGCAATCTCCATCATGAGCCGACGCATTATGATTGTGAAGAGCTCCTCCGGGCAGTTGTCTCTTATAGCTTCCTGAATCTTCGTAAAAGGCACAACGAACACCGACATAGTCCCGCAGTATTCAGTCATCTTGCAGGCAAGCCGCTTGACCTTGATAAGTGCCCGTTCTGACGTGTATGGAGGCGACTGGAAGTGGATTCCTCCGATAACAACTCCGCGCTTTGCAATCATGATTCCGGCGATAGGGGAGTCAATTCCACCGGAGAGAAGAAGCAATGCTCTCCCCGACGTTCCAACCGGAAGTCCGCCAGCGGCATCGATATCCGGAAGATGGACATAAGCCGCCCGGTCTCTTACCTCACATATAACCGTGAGCTCAGGGTTCTTTACATCCACTTTCAGGTGTGGGAATTTTTCTAAAATCATTCCGCCGAGCTCCGCCATAATCTGCATTGAAGTTAGCTCGAAGCTCTTGTCTGAACGCTTCGCAACGACTTTAAAAGTCTTTGCACTTGTGAGTTCGTCAGAAAGATTTTCTACAACAGCCTCAAAAATAGCATTAAGATTCTTTTCCGACGGAATGGCTACGCAAATCTTTGAGAAGCCGTAAACTTTTCTTACTCTTTCAAAAGCTTCGTCAAAGTCGATGTCGTCGCTCTTCGGCTCGATAAACAGTGTCGATTGAATCTGTCTGCACTCGAATTCACCTAATGGAGTAAGCCTTCTTCTGACATTCCGCATAAGCGTCTGCTCGAATGTCTGGCGGTTCAAGCCCTTCAAAACTATTTCGCCGTATTTGCAAAGTATTATCTTCTGCATTTGTCTATTTCCTACTTCCTTATTTTAGCAAGATTTTTCATGCCATCCGAAACGGCTTCACAAAGTGCATCAATATCCGATTCACTCGTCTCAAAAGAGAAGCTGAGCCTTATAATGCTGTCGAGATACTGAGGTTCTACTTTGAACTCCGTCGGCACATCGCTGGTTTTGCCTTTTGAGCAGGCAGAGCCGCTTGAAACAAAGATATTTTTCTCTTCGAGGAAGTGAAGCATCGTTTCACTCTTTATGTTCGGCACAGCAATGCTCAGAATATACGGGCTTGCCGAAGTGCCAGAGAGAATGACGGCACCAATTTCAGAAAGTCTATTTCTTGCGTAGTTATTGATTTCAGTTGCGTGGTTATATCTTTCGGAGAGATTTCCGCTGAGAATTTCAACAGCCTTCCCGAAAGCATATATCATCGGCACCGGTTCGGTTCCCGAGCGAACACCTTTCTGCTGTCCGCCGCCGACCATAAGCGGAGTCAGGCGAACTCCTTTTTTTATAAACATCGCCCCAATGCCTTTCGGAGCATGAATCTTATGCCCACTAAGGGTGATTATGTCGGCACACAGCTTCTTCTGTGAAAGCGGAATCTTCTCGAATCCCTGAACGCAGTCGCAATGGGTGAAGCAATCGGGATAGCGCTTCTTTATTTTCTGGAATGCTTCGCCAATCGGAAGAATATAGCCGTTCTCGTTGTTTACAAGCATAGCGCTAATCAGGCAGGTATTCTCGTCGACAGCGCTGTAGAGAGAATCGGCGGTAATCTCGCCGTTTTCATCCGGACCTACCCGTACAACTTCAAATCCCTTTTCTTCGAGCCTGTCAAACGCCTTCTCAACAGACGGGTGTTCGACGGTAGTCGTAACAACTCTCTTCCTGCGCTTCCCATAGGTCTCGGCAATCTCGAAAATAGCCGTATTGTTGCCCTCGGTAGCGCCGGAAGTGAATATAATCTCTCCCTGCTCAGAAGTTACTCCGAGAGCCGCCATAATCTGCTTCTTTGCATATGCAATAAGTCTTTCCGCATCGATCCCTAAGCGATGAAGGCTTGATGGATTTCCGTAAACCTCCGTCATAGCGTGTACAGCCGCCTCGCCGACCTCATTCATGACTTTCGTAGTAGCGGCATTGTCAAGATAAATCTGCTTCGTATTCATATATAATACAATCTGAACCCCCAAATTATTGCATGGAGTCGCAAAAAATCCATAACTTTCTACATTATAACGCATCTTGCGAAAAAAATCAATTCTTGAAGCCGAAGTTTCACAAAACCATCTTCTTGTTGCTTGATTATTCCCGGGTATTGTGCTAAAATCGTCATATGAAATCTTGAAGGAGGAAAGACATGCTCGGAATTTACATCCACGTCCCGTTTTGCCTGAGAAAGTGCCCATACTGCGCATTTTATTCAATCGACTATAATGAGAACTTAAAAAACGACTACGTCGACGCCGTATCACGGAATATCCGGAAGTATTCCGACATGCATCTCCCATGTGATACAGTTTATTTTGGCGGAGGGACGCCCTCACTTCTGACTCCCAGAGATGTAAACACCGTCATGGACGCAATCCGTTCGAGCTTCAATCTCTCTCCCGCAAGTGAAATCACAATGGAAGCAAATCCGTCGTCTGTGACTCCTGAAAATCTCTCCGGCTACTACAGAGTGGGAGTGAATCGCCTTTCTTTCGGTGTGCAGTCTCTCAATGACAACGAGCTGAAAGCTTTGGGACGGCTCCACGACGCCAAAACTGCTTTAAAAGCCATCGAGATGGCAAGAGACACCGGATTCGAGAACATCTCCTGTGACCTGATGATAGGAACGCCATACCAAACAATGGACAGCCTTCTTAACTCTTGCTGGCAACTTTCAAACCTAGGAATTCCTCACATCTCCTCCTATATGCTGAAAATTGAGGATGGCACGCCTTACGACTGTGCCGAAATCCGCAATTCCGTCGCCGATGAAGACGCTGTCTGCGATATGTATCTCGCCCTGTGCGACGAGCTGAGAACTGCCAGTTATGAAAGATACGAAATCTCGAATTTTGCGAAGAATGGTCTTCGCTCCCGCCACAATATGAAATACTGGACCGGTGAAGATTATCTCGGCTTCGGACCTTCCGCACATTCACTCTTCCAGGGCAAGCGCTTCTATGTCCCGAACGACCTAAAATCCTACATATCTTCTGAAACTCAGCCGGAGCTCATAGAGGACTCAAACCCCGACCAGCTTGAAGAGTACATCATGCTTTCGCTTCGCCTCAGCGACGGTCTCTCCCTCGAAAGAGTAACCGAACTCGGCGGCAACGCCTACGCCGTAATGCGCAAATCCAAGCCCTATGCCGACGCCGGCTTCCTGACCCTCACCGACAACCGTATTACCCTCACCGACAAGGGCGCTCTGGTGTCGAACAGCATAATATTTGAGCTCTATTCCGCATCTACATCTTGAAACTACGATTTTTTCAAATTAGCACTTGATAATATGCCATATTTGTGATAAAATCTAGGTGTAAGAGACGATAAAGCTTGGGATGGTGTGAGAATGAAAGTATATCTGGACAGTTGTTGTTATAATAGACCGTTTGACGGAACAAACCAAGAAAGAGTAAATGTAGAAGCGGATGCGATTTTACGGATTCTTCGCAAGGGCGAGATTGGTGAAATCGAAATCATAGGAAGCGAGATAATATTGCTTGAACTTTGGAATATGTCAGATTTGGTTAAAAAGCAGAACGTTCTGGGGTTATACCGGGTTACCCATTCGCAAGTCATGCTGACAGACGAGATTTTTTCACGTTCACGGCAAATTATGAGCGAATCAAATATTCGCAGAAAGGATAGCTTGCAAATCGCATCAGCTGAAGCCTCAGGGGCAGATGTGATGTTGACTACAGATGATAAATTAGAAAGGATGGCATCTCGGATGAACTTAAGAGTTCGCATGATGAATCCGGTAAAGTTGTTGGATGAGATTTTGTACGGAGGTAATTGATATGACACATGTTAATATTGACAACACTTTAGAAGTTCAGGCGATAGGAGTTAAGGCATTGAACGACGCACTCGGACCGGTCGGAGCGGCTAGGTTTATGCGGCAGTGTAACTTTGGTTATGGCGATTATACCAAAGACCATCAGGAAGAGCCCGACATCAGTGAAGAAGAGATTATGTCTATGCTGAGAGATTTTCGCAATGAAATCGGAGTGGCATAATATATCACAGTAAACGGCATTTGAGGTATCAAATGCTGTTTTCATTTACACTAGCACAAACCAAAGATGAGCTTTTCGGCAGGAGCACTCATGACTCAAAACCTATGTGCCTCGAAAATTTTTAAAACACCTATTGACATCGAAACAGACGTGGTATATAATCATAGTTAGCACAAGCTAACTAAATCTTGGGAGGAATTATCATGAAAAACAAAACAGCCCCAAAGAGCAAAGACTACTTTCGCTCATTCTACAAGGGAAACAAGCTACTATTCGTCGCAGTTCTGTTGATAACGCCATTCTTGACAGCCGCATATCTTTCAATAACCGTACTGATAGGTCAGCTTCTCGATATAATTACCAGTGGCACGGAAGCCCAGCTTATCAGGGTCGCTCTTCTGATTTTAGCCACAATAGCGGTATACTTCCTGCTTGGAATACTTGAAGGGAGACTGAAAGCCCGTTTCATACAGAAAGCCGTCAGGAATTATCGCAACTTCTGCTATGGCAAACTTACAGCGAAAGCAATCTCGGCATTTTCAAAAGAAAACACCGGCAGATATCTCTCAGTTCTCACGAATGACGTGACTGCAATCGAAGACAAATATCTTGCCAATATCTTCGATGTAGTCTTCGATCTGTTTCTCTTCGTTGCAACGCTTTGCCTGCTGATGTACTATAGCCCTGTTCTGACGGTGGTTTCTATTGTTCTTTGCATACTTCCGCTCGTAGTCGCAATCTCAATGGGCGGGAAGATGGCGGAAAACGAAAAAGCCGTCAGCGAGCGGAACGAGAGGTTCGTCGGCTCACTTCAGGACTTGCTTCGAGGCTTCTCGGTCATCAAGAGCTTCAAGGCTGAATCGAGAGTGAAGACCGTATTTTCAAGCGAAAACGAACAGCTCGAAGGCAAGAAGTTCGACCGCAGATGGTACCAAAGACTAATGTATGTCTCCTCAGTCGCCGCATCGCTCTTCATGCAGATGGGACTTTTCTCTGTCGCTACTTTCCTGGCACTCAGAGGCAACATCACCGTCGGTACGGTTCTCATATTTGCAAACGGTGCAAACTACCTCGTCAGCCCGATCCGTGAGCTCCCTCAGCTTTTCGCCGGTATCAAATCCGCTAGGGCACTCGTTGTCAAGATGTCCGAGGTCGCCGAGGAGAATGTCCGCAATGACGGCTTGAAGATAGATGCAGACCTCAAAAACGAAATTGCTCTTAAAGATGTCACATTCGGCTATGGTGAGGACACGATTCTCAGCGGCATCAATCTTGGCCTTAAGAAAGGCGGCAGATACGCCATTGTCGGAATGTCGGGAAGCGGCAAGTCGACTCTTCTCAACCTCCTGATGGGTGCAAATTCAAATTATAGCGGTTCAATCACTATCGACGGTCATGAGCTCAGAGATGTCAACGCCGACAGCCTCTATGATGTTATGAGTCTCATCGGTCAGGACGTTTTCTGTTTCAACGACACTATCAAAAACAACATCACCATGTTCGGCGATTTCCCCGAAACGGAAGTCAAAACAGCCGCTGAGCGTGCCGGTCTTGACAAGCTTATTTCCGAGAAGGGCTATGACTACATCTGCGGCGAAAACGGCAATGGTCTCTCCGGTGGAGAACGCCAGAGAATCTCGATTGCAAGATGCCTTCTGAAGGGCACTCCGGTTCTTCTCGTCGACGAAGCCACCGCCGCCCTCGATGCCGAAACCGCCAAGAGCGTCAACGAGTCTATACTTAATCTTAGTGATGTCACCAGTGTGACCGTCACTCACCGCCTCGAAGAAAGTATATTGAAACTTTACGACGAAATCTTCGTCCTCCGTGAAGGTAGAATCGAAGAGCAGGGCGACTTCGCCTCCCTCATGCAGGAAAACGGACTGTTTTACTCTTTGTATACTCTTTCAAATACATAATTTTCAAATTTGCTTGACAGTGCTTTTGAAATATGATATTATCAATTTGTAGCAGGGGATGACACCCATAACAAAAAACTGATTGTGCTACGCTAATATAGGGGGAGGCATCCCATGACAAATAATCTGCAAACTGTGACCGTTATTGATAATAATGGCAAGAAAGTTGGAACCACCTACCCGAAAAGGGCTCGTGGTCTTTGCAAAAAAGGTCGGGCGACGTTTGTCACCGACAATATAATCCGTCTGACAGACAGCCCGATGTGTAATTCTAATAATGATTATACGGAGGAACTACCGATGGATTCTATCAATAATAACATCATCTCAGAAGCAACTGAAACCAATTACATCTTCTTCGACCCTCGCAAATGGATTCCGAATCCAGATAGCAATGACTCAAACGTCGTCGAGAGGTACTTCATCAAGTCGCCAATCGGTAATGGTATGACCGAAGTAATAACTCTTGGCAACTGGATGTATAACTGGTCCGAGATTATGCCGAAGGATTTTATCGCAGTCAAGCCGAACACTGACTATGAGTTTGTTTTCTGGGCAAACGGCGGCGAGAACGACAGGGGAGACGCGTCTAACGAAATCTGTCAGTGCCATGTCTTGTTCCCGACAGTCACCGAAAACGGTGAACTTCTTTCAGGCTATGATGACAAGCTCGTCTTCAAGCTCAACCGTGACTTCATCGAGCCTTTGAAGCACCATAACGGCTGGCTTCTCTTCTCGATTCCGATTCATACGGGCGACAGTGAACTCATGCAAATAAGGTTTGTTTCAATGGGTGCTCCCTTTACGGTAATGCACGCTGACAAGCCGGAGGCGTATGCAGACCTTGAAGAAAACTTCGACCCTTATGCCGACAAGCGTCCTCAGCGCCACAACATCGTCTTCAAGGATGGCTTCCCGACAAATAAGTGGTATTCGACAGCTAATCTTGCAAGCGAGTCCGAAAAGAAGGGTTCAAAGTCAAACGATTACGTCAGCAGATTCAGGCAGGAAATCCTTGACAGCATTGATATTGATGTCGATGACATTGCCGATAACATAGCTGAAAGCATAGCAGGTGAAATCGACGCCGACGAAATTGCCGAGTCAATCGCTGCTTCTATTGAAGCCTCAATCGCCAAGTATCTGAAATGATAATTCGGTAGCAAAAAGCCCTTGCATGAAAATGCAAGGGCTTTTAAAATTACAGGGCTGTTTTCTTCCAGAGCGTACTCGAAGCTCTCAGCTTCCCGACAATCTCTGTAATCATCTCGACAATGTAGTCGACATCTTCTATGGTGTTGTCTTCTGAGAGAGTAATCCTGAGTGCACCTTTTGCCCACTCATCAGAAAGTCCGATGGCTTTCAGAACATGCGACGGCTCGGTGTCGCCCGTGGTACAGGCAGACCCTGACGAAACGCAGATGCCCTTCATGTCAAGTAGCAGTGCAAGGCTTTCTCCTTCAATACCATAGAACGAGATATTCGCATTTCCGGGAAGTCGGTTCTCTCTGTCGCCATTGAGTCTTGTCATCTCAATCTTGAGAAGCCCGTCGATGAGCCTTTCTCTGAGGCTGAGAACATAATCCGAACGCTTCTCTATGCTGGTTGTGGCATCTAAAATCGCCTGCTTAAGCCCCATTATGTAAGGAACATTCTCCGTTCCGGCACGCTTGCCGGCTTCCTGCTTTCCGCCGTGAATAAACGATGGCAGATTAATGCCTTTACGAACCACAAGTGCCCCGATACCCTTGGGAGCATGAATCTTGTGCCCCGAAAGGGAGAGCATATCCACGCCCAGAGCCTTGAAATCGACGGGGATATTTCCGACAGCCTGTACTGCATCAGTATGCATGAGGACGCCGTATTCGTGGCAAATCTCCGTCATCTCGGAAACCTTCTGAATCGTTCCGATTTCGTTGTTCGCAAGCATCACGCTCACAACCGTAACATCGCTTCCGATAGCTTTTTTCAAATCCTCCGGGTCGATAATTCCATTCTCGGGGCAGGGGAGATATGTAATCTCATAGCCCTTGGTTTTCAGATATTCGCAGGTCTTGAGAACTGCGTGGTGCTCTAATTTCGATGTAATAATTCTTTTCTTGCCTGTCAGCTCAACAGCCGACTTTATCGCCCAGTTGTCCGCCTCAGTTCCACATGAAGTGAAGAACACCTCGCCCGGTTCGGCACCCAAGCACTTTGCAATGTCCGCCCTTGCCTGTCTAACGGCTCTTGTCGCCGAAGTAGCAGGGGAGTAGAGCCCCGAAGGATTCGCAAAGTTCTCCTGAAACCACGGCATCATCGCATTCAGAACGCTGTCTGAAACCCTAGTCGTTGCGGCGTTGTCGGCATAGATATATCGCTTATCCATTCTTGAGCCCTTCTTTCAGCTTGGTATATGCTCCAACCGCCAGCCGGTCGCATCGTTCGTTTTCCGGATGTCCGGCATGACCTTTCACCCATACGAACTTTATATCGTGAATCTCATCGAGTTCAAGAAGCCTTTCCCACAGGTCGGAATTGAGAGCCGGCTTTTTGTCAGACTTAATCCAGCCGTTTTTCTTCCACGACTTCGCCCAGCCCTTAGTCATGCCGTTGACTAAATACTGAGAATCAGTCGTGAGAATAACTTTGCACGGCTCATTCAATGCTTCGAGAGCAAAAACCGCCGCTGAAAGCTCCATCCGGTTATTCGTAGTGGACTTTTCCGCACCACTCATCTCTTTCTTAAAACCCTTATATTCGAGTATCGCACCCCAACCACCTGCACCCGGATTTCCCGAGCAAGCTCCGTCGGTGTATATATTAACAGTTTTCAAATCTTCACCATCCAAATTGTAGTTTGAGCCACTAATGGCTCCCTTGTCAAGGGGAGCTGGCACGAAGTGCCTGAGGGGTGCTTCTTTCGCCAAGGGCGAAAGAAGCAAGTTTGGCGTCAGCCAAACTTCTTAAGGCTATTCTACCCCAAATCCTCCCCAACTTCAAGTCTTTCGTCAGAATTTCATTGACACATTGCCTCAGCGGGTATATAATTGAACCAGCTTAAATACTTCTTGGAGGTATACTATGAACAATTACAAAGAAATAATGCGTCAGGAATGTGAAGACAATCGCTTTACTGCCGGCGTGAATATGCTCGTTCTTCAGAACGGCAAGGAGCTTATCTACGAGGATTTCGGCTACAGGGATATGGAGAATAAAGTTCCGTTCTCCCGTGACACTATTATGCGCCTTTACTCAATGAGTAAGCCGATAACCGCCGCCGCAGTCATGATTTTAGCGGACAGGGGACTCCTCGACATCTCGAACTGCCTTTGCTGGTTCTTCCCTGGCTTCAAGCCGGCGTATACATATAAGGACGGCAAGCGCGTAAAGACCCAGAATGAGATTATGGTAAAAGATCTCCTCAACATGACCTCCGGAATCCCATATCCCGGCGAAGGCATCGCCGAACAGCAGGTCTCGGAGGTTTTCTGGGAGCTCAACCAGCGCCTCACTGGCGAAAATCCGATGACTACAATGGAGTTTGCGAAGAGAATTGCCGAGTGTGATTTGAGCTTCGACCCCGGCGAGAAGTTCATGTATGGCTCCTCAGCGGATATCCTGGGAGCAGTAGTCGAGCTCGTTTCCGGGATGAAATTCGGCGAATTCCTTGAAAAAGAGATTTTCGAGCCGCTGGGCATGACCGACACAGGCTTCTGGGTTCCGCCGGAGAAACAGCATAGACTTTCAAAGATATACCGCACCAACTACGAAAAATGGTGCATCGAGGAAGAGGACAAGGACAGAAACCATCTCGGCATCAGATATTCGATGGTAAAGCCACCTGAGTTCGAGTCTGGCGGAGCAGGACTCGTCTCCACGCTTGACGATTACGCCAAGTTCGCCACCATGCTCCAGAACGGCGGCGAGTATAATGGCAAGCGAATTCTCTCGAAATCGGCAGTAAAGTACATGACAAGTCCGAGCCTAATGCCTTGGCAACAGAAAGATTTGAGCGAGCACTGGGGCGGACTCCGCGGTTTCAGCTATGGCAATTTAATGCGCAACTGCGTCGACCCCGGACAAGCTGTCATCTTCGCCGAAAAAGGCGAATACGGCTGGGATGGTTGGCTCGGACCCTACTTCTCAAACAGCCCCGAAAGCGGTCTTACAATCCTCATCGGTATGCAAAGAGTCGACTGCGGCACCTGCGGCATGACGAGAAAGCTCATCAATGCCGTCAGAAGCGACCTTGACCTCTAATACAAGCAACAAAAAAGCACGGCGAGATAGGCTCAGCCGTGCTTTTTAGTTTCGGAGTTATTCACTGTCAAAGTAGCTTTGAATTTTACTGACAATAGCTTCCTCAGCCTCGTCGGTGAAGCTTACCAAATCAAAGTAAGTAAGAGCCAGTGAGAGGTCTTCGGTTGTCAGCCCACATTCCTTGTAATCCTCTATCGAGTGGTTGTAAATCCAGCAAAGTGAGTAAATATTCTTGCCTTTCCTGAAAACAGTGTCGGCGGCGAAGTACTTTGCAACCGCTTCGGCATCGTCAGAGAGTATCAGCTCAATTTCCTCGTCGGTGAAGCTTCCCGTGCTTTCGAGGATTTCTCTTGCGTCGTCGTCTGGAATGTTGAAATACTTGATACATGAGTAGACATTGGCGAACTCGTCAATCGCAGTATAGACGCAACCGGAATTCCTGTATTCGCTCAGCCATGCGGCAAATTCCTCGCTTCCGCAGTAGCTTCTGAAGTAGTTGTCGGCTTCTTCAAAACTGTCAATAGTAGTCCGGTAGTAGTAATAGTCCGGGTCGCCTTCGTGACTGCTTCCAAATGGGTAGGGCATATCGTCGAACTCGTCCGTCCAGCCTACAACGTGCACGATTTCATCAGAAGTCTCTTCCGCTACTGTTTCAACGATGGCGTCATCGTCCTCAACTGCCTCATCATCCTCTGTAACCATCTCCTCAGCCTCAATATCCTCAGTTACAGCTGGATCGGTTACAAGCTCTTCAGCCGGGACTTCTCCGCAGGAGACAAGTGACAGAAGCAAAAGCGTTACCATAATAATTGCCAGAAGTTTTTTCATTTTACATTCATCCTTTCAATTTCTAATCTTTAGAATCAATTACAGCGTTTCACAAATCTGATTCCTGATACAATTATACCATGCAAAAGAAAAATGTCAATGACTTAAACCAAACTATTACCTGATTGTGATAAATTTTAACCAGTTTGTAATCAAAAAGCACGGCGAGATAACCTCAGCCGTGCTTATATTATATCCGAATTATTTTTCAAGCGTCCCACTAGAAAGCGCCTTAAGATAAGCATTAATAAACCCATCCAGCTCACCATCCATGACCGCCTGTACATTGCCGTTTTCATATCCGGTGCGATGGTCTTTGACAAGGGTGTAGGGCATGAAGACGTAGGAGCGAATCTGGGAGCCCCAGGCTATTTCCTTTTGGACGCCCTTGATGTCCTCAATTTTGGCGAGGTGTTCGCGCTCCTTGATTTCAACCAGCTTCGCAACCAGCATCTTCATGGCGTAGTCACGGTTCTGAACCTGACTTCTCTGTGTCTGACATGACGTTACGATACCGGTGGGGATGTGCGTCAGTCTTACAGCCGAGCTCGTCTTGTTGATGTGCTGACCGCCTGCGCCGCTTGATCGGAAAACATCCATCTTGATGTCTTCGGGTCTGATTTCGACACTCATGTCGTCGTTGATTTCCGGCATGACTTCGACTGCCGAGAAGGAAGTGTGTCTGGCTCCTGCCGCATCAAACGGCGAAATTCTGACAAGACGGTGAACACCTGCCTCGCTCTTGAGGTAACCATAGGCGTTCTCGCCTTCAATAATAACCGAAGCGCTCTTGATTCCTGCGTCGGTGCCGTCTAATACGTCAAGAACCGACACTTTATAGCCGTGAGCCTCACCCCAGCGGGTGTACATTCTGAGTAACATCTCCGTCCAGTCCTGCGCTTCGGTTCCTCCGGCTCCTGCATGGAAATTAAGAATTGCGTTCGAGTGGTCGTACTCGCCCGTCAGAAGGGTAGAAAGCGTGAGCTGGTCTATCTTAGCCGAGAACTCTTCAAGCTCCGACTTGATTTCTTCCAGTATCTCTTCGTCGCCCTCCTCGTTGTACATCTCAATCATAGTCTCGATGTCGTCCGCCTGAGAGAAGAGCTTGCGATCGTTCTCAACTGCGTTTTCAAGAGACTTTGTTCTCTGTAAAACCTTCTGAGACTTCTCCATGTCGTCCCAGAAGCCGGGCTCTGCCGCCTTGTTGTGGAGCTGTTCAATTTCTTCCTTCGCTGATTCAATGTTGAGAGCCTTGTGGAGCTCTGAAAGCTTCGGGCGATATTCGTTAAGCGTTCTTGCTAATTCATCTATTAAAAGCATATTTTCCTCCGTGGTAATTGTAATTATTAATCCGTGCGTTATTGTATCATATCTTCGCCTTTATTTCAAGGTATATTTCAACATTTCCCGCCGGCGCGGTCACCACAAGGTCTCAAATTCGCCATTCAGGTAGTTCACTGCGATTACGGAGCCGTCGCTTGAACCAGGATTAACCCGGACAAATACTCTCTGACTGTCATTTCCGCAGATAACGGCTTCAATGTCTTCCGAAAGAGCAATGTCGGTGACAATCTTGTCGTTTCCGTAGATGTCCTTTACGTAGAGATGATATCCATTCTCGTCGCTGTAGCCGGCAAAGACGTAATACTCGACAATTCCACCGATTTCATAAGCTGTTGTATCGTCCGAATTGAAGTCAAACGACATCGATATTCCACCAGAAGTGACATCATAGATGTAAACCGCTCCGCCTTCGCTCATGTATGCTGCTTCAACCGTCACTCTGAAGAATGGGTCTGTGAAGATGCAATCGCCTGAGCTGTAGAGGATGCTTGTTTCTTTGGAATCCAAATCATACCCGCAAAGCTCAGTAATTTCGGAATTTCCCGAGAGTATATACAAAATGTCCGAATATGGGCAAAGTCTGACGTAATCAGCTTCAGCCAGTTCGTAAACTGTCTCACACTCTCCCGATTCGAGAGAATATGTCAGAACTTCTGCATTTCCATCTTCAGAAAGTCCACTAAGAATAAACCATCCCGAGTGCATGACATACTGCTTTTTGCTGAGATTTTCTGCTTCCGGAATTTCAAACTGCTTCACCTTGATGTTCTTGGAAACGGAATAGAGAGTGTTGCCACTGACAGTGTAAACACCGCCGTCGTAGTACCCAAGATAGTCGATATTACCGAATCCCGAGCAAAAGACCGTCGTCTCACCTGTATCGGTGTAGTATGCACGGATATTCTCATCATCGGCGTAGTAGTAGGCGTCGTCGCCCTCAGCAATCTGCGGATAGCCTTCGCCGTATTGGTCGAAATCCATATTTGCATCTGTGCTCAGTTCGCTTGTCATTGAGCACCCGCAAAGCGACAGCCCGAGAACCACCACCGTAATCATGATAAATATATTTTTAACTCGCATTGTATCTTCAGATCCTTGCTATAAAATTTGCGTTACTTATCATTATAGCCCGTATTTGCAATAAAGTCAACTTGCAAATCGGGAGATAATGTATTATAATGGTTGCATTACTTGATTGGAGGCGACTTCATGCCTTATATGTCAGATACAGAACTCATAAAGTCAATAAGAAAGGGAGATATCCGGGGCGTCTATTTCTTTTGGGGCAAGGATGTCGCCACGGCTGAGAGTATCGCCAAGAAGCTTCGGGACAAGCTTCTGCCGAAAGACCAAAGGGACTTGAATTATCATTTCATCACCGGTGCCGATTTCTCTGCGTCTGAACTTTCCGATATTGCAGAATCGCTCCCAATATTTGCCGACAGAACGGTAACCCTAATCAATGACCTCAATGCCGATAATCTCAGAAAAGACGAGCAGGACACACTTTTCAAAGCAATTTCAGACCTTGACCCGAGTACTACTACGTTTATCTTCTACACAACCGGCGTCGACCTCGCCGCTGGGAAGAAGGCACTTACGCCAAAGAACAAGAAGCTCTGTGACCATATCTCAAAGCTCGGCGGAATAGTCACCGAGTTTCAGCAGAAAAAGCCGAACGAACTTGTAAATCATATCAATTCCAGACTCACTCCCGTTGGCTGTTTTATGTCGCCGAAGAACGCAGAATACCTTGCCAGCCTTCAGAACTGTAGCATCCTCATGATAGACAACGAGCTTGACAAGCTTTCAGCTTATGTAGGCTCTGGTGAGATAACTAAAGAGATGATTGACCTTCTTGTCTCCGACCAGCTAGAAACTGATGCATATAAGCTATCCCGTGCCGTATTGTCAGGGAAGGGAAGCGAAGCCTTCAGAACCCTCGACAAACTCTATTCAAGGCAAGCAGAGCCGATAGTTCTGCTTTCTGTAATATCTGGTTCGTTTCTGGACTTATACCGAGCCAAAACGGCTGTGATTAACGGCTATCATCAGGACGACGTCACAAAGGACTTTTCATATCGTGGCAGGGAGTTCGCCGTCAAAAATGCCTTTAGAGACTGCATGAGTATTCCTCTTGAAAAGATACGCTTCGGTTTAGGAATTCTCTCCCAGTGCGATATAGACATGAAGTCGAAGCGCACCGACCCGAAGATCCTTCTCGAAGAAGCCATAAGCAAGATTCTTGCCTACAGGAGGTAGCCAATGCTCCATATAAACGGTGCAATTGTTGTCGAAGGCAAATATGACAAAGCAAAGCTTTCCCGTCTTGTTGACTGCCCTATAGTTGTTGTAAACGGCTTCGGAGTGTTCAAAGATAATGAGACTGTCAGACTCCTCAGATACTACTCCGAAAACGGCGGACTTATAATCCTCACCGACAGCGATTCCGCGGGATTCAGAATCCGTGGACACATAAAAGGCATCATCAAAAATGGCAATGTCCGTTGCGCATATATCCCGGACATCTACGGCAAGGAAAAGCGCAAGCCCGCACCATCAGCTGAGGGCAAGCTCGGCGTCGAGGGAATACCCGACAATATTCTTCTGGAAGTTTTAAAGCCATTCTCGGAAGATGAGAAACCGACAGAAAGCCGCCTTGTCACCCGAATGGATTTTTACGAAGACGGTTTCACCGGTCGACCCGATTCTTCCGAACGTCGGGACGAGCTCAAACGCAAGCTAAACCTTCCCGAAAGACTCAATCAGAATGGGCTTTTAGAAGCAATCAACCGTACTGTAGGGTATGAAAAATACCGTGAAATAGCGGATGAAATAAACAAAGGACAGTAACAAATAATGGTATTCTCCAGCGTAGAATTTCTCTTTTGCTTTTTGCCGGTGGCACTGCTACTCTGCTGTGCCGTGCCGATGAAGTTCAAAAACCCCATGCTCGCACTCACGGGGCTTGTTTTCTATGCCTGGGGAGAGCCGGTTTACGTTGTCGTCCTCATCATAACTTCGATAATAAACTATGTCGCCGGTCTGCTGATGTCGAAATTTGAGAATAAGCGGAAGCTCTTACTCGTACTTTCGATTATTCTTGATTTAGCTATACTCTTTATATTCAAGTACACTTCGTTCGCCATCACGACTATTTATTCAATCTTCAATATCTCGATTCCCGACCCGGGACTTCCGCTTCCGATTGGCATCTCGTTCTTTACGTTCCAGAGCATGTCCTATGCTATTGATGTATACAGAGGCACAAGCAAGCCTCAGCGCAACTTTGTCAACTTCTTTGCCTACATTGCCATGTTCCCACAGATAGTTGCGGGACCGATTGTCAAGTATCAGGATGTTGAGTCTGAGCTCAATCAGCGCACAGTGACTCTCTCGAAATTCTCCGAAGGCGTCACAATATTTACTTTCGGACTTGCCAAAAAAGTCCTATTGGCGAATAATATCGGCACCATCTGGACAGAGATTAAAGCTATGGACTATTCCGATATGCCTGCCCTGACCGCATGGATAGGTATCATCTCGTTCACCTTCCAGATTTACTTCGACTTTTCCGGCTATTCAGATATGGCAATAGGTCTCGGAAAGATGCTTGGCTTCGACTTTATGGAGAATTTCAACCTTCCGTATCTCTCGAAATCCGTGTCCGAGTTCTGGCGCAGGTGGCATATCAGCCTCGGCTCATGGTTCCGGGAATATGTCTATTTCCCACTCGGCGGGAGCAGGGAAGGGACGCTTAAAACCGTCCGCAATCTCCTCATCGTTTGGCTTCTCACCGGACTCTGGCACGGTGCCAGCTGGAATTTCGTCCTTTGGGGAATCTGGTTTGGAATACTCATCGTAATCGAGCACCTCGGCTTCTCCAAAATCTTAAAGAAACTCCCGAAGCCGATTTCCTGGCTTTACACCATGCTCGCCGTCGTAATCGGCTGGGTATTCTTTGACACGGATTCCCTCAGCCTCGGCGTTCAATATTTAGGTGCGATGTTCGGCGCAGGCGGAAGCTTCCTCAATTCGCAGACCTCAGCCCTCCTAGCAGAAGCCGCCATTCCGCTGGCGCTCTGTCTCTTCTTCTCGTCGGGAGCCACCGGCAACTACATCTCCCGCCTCGGCGGCAAGGACTCAAAAGTAGTGATGGCTATCACTCCGATTGCGACTGCCGCCCTCCTGATAGCCTGCACCGCATATCTCGTCAACTCGAGCTACAACCCGTTCTTATACTTCAATTTCTAAAGAAAGGCAGGGCATACCGATGAAAAAAGTCGTACAAATACTGAATATCGCCGTTTTCCTCGGCTTTCTTATTGTCCTTGCCGTGGTTTCTTTGGCTATCCCTGAGGAAGACTATTCCGAAACGGAAAATCGCTATCTTGCGGAAATGCCCGACATCTCCATCTCCGACTGGTTCTCGGGGGATTATTCGGAAGACCTCACCTCCTGGCTCGACGACCATTTCGCCATGCGCACGAACTGGATTTCGCTTCATACCAGCCTCGAACTCTTGCAAGGCAGAAACGAAGTCAACGGCGTTTACATCACCTCCGACCGCCTTCTGGAGCTCACCGACGAAATCGACTATTCTGTAGTTGACAATTCCCTCGAAGCAATAACCTATCTCAGCGAGCTTTCCGACACTCCGGTTTACGTCATGCTCGTGCCGACTGCCGCAGAAATCTATTCGGATGAAGTCTCCTACACCTTTAAAAAAGTCAGCCAGCGGGAGCTCATCAACTATGCCTACAACTATCTCTCCGAAAACTCTTCTGCCGAGACGATAGACGTCTACAGTACTCTATATTCTGCCAGGGAGGAGTACATCTACTACCGCACCGACCACCACTGGACGTCTACAGGCGCCTATC
This sequence comes from Oscillospiraceae bacterium, assembly GCA_021199855.1. Taxonomy (GTDB): domain Bacteria; phylum Bacillota; class Clostridia; order Oscillospirales; family Ruminococcaceae; genus Faeciplasma. The sequence continues at coordinate 257,965 of JAJQHD010000057.1, forward strand.
TTGCCTACATCTCTGCCGCGGACACTATGGGCTACACTGCATCGACGTTAGACAAGTTCGACGTGAAGTACGCTTCCCACAGCTTCTACGGCTCGCTTCACTCGAAAGTCCTCTACGATGGCATAGAAGCCGACATAATCGAGTTCTATCTGAGCAACTCCCGAACGGTTTCAAAAGTCTCAACCGATGACGACGGCAACACCGTCTATTCAAGTGTCTTCGACGAATCCTATCTTTCGGGAAAGGACAAATACCTCTGCTACTTAGGCTCGAACACTGCCTTCACCCAAGTAGTCTCCAACTCCACCGGCGGCAAACTCCTTGTCATCAAGGACTCCTACGCCAACTGCTTTATCCCGTTCCTTGCCGAAAACTACTCCGAAATCGACATCATCGATCTTCGGTACCTGACAACCCTCGGCACCTACATTTCCGACCTGTCCGACTACGACTCCATCCTCATCCTCTACAACGCCCAGAACTTTGCCGAAGACACCAACCTCCCGAAGCTGAAGCTTCTGAAAAACTAAAAATTTTCTAAATCCCTCGAAAGTCTATTGACAAAGAGGGATGTTTTATGTTATAATTAGATGAGGAGGGATGTTTTATGTTATAATTAGATGAGGAAGCTAAAATAAGTACTCACTTACTATTTTCAATATCAAAAGAGGAAATCCCTAATGACAAAGAAGCTTTTTATAATTATCCTGACCCTCTGCCTTGCGGTGGTGGCAATGACCGTTGTAGCAATGGCGGATGTGCCGGTTTCTGTTGAGGTTGCCGGCATAGCTCTTGCAAGCGGGCAGTATGTCGATAGTGGAGCCGATTCAGCTCAAACAGGTGACCCCACTTCTGGTTCTGGTTATGCCTACTACCTGAATGGTACTCTGTATCTGAACAATTTTACGGCGGATGTAGGCTATACCTACGCCATAAATGCACGCGGAGACCTGACAATAGAAATATCTGGGACAAATAGTATTTCATCAAATAACGGTGTAATTTCCTTAGGCGGCAATCTTAATATCACCGGTAATGGCTGTCTGACAGCTAAAGTCGGAATTTTCACAACTTCCGGCGTCACCGTCACCCCTTCGACCGGCGGGATTTTAGAGGTTACTATGGATAGCACTACTTCGGATAGCACTACTTCGGATAGCACTACTTCTTACTATAGCGAAGCAACTTTGCTTGGTACTTTGCTGTATGGCACCATCACCATCAAGCCACACACCCATTCTTACGTAAACAATGAGTGCGCCTGCGGGGCGAAGGATTATGGGACGATTGAAGTTGGATATGTGACGCTGAAGGATGGGCAGTATGCACTCGTTGACGGATCTAGTATGACAGTCTATGACGGCACTCCGTCCGGCACGAGCTATGCTTATTTCAGTGGCGGTGTGCTGTATCTCAATAATTATTTATATAGGGATGGTATTTTCTATTCCGGCACCGGCGATTTGACGATAAATCTGACGGGAACATGTTTTATTACATACGTTGAAGTTCATGGGAACCTGTCCATCAGTGGAACTGGCAGTCTGACAGTGACGGCTGAAGACTATTATAGTGCCGCAATATATGCTAATGGAGATATTACCATTAAAGGCGTTACCATTGATGTTACCTCGAATGAAGGTTTTGCAATTGCTATAGAGACTCGAGGCAGTGTCATAATATCCGGGAGCGACGTGACCTTATCGGCTTCTGTTACAGACAGTGGAGATGCGGCTATGACAATATATGCATCTGTTGATATTGTCATTGAAAACGGGAGCACCCTGACAGCCACGGCTTCTTTCGCCGGTGAAAAGGGAATTGCTCGCACCTTATATGCTGTTAATAGTATCTCCATCACAGACAGCACTGTAACAAATATTGAGGCATCCGGCTATGCAGGACATGCAATGCATGCCCAGATGGGTGCTATCACCATAACAAACAGCACTGTGAATGTTTCTGCAACAGCCACGGCTGATGAAGATGCTTCCTACGGTTACGACGGCAGGGCAATTTATGCGGAAGATGGCAACATCACCATAACGGAAAGCACCGTGACCGCTTCTGCCACCGCCCATAAGAGCTACGCAGTGTATGCCGGCGGAGATGTTGCGATTTCAGGTGAGAGCACAGTAACAACGACAGCGACGGCTACTCTGGTTGATGGATATTCCTATGGAATTTATGCAGGCGGAAAAGTTTCAATTACCGGTGAGAGCACTGCAACCGTTGCAGTAACCGGCAACGATGGTCCTGTAAATCCTTACGGAATCTATGCAAACGGAAATATTGCTATCACAGATAACAGTACTGTAAGCTTGACAGCAACCAGTGTTGACGATTTCGATGTTTCTGCTATTTACTCTGATGATGGAAGCATTGAAATCAATAAAAGTGAAGTAACTGTTGAGATAAACGGCCGGTGCGGGTACGGAGTGATTTCAACGCTCGGAGACAATAACGATATAATCATTACAGAAAGTAAGGTAACAGCAACAATAACAAACGGTATAGGAAACAACGTAGGAGCATTTGGAGCAATCGGTAATGGCAGTGATATTATCATCTCTGGCAGTGACATAACTGTTACGTCAACAGCTCAATCCTGGGAAACGGGTACAATTTATGCTAATGGTTCTGTCAGCATTTCCGACAGTAAGATATATGCCAAATCCACAAGCAAAGGAACTTATGGCGTAATTCGTGCGGGAACTGGTGCTACAATTTCAAACAGTGAGTTGGAGCTTATCGCAAGTGGAACTAATTTTGCGTACGCAATATATGTGTCAGGCGGCGACCTTGAGATTGAATCAAGCGACGTTACCTTGACTGCGACCAGTACAACCGCACAGAGTGCGATTTACGTGACAAGCGGCGACATTATTCTGACTCCCGGCACCGATGAAGCGCTTGAAGTCACTCTTGGTACAAACAACCCGGTTTACTACTATAGCGAAACGACCGTCGAGGATAACGGCTGGTCGAGCTATGGCTACGTAAAAATCGCAGTTTCCAATCACACCCACTCCTACACTTCAAGCGTGACCACCGAGGCTACCTGCACCAATGATGGCGTGATGACTTACACCTGCACCTGTGGTGACAGCTATACAGAAACCATCCCGGCAACCGGACACAGCTACGTTGGAGTAGTAACTGCTCCGACATGCACCGAGAAGGGCTTCACTACTTACACTTGCTCCGTCTGCGGTGACAGCTATGTAGCAGACGAAACCGAAGCCCTCGGACATAAGTATGAAGCAACAGTAACCGCTCCGACCTGTACGGAGAAGGGTTACACTACTTACACCTGCTCCGTCTGCGGTGACACATATACTGTGGATGGAGAACCTGCAACCGGGCATACTCATCTGTTCACCGAGTTCACATGGGCAGGTGACCTGCTGTCAGCAAATGCAGTCTATACCTGCCATTGCGGAGACACCGTGACTGCGGAAGCAACAGTGACCATGCAGGGCGATAACGGCGTCTATACGATGACAGCAACCATCACCGACAGCGACGGCACCGTCCGTACCGACACCCAGACCGCTGGAGTCAGCCTTTCAACAATCGCGGCAGACTACTCTCTGGTAAACTCCGCAATTGAGAAGGCAAACTCCTTGAGCGCAAGTACCTACTCAAACTTTGACATAGTAACCAATGCGATAAGCAAAGTTCAGTGGAACTTAAGCGTTGTAAATCAGGAGACAGTCAATAGCTACGCCAAAGAGATAGAAACCGCAATTGCAAATCTCCTGCCAGCAGACACTACTGAAGTCAATATCGATGAACCGATAGAGAACACAGATACTGAAACTGAGCCGGACGAAGAGGCACCGGTTGAGGAGAATCCGACAATGGGAATTGCTTTAGCGCTATTGCCAGTGGCGCTTACACTAGCTGGAGCAGTTGTGGCTAAACACAAGCGTGTATAGAATCGCTACTGGCTCCCCTAATTTAGGGGAGCTGGCTCGCCACAGGCGAGACTGAGAGGTGCAAGTTCGGCTTCGCCGAACTGAGAGGGCAAGGCGGCGGGAGCCCCCCCCCCCCCGATTATGGAGGGGTAGT
>JAJQHD010000042.1:0-17440 GCA_021199855.1 Oscillospiraceae bacterium
AATTCACCGTTCATTTTTCTCATTTTAGTGTCCAGTTTTTGTTGACTAGTGCAAATATGAACGATTTACGCTACACCCAGGACCGGGAGCTATCCTGGCTTCGGTTCAACGAGAGAGTTCTGGAAGAAGCGAAGGACGACAGTGTGCCGCTGATGGAGAGACTCAAATTTGCGGCGATTTTTACGTCGAATCTGGACGAATTCTTCATGGTTCGTGTCGGGTCGCTTCACGATATGAGTTTATTAAAAGAGGAACACATCGACAACAAGACCGGCAAGACGCCCCCAGGAACAGCTTTCGGCGATTTTCAAGGCGCTGATTCCGCTTTACAAAAAGCGCGACAAGGTGATGGCGGAGCTTGAATCCCTTTGCTTGACGAGCGTGGATTTCACTACATCCTTACCGAGGACATTCTTTGCGAGTTTGCGAACCTTGTCTTCTCCGAGTACGAAATCACCGAGCGTGCGGTAATTTCAGTGACACGAAACGCCGACATCTACAAGCCGCACTTCACGCTTTATCTCAACAAAAACGAGAAGATTATCCCGCAAATAGAGAAGCAGGGTGCACCATCCTCTACGGCTTCGAGGGCATCAAGGTCCACTCGAAAATCTGTCTGATTACGAAGCGTGAGCATACCACCCGGCGTGAGCACACCCGCCGTGGAAGCGGAAACGTGAAATACATCACCCAGATTGGCACGGGAAACTATAACGAAAAGACCGCAAAGCCAAACTTCTCCGCCTCTACAATCTTTATTCCAAGTTAAATCTTGACAACTTCCCCCAACTATGATATACTTTCAAATCGTGAAAACTTGCACTTTATTGAAAACTATTTTTAGTTGGGGGATTATTATATGTGGTTTTTATTCACACTGTTGACGACGTTTCTCTGGGGTGCCGCCGACCTGTTTTATAAGAAGGGTGCGGACGAATCCGAAAAATACAGTCACTATCTGACCGCAATCGCAGTCGGTCTTATAATGGGTATTCAGGCGATAATCATGCTGATAGCAAACGGGTTTGACTACAACCCGCTGAACCTGATTTACTACCTGCCGACATCTCTTATGTACATAATTTCGATGGTCGTCGGCTATGCGGGACTCAGATACCTGGAGCTCTCCATCTGCTCGCCGGTCGAAAATTCTTCGGGAGCGGTCGTCACGATTCTCTGCATCATCTTTTTGGGACAGAGCTTGGATCTCATGTCGGCAGTTTCGGTAATTCTTGTCACAATCGGTGTTGTCTACATCGGAATTTTGGAGAGACAGGAAGTCGGGGATGTAAAAGAGTCGGATAAGAAGTACATTAACGGCTTCGTCGCACTCATCTTCCCGCTTGTCTATGCGGTCTTGGACGCACTCGGAACCTTCTTCGACGCGTTCTATCTCGACATTGAGCTCACGCCGCTTGTCGACGTTACGGAAGAGAACATCGAGGACGTCGCGAACATCTCCTATATGCTGACGTTCCTGATTGTTGCGCTGATTCTTCTTTTCTACGTTCTTGTCATAAAGAAGGAGAAGATAGCCCTCCCGAAGCAGGGAGACAAGGTCGCCGCCGCAATCTTCGAGACCGCCGGACAGTATTTCTACGTCTACGCCATGAGCGGCAACGCCATAGTCGCCGCACCGCTTATCTCGGCATACAGCATAGTTTCGATAGTCCTTTCGAGAATCTTCCTCAAAGAAAAACTCGCCCCGAAGCAGTATATCGCCATCGCAATTGTTATGGCGGGAATACTGGTTATGGGTGTTGCTGAGGGATTGGCGGAATAATTAGGAATTCGCAATTCGGAATTAGTCGGTGCCAAAGGCGCCGACGCCGCTCACCTGCGGCTCGCGGCACCTCTCAGTCAGCCTGCGGCTGACAGCTCCCCTTAAAAAGGGGAGCCATTTTTATTCTCCCGAAAGCTTGTGTTAAAGCACAAAAAGGCTCCCCTGTCAAGGGGAGCTGGCGCCCGAAGGGTGACTGAGAGGTGCGCGAGCGTAGGGAGCGCGTCTCCGTCAGGCGACAATTACTCTCCCGAGCTTCTCCACCATCTCATCCACATCCGCTTCCGTGATAATCAGCGGCGGGACGAATCTTATTACGTTTGCCCCGGCTGAAATCAGGACTAAGTGCTCGTCCAGGAGGGCGGACTTTACTATGTCCGCTACGGGGACGTTAAATTCGAGTCCCTGAATCAAGCCTTTGCCGCGGTGGGCGACAATTTTATCTGAGGAAGCCATGAGGGCTTCGAGCTCATCCCAAAGATATCCTCCTACGTTTCTAACGTGTCCGGGGATGTCTTTTTCTTTATAGATATCGAGGACCTTTGAGGCGACGGCGCAGACAAGCGGATTTCCACCATAGGTCGAGCCGTGGTCTCCGACAGTCATCGCATTTGCGGCTTCGCCATGAGCCAGGAAAGCACCAATCGGGAAGCCGTTTCCGAGAGCTTTCGCAACGGTCATTACATCCGGTTTAACCCCATAAGTCTGCCAGGCGAACATGCTGCCGCTTCTCGCCATTCCGCACTGGATTTCATCCAAAATCAGGAGCGCACCGGTCTCGTCGCAGAGGGCTCTTACACCAGTCAGGAACTCTTCGGTTGCCGGATAGATTCCGCCTTCGCCTTGAATCGTCTCCATGATGACGGCGGCAGTCTTCTCCGAGAAGAGAGATTTGACGCTGTCGAGATTGTTGTACTCGGCGAACCTGATATTCGGAATCAGCGGGTCGAACGGCTCACGATAGTGGGCGTTGCCGGTGACGGAAAGTGCGCCTAGGCTTCTTCCGTGGAAAGAGTGCTCCATTGCGATAATTTCGTAGTCACTGGGGAGTCCACGGTTATAGGCGTGGCGCTTTGCAATTTTCAGAGCTCCCTCAATCGCTTCGGTGCCGCTGTTCGTGAAGAAAACCCTGTCCATCTGAGAAACTTTCAACAGCTTTTCAGCCGCTTCGGTTGCGGGGATGTTATAAAACAGGTTGGAAGTGTGGACGAGCTTGTCAATCTGGCTCTTAGCCGCCTCGTCGACTTCGGGATAGTGGTACCCGAGCCCCATAACGGCAATTCCTGCTCCGAAATCGAGGTATTCTTGTCCCTTGTCGTCATAAAGCCGGACGCCGTCGCCCCGTTCAAACACAACGGGGAAGCGGGAATAGGTTTTGTATAGTGCGCCTTCGGCGCGGGAGATGTATGAATCTGGCATGATTTTCATCCTTTCGGCAGATTTGTCGGCTACGCCGACGTCGCTCGCCCTTTGGGCTCGCGACACCTCTCAGTCGTGCTTCGCGCGCCAGCTCCCCTTAAAAAGGGGAGCCTTCTTGCATTCTATGAGAGGTTGCTATTGGCTCCCCTTATCAAGGGGAGCTGTCAGCCGTAGGCTGACTGAGAGGTGCCATTTCGCCTTTGGTGAAATGGCGTCGGCGGAGACGGCACCAGCCGTCGTAGCCGACAAATCAAGGCTGTGGCTTATAATACCTTTCCCCACCATCTCTTATAATGGCGGTGCCGATACCTTTGTTGGTGAAGATTTCGAGGAGGAGGCAGTGGGCAATTCTGCCGTCTAAGATATGCACACGGTTGACGCCGTGGGTGATGGCGTCGATGCAGTTCTGCATTTTGGGGAGCATTCCGCCGCCGAAGCTTCCTTCTTCGACATATTTCTGAGCTTCCGAAACGGTCATTTCCGAAATCAGGGTGGATTTGTCGTTGAAGTCCCTGTAGACGCCCTCGACGTCGGTGAGGAACGCAAGCTTTTCGGCGTTCACGGCTCTTGCAATCGCACAAGCGGCATCGTCGGCGTTGATGTTATAGCTGTAGAAGTCGTTGTCATAGCCAATCGGGCAGATAATCGGGAGGAAGTCCTTTTCGAGAAGGTCGTAGATTATCTTCGGGTTGACTTCGGTAACCTCACCGACAAATCCGATGTCCTCGCCGCCAGAGAGCTTTTTCTCGCATTTGAGGAGCATACCGTCCTTGCCACTGATTCCGACAGCCTTGACGCCGAGCTCGTTGACGAGCTGTACCAGGCTTTTGTTGACTCTGTTCAAAACCATCTCGGCGATTTCCATCGTCGGTTCGTCGGTGACACGAAGCCCGTTCACAAAGCGCGGCTCCATCCCAACTTTTCCTACCCAGCGGCTGATTTCCTTGCCGCCGCCGTGGACAATAATCGGCTTGAATCCGACAAGTTTTAAGAGAACGACGTCCTGAATCACCGAGTGCTTCAGATTTTCGTCGACCATTGCGCTCCCGCCGTACTTTACGACGATGATTTTACGGTTGAACCGCTGGATATAGGGCAATGCCTCAATCAGCACCTGCGCCTTCTGCATTACGTCCATATCCGGAACAGCATTAGTATTTTCTGTCATTTTATGTAACTCCTTTATGAGCGATAATCTGCATTTATCTTGACATAATCATATGTCAAATCGCAACCCCATGCGGTTGCGCTTGCTTCGCCGCCCTTGACATCTGCGATAACCGTTACTTCCGGCTCCGAGAGAATCTTCGTGGCGAACTCTTCAGAGTAATCGGTAGCCATTCCGTTTTCGACGACTTTTAGCTTCCCTGCGGCGCTGATGAAGTACAAATCGGTGGTATCGGGATTGAACTTGGCGCCCGAATAGCCGAGAGCACAGAGGATTCGACCCCAGTTTGCATCGTGACCGTAGATAGCCGCCTTTGTGAGGCTGGAGCAGACGACCGATTTCGCAAGAACTTTTGCGGTTTCCTTGTCGGAAGCATTGACTATTTTGACTTCGAGAAGTGCCGTGCAACCTTCGCCGTCGCCGGCTATTTTCTTTGCCAGAGCTTCGGTGACGGTGCGAAGAGCCGCAGAGAAGAGCTCAAAATCTTCGTTCTCTTCTGTAATCTCAGCGTTTCTGGCAAGACCGTTCGCCATCATGATGACGCTGTCGTTGGTGGACGTGTCCCCGTCGACAGAAATCATATTGAAAGTATCCTGAATGTCGGCTTTGAGAGCCTTGTTGAGAAGCGCTTTTGAAATTGCAATGTCCGAAGTGATGAAGCAGAGCATTGTGCACATGTTCGGGTGAATCATTCCCGAGCCCTTGCACATGCCGCCGATTGTGACGGTCTTGCCGCCGAGGGTGAATCTGACTGCGATTTCCTTCGGCTTTGTGTCTGTAGTCATTATTGCTTTTTCCGCAGCAGTGCCGTGGGCTTCGTCAGTGCCCAATCTTTCTGCAAGTGCCTTAACTCCCGCTTTGAGCTTCTCGACGGGAAGCTGTTTGCCGATTACACCGGTGGAAGCGACCAATACGGAGCCTTCCGGAAGTCCGAGAACCGACTTTGCTTCATCCGAAACTTCATTACAGCAGTCGAAGCCCTCCTTGCCGGTGCAGGCGTTTGCAATGCCGGAATTGATAACGACCGCCTGAGAAGTCTCATAGTTCTCGACAATCTCTTTGTCGAAGAGAACGGGAGCGGCTTTCACAAGATTTGTCGTGAAGGTTCCGGTGGTGACGGCGGGGACAGAGCTATAAATCATAGCCATATCGTCCCGACCCTGATATTTTATCCCTGCCGCATAAGCTCCGGCAGAAAACCCAATAGCGGCAGTTACGCCGCCTGATATTTTTTCAATTTTCATTGCAATTCCCTCACTAATTCCGAACTCCGAATTCATAATTCCGAATTACGTTTAATTTTGTTCTCACCGTTCAGCACCAAATCATACACGTTTACGTCCTCCCGGGGCGACCAGCCGGTCGATTGCCAGAAGGAGTTGCCGAGGCGGTTTTGCTTGAAGGCGATGAGGCTGATTTTGTTGACGCCGTCGGCTTTGAGGGCGTTTGTGCAGAATTTCGCCATCTCTGTGCCGATGCCCTGATTGCGGTAGCTTCTTTCGACGCAGACGTGGTAGAAATACCCCGTTCTGCCATCGCTCCCGCAAAGAATCGTCCCGACGAGCTTGCCGTCGAGTTCAGCCACGACGCTGAGTCCCGGGTTTCTTGCTAAGAATCTCTTCACGCCGTCATACGAGTCGTCGATACTGCGGATTGCGAACCCCTCGATGCTCTCCCAAAGAGCGAACACCTGCGGATAGTCCTCTATTGTCATGGGGCGAAGCGTTGCCCCCGATTTATTCTCCATTTTGTTCTCCTAATCAGACGGGAAGCTGTTCAATCCCCTTAGTTTCCGGCAGTCCAAACATCAGATTCATATTCTGAATCGCCTGTCCGGCGGCGCCTTTTACCATGTTGTCGATGGCGCCCATCATGATGACTCTGTTTGTGCGTTCGTCCAGCTTGCAGGAAACGTCGGCTAAATTTGAGCCGCGAACCCATCTCGTTTCCGGCGGAGTGCCATAGGGCAGGGCACGGACGAAATATTCGTCTTTATAGCAGGCTTCATATGCGTCATGCAATTCTTCCGGAGTAACCGGCTTCGTGAGGCTTGCATATGCCGTCACTAAGATTCCTCTTTGCATGGGAACCAGGTGCGGAGTGAAGCTGATTCTTATGTCACGTCCGGCGACGTTCGACAACTGCTCCTCAATTTCGGGAACATGTCGATGTGCGGCGACAGAGTATGCCTTGATTGACTCGTTTACCTCACAGAAGAGGTTTGCAGTCTTCGCTCCTCTTCCGGCACCGGAAGTGCCGCTTTTTGCGTCAATTATAATAGTATCGGGGTCTATGTAGCCGGCTTTCAGCATGGGATAGATGCTTAGGAAACTACATGTCGGGTAGCAACCGGGGTTCGCAATCAGCCGAGCAGACTTTATCTTTTCACGATTGATTTCCGGCAAGCCGTAGACGGCTTCTTTTATAAACTCCGGACAGGGATGATGAATCTTGTACCACTGCTCATAGATTTCCGGGTCGGTGATTCGGAAGTCTGCGCTTAAATCTATAATCTTGCATTTAGAGAGAATCTCCTCGGTCACCTGTGAAGCGCAGAAGCCCTGCGGAGTTGCGGTGAATATAACGTCGACATTTTTCGACATTTCAAGCATATCTTCTCCACAGCACTCGTCGTCCTCATAACCACGAAGAGCGCCGTATTCGTTCGAGAACGGAGTTCCCGCATAACTACGTGAGCCCAGACCGATGATTTCCACGTCGTCACGCTGCCTTAATAACCTTACCAGCTCGGCGCCGGCATAACCCGTCGCACCGATAATACCTACTTTTATTTTATCCATATACATATCCCCTTTAAGTCACATGCAACAATTATACACGATATACAGGTTTTTTGCAATAGTTATTTTTGCGGAACCTCTCAGTCTCGCTTCGCTCGCCAGCTCCCCTTGATAAGGGGAGCCTTTTTGAGAGAACACTACTGGCTCCCCTGTTAAGGGGAGCTGGCAGCCGAAGGCTGACTGAGAGGTGCGCCGACCAACGGGAGGCGCGTCGGCGTAGATGGCGCCAGCCATCGTAGCCGACAATGGTGGAGGGGGGTGTCCGAGAAAAAATTTCCCCGAAATCGAAAATACCTTGAATTTCCCTATTGCATTTTGGGAAATATAATGCTATAATTGGGGTACCAAGTGGTATCGAGTGTTAAAAGGTGGCAAAAAGTGAGGTGAATCTGATGCCGGAAGAGTTGAAAATGAGCGGAGAGCTCCCTTATACAATAGATGTCAAGGGACGAGTGAGCTTTCCACAGAAATTTCGTGACGTATTGGGAGACAGTTTTATTCTGACCCGTGGCGCCGACCATCGGCTGGTTGCATACTCAACCGAGCATTGGAACGCACTTCGTGACAAGATTTCACTCATGCGTGAGGGCAAGGACAAGGAAATTTTAAAGCAGATTTACATCAAGGGAGCGATTCAGGTTGAAACTGATAAGCTCGGAAGAATTCTGGTGCCACAGGCTTTGAGAGAATACGCAAGGCTTCTTAAAGACGTTTACGTCGTCGGAGCAATCGACACGGCGGAAATCTGGGACAAGAATACCTATGAAGAATTCACGCAGTCCATTTCGCCGGATGATTTGTATGCGGCTCTGGCGGCACTTGACTGAAAATAAAAGGACAGATTCATGGAATTTCGGCATATACCGGTTCTCTTAGATGAATGTATAATTGGGCTTGACATCAAGCCGGAAGGAATTTATGTTGACGGAACCGCCGGCGGTGCGGGACACTCTAGGGAGATTGCGAAGCGCCTTGTCACAGGCAGGCTTATTGCGATTGACCGTGACCCCGAGGCTGTAGAAGTAGCAAGAGAGCGACTTTTCGGACTGAATGCGACCGTTGTCGAGGGCACTTTCGGAAACGTCGACAAAATCTTAGACGAGCAGGGAATAGGGCAGATTGACGGGCTTCTTCTCGACATCGGCGTCAGCTCCTATCAGCTGGACAATCCCGACAGAGGGTTCTCCTATCACTCGGAAGACTCGGAGCTTGACATGAGGATGAGCGAGAGCGGACTGAGCGCCCGGGACGTCGTTAACACTTATTCCTATGAAGACCTGACCCGGATTTTCTTTGAGTACGGCGAAGAAAAGTTTGCAAAGAGCATCGCCTCAAACATCGTCAAAGAGCGTGAAAAGAACGAGATAAGAACCGTCGGAGACTTGGCGGACATAATAAGAGAGTCAGTGCCTGCAAAGGTCAAAAGGGAGAAGAACCCCTGCAAAAAAACTTTTCAGGCGATAAGAATAGAAGTAAACAACGAGTTCGGCGAGCTGTCGGAGGCTCTTGACAAGGGCTTCGACCGACTTAAGTCTGGCGGAAGGCTGTGTGTGATAACATTCCATTCGCTCGAAGACAGAATGGTGAAGCAGAGGTTTTTAAGCTTCGCACAAGGCTGTATCTGCCCTCCAGAGTTCCCTGTCTGCGTATGCGGCAGGACTCCCCGAGGCAAGATAATTACAAAGAAGCCTATAGAACCAAGCGAAGCAGAGCTTGCGAGCAACAATCGAAGCCATTCAGCGAAATTACGGATTGTAGAAAAGTTGTAAGAGGGTGTAACCATGGCGTATCGTGATGACAATTTAGCTTACGACCTTTCGGTTTATGAGCCGAAGAGCAATGTGGTGCCGAAGACCCAGCCGAAGGCGGAGCCCAAGGCAAAGCCACGCATTGAGATAAGGCGCAATACAGTAGCTCTTCCGCAGAATCTGTTCACTATCTTTGTGACAGCGGCGGTTGTTCTGGCGGTTATGTTTGCACTTTTATACGGCAAGGTCGAGACAAACAGGCTCTTTGGCGAGATTTCGACTCTTGAAAGCACTTTAGCCGAGATTGAGAGCGACAATGCGAGCCTGGCGGCTGAATACGAGTCGAAGACGTCTCTGAAGAGCGTTGAGGAATATGCACAGAATGTTCTGGGGCTTGAGAAGCTTGATAAATCCCAGATCGAATATGTCGAGGTTGAGGGCGACACTGTTATAGAGGTCGTCGAGACGGAAAGCTCGAATATATTCGTAATCTTAAAGAACTGGTTTACAGACCTGTTCGAATATCTTGGCTTCTGAGTAAATAGTATTAGTATTGTTGGATAGTATCGAGGGAAAGTTAAGTTTTGCCTTCTTGAATATTGAAGGGTAAACTTAGCTTTCTTCAGTCAGAGGCAAAATGGCGAAGACGGTCAATTTCTGGAGAAAGGAATCAAAATGGCAGAATCTCAAAAACCGACTCCAAAAATGAAGCGGCGATTGCTGATACCACTGTTCATAGTCATGATGGCAGCACTGGTGTATGTCACGTACACAATGTACCAGGTTGCGGTTGTTGACAGTGCGAAGTATCAGGCACTCGCCAACAGTCAGCAGTTCAAAACGACTACAATCAGTTCAACCAGAGGAACAATCTACGACGCAAACGGTCAGGTGCTCGCGCAGAGCGTCACCGTCTACACGGTCTATGTCGACCCGACAACATACCGTGACAGAGACACCGACCAGAAGGATCTGATTGTAGAAACGCTTTCAGAGTATCTTGATGTCGATGAGGATGTTATTGAAGAAAAGCTGAATAAGAACAACGCCTATCAGGTAATAGCGACTGAAGTCGACAAGACCACCGCTACCGAAATCCTCACCATCATGAGCGAGGCGGGAATCACTTCTGTTGCCGCCACGGCGACCACGGAAAGATACTACCCTCAGGACGATCTGGCGGCTAATGTCATCGGTCACCTCCACTATGACGGCTACGGAATCTATGGAATTGAGGCATCATATGACGACTACCTCACCGGAACCGATGGCGCAATTGTCACTGCGATAGACGCAAACGGCTCTGAGATTCAGTATAAGTACAAGTCGAGCTACGACGCAGTTGACGGCTACTCAGTTTATTCGACAATCGACGCGACGATTCAGTATTATGTTGAAGAAGCGCTTGCGAACGCTGTTTCGGCGAACGACCCGGAAAACGGTGCATGTGCTATCGTCATGGACTGCAAGACGGGAGCCATCTACGCGATGGCGTCCTCTCCGACATACGATCTGAATCAACCGTCAGTAGTCACGGACGAATCACTTTCTGAATATCTTGCCGGGCTTTCTGATACGGCAACCGATGAAGAGTACAGCGCGGCTCTTTCCGAATCGCTCTATACCCAGTGGACGAACAAGGCGGTTTCCAGCCTCTACTTCCCGGGCTCTGTTTTCAAGGTTGTAACCGGTTCCGCGGCACTCGAGGAGAACGCAATTACACTTAGCGACACCTTCTATTGCTCCGGCTCGATAACCGTTATGGACACAACATATCACTGCTGGAGTGTTGCCACTTCCGGCGCGCACGGAAGCCAGACCTTCGTCGAAGCGATGACCAATTCCTGCAACCCGGCATTCGTCCTTATCGGACAGGAGCTGGGAGCAAAGGCATTCTGCAAATATTTTGAGGCTTTCGGACTCACTCAGAAGACGGGAATCGACCTTCCTGCTGAGTCGAACAGCCTTTATATCGATTCGGACAGCATGACGCTTGTTAACCTTGCTTCGAGCTCGTTCGGTCAGGCAAACAAGATAACTCCTATCCAGATGATCTGCGCATTTGCGGCAGTTATCAATGACGGATATCTCCTGACTCCCTATGTTGTTGACAAGGTTGTCGACAGCGAGGGAAACATCATCATGCAGAACGAGACCACAATCAAGCGGCAGGTTATTTCGGAGGAGACCTCCGAAACGATGCGCGAGGTTCTCGAAACTGTTGTAAACACCAACTCGGGAAGCAACGCCTATATCAAGGGCTACCGTATAGGCGGGAAGTCGGGAACATCACAGAAGCTCGATGAGGATTCATCCGGAACGACCTATGTTTCGTCTTACGTCGCTTTCTATCCTGCCGATGACCCGGAGATTATAATGCTCGTCATGGTCGACGAGCCGACAAACGGGCTCTACTACGGCTCAGCAGTTGCGGCGCCGGTTGTAGTTGAAGCACTTTCAGATATTTTGCCATATCTGGGATATTACGCAGAGTATACCGAAGAAGACCTTGAGGATATGGACGTTTCCGTTCCTTATATAAGAGGCTCGACAGTTTTGCAGGCTACATCCACTCTTGAAGCTCTGGGACTCGAAATTGAGGTTATAGGAAGTGGAGATACGGTTGTAAGACAGGTGCCGTCAAGCGGAAGCACAATGCCGACGGGATGCACGGTTGTCGTCTACACGGATGAAGACTATGACGTCCAGTACACGACCGTACCCGATATATCCGGCTGTTCGCTTTCACAGGCAAATAAACTGCTGTCGAACGCCGGACTGAACCTGTTGCCACTGGGCGGAGCCGCCGAAAAGAGTGGAGCCGTCTGCACCGGAACCTCAAACTACTCCGTCGGAACAACGGTTGAAGTGGGAACGATTATTGAGGCGTACTTTGTTGTTAACGAGGACTCGGGCTGATAATTGCCTGTGTGTAATTAGTCGCCGCTATGCGGCGACGTGCTCGCCCTGCGGGCTCGCACACCTCTCAGTCGCCTTCGGCGACAGCTCCCCTTAGTAAGGAGAGCCAGTAGTGCATCGCGTAAATAAGGCTCCCTGGTAAAGGGAGCTGGCAGCTGCGAAGCAGCTGACTGAGAGGTGCCGCGACCAACGGGAGCGGCGGTCGCCGTCAGGCGACATCAGCCACACGAAAGTTGGTGTGAACATGAAGTTATATGATTTGTTATCCGGCATCTGCACGGTGACGCCGGAGGATATTCCGAATATTGAAATTGATAAGATTTCTTCCGATTCAAGGGACGAGGTCTCTGAGTCGACACTATTTGTCGCCTTGAAGGGCGCTAAGTTTGATGCGCACGATGCGGTGCCGGAAATGAGTAAAAAGGGCGTGCAGGTGTTTGTTGTCGAGCATGATTGCGGCGTCGAGCACCAGATAGTCGTCCGGGACACAAGGCTTGCTTTGTCGACCTTATGGGCGAACTGGTATCATAATCCCGAGCGGAAGCTGAAGCTAATCGGCATCACCGGCACCAACGGCAAGACCACCACGACCACCGTCATAAAGCGGCTTCTGGATGCCTTAGGCATTAAAGCCGGGCTTATCGGAACATGCGGAAATGAGGTCTGCGACCGTCACATCCACGCTGAGAACACCACGCCTATGCCGAATGAGTTTTTCGAGCTCTTAAGTGAAATGGTCGATGCCGGTTGCGAGTATGCCGTTATGGAAGCTTCTTCGCAGGGACTCGAACAGGAGCGCCTCGGCAAGTGCGTCTTTGAGGTTTCGGCTTTTCTTAACCTCACTCAGGACCACCTCGACGTACACGGAAGCATGGAAAACTATTATCAGGCGAAGAAGCTCCTCTTCGGAAGAAGCAAAAACGCAGTTATCGACATCGACGACCCATACGGCGAACGACTTTTTGGCGAAATCGACTGTCCGAAATACACGCTTTCTATAAGAAAAGAAGCCGACTTCTATGCCGACATGATTAAGCTCTCGGCGCACAAGTCGACATATTGGTACTCGAATGCTTTGAAGAGCTACAAGGTGGAGATTCCGCTTCCCGGAAGCTACAACGTCTCGAACACTATGACGGCGATTGCGGTTCTCGAACTTGCCGGAATCAGTGCTGAGAAGACTGTGCCGCTTATCTCGAAGATTCAGGGTGTCAGAGGGAGGTGCGAAGTCGTCCCGACGGGAAGAGACTTTACCGTCATCATCGACTATGCCCATTCGCCGGATGCGATTACGAACATCCTTAAAAACGTCCGTGAAAGTGCCGGAGAGGGTAGAAGAATCGTCTGCCTGTTCGGCTGTGGTGGAAACCGTGACGCTAAGAAGCGTCCGCTTATGGCTCAGGCGGCGGAGCAGGGTGCCGATTTCCTGGTCGTTACTTCGGATAACCCCCGAAACGAAGACCCACACGCCATAATCGAGGACATAATCGCCGGTCTAACACCCGGCTTCAAGGAATATATTGAAATAGACAACCGCCACGACGCCATCTTCTGGGCAATTCATAACGCCCGAAAAGACGACGTAATCGTCCTCTGCGGCAAAGGTCACGAGGACTACCAGATTCTTTCCACCGGGAAGATACATTTTGATGAGAGGGAAGTTGTAGCGGAGGCACTGGAACAGCTGTAGCATTGTCGGCTACGACGGCTAAAGCCGTCTTGCCGAGCTATTTTCGCCATCGGCGAAAATAGCACCTCTCAGTCGCCTTCGGCGACAGCTCCCCTTAAAAAGGGGAGCCAGTAGTGCACCGTGTAGCAAGGCTCCCCTTATCAAGGGCGAGCGCATTAGTTCAGCGAAGCTGAACTAAGAGAGTTGCTTCGCAACTCTGACTGAGAGGTGCCGCGACCAGCGGGAGCGGCGTCGCCCGCAGGGCGACAACTAGCAAAGAAAAGGAAGCGAAAACCATGCCATACTGGATTAACATTATAGTCGGAGTACTGTCTGCCGTGATTGCGGGGGCTTTTGGAGTTATACTGATTCCGTACCTCAGAAAGCTCAAGGCCGGGTCGCATATTCTCGAAATCGGTCCTGCCTGGCACAAGTCGAAGGAGGGAACTCCTTTGATGGGCGGGTTTATGTTCATACTATCGGTGCCGATTTGCACATGGATCGGATACCTCATCATAAAGGCATATCGCTCGGCTCACATGATTGACACTCCCGAAAATGCTGGCTGGAAGCTCTTGCTAGCTGTCGGAGTCTCGATGCTTTTCATGCTGGTAGGCTTCATTGACGACTATATAAAAGTCATCAAGAAGAGAAATCTTGGCTTAAGCATCAAGGCGAAAACCGTTATGCAGGTTGTGATAGTCATTGCCTATCTTGTGGCGCTTTACTTCTTGGGAAATACGACGTCGGTCGTTTTCCCTCTTATAGGCGAAGTCAATTTCGGCTGGTTCTACTATCCGCTGATGGGAGTTTGCATATATCTTCTTGTGAACGCCGTCAACTTCACCGACGGTGTCGATGGGCTCTTGGGCTCGGTCACGACTGTTTATTCTCTTGCATTCGTTCTGATATTCGTACTTTTGGATAACTGGGAAATGTCCGCATTTTCGATGGCGGTTGCGGGAGGATGCCTGGGATTTCTTATCTGGAACCTGCACCCCGCAAAGGTCTTCATGGGTGATACAGGGTCGATGTTCTTAGGCGGAGCAGTCGTCGCAATGGGAATGGCGTCGGGGCTTGAACTCCTCATGCCGTTGGTCGGAATCATATATGTTATTGAAATGCTCTCCGACATAATTCAGATTTTAAGCATCAGGATACGAAAAAAGCGGGTCTTCAAGATGGCTCCGATTCACCACCACTTCGAGCTCTGCGGATGGAGCGAATATAAGATTCTGTGGGTGTTCTCGGGAATAACGCTGGTAACAGGTGCTTTGGGTATACTTGCTACATATCTTTCAACTCGCAATTAATGTAGGGGCGGATATTATCCGCCCGTTAGTGGTCGCTATCGTTTTTCGGGCGGACGATATCCGCCCCTACAAATGGTTGCCACAGTGTCCGGAAGGAGGAAAACGCCTTTGGCTGAGAAAAGAACAAACTACATAATCGGCTCGGGCGTGGAATCTTCGGGAAAGAATATTACCGTTTCACATGGCACGGGCAAGAAGGCTCAGAAAGAAGCTAAGAAGGCAAAGAAAATCAGGGAACCGAAGCTTCGTCTCATCGACGGAAGCATGGACCCGGTGTTCTTTGTCATCGTTATTGTCATGCTCGTCTATGGGCTTATAATGGTATTTTCGGCAAGCTATATTGAGGGTCTTACCTACTATGACGACGGCTACAGATTCGTAAGAACTCAGGGAATTGCGGCTATAATCGGCGTTGTCGTGATGCTGTTTGTGCCCTTCTTTGATTACCATATACTGATGAATTCAAACGTCATCATCCTTGGCTACACAGCCATGCTCGCACTCCTGACATACACCTCCTTCTTCGGAACGGAAAACGCAGAGGCGAGAAGATGGATTGAAATCGGGTCGTTTTCATTCCAGCCGTCAGAGGCTATGAAGCCGGTGCTGATTATATTCACGTCGTTTTTGTGCGTGAAGCTGCTGGAGAATCCGAAGCGACAGAACCTGCCGTTTTTAGGAAAGTATCTTCCGCTTCTCGGGTCGCTGGCTCTTGTCTGCCTGAACATGGTTCTCCAAAGACACATTTCGGGACTTCTGATTATGGGCGCAATCTGGCTTTGCGTGGTTCTGCTGTCGGGAATTCCCTATAAGGACATCGCAAAGATGCTCGGAATCATCATAGTCGGCGGCGTGGCGGTTCTTTTACTCTATTCGACAATGTGTGAAGGTGGACTTTCGTATATCTCCGACCGACTCCTGAGCATGGGTACAGTCGACGACGGAGTTATTACGGACGACAACTGGCAGACGATGCAGTCGCTCATCGCTATCGGCTCTGGCGGATGGTTTGGACTCGGGTTCGGCGAATCGAGGCAGAAATACCTCTGGCTCCCCGAAGCTCAGAACGACATGATTATATCGGTAATCGTCGAAGAGCTCGGCTATATAGGAGGTCTGGCGGTTATAATCCTCTTTGCACTGTTCATATACAGAGGCTTCCGGATTGCGAGAAAAGCTCCCGACAAGTTCGGAACGCTCATAACCTCGGGAATTACATTTCAGATTGGACTTCAGGCTATCTTAAACATCGGTGTTGCCTGCAACGCCTTCCCGAACACCGGCGTTACGCTTCCGTTCTTCAGCTACGGCGGTTCGGCTCTGATGATTCAGCTTATCGAGATGGGAGTAATTCTGGGAGTTTCCAGACAGTGCGAAAATATTTGATTTGAAGGAGAAAACTATGCTTAAAGTTATACTTTCCGGTGGAGGAACAGCGGGGCACGTCAACCCCGCCATTGCCATCTATGAGATAATTAAGTCGCATCACCCGGATGCTGAGTTTTTATACGTCGGCACTCCCAACGGAATTGAGAAGAAGCTTGTCGAGCAGGAAGGAATTAAATTCGTCTCGATGGAGGTTGCCGGCTTCCAGCGTAAAATCAACCTCAATAATATCAAGAGAAACGCCGTTGCCACGAAGTATTTTATCGAATCGGGACACAAGGCGAAGGTGATTATCGACGACTTCAATCCCGACATCGTCATCGGCACCGGAGGATATGCCTGCGAGCCGATTGTCCACAAGGCGGCGGCTATGGGAATCAAGACCGTCATCCACGAGCAGAACGCTTTTCCCGGCGTCACGACGAAGATTCTTGCAAAAAAAGCCGATAAGGTCATGCTCACCGTCGAGCGTGCCAAAGATTATATAAAAGAGCAGGACAAGTGCGTCGTCACCGGACTTCCAGTCCGCCACGGTTTCGTGGACAGGCTCCCGAGGACTGAAGCGAAGAAGGCACTTGGCCTTCCCACAGATCAGCTCTGTATTCTCTCGACGGGAGGAAGCTTGGGAGCTGGAAGAATCAACGAGACGGTTTCCGATTTGATTGCATGGTACTGCAAGAACGATATAAAAGTCAGCCACATTCACTCCTACGGAAAAAACGGTCGGGGAAGCTTTGCGGCATCGCTGACCACCAACGGCGTGAACTTATCGGAGCACCCGAACTTCATCGTTAAAGAGTACATCGACAACATGTCCACCTGCATGGAAGCGGCAGACCTCATCATTAGCCGTTGCGGAGCAGGAGCCCTGACTGAGATAGAAGCCGTTGGTTGCGGTTCAATCCTCGTTCCGTCCCCGATAGTCGCCGAAAACCACCAGTTCTATAACGGCAAGGTATTAGCAGATGCCGGCGCCGCAATCATGTTCGAGCAGAAAGACCTGACTTCGGAGCTTCTTATCCAGACGGTAAGCGACTTGATTCACGACCCGAAGCGCCTTGAAGAGCTGTCCGCTAACGCGGCGAAGCTGTATATAAAAGATACGCCGGACAGGGTGGGAGCAGTTATTGAAGAAGTGTTGAATGCGTAATTTGTCGGCTACGATGGCTGGCGCCATCTTCGCCGACCGCGCTCGCCTTGCGGGCTCGCGCACCTCTCAGTCGCCTTCGGCGACAGC
>JAJQHD010000042.1:17540-28317 GCA_021199855.1 Oscillospiraceae bacterium
GCCTGAGAGGTGCGCCTCCGAAGGAGGCGCTTCGGCGGAGGAGGCTTCAGCCTCCGTAGCCGAACTTCATCTGCACCCAATCTTTAAATCTCACATATTATGCTCTATAAGTCTATGACATAGGAGCGGTTGAGATGGAGAGTAGCAGGCTTTTGATTGAGGGCGGAAGAGGAATCGAAGGCGAGATTCAGATTCACGGGGCGAAGAATAGCGTTCTGCCAATACTTGCGGCGACGTTGCTTTGCGGAGATACAAGTTGTATACATAGATGTGCTGGATTATCGGACGCCTTTGCCGCAATGCGGATTCTCAGATCTCTTGGGTGCGAGGTTTCACATGAGGGTAGCACCGTTACCGTTAATTCGGCGAACGCTGAGGGAGATATCGTCTCCGACGGGCTTATGCATGAAATGCGGTCGTCGATTGTGTTCTTAGGAGCTATTCTCGGGAGAGTCGGACGTTGCCGGCTTTCGTTTCCCGGTGGGTGCGAGCTGGGTCCGAGACCTATTGATTTGCACCTGGAAGCTCTCAGGTGGCTGGGCGTTAAGATTACCGAAGACCACGGGATTCTTGATTGCACTGTGGGAGTAAGACCTCAGAGTGCCGATATAACCTTGTCGCTTCCGTCAGTCGGGGCGACGGAGAACATCATGCTCTATTCAGCGCTGGGAAGTGGCGAGACGGTCATCAGGAATGCCGCAAGGGAACCGGAAATCTCTGATTTGGCAGGGTACCTGATAAAATGCGGAGCTGAAATCTCCGGTCAGGGGACTTCAACGCTGGTTATTAACGGCGTTTCGGAGCTTCACGGTTGCGAGTATTCAGTTATGCCCGACAGAATCGAAGCGGCAACCTATATGGGTGCGGCGGCGATTACGAACGGCGAGCTGATGCTGAAGGGTATAAACCCGGCGGATATGTACTCCTGCATGTCGGTCTTTTCAGAGATGGGTTGCGGAGTATATCCATACGATGATAAAATATTCATAAGCGCCCGGAAGCCGGTTTCGGCGGTGAGAACCGTTCGGACGATGCCTTATCCCGGATTCCCGACGGACTGCCAGCCGATTGTGATGGCGGTTTTGGCAAAATCTTCGGGCACAAGCGTAATCGTCGAAAACATCTTTGAAAACAGGTTTATGGCGGCTCCTGAGCTCCGGCGAATGGGCGCAAACATCAAAGCCGAGGGCAAGGTTGCCATTATTGAGGGAGTAAAAAAGCTCTACGGCGCACCCGTCCGTGCTTATGATTTGCGAGCCGGTGCGGCACTGGTGGTTGCGGCTCTCGGAGCGGAAGGACAGACGCAGGTTTCAAATATTCACTATATCGACTGGGGTTATGAAAGCATAGAAACGGCTCTGTCATCAGTCGGAGCTAACATAAAAAGAGTTTAAGAAAGGAGGACGACAAAGTGCAGGACGTTGTAAAGACCAATCCGCAGGGAACTGGTCGCAGAAAAAAGCGCAGACGCCATGGGAACAGGTCTCTGTACTATCTTATGATATTTGTCGTCACGGTTATTATTCTTTACATCCTTTCGAGAACTGTATTTTTCAAGGTCGAGAACTATGAGATTTCCGGAAATGAGAGGTATTCTGATTCCGAAATCCTGGGCGCGGCAGGCTTGGGAGAGAACGAAAACCTCTACAATATCGATTTGAGCGCGACTGAGGCAAAGATAAAAAAGAAGCTCATTTATATCGACGACGTCACCGTCACAAGAGAGCTCCTGGGGACTATTGTCATAGAGGTGACTGAGGCGGAGGAGTTCGCCTGCTGTCAGTATGAGGGCAACCGCTATGCGGTTATAAGCCGCAACGGTAGATACCTTTCCACCGAGCAGGCAGAGCCGAATGAGGAGCTTCTGCAGATTTACGGGCTGGATTTAATAGATGTTTCATTGGGAGATGAATTCGCCTCTTCTGACGAGAACAAGAAGACTATCATTATGAATCTTCTTGATGTGATAGATGACACATGCCCGGGAATGATCGACTATATCGACATCACCGACAGAACCGACATCATCATGAGCTACGATAACGGCAGAATTGAAATAGATTTCGGAAGCTCTTTAGACTATGAATACAAGATGAGGTATCTCATCACAATCATAACGGCAAATCTTGATTCCGACGCAAGCGGAAAGCTTGTCTATATCAGCTCTTCTTCGGGGGTTTCGTTCATTCCGGACGAGGGACTTGAGGAGCTTGAGCAGAGCAAGGACAAAGTGAATGATATGACTGAAACCGAGGAAGAGGAATCAGAAGAGTCAGACGGGACATAAATCATAAAAATATCGAGAAATAATCTCACAAAACTATTGCCAAACCGAGAAATTCGTGTTACAATAGATATAGTTATACGTTGAGGCAATTGTGTGCGTTGTACACTGTCATATAGAACAAGAGTTTATTGGAGGAAGTAGAAATGGGCTTTATCATGGAAAATGAAGGCATAGACCTTGCAAAAATCAAAGTCGTCGGAGTCGGAGGCGGCGGTGGCAATGCTCTGAACTGCATTGTGGCGACGGGAATTCAGAATGTTGAGTACATTTCTATCAATACCGATGCTCAGGCTCTTAAGAATTCTAAGGCGACATCCAAGATTCAGATCGGTCAGAAGCTGACTCACGGTCTAGGAGCAGGAGGAAAGCCTGAAGTTGGTGAAGCCGCGGCTCAGGAGTCTAAAGACGAGATTCAGGACACCCTTAAGGGCGCAGACATGATATTCATCACAGCTGGTATGGGCGGCGGAACCGGAACTGGTGCGGCTCCCGTAGTTGCTGAGATCGCAAGAGACATGGGAATCCTCACTGTTGCTGTCGTCACAAAGCCTTTTGCATTTGAAGGCAAGAAGAAGGCGGCTCAGGCTGAAAGAGGAATTGACGCTCTGGTCAAGAATGTAGATTCGCTGGTTGTAATTCCTAACCAGAAGCTTCTTACAGGCAGAGAGAATCTCACAATGCGCCAGTCGTTTGGCTTGGCTGATGACATCCTGAAGACTGCGGTTCTCAGTGTCACAGAGCTGATTCTCCGCCACGGCGAAATCAACGTCGACTTTGCGGACGTCAAGTCGATTATGAGTAATGCTGGATATGCCCACATGGCAATCGGTCATGGCGAGGGCAAGGACAAAGTTGCTGATGCTGTTCAGCAGGTTATCTCCAGCCCGCTTCTCGAAACCTCCATCAAGGGTGCAAAGAGACTTCTTATCAACATCACTATGAGCGAGGATATCGGAACCGGCGATGTAAGCGAGCTCACCGACACCATCACCAAGGCGGCGGCAGAGGATGTCGATCTCATCTTCGGTGCTGACTTCAACGAGGAGCTTTCCGACACCATCGACATCATCGTCATTGCTTCTGACTTTGATACTTATGCTGTCCCCGAGGAGGAGACTCCCGAAGCCGCTCCTGAGACTTCCACAAGCGAAGAGTCTTCGAGCAAGCCGGAAGACAGTGGAACCTTCTATGATGGAATCTGGAAAGAGTTCTTCAAGTAATATTTGGATTATAAGTCCCCAATGGCTGTGTGGCTGTCGGGGATTATTATGGCAGGTTTCAAAAAATTTCTCCCCGAATTTTTAACATTTATTACGATTACTACTTAACTTTTGCACTTATTAATGTTATTATAATGGATGAAACGAAGTGCGGGGTGGTTCGGTTGAGGCTAGATGAGTACCATGCGATGACCGATGCTGGACTGCTTGAGATTGCAGATAGCGACGAGCGAGCATATTCTGAGCTGGTATCAAGATATCTTGAATCTGTCAGGCGTCTTGCCGGCATTTATTCTGCCGGCGGATACGATTATGATGACCTCTGCTCTGAGGGCTTGATGGGGCTTATGAACGCTGTCAAGACCTATGACGATGGAAAAGGCGCTTCGTTCGGAACCTATTCCTATTCCTGCATCAACAACCGAATGCTGAGTCTCATCAGAAAGTCGACGAGAATCAAGAGCAGTGAGGAACCGATGGAGGATATTGAGATCACCGACAACGGTTCTCCCGAAAGCATTCTCATTTCGAGTGAGGAGACGGACGAGCTTAAGAAACTTGCTGAGAGCAGGCTTTCGGAGCTTGAGAGGAAGGTCTTCAAGTGCTATCTTGAGGGCAAGAGCCATCAGGAAACCGCACGTGAGCTTGAGATAACTCCGAAATCGGTCGATAACGCTCTTCAGAGAATCAAGAGAAAGCTCAGGAGCTGACGGGACGAGCCTTGTGAGTAGATGGGGCAGGTCTTGTGAGGAGACAGTTCCGCGGGGGGAAGATCCCGAAATAATTCTGGTAGAAACCCAATCCCAGGGTTCTATAATAAAAATAAGCCATGTCAACTAATTCGCATAGATTGTTTTAACTTTCGATTTTAACGCTCAATTGCAGGTTTAGTCCGCACGGCAAATACTAAGAAGTGAGGGAATTATATGTACGAAGACAAGAAATTGGTATGCCGTAATTGCGGAAAAGAATTCGTTTTTACAGCCGGCGAGCAGGAATTCTATGCAGAGAAAGGCTTTGAGAACGAGCCCAAGATGTGCAAGGATTGCAGAAGAGCCAAGAAGGAAGAGGGCAAGCAGTACTACACAGCTGTTTGCGCATCTTGTGGAAAAGAAGCAAGAGTACCCTTCAAGCCCCATGATGACCGCCCTGTATATTGCAGCGAGTGCTTTGCAAAGCAGAGACAGCACTGAAAAGTGGCTTACTAAGAAACTTTCGTCGGCGGAGATATCTCCGCCGATTTTTCTTTTGGGGTTGAAATGGGTGAAGAAATGGCGTATAATATTAAGAAAGTACGTCTTTAGGAGGCTTATATATATGGAAATCACAAAAGATACAATGATTTACGACATCGTTGCTTATGACAGCGGGTGTGTCGATTTGTTTATGGAGATTGGGATGCATTGCTTCAGCTGTCCGGCGGCTTTGTTTGAGACGGTTGAGGAGGCTTGCTCGGTTCACGGGGTCGACGTTGACGACTTCCTTGAAGGGCTGAACGCCTACTTTGCGGAAAATCATCCCGAAGAAGAAAACAATGCTGAGTAAACGGCTTCTTTGCTGTGCGGAGATGGTTCGCGGGAAAGTTGCCGCCGACATTGGGACCGACCATGCCTGGCTCCCGATTTATCTTGTTGAGACGGGCAGGTGTGAGCGTGCCTATGCCTGCGACATCGCCGAGGGTCCTTTGTCCTTCGCAAAGAAGAATATCTCTGGCGCCGGGCTTGAAGGCGAGATTGAGGCTGTCCTTTCGGACGGGCTTACCGAGCTTTCGGACGAAAATATTTCTGACATCATCATCGCCGGAATGGGCGGCGAGATGATTCGGGATATCCTTGCGAACGGGCTTGAAAAGGCGAAGAAGGCGAACCTCATCTTACAGCCGAACACCCGGGCTTGGGAGCTTATCGACTGGCTCTATAGGAACGGCTTTGAAGTTTCCAAACAGAAAGCCGTCGCCGACGGAAAGTTTGTCTATCCAGTTATCAATGCGAGATTCTTAGGCGTCGTGAAGATTCTTTCCGAGGCGGAGTGCCTTGCGGTGAGGCTGGATTTGGGCGAAGAAATTTCGCAAGAGTATCTTTCGGCACAGATTAAGCGGCTTCGTGACGCCGCAAACGGCATGAAAAAGGCGGCAAATCCGGATTCTCGGGCAAGTGAGCTCGAATCGACTGCCGGGGAACTCGAAAAGCTTTTGGGGAGGTAACCTCATGATAACAGTAAGAGAAATTTACGATTACATCGACAGCTTTGCGCCCTACAGGACGCAGGACAGCTGGGACAACTCAGGGCTTCTGGTCGGGGATGGCGACGAAGTCGTGACGAAAGTGCTTTGTGCCCTTGACGCTTCGATTCCGGCAATTCTGGAAGCTGAAAGGCTCGGGTGCCAGCTGATTCTTACGCATCATCCGGTGATTTTCGACCCGCTTAAGAGTCTGGACAGTACGGTTCCGGCGGCTCTACTATTTAAAAAGGGAATCGCCTGCATTTCTTCGCACACGAATCTCGACAGCGCCGAATACGGCATCAGCGACATGATGGTGGACAAGCTAGGGCTCAGGAATCTTCACAGGATTGTTGATATAAACAGGAGCGACCCCGTCACCGGCAGAGTTGTCGGCTACGGAGCAGTCGGGGAGGCTGGAAAAGAAATGACTCCCGACGAGCTTGCGAAGCTCTGCAAGGAGAGATTTAACTGCATTGCGATTAAGTATGTCGCAGGCAACTGGAATATTAAAACCGTCGGCATGATTTCCGGAGCGGGAGGCTCATATGTCACAAACGCATATGAGCTCGGCTGTGACGCCTACGTCTCCGGCGACGTAAAGCAGCAGGACTTCATCGAAGCCGAACGCCTCGGGATTACCCTCATAGACGCCGGGCACTTCGAGATGGAAACCATTGCGATGGATTACTTCAAAGAAAAGCTCGGGGAGAAGTTCCCGGATATAGAATTTATAGTATCAAAAGATAGTTTTCTTGCCAAGACAGTGTGAGGTATGTCTATGAAAAAATTACTGTCCGTTTCAATCTGCATAGTTCTCGTTCTCAGCCTGTTTACGGCTTGCGGCGACGGCGACATTGCCATCAACTATACCGACGAGATGAGAGAAATTACTTCGATGGAGCTTGTCTCGGAGATGGGAATCGGGTATAATCTCGGGAACTCGCTTGATGTCTGCAACGCTGACCGTGACGGCGACGGCGTTATCGACGAGAGTTCTTCCGACGTCGACGAGACACTCTGGGGGAATCCGGTTGTCACCCAGGAGCTCATCCAGTTTGTCAAGGACTCCGGGTTCAACTCCATCAGAATTCCGATTACATGGAGAGACCACTTGGACGAAGACTACAACATCGACGAAGAGTGGATGGACAGAGTGCAGGAAGTAGTCGACTATGCCTATGATTTGGGGTTGTATGTCATCATCAACGTCCACCACGACGGCGGTGGAGACCCTGAGTTCGGCGCATGGATTCGGAACGCCTCGACCGACTATGACGGGGTTCTCGAAAAATATCTAACCATCTGGCAACAGATTTGCGACAGGTTCGAGGACTACGGCGACCGTTTGATTTTCGAGTCGATGAATGAAGTCGGCTTCAACGATTTGGACGAGTGGAAGGCTTACGAGACACTCAACAGCCTGAATCAGGCTTTCGTTGATTTGGTGAGAGCCAGCGGCGGGAATAATCCCGAAAGGCATCTTTTGATTGCGGGATATTGGACGGACATCGCCCAAACCTGTTCGGGCTACTTCGAGATGCCGGACGACCCGGCGGACAGGTGCATACTCTCCGTTCACTACTACACCCCGTGGCAGTTCTGCACGACAAACCAGCAGTACGAATGGGGCACAGACGAAGAAATCGCCCTCATGGAGTCGAAAATTGCGCAGTTAAAGAGCTACTACGTCGACAACGGCGTCCCGGTAATCATCGGTGAATACGGGACATGTCTCGGCAATGATGAGGACACAAGAGTGCTCTTCTGCAAGACACTGGTAAGTCTCTGCTCCGACGCAGGGATACCTACCTACATCTGGGACGACGGAAGCCTTCTCGATAGAGAAAATTTAGAGTGGCAGAATGAAGATATGATTAAGGCGATTAGGAAGGCGAGGAAGTAGTCGGCTACGGCGGCTGAAGCCGCCTTGCCGAGCGCCTCCCGTTGGTCGGCGCACCTCTCAGTCGCCCTTCGGGCGCCAGCTCCCCTTGACAGGGGAGCCAGTAGTGGCGCATAATAAGGCTCCCCTAATTTAGGGGAGCTGGCAACCGCGAAGCGGTTGACTGAGAGGTGCCGCGAGCCGCAGGCGAGCGGCGCAAGTTCCGACGAAGTCGAAACTTGCCGACTTGGCGTTAGCCAAGTCGTTTGCCCTGCAGGGCAACTGCCAAGCAGAGGAAATTAGGAGGACATTATGGCACTGGACGGCGTATATTTGAGCTTGATAAAGCAGGAGATGGCAAGCCTCATCGGGGCTCGGGTGGACAAGATTCACCAGCCATCACGGGACAATCTGATAATTTCTTTTCGGACGCTGTCGGAGGGAACGAAAAAGGTTCTCTTTTCGGCGAACGCCGGGACTGCCAGGGTGCACCTGAGCCACAGTGAGCTCGAAAATCCGAAAACTCCGCCGATGTTCTGCATGTTGCTCAGAAAACATCTCGGATCGGCAAAGTTGATTGACATCCGTCAGGACGGGTTCGAGAGGATTCTGAACTTTGATTTTGAAGCTACCGACGAGTTCGGGGACAGGGTTGTCCTGACGCTTGCGGCTGAGATTATGGGACGGTGCTCGAATGTCGTCCTCATAAATCAGGACGGACGGGTCATCGACTCTATAAAAAGAGTAAGTGAAGACATGTCCAGCGTTCGGCTGGTCTTGCCGGGAATCGCCTATAGCCTTCCTCCGAGGGAAGAAAGAATCAGCCTTTTCGACATCGACAAAGAAGCTTTGGAAGCCGGTATGCGGACTAGTTCACAAAAAGACCCGTCAAAGACTTTGGTCAAGCTCATCGAAGGCATTTCGCCGGTTTTCGCCCGGGAAGCGGTTTTCTATGCCCTAAGAGGCAACGAGAAGCCGGCAAGCGAGTTCTCGGACGACGAAATGTCGAGGCTTCTGTTCTATTTAAATAACACCGCCGAAGACATAAAGTCAGGAAAAAATAAATATGTGATTCTCAAGGACAGAAGCGGCTTGATGAAGGACTTTTGCTTTACCGACATCCACCAGTACGGAAGTCTGATGATTTCGAGAGAGTTCGACAGCCCGTCGGAGCTTTTAGACAGCTTCTATCGGGAGAGAGACACGGCGCTTCAGACGAGACAGCGTGCGCAGGATTTGTTCAAGCTCGTTATGAGTCTCAGTGAAAGAACGGAGCGGCGTGTTGCGGCGCAGAAGCTCGAACTCAAAGAGTGCGAGAACCGGGATGAGCTCCGAATCAAGGGCGACCTTATCATGGCGAATCTCTATAGAATCGAAAAGGGCGACGGGAGTGCAAGTCTTGAAAACTTTTACGATGAGAATTGCCCGACGGTTACCATCGCTCTTGACCGCAGACTTACTCCCGCACAGAACGCACAGCAGTACTATAAAGAGTACCGCAAATCTGACACCGCCGACAAAAAGCTCCGGGAGCTGATTGCTTCTGGCGAGAACGAGATTAAGTATCTTGAATCCGTTTTCGATTCGCTTAGCCGTGCTTCTTCTGAGGGAGAATTGGCGGAAATAAAGGCTGAATTGGCTTCCGAAGGCTATGTGAGACTCTCTCGCTCAAAAGGCAAGGAAGCGAAGGCACTTCCACCGATTGAGTACCGGTCGACAGATGGCTTCAGAATCCAGGTCGGCAGGAACAACCGCCAGAACGACCAGCTGACTCTCAAAACCGCCGAGAAGACGGACATCTGGCTTCACGTCAAGGATTTCACCGGCTCGCATGTCATAATCTCGACCCACGGCGGGGAAGTCCCCGAAAAAACTATTGAAGAGGCGGCACTGATTGCGGCTTACAACTCTTCGGCGAGAAATTCGTCGCTCGTTCCGGTCGATTATACTCTTGTGAGATATGTCAAAAAGCCCTCCGGCGGAAAGCCCGGAATGGTAATCTTCACAAACCAGAAAACACTTTACGTCACCCCCGACGAGGAGACGGTCGAGGCTCTTAAAACCGACAGAAAGTAGGCATAAGCATGGAAAGATTTGAAAAGACACTGACATATTTTATCGTGATGATAGTATTTTTCTATGCTATGCCGATAATAATTATTGCGATAGCGAGCAACATTGGGGAGGAGCAAAGCGCGGCTCTCGGCTCTGTCTACAACATGATTCCGGCGTTGGATCTTTGCTGTGGGCTGGTTGTCGGCTTCTTCTATGGGAGAAACAAGGGCAGTGACTGGCTCGTGGCACTCGAAGCGGGAGTGGCGTTCATCCCATGCGTCTACATCTTCTTCAATACCACCGCGTGGATTTATGTTATCCTGATTGCACTTGCCACCATGCTCGGAATTGCCATCGGAAAGGTGTTCGGGGATAGGTTTGGGAGAAGATAGGCAGTCTAATCGGAAGTTGGTGTAAAAAAATGCAGTAAGTTCCGATTAGAAAACCGATTTTCCCTCAACATTTGACCTTATCCCGAAAAAACGCTTGACAAGAGAGTTTTATTGTGATATACTCTAATTCGTGCCTGCCGGTGTGATGGAATTGGCAGACGTGCTGGACTCAAAATCCAGTGGTAGAGATACCGTACCGGTTCGACCCCGGTCACCGGCACCATGAGCTCCCGAACCACTTGGCTCGGGAGCTTTTTAGCGAGGTGTAAGTATGAATAAGGAATTAGCAACGGTTCAAGATCAGTTTGACGATGCGATTGCCATCATTGACAACGCAAGATCCCGTGCTATGCGCGCTGTAAACGCTGAACTTATCAATATGTATTGGGAAATCGGAGCTTATGTCAGCGAGCGTGTTAATAGCATTGGTTGGGGCAAAAGTGTTGTTTCGTATTTTTCGGAATTTTTGCAATCACGTTATCCCTCGGTTAAAGGATTTTCAGCTCAAAACATCTGGCGGATGAAGCAGTTTTACGAAACGTACCGTGACAACGAAAATCTCTCACCACTGGTGAGAGAATTGACTTTTGGCGATACTGTTTGCACAAAACCCACAGCTAATTCGCTTTTGAGGCTTTGAAATTCGTCGCTTTTTTCTTGAAAATATCTGCGTTGTCAAGAGATGTGACCCAAAAAGAATAAAATAACGAAGAAAGATAT
>JAJQHD010000018.1 GCA_021199855.1 Oscillospiraceae bacterium
ACATCTTCGTTGGATTTTCTCTTTTTCTTGGGTCATATCAGTTTAACACGGACACTTCTGCCAAATTTGATAGAATGTTTGTGAGGTGATTACATATGGCTAAATATTCGAGGATTTGGGATTTAAGAGAGGATGCAGACAAAACTCAGCAAGAGCTTGCAGACTATCTGGGCACTTCGACACAGCACTATGGCAAATACGAACTCGGTCACGCGGAGATTCCTTTCGAGCGGGCTATCCTGCTCGCAAAGTACTACAACGTGAGCCTCGACTATTTGGCAGGGCTGACAAACGTGAAAAGACCTCTTCCGAACTACAAGCTCACAGAACAGGAGCTTGAGCTTGTGAAGGCGATGAGACATCTCGACGACAACGATAAGGACAAGATTTTAAAAATTGTTGAACTTATCTCGGAACACGATATTGAAAGATAAAAGACGGATGACCTCCGCCTTTTACTTTTTGCCTGGGTGAAGATTTTCTGCATAAAATTCTGGGAATTATATGCAGAAACCGACTTTTTCTGCATATAAACACCCCATTTTATATGCAGAAAACCTAATACAATATGCAGAAAGGCACAAGAAAAGAGCAGACCCCAAAAAGTCTGCTCTTTTTCCCTTTTACTTCTTTGTCGTTGACTGTTCGTCTGTTTTAACCACTTCAGCGATCGAGGTCGCAAGTCCTGCAAGACCCTGGATGTTCGACGGGACTACAATCTTTGTAGCCTTGCCGTCGGCGAGGGCGTTGAGGCTTTCAAGACTCTTGATAGTCAGGTAGCCCTGATTAGGGTTTGCTTCGTTGATGAGGCGGATACCTTCGGCGTTCGCTTCCTGAATCTTGATGATTGCTTCCGCCTTACCTTCGGCTTCCTTGATGGCGGCTTCCTTCTTGGCTTCGGCTCTGAGGATTGCGCTTTCCTTTTCACCTTCTGCGATGAGGATTGCGCTCTTCTTTTCACCTTCCGCCTTGATGATTGCTTCACGGCGTTCACGCTCCGCCTTCATCTGGCGCTCCATCGCATTCTGGATGTCGGCAGGCGGCATTACGTTCTTTAATTCTACTCTGTTTACCTTGATTCCCCACGGGTCGGTGGCTTCGTCGAGAATCGCACGCATACGGGTGTTGATGGTATCACGGGAAGTGAGAGTTTCGTCGAGCTCTAAATCGCCGATGATGTTTCTTAAAGTCGTAGCGGTGAGGTTTTCAATCGCCATCATCGGGCTCTCTACGCCATATGCATATAGCTTCGGGTCGGTAATCTGATAGTAGACGACCGTGTCAATCTGCATGGTTACGTTGTCTTCGGTGATAACCGGCTGGGGAGGAAAGTCGACAACCTGCTCCTTGAGGCTTACTTTTCTTGCTATACGGTCTACAAAGGGAATTTTTATGTGAAGCCCTACCTCCCATGTTGACTGATAGCATCCAAGACGCTCGATGACATATGCAAACGTCTGCGGAACGATTCTTATGTTGCACGCGATTAGTGCGATGACTATGATTACAAGAATAATTACGACTGCCATGTTTATTTTCTCCTTTCAATCTAGTTCTTCACCTTGACGATGAGCTTTACGCCCTCGATTCTCAACACAGTTGCGACCGTATTTTCGGGGATTTCTTCTCCTGTCTCGGAACGGACTGTCCAGGTCATACCCTTGATTCTGCCTTTGCCGGTTTCGGAGATATTATTGACATTCTCCGTGATGAGAACGTCCTCGCCGATAAGTCCGTCAACATTGGTTTTAAGACCCTTCGGTTTAAGGAGCTTCATCGAAAGAGGTCTCAGAATCACAAGCATGAGAGCCGATACTATAACGAATACGACAATCTGAACCCCGAGATTCGCTCCGAGAGCCGCCGCCAGAAGTCCACCCAAAGACCCGATGACGAACCACACAGACACAAGCTGATATGTAACCGCCTCCAGAATTATAAAGGCAATAACGGCAATCAGCCAACAAACGACATCCATTTCGCAAAACTCCTTTCAAGCTTGATAATTATAGTATACACTATTTCGGGCGGCAATTCAAGATATTTCGGTGAAAATATAATACTTGCACTTTCATTTATCATGTGGTATAATCGAAGATAACATGCGGGCGGATGGTATCCGCCCCTACAATATACCGCGTAGGGGCGGATATTATCCGCCCGTCTATGTCGATTGGAGAACATATATGAAAAAAATAACATCCCTGCTTTCGGAAATTGTTTCCGAAGCGTTTGAAAAAGCCGGATATTCAAAAGACTTGGGAACCGTAAGCGTTTCTGACAGAATGGATCTCTGCCAGTTCCAGTGCAATGGCGCATTTGCCGGAGCGAAGCTCTATCATAAGGCACCGTTCATGATTGCGGACGAGGTTGCGGCGATTCTCTCTGAAAATTCCATGTTTTCTAAAGCCGAAGCCGTCAAGCCGGGCTTTATAAATCTCACACTTACAGATGAGTTCTTACTCGAATATATAAACGGCGTTGTTCGCGATCCGAATCTGGGTGTCCCTCAGGTCGAGACTCCCGAAACCATCGTAATAGATTATGCCGGTCCGAATGTCGCAAAACCGCTTCATATCGGGCATCTTCGGTCTTCCATCATCGGCGAATCGCTCAAAAGAATCGCCCGTGCAACCGGAAGAAATGTTGTCGGAGACGCACATCTTGGAGACTGGGGAACACCTTTAGGACTGGTAATTGCCGAGTATCAGGAGCGTCATCCCGAGTGGGCTTGCTTCCAGGAGGGATTCGACCCGGAGCGTGACGGTCTTCCTGAAATCGATGTAAACGAGCTGAACGAAATCTACCCGTTCGCAAGTGCAAAGAGCAAAGAGGACGAAGAGTTCAAGGAAAAGGCGCACAGGATTGTCTATCAGTTCCAGCACCATCACCCCGGCTACTATTCCCTCTGGAAGCAGATTGTCGAGGTTTCAAAAACCGATATCAAGAAGATTCTCGGACAGCTCAATGTCGACCTTGACTACTGGTATGGTGAGAGCGACTGCGAAGCCTACACCGACGAGCTGGTAACCCGTCTCACCGAAAAAGGTCTTTTATATGAGAGCGACGGCGCACAGGTTGTCGACGTTTCGGAAGAGTCGGACAAGATAACCGTTCCGCCGGTAATGATAAAGAAGTCGGACGATTCGAGCGCCTATGCCACGACCGACCTTGCAACGATTATCCAGCGTGAGCACGACTTCAAGCCAAATAAAATCTGGTATGTCGTCGATAAGCGGCAGTCGCTCCATTTCACCCAGGTTTTCCGCTGTGCAAGAAAGGCGGAGCTGGTTCCCGCAGATACCGAGTTGACTCTTATCGGCTTCGGCACGATGAACGGCTCGGACGGCAAGCCCTTCAAGACAAGAGCAGGCGGAGTCATGCGCCTCGAAGAACTCATCAAGATGGCGACCGACGGAGCGCTCGAAAAGCTCAATGATTCGGAGTACGTTTCCGGCGACAAGCAGGAGATTGCCGAAAAAATCGGCGTCGCCGCAATCAAGTTCGGCGACCTGTCGAACCAGCCTTCAAAGGACTATGTCTTTGATTTAAACAAGTTTTTAGCTTTTGACGGCAAGACGGGGACGTATCTTCTCTACACCGTCACCCGAATCAACTCGATTCTGAAGAAGGCAGGCGTTTCATATGACGAAACCCGTCCCATCGGCGGCATCTATTCGGATGTAGAAAGAGAGCTAGCCCTAGACTTCGCACTCTTGGGTGAGACTTACGATAAAGCTTACACCGACCTAGCTCCCTGTGTCCTCTGCGACAGCGCCTATAACATCGCTTCGACATTTTCAAGACTCTACCACGACGAGCATATCTTAAGCGAACCGGACGAAAAGAAGCGCAACGACCTGATTGCCCTCTGCCTGATGGCAAGAAGGGTGATTGTGAAGCAGTTAGACCTACTCGCAATAGAAACCGTAGAAAATATGTAAACTCGTTGCTCACTACGTTCGCACCGAGGAAAGTAAATTTCAGCTTTGCTGAAATTTCTTCCGTTGCTAGCTAAATGCTTGCAATTAGCTAGCAGATGTGTTATAATAGTAGGTGAAAGGATGTGTTTTTATGTCAAGAACATCAACTGTTTATGCCCGGGTTGAACCAGAGGTAAAAGAGCAGGCAGAAGAAGTTTTAAATGAGCTTGGAATTCCAATGTCCAATGCAGTAGGTATGTTTCTTAAGCAAGTTGTACTTCACCACGGTATTCCATTTGAAGTCAAGCTCCCGATAGAAAAGCCACTTGCTTATGGCTCGATGACAAAAGAAGAGTTTGACGCTGAAATCGAAAAGGGTATGGACGACATACGAAATGGCAGAGTTTACACCGCTGAGCAAATCAAAGCTGAAATGAAGCGAGATTACGGCATATGAAGTTTGAAATAGTTTATTCGGCACGAGCCAGGCGGGAATTAAGGAATATTCAGGAGTATATAGAGTATGGACTTTTAGAGCCGGAAACAGCAAAGAAAGTTTCAAATAGGATTCTGGAGAGAATTGACAGCCTTGATGAAATGCCGATGCGTTTCCGACTCTATGATGAGGAACCATGGCGCAGTCAGGGGATGCGGGTTTTCCCAGTGGACAAATATCTAGTGTTTTATCTTCCGAATGAAAAAGAAATGACCGTTGAGATTGTTCATGTACTTTATGGCGGGATGGATATCAACAAGCAGTTAGAGGAAATTGATTTTTAGCGTTATTTGCAATCGCCTATTGCAAATTAAATCCTGGTGGTATATAATTACCCCGTAGACCCAAAGACAGAAAGGACGAAAGAATATGAACTTATGGCATGATATTGACAAGGAAAGAGTTACACCGGATGATTTTCTGGCGGTTATTGAGATTTCTAAGGGAAGTAAGACCAAGTATGAGCTCGACAAGAAGTCGGGAGCTCTGATTTTAGACAGAATTCTCTACACTTCAACCCACTATCCCGCAAACTATGGCTTCCTGCCGAAGACTCTGGCGGACGACGGCGACCCGCTCGATGTACTGGTCTTAAGCAATGAGGTTCTGGTGCCGCTGGTTTTAGTTCAGTGCTATCCTATCGGCGTCATCAACATGATTGACAACGGCAGAATGGACCAGAAGATTATCGCAGTTCCGTTTGAGGAGCCTAGCTACAATTCCTATCGCAGTATCGAAGGACTCC
Organism: Oscillospiraceae bacterium; assembly: GCA_021199855.1. Taxonomy (GTDB): domain Bacteria; phylum Bacillota; class Clostridia; order Oscillospirales; family Ruminococcaceae; genus Faeciplasma. Next base: position 5,165 of record JAJQHD010000018.1, read on the forward strand.
CCAGCCACATCTTTGACGAGATGATTCACTTCTTCACCGTTTACAAGCAGTTAGAAGGCAAGCAGACTGCCGTCGACGAAGTTATGGGAAGAAAAGCCGCAGTGGATATTATCCGCGAAAGCATCGCAAACTATGACGAGATTTACGGCTCAAAATACAATAAGAAGCCGGAGCCGGCTGCTGTCGAAAAGGCGTAGTTTTTTCTAATTGTCATCACATTATCACAATCAGGGATTACAATGTCTGGTATTGGTGGTGTGTTGCGCTAGAAAACAAGACGAATTTATCAAAAGAAAGGCAAAGAAATTCCAATGAACAAATTTTTGAAATTACTCGCATTCATCATGGCTTTGGTGGTTGCGGTATCATGCTTCGCTTCCTGCGGAGACGCTACTGTTGAAGGGGATGATGCCTCCGATTCGACAACATCTGATTCCACAGATTCCGCTGAAGATGAGGATTCCGAAACCCTTGCGGCTGGTCTTTATATCGACGGCGAGGCTATCGACACCGAGAACCTTATCATGTTCACAATCACAAACGACGAGATGAGCGGCACAATCGAGGTTCCGTTCGACGAGTACAGATATATGTATATGTATCTTCTGAGCTACTATGGTCTTACCGATGACTCCTATTGGGAGGACAATGACAGCCTGTTTGACACCTTCCTCACAATAGTTGACTATTACGTTGAGGACAACCAGTGGGGAGCAATCCTTGCCGACATGTATAACATCGAGCTCACTGATGAGGACTATGAGAATATAGATCTCATTATGGAGGAAGAGGTTGCAAGCTTCGATTCTGAGGAAGAGTTCTACGAGGCGCTTGATGCGAGCGGCATCACCTATGACCTTCTCGAAAGAGTCGTAACACAGAGTGTTCTCTGCGAGAGAGTTTATCTCGAGCTCTATGGTGGAGACGACCCGCTTCTTCTTGCAAGCGATGAAGAAATCAAGGAAAATCTTCAGGAGAACTATGTAAGAGTTTACCACGTTCTTATAACTCCCGATCATTTCGCAGAGGATGAAGATTACGCCGATGCTATTGATGAGGAACTTCAGGCGGCAGCTCTTGCCTATGCAGAAGAGATTCTTGCAGACTTGCAGACAAGCGACGACGTTGAGACCGCCATTTATGAGTATGCTCAGGATGCTGACGATTCCGGCATGGTCGACAACGAAGCTGGATATATGTTCACCTATGGCGACATGGTAGAGGAGTTCGAGGAAGCGGCATTCGCACTCGAAGTCGGCGAGCTCAGCGGAATAGTTGAGTCCACATATGGCTACCACATCATCTACCGTCTTGAAACCGATAATTATATCGAAGAGAACTGGGATGCCCTCCTTTCAGACTACATCAGCATCGTTTTCAACGACTATGTCGATGAGGTTCTCGATAACTGCACCATAACATACAGCGAGTATCACGATATGCTCACTTATGGCTGCATTCAGTAATTTATTCGAATCGAATTTAAAGCAGGGGAGCGATTACTATGAGACTTAGGAGAATTATTTCCGTAGTCCTGATCGCCTCCCTGCTTTTTTGCGCTTGCGGGAGTGTGGAAATTGAGACTAGGGGAAGCGAAGTCACTATCTACACTACCGAAGCCACTACCGTAACCACGACAGAGGCGACAACTACAGAAGTAACTACTTCCGAAGTAATCACCGAAGCAACGACTACAGTTGCGACCACCGAACCCGAGCCGGAAGTCGTCACAATCGACTTCTCATTCCCTGATGAATTCTTCACAGAATTGCAGGAGATTTTCGACCGGTATGGCGTCAACCTGAATTGCGACGGCGACGAAGAGGATTGCTCATGCGACATCTATAACGAGACAACTGATGAAGACGGAAATGTGATCCGTGAAAAAGTAGTCTCCATCTACTACATGGACTTGGAAACTGGTTATTCGTTTGAAATAAACTCAGGCGTCCATTATCCGGTCGCAAGCTGTGTCAAGATTCCGTTTGTCGTCTATCTCTATGAAAAATTAGCCGCTGGTGAAATCGACGGCGACACGGTTCTTACATATGAAAAGCGCCACTATATGGGCGGCACCGGAATTATTCAGAATGGCGAGGTCGGCGACAAGTACACGGTTCTGGAACTTCTCGAACTTTCGGTAATCAGGAGCGACAACATCGCCTACCAGATGTTAAAAGACCTCATCAGCTGGGACGAGTTCGCCGGATACTGCACCGAAAAGGGCTGTACGCATGAGATTGACACCCGCCTCACTCAGGAGAAGATATGCACCGAGTCGGCAGGAGCCTATGCCCGGATTCTGGCTGAGTTCCTGGAGAGCGACAATCCCTATGTCGAGACTTTTAAGTCCCACCTTGCGATAACCCGAATCCCGATGATTAAGTCGAGCTATACTCTTTATCGAAAGTACGGCTGGACGAATTACGCCTTCCACGATATCGCCTACGTTGAAGCCGAGCACCCGTATGTGCTGGCGATTCTTACGAACCTGGAGGGCGAGGACAGCGCAGATTACTCTCTCTATAGCGAGATTTCCTACTTGATTGAGGGCTACGCCGATGCAATCTGGGCTGAAATATCAGAAAATAGCGCAGATAATGCTTGAAATGTGCTTGAATATTTGGTAAAATAGCTGTAGCTGAAGTTGATTCTAGCTACGGCTTTTTATTCTAACAAAACGGAGGAAATGTGTATGAGAGTCAGCGGTATTCTCTTAGGAATATCATCGCTTTGGGGCGACTATGGAATCGGAAAAATGGGCAAGGAGGCAAGGGAGTTTGTCGACTTCCTCCGGAAGTCTGAACAGCACTATTGGCAGATACTTCCCTTGTCGCCCACGAGCTATGGCGATTCGCCCTATCAGTCCTGCTCGGTGTATGCGGGAAATCCTTATTTAATCGATTTGGAGACGCTTGAAAAGGACGGGCTTCTTAAAGCTTCCGAATATAAAACCGTCCAGTACGGCGACAATCCACGTTACATTAACTATGGAATGTTGTATGAGACTATCTGGGATACTCTCAGAATCGCTTTTTCGAGATTCACGCCCGACGATGATCACAAGGCTTTCCTTGATAAAGAGTCAAAGTGGGTCGGAAATTATGCGCTCTTCATGGCTCTTAAAGATGAAAACAGCGGGCTACCGTGGTTCGAGTGGGATAAGCCCTTGAAGATGGCGGAACCTGAAGCAATCGCTGAAGCGAAACAGCGCCTTTCAAAAGAAATCGACTTCTACATATTCATTCAGTATGAATTTTATAAGCAGTGGTATTCACTCAAAAAGTATGCGAACGACAAGGGAATCGAGATTATCGGTGACATGCCGATATACTGCGCTCACGACAGCGTCGACGTCTGGCTGAATCCGGAGCTTTTTGAGCTCGATGCTAACAGAACCCCCGTCAACGTCGCAGGTTGCCCGCCGGATGACTATGCCACTAAGGGACAGCTCTGGGGAAATCCTTTGTATGACTGGAAGAAGATGCAGCTTGACGGCTACAACTGGTGGGTTCAGAGAATCGCGCACACCACAGACATCTACGATGTTGTGAGAATCGACCATTTCAGAGGATTCGCCGGCTACTATTCAATTCCGTATGGCGACGAGGATGCCATAAACGGCACCTGGAAGAAGGGACCGGGAATGGAGCTCTTCAACTCCGCCAACTACTGGCTCGGAAAGAAGAGAATCATCGCAGAGGATTTGGGACTCATCACTCCCGATGTCGTGAAGCTTCTTAAGGACACGGGGTACCCGGGAATGAAGGCTTTGCAGTTCGCATTCGATCCGACGGGAAAATCAGATTATCTTCCCTGCAACTACACATCAAATAATTACGTTGCCTATGTCTCAACGCATGACTCAGACACCGCAAAAGGCTGGGCTGATGGACTCTCCGGCAAGGCTCTGAACTTTGCTAAGAGATATTTTGGAATTAAGAGCAAAAAAGAGATTCCGGACGCACTTATCCGCCTTGGCTGGTCGAGCACCGCAGACGTCGTGATCGCACAGCCTCAGGACTTCCTGGAGCTCGGAAACGAAGCCCGAATCAACGTCCCGTCAACAGTCGGCACAAACTGGCGCTGGAGAATCTCAAAAGAGGAACTGAGCTCGTCACTCTCACGAAGACTCAGAGTCTTGACCGAGACCTTCAACCGTGTTCCTGAATATCCGGAGCCAAAGTCTGAAAAAGAGCCGGATGAGACAGAAAAGTAAAAATATATCTTGCGTTTTTCTCACAACTCTGTTATTATTATAAATAAGAAAACGGCTTTTCAAGCCGGAAAATCATCGAAAGAAGGATTTTATCATGGACGTAAAAGAAGAAGCAAAAAAGGGTGAAGGCAAGGCTAAGGCATTTCTCACCGAATTCAAGGCTATGATTTCCAAAGGAAATGTAGTTGACATGGCAGTCGGCGTTATCATCGGCTCCGCATTCAGCAGTATCGTCACCTCCCTTGTAAACGACATCATCATGCCGTTCATCAGCATCATCACCGGTGGCATCAACTTTGAGGATTAGAAGTGGGTTCTTAAAGAAGCAGTTCTGGACGAGGCAGGCGAAGTTGCCACGGCAGAAGTAGCAGTTACATTCGGCAACTTCATCTCTGTAGTTCTTAACTTCCTCATCGTTGCACTCTGCATCTTCCTTGTTATTAAATTGATCGGCAGTGCTAAGAACAAGGTCAAGAAGCCGGAAGAGCCGGCACCCGCAGCTCCTGCAGAGCCGGTCATCACCGAACTCGATGTTCTGAAGTCTATTGAGGCCAAGCTTGACGAGATTTCAAAGAAATAATCGGTATCTAAGAAAAACAATAGCGGTCGCACTTAACGACCGCTTTATTTTTTCTTTTTTTGAAGCAGAGCTTAATCCATCCACTTCTTGTTGAAGTTATCCATACTGGAATCTGCATTGACATCAAGCGCAAATACAGAAGTCTTGAGGTCATCAAGGTCGAGCTCCGGCTCAATTCCGTAGACATGGTAGTCGAAATAGTCGGTCATGTACTCGACATCTTCGGCAATTACTGCGTGTCCTTGCTGGTGGATGTTGATCGCAATGTGGTCTGCGATTCCAAGGTAATCATAGACATACTCCGCCGCGACATACGAGTACCACATCGCAGGTGCATTTACCCAGTCCTCATATATGCATGAGCCGATGATGAAGAGATATCTGTCCTCGTCGGCAACTGTACATAGTAGCAGATGTTGGTCGAACGGCAGATACTCCGCCGACCTGAACTGCTTGAAGCGGTCGTTGAACCATCCCACTTCGCCGGAAGCCTGCAGGCTAGAAAGCGGCTCATTCTGGGTGTAGGTGTAGGAGCTTGAAGCGCCCTTTGTGCTGAAATCGTAGGTCTTGCCCTCGGAGGTGTATCTGAAGAGTGCAACACCGCCAGCTCCCGAGCAGGACGGCATAACGAGCTTGAATCTCTCTTCAAAAGCTCCGCATACCATAGCTGCCTTGCCCCAGCGTGAAACTCCGGTGACGGCAGTGTTGGTACAGCTTATGTCGAGCTCTTCGCCAAGACCCGCTTCCAGAGCGTCGAGAATCTTCGAGCATCCCCAGCTCCAAGCCATCAGGACCCCCGTCTGCTCCTGCCATTCGTCGCCGTAGGGATATAAATCGTAGAAAGCTCCGGTGTGATTCGTGTCGTCAGATGCGATCCCATAGGCATACCAGTCGAGGGTGATAACGGCATAGCCATTGGCGGTGGCAGTGTCCTCACTGATGCCCTGGTGCATACCGACGATTACCGGGTATCCACCGTCGGGAGATTTTGTACTGCTGTCGGGCATATTGACCGTTGCAGTGAAGCTGGTAGTCGCGCCGGTTGAGATTCTTGTAATGTTGATTGTAAGAGTTGACCCGTCAAGAGAGTAGGTGAGCTCCTCATCCGAGCCGTCCCGCCATACTCCGTACATGTAGTACTGATACATCGCCTTAATTTCGGCAGAGCGCCTTACCCAGTCCTCAGCGTTATCGACATAGGAGCCGTCAAGGAAGGTGAACGGGTCGGTGAGAGCATCGGAAGCGGTGAGCTCCGAAACATCCGCAAATTCGCTTCCGTCATAAAGGCATTCAAAAGACAAGCTCAGGTTTGACATCGCTTCTTCAACCTCCGAAAGTGTTGGATTCTCGCTTTCAAGAACAGCCTCCGCTGCTTTGACAGCGTTTCTTACAAGATATTCGGTGAGATATTCTCCCGAATCGACAATCTCGCCTGCTTCTTCGATGAGAGCTTCAAGCTCTGCAAGTGCTTCTTCTGTTGCGGCAGTGTTGTCAACCTGCTCTTCAACTGCATCATCGCTGACAGCGCCGTCTCCACAAGCACAAAGGTTTAACATAAGCGCACACGCCAGAATCAGGCTTAAAATTCGTTTCATAATATCACGTTCCTTTCGTAAAAAGCTTACAACATGATTGTAAATGATTTCAGCGTATTTGTCAATATGCACAAATAGAAAATACCGACCGCCCGGTAGGCAATCGGCATTTTCATTTTGTAAGACAGCCTTGCAAGCTGGGTACTGACTGATATTACGAGACAAGTTCTCCGGTATCCAGATATGCATCAATCTGTGCGTTCAGTTCATCGATATAGTAATCAAGCCTGTCGCCATAGGTTTCTTTGAGCTGTGCCCACGAGTATGAAGCTCCACTGCGATTGATACCCCAATCGAGCGAGCTGAAGGTTGAATCAAGACCGCTTCCGAGGTCGCCGGTGTAGTACATTATGGTGTTTTCCTGGACAAGTCTGTTGCACTCGTCGAGCATATCGAGCATTTCATCAGTCCAGAGGTAGGTCTCCTTAAGCTGCTTTTTGTCGATGTCAATAACAGTCGGGTCGACAATCTTGAATCTCTCACAAGACGCCAGAAGCACTGCGCCATCAGGATTTTCAGCACCGGTGCAAATCATGTATCCGGAAGGGATTGCATTGAGATAGTAGACTCCGTCGCCATTTTCGTATCTCGGAAGAGGTACGAACATGATTTCTCCTGCTTCGATGTCGCCCCAGATCTGGTTCATCTCTTCAACGGTCATGGTGAATCCGGATGTATCGCATATCCAGAACAGGCAAAGCCCTTCCTTTGTTCCGGAACCATAAACAAATCCGTTTCTTCCTGCCCAATAGTCGTTGCCTTCATGGTAGACGCAATCGTTTTTGACGAGGTCGTAAATCATGTTTTCGGCAATTTCAATAAGTGGGTCGTCAAGGTCGGCATAGAAGTGACCGTCTGAATCCTTTTTGATGATTGTACTGCCCGTGGATTCCTCACAGATGCTGTTGACATAGTACCAGCCGTCGAGAGCGTATCTGTTTTCGTCCGGGTCGGAGAACTCTATGCACATTTCGTAAAATACTTCCCATGTCCATTCATCGTTATAGTAGAGCTCAGCTGGGTCGTCAAATCCCCATTCGTCTATAACTCTGCGATTATATGGTACGACCGATTTGAATGTGACGTCGGTGACAATTGCAAAGTGTTTGTCACTGAGAGCAAAATATTCCGCCGCCTCTGCCATACCAGCCCAGAGCGGGTCGGTATAGTCGATGTAGTCGTCAATTGGCTGGTACATTCCTTTCATACAGCTGTATGGGAATACTGCTGTATTTGAGGTTCCTGCCGGCGCAAAGTCGGGGGATTGGCTTGACAGAATGAGATTCGCAAGGTCATCATATCTGTTATAGTATTCTGTTTCAATCCATTTGATTGAACCGCCATATTTTTAATAGCCGGTGTTGATGATTTCATCATCAGAGTAGTTGTTGAACGGGTCATACCAGCAGAACCATTCGACAACCGAGTTCGCTCCCTTTGCATCTTCAACGTCCGGAAGCGTGATTCCTGCGGCGGCTAAAATTGCAACGGAATCCTCTGTTGACAGGGTCAGATGCACAATCTCCCTTGTCGAACTGCCACATCCGACCAGGGCTACAACCATAATTATCGTGCATAATACAGCTATAATTCTTTTAAACATTTTGTCCTCCTTATTATGATATAATGTTCCATATTCGCAGTAATGAACTGCTAAAGTTTATTGTACCGTATCTAAGGAAATGAGACAATGATTTTAAGAAATGGCTTTATTGACTTTTTTCGTGGGGTTTAAGTCAAGAAAATACCGACCGCCCGGTAGGCAATCGGCATTTCCCCGTTGTAAAACAGTTTGAAAAGGAACTATGAAACTATTGAGCGTTATATTCGTCAATCTGCGCGTTCAGCTCTTCGATGTAGTAATCAATCTGGTCTCTGTAGGTTTCTTTGAGCTGTGCCCAGGTTGAAGGCGATTTGTCACGCGTGATTCCGTTGGAGATAATTCCGAGAGCGTTGTCAAGCCCCTCCGGCAGGTCTCCTGTGATGTCCATAATCTGATGGCTTGCCGCCAGTTCATAGCAGATGTCATCCATTGCGAGCATTTCGTCAGTCCAGAGGTAAACCTCCTTGAGCTGCTTCTGATCGATGTCGACAACTGTCGGGTCAATTATCTTGAATCTCTCACAAGCAGCCAGGAGAGCCGCTCCAGCGTGGTTTGAACCACCTGTGACGAGCATATATCCATTCGGGAAGGAACTTAGATAGTAGTTTCCATCACCGCTTGAATCCCTTGGTATCGGGCAGAACATGACTTCGCCCTCGGTAATATCTCCCCAAAGAGGAGTAATTTCGTCAACCGGCATGGTGAAAGCACCTGTGCCGGCTATGTAGAACAAACAAAGCCCGTCTGCAATACCTGCACCATACTGAGTGCCGCCTTTGGTTCTCAGAGCCCAATAGTTGTCGCCTTCATGGTAAGTGCAACCGTTCTTCACAAGGTCATAGATGAGGTTCTGAGCTCGCTCAATTTCGGGAGAATCCAGATTCGAGTAGAAAACGCCGCTATCAATCTGCAAAATCTGCTGACCGGTTGAGTCGATAATGCCGCTCTGATAGGAATAACCGTCAAGCGCGTATCTGTCCTGATCGCCATCCGAGAAGTCCATGCACATTTCGTAGAACACATCCCAGGTCCACTCGTTATTGTAGTAGAGCTCTGCCGGGTCGTCAAATCCCCATTCTTCGATAACTCGGCGGTTGTATACAACAACATTGTTATAGTAGAGATCCGGAACGATGGCGTAATGCTTTCCTCCCAGGACAAAGTATTCAGCGGTTTCTGCCATTCCAGACCAGAGAGGGTCAGTATAGTCAATATAGTCATCTACCGCTACGAAAGTGCCTTTTATGCATTTCATTGGATAGACAGCAGTAGAGTTGGTTCCTGCAGGATACATATCCGGAGATTGGCTTGCCAGAATCAGGTTTGCCAGGTCGTCGAATCTTGTAAAGTAGTTTGTTTCAATCCATTCGATTGAGCCGCCATATTTCTCAGTGAATGTGTAATAGCCGGTGTTGACAATCTCGTCTTCGGAATAGTTGTTGAAGGGATCATACCAGGCGAACCATTTGACGGTGGTGCCGGCTCCTTCCGCTTCGTCAACATCAGGAAGCGTGATTCCTGTAGCTGCCAGGATTGCAGCAGAATCTTCAGTTGAGAGGGTGAGGTATACTATCTCCCTTGTCGAACTGCCACATCCGACCAGGGCTACAACCATGATGATTGTACACAGTATGGCTGAAATTCTCTTAAACATGTTGTCCTCCTTATTGTGTGATATAATGCTCCATGTTCGCAGTAATGAACTGCTTGACGAGTTTATTGTACCGTATTTAAGGAAATGAGACAATGATTTTAAGAAATGGCTTTATTGACTTTTCTTTGAATTTCAGTCTAATATAAAAGAAAATACCGACTGCCAATTGGCAATCGGTATTTCCCCGTTATGAACAGCTATTTTACAAGCTGAGATGCTGGCTATGAGTTGTACGCGTCAATCTGCGCGTTCAGCTCTTCGATGTAGTAATCAATCTGGTCGCGGTAGGTTTCCTTTACCTGTGCCCAGGTTGACGGCTCACTGGTTCTTGTGATGGTGTTGAGAACGGAGTTAAGTGCGTTTTCAAGACCGTCCGAAAGATCACCTGTGAGAACCATAATCGGGTTCGCGGCGGCAATCTCGTAGCAGGTCGAATCCATCTCAAGCATTTCGTCTGTCCAGTAGTATATCTCTTTAAGCTGCTTTTGATCGATGTTGATAACCGTCGGGTCGATTATCTTGAATCTTTCGCAAGCAGCAAGAAGAGCAGCACCTGCGTGGTTTGAGCCACCAGTTACGAGCATATAGCCTTCGGGAGCGGAATTCAGGTAGTAGGTTCCGTCTCCATCAGGATCTCTCGGAAGTGGGCAGAACATGACTTCGCCTTCGGTGACGTCACCCCAGAGAGGAGTGATTTCTTCAACAGTCATAGTGAAGTAGCTGGTCTCGATGATATAGAAGAGGCAAAGTCCGTCGGCAATTCCGGCACCGAACTGAGCACCGCCTTTGGTTCTCAAAGCCCAGTAGTTTGTTCCTTCGTGGTATGTACAGTCGTTCTTTACCAAATCGTAGACCAAGTTCTGTGCACGTTCAATCTCGGGTGAATCGATGTTTGAATAGAACGTGCCGTTTTCGTCGATTTCAAGGATTTCCTGACCGGTCGACTCGATGATTCCTCTCTGATAGGCATAGCCGTCAAGAGCGTATCTGTCCTCATCCGGGTCGGAGAATTCAAGGCACATCTCATAAAAGACGTCCCATGTCCACTCATCGTTATAGTAGAGCTCAGCCGGGTCGTCAAAGCCGTATTCCTCGATAACTCTTCTGTTGTAGGAAACGACGTTACGATACGTCAGATCTGTGACTATCGCGTAATGCTGTCCGCCCAGGACAAAGTAGTCAGCAGTTTCGACCATTCCCGACCAGAGCGGGTCGGTGTAGTCGACATAGTCGTCAACAGCTACAAAGGTGCCCTTTATGCATTTTGTCGGATAAACCGCGGTTGCATAGGAACCGGCAGGGTAGCAGTCGGGAGACTGGCTCGAAAGAATGAGATTTGCAAGGTCGTCGAATCTTGCTGAGTAGGTTGTCTCAATCCAGTCGATTGTGCTTCCATACTTCTGGGTGAATGTGTAGTAACCTGTGTTGATGATTTCATCTTCACTGTAGTTGTTGAAATTATCATACCAGCAGAACCACTTTACAACCGAATTCGCACCTTCGGCTTCCTCGACATCGGGAAGCGTGATTCCGGCGGCGGCAAGGATCGCTGCAGAGTCTTCAGTTGACAGGGTGAGGTATACAATCTCTCTTGATGAGCTTCCGCACCCGACAAGCGCGATGATCATTACGAGCGTACAGGATATAGCTATGATTCTCTTAAGCATATTGTCCTCCTTTTTCGATATAATGTTCTTACTTGTTGTAGAATCTGTCCTACAAGCACTATTATACCGCATTCAAGGATGGAACGCAATGATTATAAGAAATGTCTTTATTGATGTATCCTGAGATTTTTAGGGATAAGATTGATGAATACTAATCTGTGAATTGACGGAAAATCGCATTTTTCTTGACCTATTGTCAGAAATTCTGAAAATCATTGATGAAAAATCTTCCCTGGAACGAATTTCTTGACTTAAGCTCATGTTCAATTCCGCCCAACACGCTCCTCTTGTCAATGCTCCATAATGGAGCAACAAGTGTAGCCTTGTCTCCATCGCCTGTGAGCCTCCCTATTGCCGTATCCGGAGGAAGAATTTCCAGCTGGTCGCAGACAACTCCTATATACTCTTCTTTTGAAAGGGTCTTAAGCTCACCCGAGAGATATCTCTTTTCGTCAAGGGTGCCACGTATCACATGCATCAGATGAATCTTGATTTCATAAGGTCGGAGGAACGCCACATCCCTGGCAGTTCTGAGCATATTCTCCCTTGTTTCGCTTATGAGACCATTTATAATGTGGACACACACCCGGATATTTCTTTCGCGAAGCGAGTTATAGCCGCTTAAGAATTCCGAATAGTTGTGTCCACGATTGATAAGTCTTGCTGTATTGTCATCCGAGCTCTGAAGCCCGAGTTCAACTGTCAGGTAGGTTTTCTTGTTTACTTCAGACAGAAGCTCAAGGACATCCTCGCCCAGGCAGTCGGCTCTCGTAGCAACCGACAGCCCGACAACCGGAAGCGACAGGCAATCAGAGTAAACACGCCTGAGCGTTTCAATATACGAATATGTGTTGCTCCCAGCCTGCAAATAGGCGATGTATTTTGTCTCGCCCCATTTTTTGAGATACCTGGCTTTCGTCTTTTCAAACTGTTCCCAAAGGCTCTCCTTTGGATTTCCTACAAATTCGCCAGAAAGTACGCTTGAGCAGTAACTGCAACCGCCTGTACCCGCTTTCCCGTCTCTGTTGGGGCAGGAGAACCCGGCGTTCAGAGGGACTTTTACGACTTTTTCGCCGAATTCTTTTTTCAGAACAGAATCAAGGCTTAAGTACCTCTGCCTTCCATATGGGTTCACTCTTCTCCACCTTCTCCGGGGTTTGGAACCTCAGTCTGAGTGGTAGTGGTCGCACTTGTGGTGCTCTCGGCTGTGGATGTTGTTGTCTGCTCACTGCTTTCAGATGTAGCCGAAGTTTCGCTTGAGGAAGCGGTCGTTGCCGGAGCGGCAGTGACGGTGGGAATTGTGTATGTTGTGAACGGAGTACTGGTTGTTATGTGAGTCATTGATGTCGGCTCGGTGGTTTCCTCGGTGGTAGTGGTGACCTCTGTTGTCTCTTCCGGGACTGTGGTGACCTCTTCGGTGGTTTCTTCAGTAGTAGCCTCGGTGGTCGCCTCTGTTGTCGTAGTTACGACAACTTTGTTTTCGCTCAGATAATCAGCATCGACGTAAGCATGAATTCCGCTGTAGTAAATCTCTGCCCAGCCGTCATCACGGATTTCGATGACGTCGACTTCAGAATTGACGCTGAAATATCCCAGCATCATGGCGTCGCTCGACGGTTCAAGCCTGATGTTGAGCGTTCCTGCCGCATACATCACATAGGTGTCGGGAACCTCTTCCTCGGTGGCTTCTGTAGTGGCTATAGTGATGACTTCTGTGGTCGTCGCAACGGTGGTGACAACAGGCTCGGTTACCTCTGGCTCTTCAACCTCGACAGGATCTTCTACCTCGTCTTCAACCGGTTCCTCCTCTTCGTCCTCTGTTTTTGGAGCAAATCCTAAAAGCTCTCCCATATCCGAAAGCCCGTCGCCAAACGGCAGGGTAGTGTTGTAGGCTTCAGTCAGACTTTCAAGATAGCTTCCGTCCATGACGGTATTGGTTGACAGCTTGACGGTGTGAACCTCAGAAAAGTCGGAGCGGTTTATGAGAATAAAGCTTATCGCAAAGAACAGCAGAACCAGAACGGGAATCGCAAAGCCAATAAAGTTATATCTGTCCGCGCCCTGCTCCTGACTTAAATCCGTAAGTAGTTCGTCGGCATCGGCGTTCGCATTCCTGACAGCACGGGAGTAGCTTATGTCGAAATCGTCGCCTTTCTGACCTATTTCAAATTTGGGAGCAGTCTTTTCTTCGGGAGTATTAACTGTCTCAACCTTCGGGGAGACGTTCTTCTTTTTCTTTTTAGCCATCTTTAACCCTCCCTTATGCCATAGCCGCCGTTACCATAGCAACGGCTGAAATTATGAGAAGAAGTGTCACTAAGACTGTGCTCACAACTCTTATGGTTCCGTAGCTTGACTCGTTTTCAGTCATAATCTTTCTCTTGAGAACGCCTGCCATCGGTCGGAGCGGCGAGATATAGAAGATGGCAATCAGCAGATAAATCCAGACTCTTGAAAGCTCCTCCCAGAGGCTATAGCTTATCAGGAAATCATAGCTGTCGCCGAATGAAGCAATCCAGTTTCCGAAGCCGGTCAGCGACCGGTTCGCGCACAGAATAACCGCAAAAATCGAAATTATGAAGGTGAAAATCCCGGCAGAAACCGACTTCTTCGTCTCGAAGAACTTCTGCAAGAGTATTGCTACCATCACAATGCACGCAAGCGCAACTCCTCCTGCACCGAAGCCTAAAGCAAATCCCGCAACAACGCAAAGCCCGACCGCCGATAAAATCAGCCATAGCGGACTGTCTGTAAGCTTTTCGGTAGCCGTTCTGTAAGTCGAACTTACTGCTCCGACGTGGTCAACCATAAGGCTTTTCGGAAGGAAGCACCCGGAGTGAAGCTCAATCCTATATCCACTCATAAGCATCAAGCCTTCGGACATCGAAAGATATCCTAAAGCCACGACATAGATTTCAATTGCCGTGAATATGACTCCCAGAATCAGGTTAAGCACCGGAAGTGAACCGCTGAACAGTGCCGCATCCCTAAGTCTTTCAAGAGGATAACCAAGGATTGTGACCGCCGCAAGCCCGCAGATGAATCGCTCCAGCCCTGAAGACAGCATCGCAAGCCCAGCTTTGCGCTCCTTAATCGCATCTTTAATCTCAGAATAGCTTAAAACCGGCGAGATTGCCATCATCTCAAATGATATGAGATATACGGACAGGTCGACAAAGTTCTTCTCCGCGTCGCCATTTCCCGAGTCTTTCAGATACAGAACTGTGCGGATGTCGAATAAGATAAATCCTATCGCAGAGACGGTTCCGCTTATAGTTCCAAGCGAACCTAAGCTGATAATAGGGAAGAGTGAAGCCACGACTGTCACCGCACCTGCGACTATCTTAAGCCAGGACATTCTCCCGCTCTCACAAAGTCTTGCAGACAGGTAGGTGAGGAATATTAAGACCAAAATCAGCGCATAATATAGCGGTCTCGCCCAGGCGATGAATATCACCGACATGATTAAAGATACGAGATTTTTATTCCTCGTCTCACTGCAAAGAAGCGAGAGAATCATATATATAGGTAAAAAGCAGAAAACAAATATAAGGTCGGTGTACGACAATTTGTCAGCCTCCTTTGATTATTTTGAAAATCCAGATTCCGGATATCCTAATTGTATCACAAAAACACGAACATATCAAGCTTTCTCACGAACTTCCCTGTTTCAAAACCTAAAATATTCTGTATTCCGTCATACGATTTACACATTTATGCTTATAATTAGAAGCATAGGGAACGGGAACGTGGAAGGTTTCCAAGCCTCGACTGTTATGGCGGCTAGCTTGCGGAGATTTTCTCCTACAGAGCAATTTACAGACGGAGGACATTTGCTATGAATGATAATTTCAACGAGAATGAAAATGTAATAGATGAGAATGCTCAGCCGGATTCTGAAGCTTCGCCCGAAGCAGTCGCAGACACCGCTCAATCAGAGCAAGGCTCGGAAGCTTCCTCTCAGCCGGAAACAGTAGTTGTCCCGGATGACACCGAAACTGTCGACACCGATGGCGCAGGCTCCTATACCAATACCGATAACTCTCAGAGCGGTTACACCGGAAGCACTTACTTCCAGAACGGTCAGTACCAGTACACAGGTAGCGGCTATCAGGGAGGTCAGAACGGTTACTCAAGCCCGTATTCCACAGGTAGCTACAGCTATGGCAGCTACAACCAGTCCCAGACCGGCAATCGCAACGAGTACGTCTATGATGCACCGGTGCCGAAGAAAAAAGGCAACGGCGGAAAGGTTGCGATAGGAATCATTGTCGGGGTGCTCGCGGTGTTCGTTGTCTCGGTAACCGCTATCTCCGCGTTCGTTGCATTCAGCGACAACACTTTCTCTACGACTCAGCAGAGTAACCAGGGAAGCCGCGATAATTCCGTAACAACAGCTCCCGATGTATCGGAGGACGACGATTCGGTAGTCCTTGACGAGGACGATGATTCTGCAGGCACTGTTGCAGATGATTCGACAACTGAAGCAACCGCAAGAGAATATCCCACTTTAGAACAGCTTTTAACATCTGATGGTGATTACACCCTCACTGAAATATACGAGAAGGTTTCTCCATCTGTCGTCGGAGTTTCTTCAACTCTTTCAAGCGGCAGTGCAACCGGAACCGGAATCATCCTGACAGAGGATGGCTATATCTTAACATGTGCCCACGTCGTTGAAGACGCAACAAGCATCGCAATTGTCGATGCAGACATGAACCAGTATGAGGCAACTCTTATTGGTGAGGATTCTCAGTCTGATATAGCTGTTCTCAAGATTGACGCTTCCGGCCTGACGGCAGCAGAGCTTGGCATTTTGCCCAACCTGAAGGTCGGCGAGGTAGCGATAGTCATAGGAAATCCTCTCGGATACGACCTCTATGGCTCTATGTCGGTGGGAATTGTTTCAGGGCTCAACCGTACTCTCAATATCAACGGCGTCGATATGACGCTTATCCAGACCGACGCGTCTGTCAA
This sequence comes from Oscillospiraceae bacterium, assembly GCA_021199855.1. Classification (GTDB taxonomy): domain Bacteria; phylum Bacillota; class Clostridia; order Oscillospirales; family Ruminococcaceae; genus Faeciplasma. The sequence continues at coordinate 21,460 of JAJQHD010000018.1, forward strand.
CAGCGGCAACTCAGGCGGACCGATGGTAAATGCATACGGTCAAGTAATTGGAATCATCTCAGCAAAGGTTTCTTCATCCTATGGTGAAGGGCTCGGATTTGCAATTCCTATCGATGACGCAATGCCAATCATAGAAGACCTCATCCGGTATGGATATGTAACCGGAAGACCTTCAATCGGCATCACCGGCGAGGATATAACGGTTTACGTCGCATTCTACTATGGGATTCCACAGGGTGTCATGGTCAGATATGTCGAACCCGGTTCTGGCGCAGATGTCGCCGGAGTTCAGACCTATGACATTATCGTCGGAGTCAACGATGAAAGCATCACCACAATGGATGAGCTTACAAATATCAAGAATAACTATCTTGTAGGAGACACTATAACGCTCAACATCTATCGTAATGGAACCTATATAGACCTCGAAGTTGAGCTTATGGAAATCACAGGTTGATTCTACTTGGATATCGGCGCGGTATAGCGCAATTGAAACGCAACTGCGTTGTACTGACGCTAACTAATTGACATACAGATATCGCGAGCCTAAGGGGAGGCTCCCAGAGATATGGAAATATCCCCAACAAACAGTTACGCGAAAGCTTTTTCATATTTTTCCCTTTCTTTGCTTACGGGTCGGGAAACCGTCCCGACCCGTGAGCGCCCCCTTTCACTTCGCCAGTATCGCGAAAGCTTTTTCATATTTTTCCCTTTCTTTGCCTACGGGTCGGTCTCCGGTCCGTAGGCGCCCCCTTTTATAGGGGATTTCTTTTGACAAATGTCCGTGTTAAACTGATATGACCCAAGAAAAAGAGAAAATCCAACGAA
>JAJQHD010000049.1 GCA_021199855.1 Oscillospiraceae bacterium
TATCTTTCTTCGTTATTTTATTCTTTTTGGGTCACATCTCTTGACAACGCAGAAGGGGAGCCTATTTTCTTCTAAATTAGGCTTGACAGGTGAAATCTTCTGTGCTATAATAATTGACGGTCTTCGAGGTGTGGCTCAGTTTGGTAGAGCGCTACGTTCGGGACGTAGAGGCCGTGGGTTCGAATCCCGTCACCTCGACCATATAAAATGCCGCCCAATAGGGTGGCGTTTTTCATGAAAATTAAAAAAGATGTTGACATCACATCTGAAATCGGGTATAATAAAGCAAGAGAGCGGAACTGCTCCAACAGTTCAGGCTCGATCTAAAATGTGCAGATACGGAGTCTGCACCAAATTTGGAAATCAGCCGTCCCTATTTAGTTTAGTTCGCGGCTATTTCTTTTTATCCCCGGATTTTAATCCGAGGATTCTAAAGAAAATGTCCGCAATCAGATTTATAATAGAAATAATCGTTGAGATTATCTCAAAAATCGTCATGACGGTCACCTCCAATAGTTTTATCGAAGATCAAGCCATTTTTTCACTCTCTTGCTGGGTGTATTATAACACATGTTTTCTTTAAAGTCAACACATTATCAAAAAGCTGTCCTTATCGGGCAGCTCTTCTTTTGATCAGTTGATTCATGCCTCCCCCTGTTAAGGGGAGGTGGATGCACCGTAGGCGCAGACGGAGAGGTTCTCCTTTATTACAGCACCCTGACTCTGGTAACACCCTCAATGCTCGCGATATCCTTTACTGCGGCGGTGGTGTCGCCGGTGATGTCGAGCATGGTGTATGCCCAGTCCTTCTTCGACTTGCTGGCGATATTTTCAATATTGCAGCCGTCGGCGGAGATGAAGGAAGTAATCTGTGAAATGATTGCGAGGACGTTCTTGTGGATGACGCAGACGAGGTGATCGGCGGTCTTCGCAAGCTCGCACTCGGGGAGGTTTACGGAGTTGTGAATCGAACCCTTCTCGACATAGTCGATGAGCTGGACAGCCGCCATATAAGCGCAGTTGTCCTCCGACTCAGGGGTCGAAGCTCCGAGGTGAGGAATTGCGACAATTCCGTCGTGGCAGAGAAGCTCGTCATTCGGGAAGTCGGTGACATAGGTAGAAACGGAGCCGTTCTCGACAGCCTCGATGATGTCGGCGGTGTTTACAAGTTCACCACGGGCAAAGTTCAGGATTCTGACGCCCTTCCTCATCTTGCCGATGGATTCTTTATTAACAATATCTTTAGTCTCAGAGTTGTAAGGGAGGTGGAGGGAGATGTAGTCCGCTTCAGAGTAGATTTCCTGCAAAGTCTTGACGACTTTGACTGTAGGCTTGAGACCTAATGCCGCATTGACCGAGAGGAACGGGTCGTAGCCGATTACGTTCATGCCAAGAGAAAGTGCCGCATTGGCAACCTTTGCGCCGATTGCGCCGAGTCCTACCAAGCCAAGAGTTTTTCTAGAGATTTCGGGACCTGCGAACTGAGCCTTGCCCTTTTCAACGAGCTTCGGAACGGCGTCGCCCTGACCCTTCAAGGTCTTTGCCCAGTCGATAGCGGCGGGAACACGGCGGGAGCTTAAGATAAGTCCTGCCAGAACGAGCTCTTTTACTGCATTAGCGTTAGCGCCTGGAGTGTTGAAGACACAGATTCCCGCTTCCGAGCATCTGTCAATCGGGATGTTGTTGACGCCTGCGCCGGCACGGGCGATTGCAACTAACTTGTCGCCGAACTCATAGTCGAGCATTCCTGCCGAGCGAACCATAATTGCGTCGGGATTAGCGGTTTCCGATCCGACGACATACTTCTCCTTGTCGAAGCAGTCGAGACCGGAGGGCGAAATATTATTTAAAGTGAGTACGTTATACATTTTCAGCCTCAAACTTTCTTATGAATTCTACGAGCTTCTCAACGCCCTCGTAAGGCATAGCGTTGTAGATGGAAGCTCTCATTCCGCCGACGGTGCGGTGACCCTTGATGTTGATTAAGCCTGCCGCCTTTGCCTCCTTGACAAATTTAGCGTCAAGCTCGTCGCTTCCGGTGACGAAGGGAACATTCATAATCGAGCGATCCTTGCCGGAAACGGTAGCCTTGAAGAGCTTCGACTCATCGAGGCAGTCATAGAGAAGCTTAGCCTTCTTCTCGTTAATCTCCTTCATCGCCTCAAGTCCGCCTTTTTCCTTGACCCAGTCAAGAACGAGACCGAGGATATAGATTCCGTAGGTCGGAGGAGTGTTATACATCGAGCCGTTGTCGGCGTGAATCTGATAGTTGAACATGGTCGGGGTGATGTCCATAGCGTTTCCAATCAAATCCTCACGGATGATGACGACAGTCAAGCCCGCAGGACCCATATTCTTCTGCGCACCGGCATAAATCAAACCGAACTTTGATACATCGACAGGTTCAGACAAAATGCAGGAACTCATATCCGCAACAATCGGAACGCCCTTTGTGTCGGGAAGTGAAGTGAATCTAGTTCCATAGATAGTGTTATTGTAGCAGATGTGGAGATAGTCTGCCTCGGGGTCGAGCTTACTTTCATCAATCTCGGGGATGTATGAATAAACCTTATCCTTGGAGGAAGCGACGACGGTGCACTTACCATATCTGGAAGCCTCCTGATAAGCCTTGTTCGACCACTGACCGCTGAGAACGAAATCAGCCTTGTTATTCTTGTTCATAAGGTTAAGAGGAACCATTGCGAACTGGCTTGAAGCGCCGCCCTGGAGAAACAGAACCTTGTAGTTGTCGGGAATAGCCATGAGTTCCCTCAGCTTTGCCTCAACGCTACCAATTATCTCGCCGTATTCCTTTGAACGGTGGGACATCTCCATTACCGACTGTCCGGTTTCGCCGTACTCAAGCATTTGGTCCGCCGCACGTTTTAAAACTTCTTCCGGAAGCATTGCGGGACCTGCGCTGAAATTATAAACTCTCATTAAAAACACCTCGTAAATCGCCTCCACTTGCAGGAGCCGACATAGTATGCGGTACCATATAAAATACCATCCTGTATATTATACTCCACTCGAGAACAACTGTCAATCGTACAAACACAAAGAAATTTTATCACGTTAAAAGGGAGAAGTGGGCAAAATGACGAAAGGCGTGCTATGCACGCCGGTGCTCCCTGCGCCACAGGCATAGACTGAGGGGTTATCCAACACCAAACTCCTCCGTCACATCGCTGAGCATGACATCATCCTCAGTATGCATGATGGTGAAGCCGTCATAATAGATGGCGTAGGTTCCGTCGGAGGTCAGGGCTTCGAGCTCTGATTCATCAAGATCATCTGCAATGTAGACATTTATAAGCTCAAGCATAAGGTCGACGCAGGTTGCGCCTTCTGAATAGAGAACAAGATCAGCAGTTGCGGCTTTGCAAAGACCGTCTTCGGGATCGATATACGGGTTTCTGATCTCGCCAGATTCATAGGTGTAGTAGCGCTGATAGTCAAGGTCGGCAAGGCTGTAGTCGTGGGCATAGACGATGCTCCGGGCTCCATCATAGAGAAGTTCAGCGGCGGAGTAGATTGTCAAGTCTTGCCTTGAATAGAGAGTGTATGAGAATATGACGTCATAGCCGCCGAGGTTTCTGGCGAATCCGTCATAGCTTGCTACAATGCCCTGTGTATAGCCGTTTTCCGTCATCAGGTCTGCGATATAGTCGACGATGAACGCGTTCGTTGTCCAGGAAAAGTCGATGAAGCCGTCTGTCTCCATTTCGGAAGCGTATTCAAGGTACTCGTCCGAAACGTGCAGAATAACCGTATTATTCCCGAGAAGCTCCAGTGACACATGTTCATCAGAACTTGTGAATTCAAGAACCTCTGCGAAATATTCCGCCTCCGATTCACTTAAGTACGGATCAAATTCCTCCGCTTCCCAGTCTTCATTCGAGAAGAAAATGCCCTGATATTCCGAGTATATCGGCGCGATATAGAGAAGCCTTCCGCCCTCTTCGACCATAGTTTCAAGTGCAGAATATAAGAATTCATCGACAACTATCTCCTCATTCGGATGGTTGTTTATGTACCAGACGTTGTTCAGGTTTTCAACCTCGACATCGGGAGTCAGGAGCTGGAATGCTGTCTCGCAGGATTCGGAATAGAGGCGGATTATCGCCTTTCTCTCGACAGTTGCAGAATCGCCTTCCGATGATCCGATATTATACATGAAAGTGAGCTCTTCCGCACAGTTATAGTCGCTTGAATCTGCTTCAATCTCCTGCCATCCGGTGGACGCGGAGAAGAGAGAATTGAATCCATAGACAAATGCTGTCGCGGCAATCAGTATAAGTATGACGACTGCTGCGATCCGGAGTCCTACATACCTGCTTGAAACTTCTATATTCTGTGGCGGCTTCAAGCCGCTGCTGTTTCTTCTATTCATGAAAATTCACCAAAGTTTTAAAAAGCAATCCGACCCGTCCGAATATGCCGGACGGGTCGGACCTAACTAAGCGTATTTGCGGTTACTATCGTTAGTGTGTCGGATATTTGACGGCTCTTCAGCGGCGTCAAATAATAGCCATTATTAGCATTAAGATGAACAGGAGAGCGATTACTCCAATCACCGCGAAGCCTGCAATAGCTCCCTTGCGGCACATCTTCCAGTTACGATAATGCCTGTTAACCTTGAAGATTTGTCCCAGAATAATACCAAAGATCGGCAGTAGGAACGAGAGAATTGCATATATCCTGTTGCCGGTGTCATGGATAGGAGCATTGAGGAACTGCTCTTCAGCAGCCTTTTCTGTAGCATCCATCTCCTGTTCGGTGGGCTCATAGGTCTCGCCCTCCTCAAGGATGGTTACCGACTTGATTATCTCGTTCTTGTTTCTTAATGCCTTGTACTCCTCGATTTCCTTGCGGTTGCCATAGACCAGGTGGTTATGACCGATGTCAACGAGTTCCGGCTTGTCTTCACTGTAGTCGTGGATGGACGGGTCGTAGGTATAGAGTACCTTGTTCTTTTCGAGCTTCGGGTCGGGAATCGGAATAGCCGAGATGAGCGAGTGAGTGTACGGGTGAAGCGGGAAGTTGAAGAGCTCCTCCGCATCCGCAATCTCGACGATATCTCCTTTGTAGATAACACCGATTCTGTCGGAAATGAATCTTACGATTGAAAGGTCATGCGCGATGAAGAGGTATGTAACACCGTCTTCCTCCTGGAACTTCTTCATAAGGTTCAGAACCTGTGCACGGATGGAAACGTCAAGTGCCGAGATAGGCTCGTCTGCGACAACCAGCTCCGGCTTCATAACCATCGCTCTTGCCAATCCGATTCTCTGTCTCTGACCGCCGGAGAACTCGTGCGGGTAACGGGTTAAGTGCTCAGGAAGAAGTCCTACTTCTTTGATGATGTCCTCGACCTTACGGACTCTGTCCGCCTCGTTTTCGTAGAGATGGAAGTTATAAAGACCTTCAGATACGATATAGTCAACCGTTGCGCGCTCATTGAGGGACGCCGCGGGATCCTGGAATACCATCTGGATGTTTCTTATGACCTCACGGTCGAGAGTTCGCGGAATCTTTCCGGAAATTCTTACGCCTTTATAGAGGATTTCGCCTGCCGCGCAGGGATTGACTCTGATTACGGCACGACCAATTGTTGTCTTACCGGAGCCAGATTCACCAACCAGGGAGAAGGTCTCGCCCTTGTAGATGTCGAAGCTCGCGTTCTTGACCGCTTTTACAGCATTGTCGCCCTTACCGAATGTGATATCTACGTTCTTAAGGGATAATAGCACTTCTCTGCCGTTTTCGTCGATAGGACCATGCTCCGGCAGATGTGACATTGTTGCAGTCTGCTTTTTGTTTTTTGCCAAAGTCTACACCCCCTATATGTTGAATGCTCTGATGAGCTTGCCGTGGATATCGTCGATAGCTTCCGGCTTTTCTACTTCCGGAGCATCGGGATCGAGTAACCAGGTCTTTGCGTAATGAGTGTCGGTGGCCTTGAACATCGGCGGCTCCTCAAGGGTGTCTATCTTAAGACAGTAAGGATTTCTCGGTGCGAAAGCGTCTCCGATAACCTCGTTATAGAGTGACGGAGGCGTACCTGTGATTGAATAGAGCTTCGTGTTTCTCTGTGTGAGCTGAGGAAGCGACGACAACAGTGCCCATGTGTACGGGTGCTTCGGGTCGTAGAATACCTCTTCAACGGTACCGAGCTCAACAATCTGTCCGGCATAGAGTACTGCAACTCTGTCAGCAATATTAGCAACAACTCCCAGGTCGTGAGTGATGAAGACTATTGTGTAATGGAACTCCTTCTGGAGGTCCTTTAGGAGCTTCAGAATCTGAGCCTGGATTGTAACGTCGAGAGCGGTTGTAGGCTCATCGCAGATGAGAATCTTCGGCTGGCAGGAAAGAGCAATAGCGATAACTATTCTCTGTCTCATACCGCCAGAGTACTGGAACGGATAATCGTCGAATCTCTTTTCAGGGTTCGGGATTCCGACCTTGTGCATGAGCTCGAGCGCCTTTCTTCTTGCGTCGACCTCGCTGCAGCCCTGGTGCTTGATGATGATGGATGTAATCTGCTTGCCGATTGTTATAATCGGGTTAAGGGATGTCATAGGATCCTGGAAAACAGTCGCGATTCTCTTACCACGGATCTGTGCCCAGTCCTTATCAAACTTGACGTTTGCAAGGTTCAATACACATGTGCCGTGAAGAGCCTCATTCGTTTCATCCATGTATGCTACTCTGAATGCAACGGTATCGAAAACTGCATTTCTCTCAGACTCGTCGTTAAGGTCTACTCCAAGCTGCATAGCCTTCCTGAGAGCCTGAAGAAGCTTTCTCTGCAGATTTACACGCTGTTTACGATCATAACGACCGATTGAAAGACAGATTTCCTTTGCCAGGATGACGTTTCTCTCTTTTACTTCCTCGGAAATTTCGCCGGAAATCTCAGTCTGATACTTCGCCTTCAAAGCCGCCATCTTCTGGTTGTAGTTTGCAAGGTAGCTTGTGTCAGCCTTGAGAGCCTTCTTGTGCTCGGCTTCGATTGCCTTGTTCCTGGCGCGAAGTGCCTTGATCCGGGCATCGTACTGCTTGATCTGAGCTGAGAGCTCCTTTATCTTATCCTTTTCCTTCTTCGGGTCAAGGGTGAGCTTCAGATTGTAGGCGTCGGTTCTGTCTGCGACAAGCTCCTTTTCAGTCGAGGTTTCGATTTTGAGTTCGTCAGAGCTCAAGCCCTCACGCTGCTTCTTCTCGGACTGAAGGTTCAGGATTTCCTTATAGGTTTCTGCACCGAGTTCGAGCTTTGAATATTCGTCGAGCTTACTTTTGGCACTCGAAAAGAGTCTCTTGATGTCAGCGGAAAGCGGGACATGGGTGTCGGAGAGCTCAGGGTCGTTGAAGATAATCTTACCGCCACTGATGTAGCCGTTGTTATCGTTCATACCGGTGAAGCACTTTGTGAAAACAGACTTGCCGGAACCAGATTCACCGACTATTGCGATCGATTCGTCCTCATAGATATCAAGAGAAATTCCTCTGATAGCTGTAAGAACACGTCCTCTTACCTTGAACTGAAGATGCACGTCCTGAGCGGACAAGAGCACTTTCTTCTCATTATTTTCCATTTAGCTTCACCCCCGTCACATATGAGTTCTCGGGTCGGTAGCGTCGCCCAAGTTCTGTCCGACAACATAAAGAACTATCGTGATGAAGGAAACTACTGCTACAGGGCACCAGAATTCCATTTCCCATCCCGGGGTTACCATTGCGGTTTCAGCCTCGTAAATGAGTCTGCCCAAAGACATATCCGAGATACCCATGCCGATGTAGGCAAGGAATACTTCGTAGGAAATGTAGGACGGGATTTCAGTAGCCGCCTGGGTAACGATGACAGATGTCATGAACGGGAGAATGTTCTTGATAGCTATTTTGAATGTCGATGTTCCGAGACACTTTGATGCAAGGTTGTATTCACGGTCTCGGATGATGATTACCTGCGTTCGCAGGAAGGATGCGATTCCGATCCATCCTGTTATCGTAAGTGCGAATACCATCGTCCAGAAGGACGGAGTGAAGAGCATTACGAGTACGGAGATAAGGAGTACGTAAGGGATGTTGCCGACGATGTTGTAAATCGGGATCATGATGTTATCGACTCTCTTTGAGAAGCCCCAGAGAGCACCGACAACAATACCGATCGTCATGTTGATAGCGGCGCAGATGAATGCCAAAGATACAGAGATTCTTGCGCCATACCATACAGCGTCGAATGTCGACTGTCCTGATGAACCGGAACCGAAAATCCAATGGATGCTCGCCCCGAAGTACTCCATTGCGGCGGCAGGGCCTAAGTGCTTAGACAAGGAGTCGGAAATGTTTGCATATTTGTCATATGTCGTTACTGCGGGATAGATATATGTAAATACAATCATAATTCCGAGCAAAACGAGAATGACTACATTAATCTTCTTGCGGAAGAATACGCGGAATACGGAATGCCAGTAAGAGTAACGCGGAGCGGTTATTCTTTCAGCTTCCTCTTCGTTGTTATCAACGTGCGCGAAGAGCTCTTCCTTTGAAAGACCATACTTTTCAGATATTTCAGCTGTTGTCATAATCTATCACCGCGCTTTCGTTGTAAAGCTGATTCTCGGGTCTACAGCAGACATGAGGATATCGCCCAAAATAAGGGAGACAACCGACAGAAGAGCGTAGAACAGAGTAACGCCGACGATAACCGAGTTATCGTATTTGTTGATAGCCGTTATGAGGAGGTTACCAGTACCAGGAACCGAGTAAACACGCTCGGTGATGATGGCACCTGTCAGAGCTCCCAGGATACTTCCCGGAATACCGTGAATTATCGGGATAACGGCGTTCTTAAGGATATGACCACGGAAGATTTCTCCTTCTGAAAGACCGCCTGCGCGGGCGAACTTGACGTAGTCGGAGTTCATCTGGTCGATCATGTATCTACGTAACCACTTCATCAGACTTGCAACCGACGGCAGTGCCAGTGAAACTATAGGTAGTACATAGTACATCGGTGTTGCGCTGTCGACAATGAACGTCGTCGGGAACCCTAGCTTTCCGCCTATAGACTTGAAGATGAAGATGTACGCCAGTGACGGAACCGCAATCATGAAGATGATGTAGAGCGATCCTAATTTATCGATAAATCCATCCTTATGCTGAGCCATGAGGATTCCAAGAGGAATGCCTAATGCATAAGCCATGATGGTTGCGAGTATACCGATGACGAACGAATAGCCCATCTTCGACATACCGGATTTACGGGTAATTGTGTTTGTGTAGTCATCGGTATAACGGGTGACGTAAACTAAGCTTGCGTCCTTACTTCCTGAGACGTATGTAGCAGTGTGGAGGTCGTCCGCACTCTCCTCAACCAAGCCTGACGGGTAGATTGTCGTCGTCTTGACGTAACTTCCCTGGGCTTGCGTCATCGTCGTTGTGACGTCGATTCCCTGGTTTACCGTATATGAAACACCGAGGTTGATTGATACGAAGTTCTGATGGATATAGGGGAACTGATCATCGAAGTAGAGAAGGTACTTATGAAGCGTACCGTTACCGATGATTGCGGGCGAGAACTTCTCTCCGCCATAAACGGGGTCATAGAGAGTGAATGTCAGACCGCGTTCTCCTACGTCATCTTCAACCGTGTGAATGTTATCAAATGTAATAATGCTTGTTAAGTATGTCCAGAGTCTTTGGATAACAGGAATATCCTTATAGGCAAAGAGCTGCTGGTTACCGCCGGTTACAATCTTGTTTCCGGTGGTGATTGCTTTGAGCCTCTGTACAGTATAGCCTTGGCTTTCGTAGTATTCAGTGAATTTTGCCACATATTCCGCAACCAATTCAGAATCGGCGTCTTCAGTTCTGCCGATAGTCTTGATAGAGTCACGGGTTTCATCATCAATCTCGCCATCCTTATAGAGCTGATTGATGTAATCGGAATATGTCACATAATCGAGATAGCCGTATTCTTCCCACTTCTGATACATATAAACAGTTCTCGAGTTGTTACTTGTCTTGGTGAAGACAGAGTCCATCGAGAATATGAGCTGTCTGTCCATCAGGGAGTAGATTAGAATCATGACTATCGCAACAACCGCTATTACCGAAAGCAGACCGGTTACTATTCTTTTTATAAGATATTTTGCCACTTTGTCCACCTGTCCTTATGTGGGAAATAACCGGTGCCATTCCCCTTTATTTTTCGGAGCGAATTAAACGATATCGAATAATATTGTCGGTTTATCTTATTCAGCAATCCCCCAAAAGCCTTGACTCTTGGGGGATCAAACTGATTAAGATTTAAAGCTTTGCTTGTTCAGATTAAATTTATCTGACGAGTTTCAGTTTCTACAAATTTTGAATTAGTAGATACCGAGGCTCTTAACCATGTAACCTGCATACTCACCGAGGAAGGTTTCGAGGTAGGTAGAAGGATCACCATAGTCAGGTCCCCAACCGGAGAGGGTGTTGATGGTGAAGTTAGCCTCATAGCCATAGCTGAAGTAGTAGCAAGCGTAGTACCAGCCGTAGATATCATCAGTAGCGTTGATGTCAACGATGATGAGACCGTCGGTAGCTGCCTCAACAGACTGCTTCCAAGCGTTAGCCATGTTCATGTAGGTCTCAGAAGCACCGTTGGTAACGAACTCAACGTGGATCGGGTTGTCAGCGTCGATTACGAGACCCTCAGCGGCGAGCTCTTCGATAGCAATCTCGAGTTCCTCAACAGCAGCATCAACATTGTACCAGCCGTCGAATCCGGAGGAAACGTAGTTCTCAGCATCCCAAACGATGAGGGAAGAACCGTCAGCAGTGAGCTGAGCCTGCATGATTTCGCCGTAGTAAGTACCAGCGGTGAAGGTAGTAGCAGTGCCGTTGATGTCAACAGTAATATCCTCATCGAGGAGTACGAAGTCACCAGGAGTGTAGGAGTTGATGATTGCAGCAGAAGCAATAGCATCACCATATCTCTGAGCCATGTAGGTAACTCTGTCGGTGGAGTAAGCAAGTGCTCTTCTGAAGTGAACATTGAGCATAGCCTGGTTGGTTCTTGCGAGCTCTTCGTCAGAGAGGGTGGTTACAGCGGTTGTGCCATCGTTGAAGTTAGCAGTAGCAGTTCTGTAAAGGTTGTAGAATGCCATGAACGATGTAGCATCAGTACTGGACTGATAGATGTAGTTGTCAGTGGTGTAGCCATCGGAATTAGCCAAAGTCATGATAGCGGTGGTTACAGAAGTGGAATCAACGACACCAGCGAGGAAGTCATTGTAGTTCTTGGTGGTATCGGAACCATCATCGTAGAGCCAAGTGATGGTGTGTACATTAACTCCATCAGGATTCCAGTAGCTCTCGTTGTAAGAGAATACGATAGTATTGGAAGCTGTGTAGTTAGTGATGAGATAAGGACCGCAGTAAGCGATAGTGTCAGGGCTTGTGCCGTAGGTGTAGTCGGAAGCGGAAGGATCATACTCGTCGCCGAACTTACCACCGCAGGATACGTAGTAGCTTCTGCTCATAGGAGCGAAGATAGAGTAGCCGAACATGGTGAGGAAGTAAGAGCAAGGCTCTTCGAGGGTGTATTCGAGGGTGTAGGTATCTACAGCCTTAACGCCAACCTCAGAGAAGTCGGTGATGGAGCCTTCGAGATACTCGTTGACGCCAACGATGATGCCCTGAACGAGGTACTCAAGTCCGCCAGCTGCATCGAGCATGTGCTGCATAGCTGCAACCCAGTCGTCAGCAGTAACTTCTGCAATCTGTCTGCCCTGAGAGTCTACCCAGTAAACGCCCTCACGGATGTGGAAGGTGTAGGTAAGACCGTCGTCAGAAACTTCGTAGCTGGTAGCGAGTGCATAGTCCTGAACTCCTTCGTTGTTGTACTCAAGAAGTCCGTCATAGGTGTTAATAACAACATCGGAGTCGGTAGCCTGAGAAGTAGCCAAAACGTCGAAGGTTTCAGGATCGCCTGAATAAGCGAAGGTGTAGGTATCCTTGAATGTGTAGCCCTGCTCAGTGAGATAAGCCTTAGCAGACTCGGTATAGGTGCCGGTGCCAGCAAGCTCATTCCAGAGAGCCTTGAGATAATCTCTGTCAGCAACAGTGATGATCTCGTTGGTTACGACTGCACTGTGGTATCTGTCAGCATCAGAGCCCCAGAGAGTGTAGTCGATGGTACGCCAAACAACCTTGGACATTCCGTAGCCGCCGCCGTTAGCGTTGGTAGGAATGAATACAGCTGCTTCAAGGAGCTTAGCCTCAGCAATAGCCATGAGAGCAAATCTCTCGGAAGTGCTGGAAGCCTCAGTAGCGGCTGCATAAGCTTCGCTGAATTCGCCGAGTGCAGACTCATAAACTGTAGCGGAGAATTCGTTGTAAGCTTCGGTGTCGAGGTTGCCATCAGCATCGTAAATAGCATCTGCAAGAGCAGAAACGATGGAGTAAAGGCTTTCCTCGGACTCTTCGCTGTCACCGGTACCATCGGTAGCAACGGTATCATCAGTGCTGTTAGCCGCAGTAGTAGTGGAACCGCTATCAGAAGCAGTGTCGCCACAAGCAGTGAAGCAAGAAAGAACCATTGCAACAGCCAAGATCATAGCAAGTAGTCTTTTCATGTTAAATTTACCTCCAATAAATTTCGTGCGGACGTCTTATTTTTTCAGCCCAGCTCTTGCCAAGCTGTCAGCTATTGCTGTTAGCACAACGCCCGGACGTGCTTTTGAATACACTTAGTTTTAGTATGTATTCCCCGTGTAAAACAGATCAAGCCTTTTTAAACCGTTGAAGTCATTTGCAGGAGCAAATGTGACGCTCACGTGAGTAAAGACTTCACCTATCTTCACGATTGTTTTATTATACGCCTTTTCTCTTCACTTGTCAATAGACCTCGCAAATTTAGGCGATAATGCAAAAAACGTGTCCGCATTTTTCGCGGCATTTTGGACAATTTGAAGATTTCGCCCGACCAATCTTAAGCTTATCTGGAAACTGAATCCAATAAAGCATAAAATCCGGGATGACGGACACCGGGTTCAAAAATTCATAATGAAGCAAGTCAGCAGGCGATTTTGCAGGATTTTTGCAAGTTTGAACTTGGGTTGATTCATAGATGATCGCCACAGAAACCCCTCCACCGGCTTCGCCGGTCCCCCTCCCCTTTCAGGGGAGGCTTATTGTCGTTCTCTCAAAAGACTGCACGGAGGCAGTAAAAGGCTCCCCTGAAAGGGGAGCTGTCAGCCACGAAGTGGTTGACTGAGGGGTGTCGCGACCGAAGTGAGCGGCTCGCCAACGCCGAAAATAGCAAGTCTGTAGCCGAGCAAACTTCTTGACACCCTCCGTCAAAAGTGCTATCATGTATTGGAATCAAAATTCAACACTTGTCCAATAAAACGGAGGTACAAAAAATGCTTGAAACAATTCAGAACATACTGGGGTTCGGCGTCGGGGAATTTACCGTCGGCGGAATTCTCAGCGCAGTCGTGGTTTTCGTCATCTGCTATCTCGTCATGCGGATCTTAAACACTGTCATCGGGAAAATGCTCGACAAGTCAAAGCACCTTGACAAAACAATCTGCGGATTCATAAAAACTGCGGCAAAGATTTTACTATGGGCACTTACTATTATAATAGTCTGCGACTCTCTGGGAATCTCGACCACTTCTCTGGTAGCTTTACTGAGCATCGTAACCCTGGCTCTTTCCCTGTCGGTTCAGAACATCATGTCGAATCTCTTCTCGGGGATAACCTTACTTATAACAAAGCCGTTCGGAGCAGGTGACTATGTCGACATCTCCGGCAAAGCCGGAACGGTCAAGAGCGTCGGACTGTTCTACACCGTCCTTGACACTATTGACAACACCGTCGTCAGCATTCCGAATGCCGACGCAACCGCGGCTTCCGTCATGAACTACAGCCGTGAGCCCAGAAGAAGAGTTGATTTCAAGTTCACCGCCTCTTACGACTCCCCCACAGAAGATGTCAAGGCGGCACTCTGGGATGCAATCAATTCTGACGAGAGAATCCTCAAGGATCCCGCACCGTTCGTCCGCCTCAGCGGCTATAATGCCTCTGATATCGAATACACCGTCCGCGTCTGGGTCGACAGCCCGAACTACTGGGACGTCAATTTTGCAATGTATGAGAAGGTTCGCGAGACCTTCAAGGATCGCGGCGTCCAGATGGCGTATAGCCAGTTGGATGTACACATGAAATGAATTTCATGCTGAAGTAAACTTCATGCTGAAATAGATTTCATGCTGAAGTAGTCTTTCAGAAAAAATGTGTTTTTGCCTCTCAAAAACTCAGAAAAAATGTAATTTCCGCCTTGTAAAACCCGAGAAAAAGTGTTATACTATTCTCAGAGCTTACGAGGCGGTGATTTTTTTGAAACGAAATGCAATTAAAGACCTGATAAACTGGAAGTCGAGCGATACCCGAAAGCCGCTTGTTCTGAAGGGCGCCAGACAGGTCGGGAAAACATGGTTGATGAAAGAATTCGGGCAGAACTATTACGACAGCTACGTCTATTTCAACTTCGATGAGGAAGACAAGCTGAAATCAATTTTTGAAGCCAATAAGAATCCACAGCGGATTATCGAACTTCTGTCGCTGATTGCCGGCGAGAAGATTCTTCCGGAGAAAACGCTTATTATTTTCGATGAGATTCAGGAGTGCCCGGAGGCTCTCAACAGCCTCAAATACTTCAAAGAAAAGGCGAACGAGTACCATGTGATAGCGGCGGGAAGCCTTTTGGGAACGCTATTGGCTCAGCCGAAGTCATACCCTGTCGGGATGGTGAATCTTCTCGACATATATCCGCTCAAGTTTGATGAGTTCCTGGAAGCAGTCGACCCGGCACTGTTCTCTTATTATGATAGTATCAGCGTTGGCACTCAGATTGAAGAGATTTTCCACAACCGGCTTTTAGAAGCCTACAACAACTATCTCATAATCGGCGGGATGCCAGAGTGCGTCGACTCGTGGATTAAGTACAAAGACCCCGCAAAAATCAGCCAGATTCAGTGGGAGCTTGTCGAGGTCTACGAAAACGACTTTTCAAAGCACAACGGCAAGGTCAACAGCGGTCGGATTCTGATGGTTTTCAGAAGCATTGTCACCCAGCTTGCCAAGCCGAACGAGAAATTCATGTACGGAGCTGTCCGTGAGGGTGGCAGGGCAAAGGATTTTGAGGAAGCTATTGAATGGCTCGTTTCGGCGGAAATGCTCAATCGTGTCTATAACGTCTCGAAGATGGAGCACCCGCTGTCGGCATTCGACAAATTAGACCAGTTCAAGCTTTTCGTCTTCGACACGGGACTACTAAAGCACATGGCGGGAATCGACAACAGCGCAATTCTCCTCAAGTCCAACTATCAGTTCAAGGGCGCATTGACCGAAAACTACGTCCTGCAACAGCTCAAAGGGCAGTTCGAAGTTGAGCCGAGGTACTATTCCGATAAGAACAGCGAAATCGACTTCGTCATCCAGAACGGCACGGAGATTATCCCCGTAGAAGTAAAAGCCGGCGAGGATAAATCCGCACCGTCTTTCAAGAAATATGTCGCAAACAATCAGCCTGCACACGCAATCCGGTTCTCCAAACGAAATTACAGAACCGACGGCGGGATTACGAATCTGCCAGTATATCTGGCGGGGAAAACCAAGAGATTTGTATAGAATGAAAAAAGGCTCCCCTGTCGAGGGGAGCGCAGAAGTTCGCAAGCGAATTTGCTTCGCAAACTTCGACGGGTGCTGATTTAAGCAAAGCTTAAATCAGCCTCTCCGCGCTCGCGACCTTGACTGCAACTACGAATATCTCCATCGCCTTGCCCAGTTCTTCGAGAGAAGGATAGGACGGGGCGATTCTTATATTCGTGTCCTTCGGATCTACTCCGTAGGGGAACGAAGCTCCGGCACCGGTCATCGTGACGCCGGCGTCTTTGCAGAGGGCGACAATCCGCTTCGCAGTTCCTTCCATGCCGTCGAACGAGACGAAATAGCCGCCCTTCGGGTTGCTCCAACTGCCGATACCGAGCGGAGCAAGCTCCTTCTCCAAAGTATTGACAACCAAATCAAACTTCGGCTTCAGGATTGCACAGTGCTTCTTCATGTGCTCCATAATTCCGTCGTAATCCTTGAAGAATTTGGCGTGACGAAGCTGGTTCAGCTTATCGTAGCCGATAATCTGGAAGGACATCTGCTTGCGCATGAATTCCATGTTCTCTTCACTTCCGCCGACTGCGGCGATTCCTCCGCCGGGGAAGGAAATTTTTGAAGTCGAAGCGAAAATCAGCGGCATATCCGGCTTGCCGGTCTTCTTGCACTCTTCCAAAATGTTGAGGATTTCAGCGTGCTCATCCGTGAGGTCATGGACGCAATAGGCGTCGTCCCAATAGATTCTGAAGTCGGGAGCCGCAGGGTTGAGGTTCGCAAACCTTCTTACGACTTCGTCCGAATAGACAACACCCGTCGGGTTAGCATACCTCGGGACGCACCAGATTCCCTTGATGTCCTCGTCTTCGGCGACCAACTTCTCGACCATGTCCATGTCGGGACCGTCAGAGAGCATCGGGACGGTTATCATCTCCATTCCGAAAGCTTCGCAGATTGCGAAATGTCTGTCGTATCCGGGAGCAGGGCAGAGCCACTTGACAGTTTTACGATGACACCAGGGCTCAGGGCTTCCCTTGACGCCAAGGAGCATAGCACGAGCGAGTGTATCATACATGAGCTGCAGGCTCGAATTTCCGCCGATTATAATTTCGTGTCTTCCGACGCCCATCATCGGCATCATAAGGCGCTTTGCCTCATAGATTCCGTCTAAGACGCCGTAGTTGCGGCAGTCGATTCCGGTTTCGGAGATATGGTCGCCGTCAAGGCAGTGGGTGAGCATTTCGTTGGAAAGGTCAAGCTGTTCGGGCGACGGCTTGCCTCTTGACATATCGAGCTTCAAGCCGAGGGCTTTGTACTCCTCCAGCTTCGCAGTCTCGTCTTTATAAAACTTTTCAAGATCACTCTTTGAATATTCGGATAGCTTCATGGTTCATCCTCCGTAAAATAATACTCCAATAATTATATGCCTTGGGCGCAAAAAATGCAAGTTCTTTTGTACCGAACTTGCAAAATTACTCCCTTATGCACATAAAACCGGGCATTTTTGGGGAGATTATAAAACATTTTGACCGAGGGAATTGCAATCAAACCCTATCCACCATCTCACTCTTCTCCTCCAGTTCGAGCTTTCTCTTCACCGTCGAAAGTCTTTCGGCAATCAGGCAGGTGAGGTAGCAGAGCGGGGAGAAGACAATCGTCTTCAGGTGGCTGGGGATAAGTCTTGCCTTCAAGACCTCCTGATAGCCTTCGTAGTCCCAGATTACGTAGAAGAAGTAGTAGTCGATGTAGAGATAAATAAGGCAGGTTGCGACGGTCAGGGCGAAATAGTTTATGATGTTTTTGCGGAGGAACTGGCGGAACATTCCGCTGATAATCCCGCAGAAAAGGCAGAGATAGAGCCCGGTGAAGCCGAGAAGCTGTCCGGTCGCCATATCTATAAGAATTCCCGAAATCGCACCGATGACGGCGGCGGGAATCTCTCCCTCATAACAGGCAATCGCCGTTGCAAACGGAATGAGCATCAAAGCCTTCGAGCCGTTGCCGCTTCCCGAAACCATCACGCAGTAGAAAAATATCATTGTCAAGACGTAGAACAGCCATTTCAGGACGGTTCGCACGTTCTGGGAGAGACCTTCCCGCTTAGGCTTAGTCTGAATCTTCATAGCCACTGCCCTTTCCCTCGAAATCGACGATGACATAGACGCTCGTCAGCTCATCCGGGTCGACGGTCGGTGTGATGACAGCCGTCCGGGAAAGTCCGCTTGCGGTAATCTCCGTCTCGCCGACGGTTCCGACAATAAGCCCGTTCGGGACGAGCCCCGAATAGCCGGAAGTGACGACGATGTCGCCTTCGGACATCTCACAATCAAGCGGAATGTAAATCATCCGGAGCTTGCCGTTGAGTCCCAGAGTGTATGAGCCTTCAGTGACGCCCGTTTCGCCCGTTTCAACGCAGTAAATTCCTATAGAAATGTCGCTTGAAAGTATAGTTGTGACTTTGGAATAGGTATACTCAACCTCGGTGACAAACCCGACCAAGCCGTTTGCCGTCACAACCGGGTCGTAGTACTCAATGCCATCTTTGGAGCCCTTGTCGATGAAGAAGGAACCGTAGACGTCGTTCGCAGTACGTCCAATAACCTTACAGGGCTCGGAGAACTCGATTCCTTCGGATGACTCGGCAAGACTTACCATCTCCCTCAGCTGTTCGTTCTCCTGCATGACGGTCTCATAGTCAGCCATCTCGCCGGTAAGTCTGGCAATTTCTTCTTTCAAAGCCTGATTTTCTTCGTAATACTTTCCGGCGTTGACAAACATGTCGATTCTGGTCGTTACCCAGGTTGAAATGGTCTGCGAAGCCGACTGCAAAGGCGAAAGGACGGTTCCCAAAGCAGAGCTTATCACGCTCTCCGAAGCCACCGCCGCATAAATCATAATCCCAATCATCAAGGCGGCAATACAAAGTATGACCTTGAACTTGGTGCTGGTGAAAAAGTCTTTCATTTGTATTTCGCCTCCCTTTAAAATTGTCGCCCTATGGGCGACGCGCCTCCCGCTGGTCGGCGCACCTCTCAGTCAGCCACTTCGTGGCTGCCAGCTCCCGAAGTTCGCTAGCGAACTTCTAGACAGAGGGAGCCTTTATTAGCTTCTCCCGAAGATTTCTACAGAATAACACAGTCGCCTTTCGCAGTTATGGCTCCCCTTTCTAAGGGGAGCTGTCGCCACAGGCGACTGAGAGGTGCCGCGACCGAAGGGAGCGGCTCGTCAAGGCGGCATCGCCGTCGCAGACGACCCTACAATATCGTCTCCCTAATCGTCCTCTGCACACCCATCCCCATCTTGTCATAAAACGCCTTAGCAGAATCGTTTCCTTCCCAGACGCAGAGGGTCAGGTTGTGACAGCCGATTTCTTTCGCATAGTCCTTTGCGAACTCATAGAGCTTCGTGCCGATTCCTTTGCCACGGGCGTTTTCGTCGACGCAGAAGTCGTCTATGTAAAAGGTCTTGATTGGCATGAGTTGCTTTGAGCTTGTATAGTCTTTGATAGTGCAGAACAGGTGCCCGAGGACTTTGCCGTCCTCTTCATAGACGAAGATGGGGGACTTCTCGTTGCCAAAGAGCCCTGAGAGCTCCTCCTTGGTATACTTCCTCTCCCCGAAAATGTCGGGGCGGATATTGTGATGAAGCCCTCCAACCTGCTTAAGAAGTGAATAGATTGCAGGGGCGTCGGATATGGTTGCTGGACGAATCATTTATTTAAATCTCCTTTGGTGGTAAATTGCAGTTGCCTTCGGCAACTGCTACGCTCCCTTTGGTCGCGCACCTCTCAGTCAGCTTCGCTGACAGCTCCCCTAAATTAGGGGAGCCTATTTCGATGAGCACTACTGGCTCCCCTTATCAAGGGGAGCTGGCTGCCCGAAGGGCAGACTGAGAGGTGCCACCCGAAGGGTGGCGTCGCCCGCAGGGCGACTAATTCCGAATTAAAAAAGCGGGACAAGCCCGCTTTTTTCTATTTCGCGTATTCTACGGCGCGGGATTCTCGGATTATGTTTACCTTAATCTGTCCGGGATAGTCCATTTCCTGCTCAATCTTCTGAGCGATTTCCCTGGCGACAATCACCATCTGGTCGTCGTCGACCTTGTCGGGATAGACCAAGATCCTGACTTCTCTGCCCGCCTGAATTGCATACGACTTCTCGACGCCTTCATAAGAGGAACAAATATCCTCAAGCTTCTCAAATCTCTTGATGTAGTTTTCAAAGTTCTTGCTTCTTGCGCCCGGTCTTGCCGCAGAAATTGCGTCCGCCGCCTGGACAAGAGCCGCAATAACTGAGTGGCACTCAACGTCGCCGTGGTGCGCTTCGATTGCGTGGATAATCTCGGGAGACTCCTTGTACTTGCGGCAAACGTCAACGCCAATCTGGACGTGTGAACCTTCAATTTCGTGGCTGAGAGCCTTTCCTATATCGTGGAGAAGTCCCGCACGTCTGGCTAATGTCGGGTCTACTCCCAATTCACTTGCCATCATTCCGGCAAGGTGCGCAACCTCAATCGAGTGGTCAAGAACATTCTGACGATAGCTCGTTCTGTAGTGAAGTCTTCCCAAAAGCTTGACAAGCTCGTGGTTAAGTCCGTGGACATTCGTCTCGAGGACAGCTCTTTCGCCCTCCGACTTGATGGTCTGCTCGACTTCTCTTCTTGCCTTGTCAACACATTCTTCAATTCTTGTAGGATGGATTCTGCCGTCCTGAATAAGCTTTTCAAGCGACAGCCTTGCGACTTCCCTTCTGACAGGGTCGAGGCAGGAAAGGGTGATAGCCTCCGGTGTGTCGTCGATGATGAGATCGACGCCGGTGAGCTGTTCGAGAGCACGGATATTCCGTCCTTCTCGTCCGATTATACGTCCCTTCATCTCCTCGTTCGGAAGCGGGACAACAGAAACCGCCGACTCGGAAACCTGATCTGCGGCGCATCTGGAGATTGCAAGAGAAATAAGCTGTCTTGCCTTTGCCTCGCATTCCTCCTTCGCCTGAGCCTCGTAGTTCGCTATCTTTACTGCCTTTTCGTGAACCAGGTCGTCTTCGAGAGACTTCAAGAGATATTCCTTCGCCTGCTCGGTTGTGAACCCGGAGATTCTTTCGAGCTCCTGGAGCTGGTTCTCTTTTACCTTTTCAGCCTCTGCAAGCTTTGATTCCGCCTGCTTCAGCTTACGCTGTACGTTTTCATCCTTCTTCTCGGCAGCTTCAATCTTCTTGTCGAGGGTTTCTTCCTTTTGCTGAACACGTCTTTCCTGTCTGGAAACTTCCGAACGGCGCTCTTTGAGCTCTTTTTCGGTTTCCATGCGGTTACGGTAGATTTCGTCCTTGGCTTCGACGAGCTTCTCTTTTTTGACAAACTCCGCCTGCTTGCCAGCTTCTTCTACAATCCGCTTCGCCTCTTCTTCGGCGGAACCAATCTGCGCTTCAGCAATTTTCTTTCTATGTTCAATTCCCATGCGGTAGCAAACTGCTCCGCTGACGCCGGCACCTATCGCAAGGGCAATAACACATAAAAGGATCGTAACTGGTAATGTCAACTAACAACTCTCCTTTCTGAGTATTTTATTCGGAGAACCGCCCCATAACCCCACTTGCGACAAAGTCAGGGAACTTTTACATTCTCCGTTTTAAGAAAGAGATTCCCCAAAGCCACTGGGGAAACTCATGAAATTAACAAAGGCAAGCAATCAAAACCCATTCCTGCCAAAGTTTACATGTGTAGCGCACGAGTTAAGAGCATTCGTGCCAAATACAGCCCACATACTCTTTTATTTTATAATAGAATTTCCGTTATGTCAAGAGGTTTTAGGGGGAAATGTTGAGAAGTTCTCTGCGTTGTCAAGAGATGTGACCCAAAAAGAATAAAATAACGAAGAAAGATAT
>JAJQHD010000058.1 GCA_021199855.1 Oscillospiraceae bacterium
CACACTAATCGCCACTTCTCTCAACTCTTGAATTTACTTTGGGAAGTCACGAATTCCGCATTACGAATTGCGAATTCCGAATTGCGAAGCTTGACATCACGCCCATTTAGGACTATAATTACTATTTAGGAAAGTAGAAAATGGCGTAATAGTGGATTTTAATGAGTGGGGTGCGAAATGAGAATACTTGGAATCGACCCGGGGTATGCGATTGTCGGATATGGGGTCTTGGATTATGACGGGAGAGATTTCGCCGTCAAGGGCTACGGGGCTATCACCACGACGCCGGACATGCAGTTTGACGAGAGGCTCGGCGTTATCTATAACGACATGAACGAGCTTCTTGATATGTACAAGCCGGACGCAATCTCGCTTGAAAAGCTCTATTTCAACACCAACCACACAACCGCCATCGACGTGGCGCAGGCCAGGGGAGTAATCCTCCTTTCGGCAAACAAGCACGATATAAAGATTTATGAGTATACACCCTTGCAGGTGAAGAACTCTGTCGTCGGCTATGGCAGGGCGGAGAAGAAGCAGGTTCAGGAAATGACACGCTCGATTCTTCGGCTCAAAGAAATCCCCAAGCCGGACGATGCGGCGGACGCACTTGCTCTCGCCATCACCCACGGTCACTACGCAACTTCAAAGGTCTTCGGACTGAATTAACGCCTTTGCACGGCAGAACGGAACTAAAAAAATGATATACAGCCTCACCGGAAATATTATACACACCGAGCCCGACCTCTGCGTTATCGAATGCGGGGGAGTCGGCTATGCCTGCAAAACCACCATGAATACCATAACCTCCGTCTCGAATATGACTTCCTGCACGCTTTATACCTATATGGCTGTCAGGGAGGACGCAATCGACCTGTTCGGATTCTTCACGAAAGACGAGCTCGAATGCTTCAAGCTCCTAACGTCTGTAAGCGGCGTTGGCGCGAAGTATGCGCTTGCAATTCTTTCAAGCCTCACACCGGCTTCCGTAGCGTTAGCTATTGCTTCGGATGACACCAAAGCGTTCTCGAAAGTCAAGGGAATCGGCTCTAAAATCGCACAGAGAATCGTAATGGAGCTCAAAGACAAGGTCGCTCAGGGCGCAGTACTAGATACTACCGGCGACGTCGGAGCGATTACTGCGGCAGTAGGAGACAACAATAAGGCGGAGGCAATTGCGGCTCTTGTCGTGCTCGGCTACACCCAGTCGGAGGCGGCTCAGGCGGTCGCAAAGTGCCCGGGAGAGCTCGAAACGGATGAAATAATCAAGAGAGTACTCAGGTCTCTGGCATCTGGAAGATTTTAAGGAGGTGAAGGCATGATTGAATCGGAACAGTTTGATCTGGAAAAAAGGCTTGTCGGCACCGAGGTTTTAGCTGAGGACGTCGACGAGGCGGAGCTTTCCCTCCGACCGAAAACCTTGAACGAATACATCGGTCAGGAAAAGGTCAAGGAGAACATGAAGATATATATCGACGCGGCAAAAAAGCGCGGTGAACCTTTGGATCATGTCCTTCTCTACGGACCTCCGGGACTCGGAAAAACAACACTTTCGGCAATCATCGCCCACGAAATGGGCGTCAATATACGCATAACTTCGGGACCGGCTATAACGAAGCCGGGCGACATCGTTGCAATTTTAACGAACCTTCAGGCTGGCGACGTTCTCTTCATAGATGAGATTCACCGAATCCCACGTGAGATTGAGGAGGTTTTGTACCCCGCGATGGAGGATTTCGCAGTCGACATCATCATCGGAAAGGGCGCAGGTGCCCGGACAATAAGGCTTGATGTGCCGCGCTTCACTCTCATCGGCGCGACGACGAGAGCAGGTCAGCTCACGTCGCCTTTAAGAGACCGATTCGGAATCTCACAGCGGCTCGAACTCTACACACACGAAGAGCTCTGCGAGATAATCATCAGGTCTGCAAACATCTTGGGAGTAATCTGCGACCGTGAAGGTGCAATCGAAATCGCAAAGCGTTCAAGAGGAACTCCGAGAATTGCGAACAGGTTACTCAAGCGTGTTCGTGACTTTGCCGACGTTATGGGTAACGGAGTCATAACTCCCGAAATCGCAAAGATTGCCCTTGACCGCATGGAGATTGACTCTTTAGGGCTTGACACAATGGACAAGCGGATGCTCAACATGATTATAAAGGGCTATAACGGCGGACCTGTTGGTCTTGAAACGCTTGCTTCGGCTATCGGTGAAGAAGCGGTAACTCTCGAAGACGTCTGCGAGCCGTACTTAATGCAACTCGGTTTCATTGCAAGAACACCAAGAGGACGTTGCGCCACAGATTTGGCGTACAAACATCTGGGACTACTTCGTGATGGTCAAACCACTCTTTAAAATCGTCGCTGAAGGTGACACATCCATTGTACATTGTACATTTTACATTAAAAATGACTGGGGCTGATTTCATGGGAAATTTATTCGGTGCTGATGGGGCTGTCAAGGGCGAGGCTTTGAGCGACCTCAGCTGTGAGCTCGCTATGGCTATTGGCAGGGCTTGCGCTTATGTGCTCTCAAAGAGAAACCATCGCCGTGCGAAGATTCTTATCGGAAAGGACACCCGTTCCTCCTGCAAAATCCTGGAATCAAGCCTGATTGCCGGAATCTGCTCGGCTGGCGGAGATGCTGACCTTTTAGGAATTGTCCCGACGCCGGCTGTTGCTTACCTCACTGTCAAGTACGGCGCTGATGCAGGAATCATGGTTTCCGCTTCCCATAACAGCTTTGAATTCAACGGAATCAGAATCTTCTCCGCCTCAGGCGACAAGCTCACCGATAGCGTTGAGGAAGAGATAGAGCGGCTGGTTCTCGAATCCCCTGATGAAATCCAGAATGCAAGTCCGGAAAATCTGGGCGACATACTGAACGAAAAGAATGCCGAGTGGGACTATGTCAGATATCTTCTGCGTGACATTCAGGTCGATTTGGGACGGCTCAGAATAGTCGTCGACTGCGCCAATGGTGCGGCTTATGAAACGGCTGTCAAGTTCTTTAAGGGACTCGGAATCACTGCAAAGTTTCTGAATGTCGAGCCGAACGGAGTCAATATAAACGAAGATTGTGGGACTGAAGACCTGACAGCTTTGAGTAAGGCGGTTCTGGATTCAAGGGCACACTGCGGAATCGCGCTCGACGGCGACGGTTCACGTTGCATCATGATTGATGAAAAGGGCGAGCCTGTCGACCCGGACAAGATGCTTGCCGCACTAGCGTACTTCATGAAGCAGGAGAAGACGCTTTCCGTAAACACCTGCGTCGTAACAAGAGCCACAAACCTGGGCTTCTTCAGGTGGGCGAAGGACAACGGAATCGTCACTTCTACGGCATCACAGGTTTCGGAACGCTCAATTCATGAGCGACTCATGACCGATGGCTACACTTTGGGAGCCGACGCAAGCGGAAGATTCCTCTTCGGGAACGTCCCGGACACGGCGGACGGCGAGCTGAGTGCCGCGAAAATGCTTGAAGTTATGGCAAAAACGGGGCATAAGCTTTCCGAAATCGCCTCAATATTCACGCCATATCCGACAATCGACGTCGACGTTAAGATAAGGCATGAATGTAAGAACATGTGGGAAACCGTCCCCGAGATAACGGAAATGCTCGATTATTGCTCCGAAAAGCTCGCAGGCGACGGAAGAATTTACATACGAGAATCGTCTGCCGAGCCGCTGATTCGCGTCACGGCTGAGGGCAGGGACGAAGAAATCATTTATCAGTATGCCCAGGCAGCCGCGCAGACGGTAGCGGAGCATATAGGAGAGTTAGGTAGTAATGAGAACAGCTGACGGCTGGAAGGATTATAGATTGCTCGATGCATCTGACGGCGAAAGGCTTGAAAGCTGGAAGGATATCCGGCTCATCCGACCTGACCCGCAGGTCATCTGGAAAACGGATAAGTCGGCACTCTGGCAGAGCGCTAACGCAGTATATCACCGTTCGAGTAAGGGCGGCGGACAGTGGGAATACTTAAAAAAGCTCCCCGAGAGCTGGACGGTTGGTTATGGGTCGCAGTATTTCGGAAATCTTCGGTTCAAAGTCCACCCGACCGGCTTCAAGCACACGGGACTTTTCCCCGAGCAGGCTGTCAACTGGGAGAAGACCGGACAGCTGATTTCCGAGAGAGTGAAGACCGACAAGGTCAGAGTTCTGAACTTATTTGCCTACACCGGCGGAGCGACACTTGCGTGCTCCGGTGCAGGAGCTGAGGTCTGCCACGTCGACGCCTCAAAAGGCATGGTTCAGTGGGCAAGAGAAAACGCCGCACTGTCTGGACTGTCAGAAAAACCGATAAGATGGATAGTAGACGACTGCGAGAAATTCGTCCGCAGGGAGATAAAGCGCAACAGCCTCTACGAAGGCGTCATCATGGATCCACCGAGCTACGGCAGAGGACCTTCGGGCGAGATATGGAAGCTCGAAGACAACGTCTACGATTTGGTTAAGCTTACGGCGGGAGTATTGAGCCAAAAACCGCTATTCTTCGTCCTGAATAGCTACACTACAGGATTATCGGCATCAGTAATGGGCTATATTCTCTCAACCGTCCTGATTCCGAAATTCGGCGGCAAAGTCACAAGCGACGAGATAGGCTTGCCTGTGGAGTCGACAGGCTTGACACTTCCTGCCGGTAGTACATCTATCTGGTATTCAATTTAAGGGGTTATAATGAGTTTTATAGATATTGACAATGTCACATTCACATACACGACCGAGGACGATAACGGGAATGTCGAGAAAAACGAGGTTTTACATGGGCTTTCGCTCTCGATTGACAAGGGCGAGTTTGTCGCTGTTCTCGGGCATAACGGCTCGGGCAAGTCGACGCTTGCAAAGCTTTTAAACGCAATCAACCTTCCCGATTCAGGAAAAGTCACGGTTGCCGGGATGGACACTTCGGATGAAGACAAGCTTTTTGACATCAGAAGCAACGTCGGCATGGTCTTTCAGAACCCGGACAACCAGATTGTTGCAACTATCGTCGAGGAGGACGTCGCATTTGCACTCGAAAATATCGGTGTAGAGCCGTCGGAGATAAGAAGACGAGTCGACGAAGCGCTGAAAACCGTCGGGATGTACGACTATCGGGAGCATTCCCCGTCGAAGCTTTCCGGAGGACAGAAGCAGAGGGTCGCAATCGCCGGAGTTCTGGCGATGAAGCCGGACTGCATAGTTCTCGACGAGCCGACCGCCATGCTCGACCCAATCGGCAGGCGGGAGATAATGTCAACAATAACCGAACTCAACAAGTCCGGCGTCACGATAGTTTTAATCACCCACTACATGGACGAAGCCGCAAGGGCGAAGCGGGTTGTAGTCATGGATTCGGGCAACATCATAATGGACGACTGCCCGAAAAAGGTCTTCTCGCAGGTCGAGAAGCTGAAATCCTTGGGGCTCGACGTCCCGCAGGTAACCGAACTTACACACGAGCTCAGAAAGTGCGGGGTAAATCTCCCTGAAGACATAATTTATGAAGACGAATGTTATGATGCTCTTTATGAGCTGTTGAAATAGAAGAGGGCAGAATTTTGAGCATAATCAAAACCGAACACCTGAGCTATGTCTACGGCGAGGGAACACCCTTCCGCAAAGTGGCTCTGGACGACATAAATTTAGAGATTGATGAGGGAGAGCTTATCGGAATTATCGGGCACACCGGCTCCGGCAAGTCTACCCTTATTCAGCATTTTAACGGGCTTCTGAAAGCCACAACCGGCAAGGTATATGTTGACGGCGAGGAGCTCTTTGCGGACAAATCCCGTTTAAGGGATATCCGCTTCAAGGTCGGACTTGTTTTCCAGTACCCCGAGTATCAGCTGTTTGAAGATACGGTCTATAAAGACATCTCCTACGGTCCCAAAAACATGGGTCTTGATGAAGCGGAGATTGACAGACGTGTCAGGGAAACCATGCGTTTAGTAGGCTTGAAAGAAGAGTTACTCCAGAAGTCGCCTTTTGACCTGTCGGGCGGACAGAAGAGACGTGTCGCAATCGCCGGAGTAATGGCGATGGAGCCGAAGGTACTTATCCTTGATGAACCGATCGCCGGTCTTGACCCGCACGGAAGAGACAGAATTTTAGGCATGATAAAAGAGTATCACGAGGAGAAGAAGTCAACAGTCATGCTCGTAAGTCACTCGATGGAGGACGTTGCGAACACCGTTTCAAAGATACTTGTAGTCAACGACTCAAAGATTTTCATGTTCGACACCCCCGAAAAGGTCTTCGCACGTGTCCGGGAGCTCGACAGCATGGGACTTACTGTCCCGCAGATAACAAGAGTTTTCGACAGGCTGAAGGAAGCGGGAATTGACTTTGACGACGAGGTCTATTCGACCGGGTATGCAAAGAAGCTGGTACTTCGGCTTTTACAGGAGAAAAAGGAGAAATAGGACTTGATTAAGGATATAACTATCGGGCAGTATTTTCCGGGGAATTCGGTCTTGCACCGGCTCGACCCGAGAATAAAACTGCTACTTACGGTTTTATATATAGTGATGCTCTTCTCAGCAGACGGATTTGTGGGACTGGGAATAGGCATTGTGTTTCTCATATTCGCTTTTGCGATTTCGGGAATCCCGATTAAGATGATGGTAAAGGGCGTCAAGCCGATTTTGCCGGTAATCATTTTCACGGGAATATTAAACCTCTTCTTCATCTCGACCGGTAACGTCATCTTCAGCTTGGGCTTTATCAAGATAACCGACGACGGGCTTTCGACGATGATATTCATGGCAGTGAGAATCGTGTTCTTAATCTGCGGAACTTCGCTTCTTACCTACACCACTTCGCCGATTGCTTTGACGGATGCCATCGAAAGGGTTTTGTCGCCTTTGAGAGTCTTTCACTTTCCGGCGCACGAAATCGCAATGATGATGACTATAGCTCTCCGGTTTATCCCGACTCTTATCGAAGAGACCGACAAGATAATGTCCGCACAGAAGGCTCGTGGTGCCGATTTTGAATCCGGCTCCATCATCAACCGTGCAAAGGCTCTTATCCCGGTTCTCATTCCGCTATTTGTATCTGCTTTCAGACGTGCTGAGGAGTTAGCACTCGCAATGGAGTGCCGTTGCTACCGTGGCGGCGAGGGAAGAACCAGAATGAAGCAGCTGAAGACCACACACCTTGATTATATCGCCCTTGCGGTAACGGCGCTCTTCTTGGTACTGATTATACTCGCAAACATATTCATTCCGATATGACGAATTATAAAGTAACGATGTCCTTCCGTGGGACCAACTATCACGGCTTCCAGAAGCAGGCGGACAACTTAAAACTCAGAACCATTCAGGGCACAGTCGAGCAGGGATTTTATAAGCTTTTGGGAGAAAAAGTCTCCATCGACGGCTGTTCGAGAACCGACGCCGGAGTTCATGCAAACGAATACGTCTTTTCATGTTCGCTTGAAAACACTATCGACGAACGTGGCATTATATTCGGACTTAACGGCGTCCTGCCAAAAGACATAGCAATCTTGAAGTGCGAGAAGGCGGCGGACGACTTCCACGCAAGATATTCCTGCAAGGGAAAAGAGTACAAATACATCATTCATAATTCCGAAATCCGTTCGGCTTTTCACGAGGATTTGTGGTTCAGAAGCTGGTTCCCGATAGACGCCGAAAAGCTTGACAAAGCCTGTAAAGATTTTATAGGGACGCACGATTTCAAGTCCTTTTGTTCGACAGATACGGACAAAAAAGAAACCGTCCGGACGATTTTTGACTTCTCTGTGAACCGTGAAGGCGATCTGGTTATCTTCAGAGTCAGCGGCGACGGATTTCTATATAACATGGTGAGAATCATGGTCGGGACGCTTCTCTTTATTAACGACGACAAGTTGCCGGCGGATTCTATCCCCAAAATAATTGCCGCCTGCGACAGAACCAGAGCAGGCAAAACAGTTCCCTCACATGGGCTGTATCTAAACAAAGTTTTTTACTGAGAGGAGGCGCCTTGGTGTCTTCGATAAATTCCTATGAAACCGACGTAAAGAAGCTTCGCAGAAGCCGGAGAACCAAACGCTTCTTAAGAAGGCTTTTCGCAATACTTGCGGTACTTGCCGTTGCGCTTCTGATTTACCTTACACACGACAGCTGGCTTCCGTATTTCGAGAAAATACTTGAAGAGAGCTATGAATCGGCGACTTCGACAACTCTTGAAGAGGAAGAGGAGACCAACTTCCCATTTGATGTCTCCAGCCGTTCAAACGTCTCAATCGGAGCTATGCGCGATTGCTGGGTGATGTTCTCCGACACTTCAATCACAACTTATAATGCAACAGGCGCAACCATCCAGTCGGTATATGCACCATATGGCACTCCTACTGTCGAGACTTCGTCGACAAGGGCGCTTGTTTACGACATGGGCGGCTACAGCCTGATGGTTATAAGCCGCAGAAACGAGATATTTGAGAAGAAGCTCGACGACCAGATTCTCTTTGCTGAGCTCGGCGAAAAGGGCAATATAGCCGTCATCACATCCACCGACAAGTATGCATCCTACCTGACAATCTACGATAAGAACGGAACCGAGATATTCCACTGGGCAGACGGTAACTATATCATGGCTGTCGCACTAAATGATTCCGGAACCGGATGTGCTGTTGCCAGCCTGTATGCATCGGGCGGCATCTTAAAGACACTTGTCTATGTCCTTGATTTCAGCTCTACCGAGATTCAGGCGAAGTCTTCGGCAATTGAGACGCTTACACTGGATCTTGAATTCACCGACGACGAGGAAATCTGGCTTGTCGGAAACGATGCTGTCTATCTTCTTGAAAGCGACTGTTCTGTCAGCTATTCGTATGATTACGTTTATGATATAAGCGGCTTTTCTGCCAAAGATGACGTCTGCGCTATTTCGTTTGAGAAGCCGGGAAGTGACGAGTATGTAGTAGCTATTTTTGAAGCAGGACTTGACGAAACGGCGGAAATTATTTATAATGAAGAGGTTAAGTACATCCTTGTGGATGATGGTAAGGTTTACCTAAACACTTCATCCGCACTTCGATGCCTTGATACTTCGGGAGAGCTTGAGTCGAAAACTTCTCTCGGAGCGGAATACACGTCGTTTGTCATCTACAACGACAATGCAATTCTCTTGAACTACCGGAGCGTCGTTAAGACTGCACTGGAGTAACGACTAAGGAGACCAAATGACTGATTATCTTTATATATTTTACGATGTATGCGTGGTGGGAATAGTTCTGATTACGCTCTATCTCGGTTCAAAAAGAGGCTTTCTGAAGAGTGCTGTTTATGCGATACTTCTTGTTGCGGCGTTCTTTGTGAGCTGGTTTGCGGCTGAGGTCTTCTCTCCACTCATCTATGATTCGTTCATCCATGAGACGGTTATAGAGACACTGACCGAGACTGCTTCCGCAAGTGATCCTGTGACGATAGTTTCCGAAGCCCTTACCGAAGGCGACTATGGAACAACGGTATCCGACAGTGAAATAGGGGAGCTTATTTCAGGCGCATCCGACCTGTTTACAGAACTCGCGGAGACACTTCGTGAAAACGGTTCGCAGGATTCTACTTCCGCAATCGCTTCGGGAGTTGAAAGCTCTGTCACAAGCGAAGTCACAGACCTGTTGTTCAGCGACTACATCATAAACGCACTCGAAACTCTTGGTGCCGCCACAGGCGACATGTCGGAGGTTGTAAATACATTCCTTACCAGCTCTGCGGAGGAAACCGCCGCAAAAGCTGAGGAGGAGATAGTGAGACCGATCATTGAATTCGTTATCAAGATGGTTGTGTTCCTGATTCTTCTCTTTATTCTGAGGATAGTTATAAAGCCGGTTTCAAACCTGTTCAAATTCGCAAACAAGATTCCGATTCTTGGCACCGTGAATGTCATCTTAGGAGCAATTTTAGGTGCAGTTGAGGGTCTTATCACGGTATACGGAGTGGCACTTATCATTAAACTGATCGTCAACGTCAGTGGCGATTCGTTTATCTTCCTGAATACCGGAACAATAGAGCTGACGTATATATTCAAGTATTTTTACGAGCTGAACTTATTGGCGTAAGAATACGGTTATATCTGACCAAATGGAGATAAAAGTATAAATGATTTGTACAAGATGTAAGAAAAGACAAGCCGCGGTGTTTATCACCACTATGAACGGCAATGAAAGAAAAAATGAGGGTATCTGCCTTGTCTGCGCGAAGAAGATGGGACTTACCCAGATTGACGACTACATGAAGCAGATGGGTCTTACAGACGAGGATCTTGAGGCTATGAGCGAAATCAACGAGGAGGACATGAACCCCGACGGTGATTCGTTCGAGATGGGCGGCATTTCAAATGCAATGCCGAGCTTCATCCAGAATCTGATGGGAAGATTCAACCCGAATGCCCAGAACCAACCGCAGGATGCTCTTCCCGACTCACAGCAGGGAAGCCCTGAGCAGACTTCCGGTCAGACCAAGAAATCCCGCAAGCAGGAAAAAGCCGATAAGAAAAAAGAGCTCAAATATTTGGGAACCTACTGCACGAATCTGAACGACCGTGCGGCTTCCGGCAAGCTCGACAGAATTATCGGAAGAGAGCGCGAGATAGACAGAGTAATCCAGATTCTCTCACGCCGTCAGAAGAACAATCCCTGCCTGATTGGCGAGCCGGGCGTCGGCAAAACCGCAATCGCTGAAGGAATCGCTCAGAAGATAGTTTCCGGCGACGTTCCCTACAGCATTAAAAACAAGCAGATTTATCTCTTGGATTTGACGGCTTTGGTTGCAGGAACCCAGTTCCGCGGACAGTTTGAGTCGAGAATGAAGGGTCTTATCGAAGAAGTCAAGCGTGAGGGGAACATCATCCTCTTCATCGACGAGGTACATAGACTCGTCGGAACGGGCGACAATGATGGCACCATGAACGCCGCAAATATCTTAAAGCCTGCACTTTCGAGAAGTGAAGTCCAGGTTATCGGTGCGACCACATTCAAGGAATACAGAAAGTATATCGAGAAGGACAGCGCCCTTGAACGTAGATTCCAGCCGGTAACCGTAACCGAACCGACTGTCGAGGACACCGTCCAGGTGCTTTTCGGAATCAGAAAATACTATGAGGACTTCCACCACGTGAAGATAACCGACTCGGCGCTCAGAATGTGTGCCGTCCTGTCGGAAAGATATATCAACGACAGATTCTTGCCGGATAAGGCGATAGACTTGCTCGACGAAGCCTGCGCTGGCGCGAGCATCCGCTCTCCTGAAATCTCAAGAGTTGGGGAGCTAAATGACCAGCTTGCCGCCAAGAAAGATGAGGTTTCAAAGCTTGAGGAAGCTGAAAACCCAGACTATGAGAAGATAGCCGAGGCGAAAGCTGCTCTCTCCCAGCTAGAAAATGGCTGTAAGGAAGCTCAGGAAGCCGCCGACAAGGTTTACGTAAACGAAGAGGATCTCTCAAGAGTAATCGAACTTTGGACAGGAATCCCGGCTAATAAGATAGTAGAATCGGAGTATGACAAGATTCGTGGACTTCACGATGCACTTTCAGCAAAGATTATCGGTCAGCCGGAGGCAGTCGACCTTGTCTGCAACGCAATCAAGCGCTCACGAGTTCAGCTCACATCCCGCCAGAGACCTGCATCGTTCATTTTCGTCGGTCCCACTGGCGTCGGAAAGACCGAGCTCGCGAAAGTCCTTGCGGCAGAGCTCTTTGACGCGACAGAGCCGCTTGTGAGAATCGATATGTCCGAGTACATGGAGAAGCACACGGTTTCAAGGCTCATCGGTTCGCCTCCGGGCTACGTCGGCTATGATGAAGCAGGACAGCTGACTGAAAAGGTCAGAAGGAAGCCCTATTCTGTAGTCCTCTTTGACGAAATCGAGAAGGCTCACCCGGACGTCATGAATATACTCTTGCAGATTCTTGATGAAGGCAAGGTAAACGACGCCCAAGGCAGAAGCGTCTCGTTCGAGCACACTGTCATCATCATGACGAGTAACGCAGGCTCTACAGACAAGAGCTTCGGCATCGGCTTTGACAGAACCCAGGCGCAAGCTTCCAAAGACAGAGCAATCAAGGGACTCCGTGAGTTCCTTCGCCCCGAGTTCATCAGCCGTGTTGATGAAATTGTCGTCTTCAATCCGCTTACCGAAAAGGACTATGCCGACATCGCCCACCTCATGCTCGGCGAGATGGTAGCTCCGCTTTCCGAGAAGCTCATCATGTTCAACTACGACCGAGCCGCCGAGGAAGCCATCGCCCACATCACAATATCCGAGCAGTACGGCGCCCGTGACATAAGAAGAATCATCCGCCGCGAAGTTGAGGACAAGATAGCGAATCTTATCGTCGACTCCGGGGAGATTAAGATCAGGACGATTAATCTGACAGCGCAGGATGGGAAGCTTATTGTGATGGGAGTGTAAACCCCTCAGTCGTCTTCTGCGACAGCTCCCCTTTCAGGGGAGCCTATAACTGCCTCTTTCAAGGCTTTTGAGAGAACTCAAATAGCCTCCCCTGAAAGGGGAGGGGGACCGGCGAAGCCGGTGGAGGGGTTTCCTCTGCAAATTGTAACTTTTTTGTGAACATTTAAAGTTCGCAGTTGCATTTGACCCCGTAATGTAGTATAATTTTTAAGCTGCTTATGGTCGGGTTTCAAGTAAAGAGCGATTTTATGAGCTTTTTCTCCGCCGCATAGCGAGTTTTATAGTAAAGGCAGGTGCCGAGAAATGTATGCAGTAATTGAAACAGGCGGAAAGCAGTATCAGGTTCACGAGGGCGATGTCGTCTTCATCGAGAAGCTTCCCGTAGAGGCAGAGGACGAGGTTACTTTTGATAAAGTAGTAGTACTCTCCGATGGCGAAACAACTTCTGTAGGTACTCCCTATGTTGAGGGTGCAACCGTTGATGCCAAGGTTCTTAAGAACGGCAAGGCTAAGAAGATTACCGTTTTCACCTACAAGCCCAAGAAGGGTTCTTCTCACAAGAAGCAGGGTCACAGACAGCCCTACACTCAGGTGAGAATCGAAGCCATCAAGGCGTAATGATAACGGCGTTATTTAAAGTTTCCGGGCAGGGGAGCTACAAGGGCTTTTCCGTCTCGGGACATTCGGGATATTCGGAAGCGGGGAGCGACATTGTTTGTGCCGCAGTTTCCTCGGCAGTGATGCTCACTGTCAACAGTTGCATCGATGGCTTCAATGTGGACGCAGCGCCGGAGGTCTTTGACGACACGGTAAGGTTCACGGTGAATGAAAGCTCAGCCAATGCGGACAGGCTTATAGGAGCTCTTAAAGAGCATTTGGAAGCCTTGAGTGAAGAGTACCCCGACAACGTAGCTGTTGTGGTGAAATAGCCACAGAGCGGACTTCTATTGAATTCAGAAAGCGGTGAAATAAAATGTTAAGATTAAGTATGCAGTTCTTCGCCCATAAAAAGGGAGCAAGCTCGACCAAGAACGGTCGTGAGTCCGAATCGAAAAGATTAGGCGCAAAGAGAGCTGACGGTCAGTTCGTACCTGCGGGCAACATTCTCTATCGCCAGAGAGGAACCCATATCCATCCCGGCGTCAACGTCGGCATCGGCTCAGACGATACCCTCTATGCAAAGGTAGACGGTGTAGTAAGGTTTGAAAGATTGGGTCGTGACAGGAAGCAGGTAAGCGTTTATCCTGTAGAAAAATAAGCGATTTGCTGAAACTTGTCCCCGAACCTCACCGTTTGGGGACGTTTTTTCGGAAATCCGAATCCGTTCTGCAAAGCAGGACACAATCATTGTACATTGTACATTTTACATTGTACATTGATAACACCGGAGGTGTTTAGGTGTTTGTCGATGAAGTGAATATTTCCGTTGAAGCCGGCGACGGCGGCGACGGTTGCGTGTCTTTCCATAGGGAAAAGTACATTGCGGCAGGCGGTCCCGACGGCGGCGACGGCGGCAAGGGCGGCGACATCGTCTTTAAAGTGGACGACAACATGAACACCCTTATCGACTTCCGCTATAAAAGAAAATTCTCCGCCGACAAGGGCGGTAACGGCGGCTCGGGCAATTGCTTCGGCAAGAGTGCTCCCGACCTCGTGATAAAGGTTCCGAGAGGAACGGTCGTAAGAGAGCGTGAAAGCGGCAGAATCATCGCCGATTTGTCCGGTGACGAGCCGGTAGTAATCGCAAAAGGAGGCAAGGGCGGCAGAGGAAATGCTCATTTTGCAACCCCCACAAGGCAGATTCCCCGCTTTGCAAAGCCTGGTTTCAAGGGACAGAAACTAGATTTGAAGCTTGAACTGAAGCTTCTTGCGGACGTTGGCTTGGTTGGATTCCCGAACGTCGGAAAATCAACGCTTATATCGGTCGTTTCCGCCGCAAAGCCAAAGATTGCGAACTATCACTTCACGACGCTCACCCCTGTTTTGGGAGTCGTCAAGGTCGACGAGGGTAATTCGTTCGTAATGGCTGACATTCCGGGACTAATCGAGGGCGCAAGCGAAGGCGTCGGACTCGGGCATGAGTTCCTTCGGCACGTCGAGAGATGCCGACTTATTGTTCACGTTGTGGACGTTTCAGGCTCAGAGGGCAGAGACCCAATTGAGGATTACGAAGCGATAAACAGGGAACTCGCCAATTTCAGTGAAGACCTGGCGAACGCACCTCAGGTTGTAGCCGCAAACAAGTGCGACATGGCTTCTGAAGAGCAGATGGCAAGGTTCCGCGAGTACATTGAGGACTTGGGACTGCCGATTTTCGAGATTTCCGCCGCAACCACAATGGGCACTAAGGAATTGGTTGCCTACTGCGCATCTGAGCTCGCAAAACTCCCACCATTAAAGGTCTTTGAGCCCGACCAGGCTCCCGAATGGAACCCGGAGGAGCTTGCGAAGGACAGAAGCTTCGAGGTAACTGTCGAGGACGGCGTTTACTTCGTCGAGGCGGAGTGGCTCGAAGGAATCATCCGGATGATTGACCCGAACGACTATGAGTCGCTTCAGCATTTCGAGCTGGTACTCCAGTCGAGCGGAATCATCAAGGAGCTCGAAAATCAGGGAGTTTCGGACGGCGACACCGTTTCC
Organism: Oscillospiraceae bacterium; assembly: GCA_021199855.1. Taxonomy (GTDB): domain Bacteria; phylum Bacillota; class Clostridia; order Oscillospirales; family Ruminococcaceae; genus Faeciplasma. The sequence continues at coordinate 15,049 of JAJQHD010000058.1, forward strand.
GTTTGCGGTTATGAGTTTGACTACGTCAAGTAGCTTTGGAGGATAGAATGTCGTTCAAGGCTTTAGATAAAAAGGAAGCCGGGCTCTACAGCCCTTTGGCGCTCGCATTCATGGGCGACAGCGTTTATGAGCAGCTTGTCAGAGAAAAGCTGATTTTAAGCGCAAATATGCCGGCGGGAAAGCTACACAGTCTGACTGTAAAATACGTCTGCTGTGAGTTTCAGTCGGCTTCATGTGAGAAAATACTTCCTCTTCTCACGGAAGAGGAATCGGACATCTTCCGCAGAGGAAGAAATGCCGGGGGAGTAACTCCTCCAAAACATTCCAGCGTTCGTGAATACAGAACAGCTACCGCTTTAGAATGTCTCTTCGGATATTTATATCTGACAGGGCAGCAGGAGCGGATAGAAGAGTTATTTGAAATTATTTGGACAAATCAGGACTCAGCATTAAACTAAGGAGAGATTAGCATGTCAGGACATTCAAAGTGGAACAACATCAAGCGCAAGAAGGAAATTGCGGACGGCGCGAAGGCAAAGGTCTTCACCCGCATGGGCAGAGAGATTACCGTCTGCGTAAAGGAGGGAGGTCCTGACCCTGCGTCCAACTCCAAGCTGAGAGATTTGATTGCCAAGGCTAAGGCTAACAACGTCCCGAACGACAACATCGAGCGTGTTATCAAAAAAGCCGCCGGCGACAACGACAAGAACAGCTATGAGACGATGGTCTATGAGGGCTACGGTCCTGGCGGAGTCGCAATAATCGTCGAGTGCCTCACCGACAACAAGAACCGCACTGCGGCTGACGTCCGCCACTACTTCGACAAGTTCGGCGGAAATATGGGTACAACCGGTTGCGTTTCCTTCATGTTCACCAGAAAGGGCGTTATTGTTCTCGAAAATGACGGAGTCGACGAAGACAAGCTGATGGAAGACTGCTTCGACGCCGGCGCAAACGACTTCAATGTCGAAGACGAGATGATTGAAGTCTCCACCGACCCGAACGATGTCTATAAGATTTCCGAGAAGCTTTCCGGAATGGGCTATAAGCTCGTCTCTGCGGAGGACACGATGATTCCCTCGACCTATACCACCCTGACGGATGAAACCCAGCTCAAGTTCATGGGACTGCTCTTAGACGCCCTCGACGATAACGACGACGTCCAGCAGGTGTATCATAACTGGGATATGCCGGAGGAAGATGGGGAAGAGTGAGCAGAGAATCAATAATTTTCGTTCATAGAAAATTTACAAAGATTCCGATTGCTTTTTTACTTCCCATTGGGTATAATATAAGCAGGAAGGTGGGCGACATCCCACCGGTGCGACTGGCACCTAAAATCCGAAAGTGATGCCGGGCTTTGGACCGGAGAGTTGGCGGGCAACGGAAAAACCTGAAGCGATGCAGTAGAACGGCTTTGCCGGAAGGAACTGAGAGTCGGCGGACGACAGAAAAACCAGTTATCAAGGAGAAAGTCGAGCGATACTGCGGTATCGTGGGCTGTCTCCTTTTATTTTAGTTTTTGGAGAACACAATGCAGTATTCTAAGAAAGATGCTATCGACACAGTAATAAACTGCGCTGAAAAATATCGGGATGAACTGAATAATCGGAATCTCCTGTTTGTCTGCATGGACAAGCACAAGCGGATTTCTTACGTTGAAGTTACATTTCACGACTATAGCTATATGCACATGACCGGATTAAGACCCGCAAAAAGACTCAAGGCGATATGCCGGCGTTTTCTGCCGCAGAATTCTATGAAAGGTGTCTGGCACACAGATATACAGAAAGAAAATAAGCGAAGAAAAGTATTCTGAGATAGTTTACATTACAAGAAAGATTGATTGGTCGAAAGTAGTCTTTTCAGATGGGTATTCGTATCTACCGTTGCCGGAAAAGACAACTAAGGTAACTGCGTAACACTCATTCGTTGAAAAAATGTAGCCACCGCACACTTTTTCCCTGCAAAAAGTGGGCTATAGGCTACATTTTTCGTTGCATTTTTTGTTTCACCATAAAAACCACCCCACCGCATCTCTACGGTGGGGTTATCTTATACCTTGAAATCTTTACTTGCTTTCCGCAAACGCCTTTTTGTGAAGCATCCACGTTGCGAGCAGGAACGAGCCTTGTCCCAGGATATTTGTGAATTCCGCAATCCAGTTCATCGAGGCTTCGGTGAAATCCCTTGATGAGAGATAGCCCATGCACATTACGAACACGAACGAGATTCCATAAATCACTGCGGCGAGGGTCTGCTTGTGCCTTGCCGAGATGATGATAAGTCCAACGTCGAGGACGAGAACGCCCAAGACCATCAGCATGACGAAAATCATTGTGCCGGAGTACTCTGGCGGCTCTGTGACGGCAGTCATGAGAACTCCGAGAGCCGGAATAATCGCTACCGAGTTGAGATTATCCCCACTCTCAGTGCCTTGCTTGTGGCAGAGGAGAGCCAACATCCCAAGTGCGGCGAGGACAAAGCCGGTCATCTGCATCGGGAAGAAGGATTTGTTAAGCGGGACGAAGTCGCAGATTCCTGCGCCATAGAGGAGTTTCCATGTCGCCTTATAGAATCCGGCGACGAAAACAGTGATTGTTCCCGCCGAGAAGAGCGCAAACGCACCCTTGCTCATAGCGTGGTAAAGGTCTCTTTGCAGGATTACAGCCGCTATGAGAAACATGCATACCGGAATGTAATCGACAATTGCCATTGGAACTGACATATTTTTCCTTCCCTTCTATTATTTATATTTGCCTACATGGTAGAGAGGTATCAACGGAATGATGATCGGTGTATGATCAGCGTAGTCGCGGTACTCCTTCATGTTGCCGTATCTCTTTTCCTGACGGCGGTCAAGACGCTGTGCGCCGTTGAACATTACCATCACGATGAGAATCCAACCGAGGACCGCAACAATCCACTGTCCTACGCCACTAAGTGCGTTGACAGAACCGATGAGGACTCCCGTCCAGAAGATGATTTCGCCGAGGTAGTTCGGGCATCTGACCATCTTGAAAAGACCCTTTGTAGCAACCATGTTCGGGTTCTCTGCCTTCTGCGCACTCTTCTGCTTGTCGGAAATCGACTCGATGATGAGCCCGCAGGCACTGATGATTACTCCGATAAGCGGGAGAACGACGTCATCGCCCTTGCCGTTATAGATTCTGTAGAAGACCGGCGAGGTCTGGGCAAAGTAAAGAAGTCCGACGCAAATCCAGATTGCAATCTTGACGAAGACCGGCATCGGCTTTTCGTCCTCTTTGGTCGCTTCTTTCAGAACTTTGCGATAATTGCCGTTCTTAAGCTCTCTTGCGAGCAGGAAGCCGGAAAGCCTTGCGCCGTAGATTACGAAAAGAACGCACTGCAAAATTGTGACGATATTCCATGCGAAGCCGCCTGCGAATGCGGAAACGAGATAGGCGACTCCCAAGCCGATTACGGAGAAGCCGTAGCCGACCGAGAGGAAGTAGACGTACTTTTTGAATCCAATTGCACAGCACAAAAGGCTGACGACGAAGAATATTCCAAAATATCCCCAGATACTCATAGCTTAATCCCCCTTACTTCTTGAAACTCTCGTTAATGTATTCCTTGAAGCTCGATTCGCCGACATGGGTGTCGCCGACCATCTCTTCGGTGAGAGTCCACTTCGAGAACTTCAAAATTGCCTTCTTGCCGTTCTTCTTGTTCTTTGGAAGATTTCCTAAGACATCGAAGAGCCAAGCCGGAGCACGCTTGATAACCGGCTCCTTGCCTGCCGCCGCAAAGCACATTCTTGCAATCTCTTCATAAGACCAGGTCTCCTTGCCGCCGACATCATAGGTGACGTTGTTGTCGCCAATGTGGTCGACGATGAACTCAGCAAAATCGGGAGTGTGGACGACGTTGGCGTGTACTGCTTCCTTGCCCAGAAGTGTGACCTTGCCCTCTTCAATCATCGGCTTGAAGACCTTGACTATGTCATAGAAATAGCCAGTCGGACGGTGGATGACATAGGAGATTCCGCTTTCCTTCAGCTTCTCTTCAAAGAGATACTTCGCATGGAGCATCGGGACGTCGGGAGCCTTGTCGGCCTTGATAACCGAGATGTAGACGAACTTTGTGACACCGGCACGCTTTGCTTCTTCCAGAAGATTGAGGTTGCCGTTGTAGTCGATGTCGTAATTTGTGAGTGTTGCGCTTGTTGCAGTCAGACCAACAGTCGTGATAACCGTGTCTGCGCCGTCGCACAAGCCTTTAAGAGCCTCTTTATTGGTGACGTCGAGCTTCTTGAATGTGTACTTCGACTTGTCAAGACCCTCGATGTCTCTTTCGACCATATCAGCCGCCACTGTCTCAATGTCTCTTGCAACGAGCGACTTCAAAATTTCACTGCCGAGCTTGCCATAAGCTCCTGCCGATACTACTTTCATTTCACGTTCTCCCTTCAGTTACTTGTTCTTTTCTTTAGAACGCTTGTCATTGATGATGTTCATGTGCTCCTCGGTGATGAGGGTGACGCCGTTCTGCTTTGCCCAGTCAACACAGCCCTTTAAGGCAGTCGGGAGGAAGATTCTCGGGACATTTATGAGCTTCATGCAGGCTTCGTCGGTGAACTGGACATCCGGGTCGATTCTCTTTGCGGCATACTTGACCGAATCAAGATTGCCTTCTCTTATCGGCAGAAGCTCGGGAATCGGGCGGCTGAAGTGGGTGTACCAGAAGTTCTTTGAATCACGGTAGCCGTAGTCAACAGGAACCTTCGGGAATCCGGAAGCCTTGACGCCGTTGATGATTGCGTTGTAGTGCTTCTCCTTCATGAGAATCTTCTCGATTTTGAGGATGAAGTGCGCGCCGAACTCGGAGGTGATACCGTTGAAATCGTGGTAAGGTCCGGGATAACCGTGGAGCTCGCCGGGCTTGTCGTCCTGAGCGTTGTCTAAAGTGTCAACCCAGATGCACTCAAACACCTGGAAGCACTCCTTGATAACCTGCGGATAAGTACCGTTCGGGTCGGCTTCTTTGAGAAGACCGTCTTCAAGGGTGAACTTGCAATCCTTCATCTTCTCTTCGGGAGTGTCTCCGGGCCAGCCCATTCTGACAGCTTCCTTGAAAAGCTTTTTGTCGTCATAGATGAAGTTGAGAGTGCATCTCTTTCTCTTCAGGATGTTCTGTGCCGTATTCGAAGAATTGCGGCAGTTGAGAATCATTGCGTAATATCCCTTGCCCGCAACATAGTAGGGCGAACAGAGGGAGTAGGGACCAAAGGTGGTGCTTCCGTCGTCAGCGATGGTGCCAATCATCATCGTCGGCATCGGGAAGAACGCTGAGGTCTGATAAAAGTTGTCTACGATTCTTAAATCCTTGTAACTGCTCATGATTAAAATTACCTCCATACACAAAAATATTTATTTTAGACATATCCAATATTATATAGTATCATTTTTTGTGCACTTTGTCAAGGTGAAATATAGGTAAAAGAAGAATTATTTCTGCGTTGTCAAGAGATGTGACCCAAAAAGAATAAAATAACGAAGAAAGAT
>JAJQHD010000007.1 GCA_021199855.1 Oscillospiraceae bacterium
ATGATATCCGCCCCTACATAAATTCACTCTTGCAAACCCACCCAATATCGTGTATAATTATAAAATAGCAAATATCTCAGGAGGTATTATATATGCGAAAAATATTGGCACTTATTTTGGCAGGAATTATGATTATCGCGCTTGTCGGCTGTGGCAGTTCTTCGAGAGAAGTCGTCCAGCTTACATTTGCGACTCAGGATGCCGAGGCTATCCTTGCGGCGGCGGGAATCTTGCTCCCGGATGTCGAAGAAACCTCTGCGGCAGGTACAACAGTAAAATGGTGCGCATGGTACGACGACATCCAGAATTACTCTGAAGACGAAATCATCAATTCAGGATATTGGACATTCCAGGAAAAGTACGGCTGTTCCGTCGAGTGGGTCGAGGTCACATGGGACACCCGTTTTGATGAGATTGCGAATTATGTTCTTGCGTCCAACTCCCCCGACTTCTATCCCGGACACGACGGAATCTTCCCGATGATGTGCATGAAGGGCGTATTCATGCCGGTTGATGACTACATCGACTACAGCGACCCGCTCTGGGCAGACGTGAAGGACTATGCAGACAGCTACTATACAATCAAAGGTCTGCACTATACAATGATTTACGACGTCACATTCAGAAATGTCTGCGCTTATAACAGAAGAGTTGTTTCCGAATACGGCTATGACGACTCGGTTGAGCTCTATTTCAATGATGAGTGGACATGGGACGTCTTCTATGAGATGTGTGTTGACTTCACCGACGCCGACGAAGACAGATATGCTCTCGACGGCTGGGGCTATGGAGAAGCTATCATGCGCTCCTGCGGCGAGCTGATTGTCGTCTACAACACAGAAACCATGGAGTTTGAATCGAATGTTGACGCACCGGCTATCGAGCGCGCGGCAAATCTCATGTATGACCTTGCAAAGAATGACTGCCAGTACCCTGTCTGGAACAATGGCTGGTCTATCAGAAACAGCGTTGACGGCGGCGGTATGAAGGAAGGACTTTGCCTCTTCTATATCGGCGGCACATACATGTTCACAGGTCCTGTTGACTCTATAAGCTCTGTCTGGGGAGACCTCGATGAATTGATGTTCGTTCCGCTTCCGAGAGATGACGATGGCGACGGCGTCTACTATGCAGAAACAACTCCGTCGGCATATGCTCTTGTCCAGGGCGCCAAGAACCCCGAAGGCGTTGCTCTTCTCGCCGCCTGCATGAGATTCAAGGTTGTCGACCCGACAGTTGTCAACATCGACCGCCAGCAGTTAGAGACCACATATCTCTGGACTCAGGACATGCTCGAAATGTGGGATGAGTGCTACGACCTCGCCAACAACGGCTCGAAGGTTATCGTTTCCTACTATGAGGGCTTGGGCGACAAGCTCAATAACGTAGTTTCCGCCCTTGAAGGCTTCGGTGAAGCGGAAGACCCGACCACCTGGGCACAGATGAAGGAGACCTACTCCGAGCAGATTGACTACTACGTCAACCAGCTGAACCAGACGATTGCGGAGTATGATCCGTATAGTATTGAGTACTGAGACTGATCAGGAGAAAATCATCATGTTTACAAAAATAAAATCATTCCTTACCGTTTTTCTGGCTTGTGCTGTGGTATTCATGCTCGTGGGATGCTCGTCCGGAGCGAGTTCAGGTGGTAGTTCCGGGTCGAAAACCTCCGGGAACAGCTCTTCCAGCTTTGATACGTCTGGAAACTGGCTTCCTGATCCGGGAACTCTGCTCTCCGTTGACGGCGAATTCAATCAGACCAGCACTGAGGACAACGGGATTACCTACGACATTTACACATATGATTTCAGCGCCAAGATCCAATTTTATAGTGACGTATGGCGAAGCGCTGAAGGATATGGACTTCACGGTCAAAAGCCTTTCCACGACAACAAGCAACAACATGAAGTACATGTCCTACACGAAGGACGACCTGTCTGCTGAACTCGCTGTTTTCGTCAGCGGTTCTTCCGATGGCTCGACGATAGACGAGGACAGCGTGATTGAGTGGCGGATTGTTCTGGCTGTCCCGGAGGGTATGTCCTTTACCCTGGGAACCTCCGTCCCCGGCACTCTCAACGGCGACACCAAATGCGTGGGATGTGATGGAACAGGAATCTGTTCCGGATGTGGCGGATTGGGTCAGATGAACTACAGTGACGGATACGAAACCTGTATCCTTTGCGACGGTTCTGGAAAATGCAACGTATGCGATGGCAAGGGATCGTACTGATTTGCCGGGTGCGCCCCGTCAGGGGCGCGGGCGAACGATATTCTTTAATTTGAGGTGCCAATTTGGCACCTCAAATTTATTTTATCGTAACAACTCCATCCCCGACAGCCTGAAGCTTCGTCCTATAAAACTCCGCCGAAGCCCTTTCAAAGTAGAGCGTGTCCATCGAGCCGGCGGTTTCGTAGCTCGAATGCATCGAGAGTTGCGGAAGACCGATGTCGACAGTACTCACAGATAGCTGGCTTGTGGAGAGATTTCCGAGTGTCGAGCCGCCCATCAGGTCAGACCGGTTCGAGAAGGTCTGCGTCGGGACGCCCGAGGCTTTGCAGACGCGCTTGAAGACAGCTTCGCTCATGCCGTCGGTGGCATATCTCTCGTCGCCGTTATACTTGATGACGATTCCCTGATTCATAAACGGACGGTGAGTCGGGTCGGCATATTCAGGATGGTTCGGGTGGACGGCGTGGGCGTTGTCGGCGGAGATTACGAAGCTCGACGGGAGCATTTCGTTCAAATCCTGCCCGAGACTCTGGGCGATTCTCTCGCAGACGGTTCTTAAGAAATTGGAGCGTGCGCCCTGTTTGGTGCCGCTTCCGACCTCTTCGTTGTCGAAGACGCTCAGAACCGAGATGGTGTCGGGGTTCTCTCCCACCAAAAATCCCTGCATTGAGGCAAAGGCGCACTGCAAGTCGTCAAGCTGTGGGCTCGAAACGAACTCCTCGTCGCTTCCCCAGATGGTGCCTTTGGTGCGGTTGTAGAGGAACAGGTCGCTCCCCATAATGCTCTTTTCCTTGACTCCGGTGTTTTCGGTGACAAGCTTCATAAGCTCGCCTTTTGCACTGAGACTCCCCATAAGCGGAACCATGTCGACAGCCGGATTGAAGGTGAAGCCGTCGTTGATTTTTCGTTGCATGTGGATTGCGACGTTCGGGATTATAAGCAGGTCTTTATCAATCGCAACAAGCTTCGTTTTGAGGGTATTTCCCTCCGAAACGATGACACGACCTGCAACGGAAAGCGGTCTGTCCATCCACGTTGACATAATCATTCCGCCGTATTTTTCGGTGTTGAGTCGGATATAGTGCCCCAGAGTCTCCATCTCGGCGTTAGGCTTTATCTTGAATGTGGGGGAGTCACAGTGGGAGCTGATGATGTTGAAGCTTGTCGGGTTTTTACTTCCGACTTTGAAAGCCGCAACGGTTGAAAGATTCCGGACGACAAAGTACTTTCCGCCCGGCTCTAAATTCCACTTTTCGCCTTCGAGAAGCTCTGTGAAGCCTTCGTTTGAGAGCCTGCGTGTGATATTCGCAATCGTATGGTATCTTGACGGGCTGGTGCCGATGAAATCAAGAAGCTTCCGGGCGGAGGTGTGGTGGTCGGTCATGCCGACAATGGTCTCGCTGTAGCCGGCAATCGACGAGCTGTCTGAAGACGAACCCATCACATCTGTCAAGCCCAGAACATACTCGGTCGAGACGTTATAGAGCCGGGAGAGCTTCTGAACGGTCTCCGGGCTTGGAGTCGAGTCTCCCTTTTCATACCGTGAGAGCGACTTGTTCCCGATTCCGACAGCCTCAGCCGCCGCAGTCTGCGAAAGTCCGGTCTTTTTCCTTGCCGCCTTCAAGCGGTCACCTAGTGTCAACATGCAAAATCCCTCCGATTTATTGTAATTTATCTATAATTTTCAGAAGCGTGGTAACTGCAACCCTTGCCGCCCTGTTCGCCATTTCTGTGAACTCCTCTGCGCCGCCGGATGCGCTGTCCGAAACCGCTTTTATCAAGAGTGCCGGCACTCCGCAACGGTTCGCTGTCAGGAGAATTCCCGCCGCCTCCATCTCGCAGATTTCGGCGTTATAAAGCCGGTGTAGCTCGGCTTTTCTATCAGGATTCCCGACGAACTTGTCCGCCGAAGCGCAAATCACTTCCCGAAGCTCCGGCGAGACCTCTTTTGCAAGCTTGATAAGCTTTCTGTCAGCAGGAATGAAGCAATCTGAATACCTGGGATACTGCCCGATTTCAACCGGGTCGAGTTCAGAAACGTCATAATCATAGTGAACAACTTTACCCACAATAACGGTATTGCAGAGCGACATTTCGTCCGTGAGCCCACCGCAGATTCCGAAATTCAGGAGCATTTCTACTCCAAAATGCGAAATAAGCAGCTGCGCCGCCCCAGCGGCATAAATCTCTCCGGCACCGCTGTTGGCAACAAAAAGCTCGTGCCCGCCTACGTTATATTCACGGATAGCAATCCCCGCCACCGTCTCACTCTTCACCGGCTCGCCCATCTCGGCAAGCATAGCCTCAATCTCGCCCGCAATGGCAACGATTAAGCCGATTTTCATTGTGTATCACTCTCCAATAATTATTCTCTTCGACGCAACCTTCTTGTCGTCTGCGGCGGCTAAGGTCGCCTTGACGAGCGCCTCCCTGCGTGACGCTACGACTTGGCTAACGCCAAGTCGGCAAGTTTGGCGTTGCCAAACTTGCACCTCTCAGTCAGCTTCGCTGACAGCTCCCCTTAATAAGGGGAGCCTTGTTGCGAATCGTCTGAATTCCTGCTTATCAAGGCTTTTACAGCTTTATCAATATAGTTGCAGACGTCCCGGAAGTTTACGTTTATATCATCGTTCCTGAATCGGATAACTATAATTCCAAATTCTTTTCTCAGATAATCAGTCCTTATTCTGTCATACGACGCAAAGTCTTCAATACCATGTTGATTACCGTCCAGCTCAATTACCAGTTTTGTTTTTGCGCAATAGAAATCCGCAATATACTGCCCGAGAATCTTTTGCTTGTGAAATTTGACGGGATAGTGTTGCAGGAAGTCGTACCACAGATGCCGCTCTTCAGGTGTCAGATTTCTCCGCAATTCTCTTGCCTGCGGCAAAAGTTTATTGTTGTATTTGCGCTCCATACTTTTTCCTCACTTACTGCCTCGGTCTTCTTCAATCTATCGCAACTTCTTTGTCGACTACGTCGACGCCGCTCCCGATGTGTCACTACGACTTGCCGAAGGCAAGTCGGCAAGTTTGGCGTTGCCAAACTTGCACCTCTCAGTCGCCCTTCGGGCGCCAGCTCCCCTTGATAAGGGGAGCCTTTTTGCGGCTAAGGCAACCTTGTGCATTGGTACGAACTTTCGGGCGGAGACTACTGGCTCCCCTTTTTAAGGGGAGCTGTCAGCCGAAGGCTGACTGAGAGGTGCGCCGACCAACGGGAGGCGCTCGTCAAGGCGGCTTCAGCCGCCGCAGACGATTATCCCGTCCCTACATCAATTTCTATTAAAATAATACCACACCTTCCCCAAAATTTCAACCCATTCATATAAAACATTGAACTATCCGTAAAATTTCATACTTTCGACACATTTATCCGCTATTATAGTGATAGCTATTCATGTGGCTTGGTTATTGGATTTTTGGGGCTTTGTTCCCTGCGGGTCACATGTCTAGGAAAACCTGAAAGGACGTTTTAAAATGGCTGATGTATCAAGAATCTTAATTGTTGACGACGAACAGAAAATTCGCGAGGTCGTCAAGGAATACGCCCTGTTTGAGGGTTACGAGGTGGATGAAGCCGCGGATGGAATGGAAGCCATCGACAAGGTCAAGAATTCAAAGAAGGGCTACGACTGCATTATCATGGATATAATGATGCCCCGCCTTGACGGCTATTCTGCATGTAAGGAAATCAAGAAATATTCAAACGCGCCGGTTATCATGCTTTCGGCACGTGGCGAGGAATATGACAAGCTTTTCGGATTTGAAGTCGGAATCGACGACTATGTTGTGAAGCCGTTCTCTCCGAAAGAGCTCATGGCAAGAGTCAAGGTCGCTATCAAGAGAAGAAAGAACCCCGATTCTGTCGATATCCTGAAGTACAAGGGTCTTGAGATAAACTTTGCGGCAAGAGAAGTCATCATCGATGGCAAGAAGGCTCAGATGACTCCGAAGGAATACGACATTCTCTTCTATCTTGCGAAGAATATGAACATCGCAATGTCCCGCGAGAAGCTTCTTGAAGAAGTCTGGGGCTACGATTTCTACGGCGACGACAGAACTGTCGACACACACATAAAGATGCTCAGAAACAGCCTGGGTCCATACAGAGACCTGATTGTCACTCTAAGAGGAATGGGGTACAAGTTTGACGACATCAACAAGAGAAGCGAAAGCGAATGAAGCCGCGGTAAAAGCTACTGCTGGCGGGTCTGCGAACCCAAATAAAAAGGCACCGACTCTTCGGTCAACGATATGGCTGTATTTCTCCGTATTTACAGCCGTTATCCTTATACTCATCTGGCTTTTCCAGGTGGTGTCCTTAAGCGACTATTATGAGGTCTCGAAGAAGCGGAAGATAATCCGCTCTGCCACCCAGATAGCGGCAGCCTTCGACCCTGACGACACCGACTCTTCCGACGAGCTCATCGAAGAGATAGCCTACGAAAACGGAATGGCGATTATCATCACCGACTGGGCTGGAAATGTCGTCGCTCAGAGCGACTATATGGGCTCATCAATCCTGACGAACTCGACAAATATCCTTCTGTTCCAGTATCGGAACCAGCTTCTCGATTCTGACAGCCAGAAGATAATCATTACGAACAATAACGAGCGCTTCGGGACGACCGAGCTTATCTATGGCGAGGTTCTTGAGAAGCCTGCCGTCAGTTCTAGCGGATATCTCCTCTTTATAAACGCATCCCTTGAACCGATAAGCTCGACTGTCGAGATCATAAAAGAGCAGTTTGTAATAATCGCTCTCGTCACATTCTTTATAGCTCTGATTATAACCCTCATGCTCTCGTCAAGGCTTTCAAGACCGTTTACGAATATAACTGCTCTTGCACACCGCCTTGCGGCTGGCGACTACACCGTCCGGTTCCCGGAGGGCTCATATGCTGAGGTAAACGAGCTTGCGGAGACGCTTAACTATGCGGCTTCCGAAATGTCGAAGACAGAAGAGCTCCGAAACGACCTCATCGCAAATGTCTCGCATGACCTGAGAACGCCGCTTACTATGATCAAGGCTTATGCCGAGATGATTCGGGACTTGTCCGGCGACAACCCCGAAAAGCGTGAGGAGCACCTGAACGTAATTATCGAGGAGACAGACCGTCTGTCGCTACTCGTTTCAAGTCTGATGGAGCTCTCAAAGCTTCAGAGCGGAAGCGCAAATATCCAAAGAACCGAGTTCTCGTCAAAGGACTTCTTGGATGAGATTCTCTCAAAATACCAGATTTTCTCCGAAAAGCAGGGCTATGAGTTCGTTTTCGAGGAGGACGAGGACGTAACGCTCTGGGGCGACCAGGCTAAGCTCAGCCAGGTAATGTACAACTTCATCAACAACGCCATCAACTACTCGGGCGATTCAAGAAGGATTATAATCCGCCAGATCAACCAGCCGGATACAGTAAGAATCGAGGTTCAGGACTTCGGCGTCGGAATCGAGAAGGACAAGCTCCCGAAGGTCTTCGACCGCTACTACAGAGGCGACCGGACAAAGCGCGATGTCGTCGGAACCGGTTTGGGGCTCTCAATAGTCAAGGAAATTCTTGAGCTTCATGGCTACAGATTTGGCGTCATGAGTGAAGTCAATAAGGGCTCGACCTTCTGGTTCGAGATCAAGCGCACACAGCCTGTGAAGGCTGAAGTCGTGTCGGAAGAGAAGCCAAAGGAGCAGAAGAAGCTCTCAAAGGAAGCAAAAGATGAAGCCAAAGATTCAGGCAAGACTGATTGAGCTGATACTCTCGGAGGGCGCGATGTCCCGCTCTGAAATGGCGAGGAGGCTTTCCGTTTCGGCATCAAAGATAACCGAAGCGACCGCTGGTCTGATTGAAAACGGCATTCTCTATGAATGCGGCTTCAGAAGCACTCCCGGCAAAGGCAGGCGGAACCAGCTTCTCGATGTCGACATATCCTGCGGATTTGCGCTTGGAGCAGGGCTTTATGAGAGGACACTTTCGGTGGGACTTTGCACCATCAAGGGCGACACCCTTTCCCACAGAATAATCGAGCTCCCTGAGAACGCAACCGCCGAGTATATTCTCAGTACAGGAAAATCCGCCGCAGAAGAGATCCTTAATGACTGCTGTATTTCCGAGGAAAAGCTCTTCGGGATCGGCTTATGCATGACAAAAAGCGATTTTGAAAGGTTGGGAATATCGAAAACCAGCTTCGGCAGACTGCCGGTTCTCTTTGAGCCGGCAGACCGTATAATCGCCTATTCCCGCGACACCGGAATGCCGGTAGACCCGAACGGAATGTTCGTGTTTGGGTGCGGGAGAGTTGTGAGAAACCTTTTTTGCGAAAAATAAAAAAGCTGTTGACAAATGAGCAGCTTTGGGATATAATATAAGTGATGAGAGGCTACCTGAACTGCAATTCAGGTAGCGGTCACTCTCCTATAACATTAGGTTTATGGATATGTAACCGCACTTGATAAAACAATCAGGTGCGGTTTATTCTATTTTCGGTTTGAGCCTACGGTGTAACCGATAGAGAAAGCTGTCATCAGCAGAGCTAAGACCGCTAAAATTACCGAGATAATTTCAATTTCCATCAGCGTCACCCCTTTTTTCAGGTAAGAGCGACCACCTCTCATCAGATGTATTATAACACATGTTTTACGGCTTGTCAACGCTATTCTTTCCTCTTGACAACCTGTTTTAAATGCGCTACAATAGTCTCTGAAAAATATCACCTTACCGAAAGGGCAGACTAATATGGACAATACACAGAAGACTATGGATAAAATCGTTGCTCTCTGCAAGGGCAGAGGGTTTATATTCGCTGGTAGTGACATCTACGGCGGTCTGGCTAACACATGGGACTATGGTCCCTTGGGCGCCAGAATGAAGAACAACGTCAAGGACACATGGCGCAAGCGCTTCATCCAGGAGAGAAGAAACAGCTATGAAGTCGACGCCGACATCCTGATGCACCCGAGAGTGTGGGAGGCTAGCGGTCACGTCGCTTCCTTCTCCGACCCGCTTCTTGACTGCAAGGAGTGCAAGATGCGCTTCCGCGCCGACAACCTTATAGATGACTTCGACCCGAACGCTCATGCCGACGGAATGACGAAGGCGGAGATGTTTGACTACATCAAGGAGCACCACATTCCCTGCCCTCACTGCGGCAAGCACAACTTCACCGACATCCGCGAATTCAACCTCATGTTCCAGACCTACAGAGGTGTTACAGAGGACGCTAAGAACATCATCTATCTCCGTCCCGAGAACGCGCAGGGCGAATATGTCAACTTCCTGAACGTCCAGAGAACCATGCGTGCAAAACTTCCCTTCTCAATCGGTCAGATTGGCAAGGCTTTCAGAAACGAAATCACCCCCGGCAACTTCACCTTCAGAACAATCGAGTTCGAGCAGATGGAGTTCCAGACCTTCTGCAAGGAAGGCACAGATGGCGAGCTCTACGAGTACTTCAAGGCTTTCGGCAAGCAGTACTTCGAAGATCTGGGCATCCCGGCGGAGCACCTGAGATTCCATGACCATGAGAAGCTTGCGCACTATGCGAAAGCGGCTTGCGACATCGAGTTCCTGTTCCCGTTCGGATGGGGTGAGATTAACGGCACCCATAACAGAACCAACTACGACCTCACCCGTCATCAGGAGTATTCTGGCACCAAGCTTGAGTACCTTGATCCCGAAACCAACGAGAAGTTCATCCCATATATTATAGAGTCAACCTACGGTCTTGACAGAACCGTCCTTGCTCTCCTGTGCGAAGCCTATGACGAGGAAGTCATCGACACTGAGAAGAACGACGTCAGAACCGTCCTGCACCTCAGCCCGGTTGTTGCTCCTTATAAGGCGGCAGTTCTTCCACTTTCAAAGAAGCTTTCGGAAGAGGCTTATGACAAGGTTTATGCTGAGCTCTCGAAGAAGCATATGATCGACTTCGACGACACCGGCTCAATCGGCAAGCGCTATCGTCGTGAAGACGAAATAGGCACACCCTGGTGCATCACATATGACTTCGATTCCCAGACCGATAACTGCGTAACCGTCAGAGACAGAGACACTATGGAGCAGGTAAGGGTGCCGATTAGTGAGCTTGAGAATTATATTTCGGATAAGATTGCGTTTTAGTAAACCCCTCCACCATGCTTCGCATGGTCCCCCTCCCCTTTCAGGGGAGGCTACTTGAGTTCTATCAAGAGTTTTAAAAGAGGCGCAAAAAGGCTCCCCTGAAAGGGGAGCTGGCGCACGAAGTGCGACTGAGGGGTTTCCAAGGAGGTACTCATGTCAGAGAAAAAACCCATAAAAAAAGAGCTCTATGCCCTCATTGCTATTATTGTTGTGATAGTGCTTCTGCTTCTGTTTGTGTTCAGAGATTCGATTTTCGGGACGGGAACGGGGTATGAGGACGTTATCAACCAGTACTTCACCGCCATCTGCGACCGGGATTTCTCCTCTTACACCGGCACAATGCTTGCGGAGATTGCTGGTGATTATGAAACCGAGCGGGAAGAGCTTGAGTATTCCGAGTATCAGTATATGGACGAACTCTATTACGACGTTTTCGACGAGTTCGGCGAGGATGCCCAGGTAACCCTCACTTTTGGAGAAGCCACCCGTCCCGCCGACGAGTATATCGAATATTTTGCCGAGAGCTATGAGGAAATTTACGGCTCAAGCATCAACACGACAAACGTCTACGGCGTCTACGTAAACGCCAACTTCGCCGGCTCCCTTTCAGAATCCGACATCGAATTCGAGTGCTTCGTCCTCAAGACCGGCGGCAGATGGTATATGGTCGGGTGCGATTTCTGGTCGGAAGAGGAATAACCCCTCCACCACCGCCTTCGGCGGCGGTCCCCCTCCCCTTTCAGGGGAGGCTTTTTGTTATTCTAACAAACTTTTGAGAGAACAAAAATAGGCTCCCCTGAAAGGGGAGCTGGCAGCCACGAAGTGGCTGACTGAGGGGTGCCATTTCGCCTTCGGCGAAATGGCTCGGCAAGGCGGCTTTAGCCGCTTTGCCGACCTAATCCGTCACAATCACGCTCTCCATCATCCCGTTTTCCAGCTCAACCTCTTCGGTTGTCCAGCCGTAGTAGGCTTCTATTATCTTGCGGACGGTATACTTTGCGTACTCGCCGTTTTCGATTACTACGGCGAATGCTATCTCCGGGTCGTCGGCGGGGTAGAAGCCGATTACTGTTGAATTCTGGGTGGCGGTATTGGAGGCTTGCGGAGTGCCGGTCTTGATTGCGACCTTATCGGGAAGAGCGTCGGTTGAGAACTGTGCAAGGAAAGCGTTCTCCTCATTGGAGGCGTAATATGTCGCGGATGTGGTGCTCTCTCCGGCTAGAATCATGCCTTCGATGATGGGAGCAAATACTTCATCATAATCTGCTTCAATGACATACGCGACCTCCGGCTCGGTCTCAGAAAGACATTCGGTCATGTTGTAGTCCCAGATTGAGTCGACGAGATACGGACTGTATCTGACTCCGCCGTTCGCGATTGTAAGTGCGATTCCCGCCATCTGCAAAGGCGTTACAGCCACTTC
Organism: Oscillospiraceae bacterium; assembly: GCA_021199855.1. Lineage (GTDB taxonomy): Bacteria > Bacillota > Clostridia > Oscillospirales > Ruminococcaceae > Faeciplasma. The sequence continues at coordinate 11,770 of JAJQHD010000007.1, forward strand.
CGACTGCCCGATTGCCGCCTGGAGAAGCTGTCCCACCGTCCAGTCGAGACCCAAATCAGCAAAAGTGTCGGGGCAAGCAAGATACCCGGAGGAAGCGCTTATTTCGAGCCCGGGGTCTTGTCCCAGGCCGTAAGCTGTCTCATATTCCATGAACAGGTCGAGCCCGACCTCCTGAATCACCTGGTAGAAGAAGATGTTGCAGCTCTTCTGGATTGCGGTTACGACGTTTATTGAACCGTGCGAGCCGGTGCAGTTGACGGTGATGTCGAGGTAGTTGTAGCGCCGGTTGCAGGTGTATTTCGTGGTGATGTCGATGATGCCTTCGGCAAGCGCGGCAGTTGCGGTGACCGTTTTCATGACCGAGCCTGGGCGGTAGAGCCCGTCAAAGGCGCGATTATAAAGAGGCGAACCGTCGGCATTGAGAACAGAATTGTAATCTTCGAGAAGGTCGTTTATATCATATGATGGAGAAGTAGCCGCCGCGAGAACCGCACCAGTCTTGACATCAAGAACTACGATAGCTCCCGCTTCGCAGTCGGAAAAGTCGAGCTCCTGCTTTGTGGAGGAGTCGGTTTTCGTCAGGATTCCGTCCCGGAGGTAGCTTATGTGGTTGTCTAATATTTCCTGGCACGCTTGCTGAAGCTCGGAATCGATAGTCAGCATGACTGTGTTGCCCGGCTCAACCTCCTCAGAAACCGATTCGGTTACATCGCCGTCGCTCGAAACGGTTACAATATTAGTGCCATTTGACCCTCTGAGAACGCTCTCGAGGGCTTTTTCTATTCCGCTTTTTCCGATAGTGTCACTTATGAGATATCCCTCAGCTTTGAGCTCCTGATACTCTTCGGCATAGACGGGTCCGACATAGCCGACGATGTGCGGGGCGACGTCTCCTAAAACATAGACTCTTTCATAGCTCTCGGCAATGTCAATTCCGTCAAGCTCGCCGGAGAGCTCGCGAATCTTCGAGACCGTCTCAATCGGGACATCGGTGATGATAGTGTAGTCGATAGATGTTGAGAAGTCGCCTATGAGCATCATATACCGGATTCCGGCGATGATCCGCTTCTCCTCTTCGGTGTAATCGTCCGAAATCTCGTAGTTTTCAATCAGTCTGTCAATGCAGTTTTCGGCGGTTGCGTAGCTGTTTAAGCGGAGCTCTTCCTTGATTTTGGAGATTTCGGAATCAGTTGCGTCATCCAAAAATTCATAAGGAGCTTCGGATGTAATCGGCGTCTCGTCAATCCATTCCAAATTATCATTCTGAAGAATCTTCGCGACACGGAGAATAATTTCGTTCTGGGTCTCATAGTCGCTCGGGAAGAAGGAGTACTCGATAATGATGTTATATGAAACCTCGTTCTCGACAAGAGAGACGCCGGTTCTGTCGACAATCTCGCCGCGAGCGGCATAGACCGTCTTCTCAGCAGTTGTCGACGATTTTGACATGGAAAGATACATCTCCCCGTCAACAATCTGAATCTTCATAAGCTTAATCCCCGCATAAACGCAAGCCACCACCACAAGGGCGATGGTTATCACAACACGGAGAATTTCAAGGGTACGTTTGAGCATGTGCGGACTCTCCTTTGGACATGTAGGGGGTTGCTGGTTGGCGCGGTGAACTGTGGATGATGACTGTAGTTACGGATTATAAATTGAAAATTCTCGAGATGTACTCAAGTAACTCCCCGAATCCCCCATGTGGGTAGTCATCAAGCGACTTTCCGGACTTATTGATAAGGCTGTCAGTGATGATGAAGACATGCATCCCGAGAGTTGCGGCGGGAGTGTCCTCATCCATGTCGTTGCCGACCATCAGACACTCAGTAGGGTCGACGGAAAGAGTCTTGCAGACCTCCTCAAAATATTTCGGGTTCGGCTTGCAGAAGCGCGAATTCTCGTATGTCGTGTAGTTCTCGAAATCTTCAGGCTCAAGTCCTGCCCAGCGGATTCTCGATTCGGTGGCAATAGCCGGGAAAATCGGGTTTGTGGCAAGCGACACTCTCAACCCCATCGCCTTGATTTCATCGACGGTTTTCTTTGCATCCGGATTGAAGCCGCATGATGCTTTCGCCTGCTGGAAGTCATTTCTGTAGAAGTCATCGAAAACGGGCATGTCGTCCATAGCGTCAGGACGGGTGATAGCAGTAAACGTCTCCCAGAAAGCCGCTTCGTTCGTCTTCGAGCCGTCGTTTTTGACCATCGCCCCGGTGCCCTTCCATATAGCGGCAATGAGGCTCTCTTTCTCATATCCCAAAGGCGCCAGCTTGCGGGCAAGAAGACCGAAGTAGTACTTTGTGAATACATCCTGATCCATCGGCAGAAGAGTGCCATCAAGGTCGAAGAGGATGGTGGTTAATTTGTTTGGCATGGGTGGTTCTCCTTTTTTAATTTGTGATGTGGAACTGGTCGCCTGCGGCGGCTAAAGCCGCCTTGGTGAGCCGCTCCCGCTGTGTCGCAACGACTTGACTTCGTCAAGTCGGCAAGTTCGGCGAAGCCGAACTTGCACCTCTCAGTCGCGCTTCGCGCGACAGCTCCCCTAAATTAGGGGAGCCATTGTTGGCTCCGGCAACTTTTTTACTTTAGCAGAAGCGTTTGGGAGAAGAATTCTGGCTCCCCTTGATAAGGGGAGCTGTCAAGAAGTTCGCAAGCGAACTTCGAGAGATTTGCTTCGCAAACTCTGACTGAGAGGTGCGCCGACTGAGGGGAGGCGCTCGGCAAGGAGACTTCAGTCTCCGTAGCCGACAAATTCGCAATACTCTCTCAGCCTGCACTCCTCACACTTCGGCTTCCTTGCAGTGCATGTATCTCTCCCGAAATTCACGAGCCTGTGGCAGAAGTCGCTTGCTCTGTCCATCGGGAGGATGGCTCTTAGCTCCATTTCGGTTTTATAGGGGTTATCAGAGGTGGTGAGACCGAGGCGTTTACATATTCTTATGCAGTGGGTGTCGGTGACGACGGCGGGCTGGTGGTAGACATCGCCCATGATGAGGTTTGCGGTCTTCCGACCTACTCCCGGCAGAGCCGTAAGCTCTTCAAGAGTATCAGGGACTTCCCCACCGTAGTTCTCCATAAGCGCCTTCGCAAGGGCGACTATGTCCCGGGCTTTCGTGTGATAGAGCCCGCAGGAGCGTATGTACGGTTCGACATCTTCAGGAGTGGCTTCCGCGAACGCCTCAACGCTCGGAAATCTCTCAAAAAGCGCACCAGTCACCATGTTGACGCGTTTATCTGTGCACTGTGCCGACAATCTCGTTGCAATCAGAAGCTCATGCGGCTTCGTGTATACAAGCGAACACTGCGCCCCAGGGTAAATCTCCTCCAAAATCTCAACTATCCTGAGGGCTTTTTCCTGCAAATCCATTCTATCACCTCGCTGTAATCTAAAATAGTATAGCATACTTGGGGTTGCAAAATCAAGTGGCGGGGTGTATAATTGGGGAAAACCTCTCAGTCAGCTTCGCTGACAGCTCCCCTTATCAAGGGGAGCCAATAGCAAACCCTCATAGAACGCAAAAAGGCTCCCCTGTTAAGGGGAGCTGGCGCCCGAAGGGCGACTGAGAGGTGCCGCGAGCAACAGCGAGCGGCGTCGCCGCCAGGCGACAATGCAAATTTTAAAGGAGATCACAATTATGACCAAACGTGAAATCATGAAAATGTTCAGGGACACGGAGTATATCCGTGTCGGAGGATCGGCTGAGGAGCTTAAGTGCGCCGAGTACATCAAGGACAAGTGTGCGAGCTTCGGCTGTGAGGCTCACATCGAGCCTTTCAAGAGCGAGTTCGGGGACGTACATTCTGCAGCCCTTACTATCGACGGCAAGGAGATTCCCTGCACCGGGTATGCAATGTGCGGAAGCGGCAGCGTAACTGCTCCGTTCGTCTATCTTCCGGTTCTCGACCGGGCAACTCTTTCCGATATCAAAGGCAAGATTGTCATGACCGATAATGGCATGGGATACTGGAATTATCAGGACATCTGCGACAACGGCGCAGTCGGCTTCATTACATATTCCGGCGACGTCCACTATGCTGACCACGATATCGACAAGAAGGAGCTTCGTTCCTACGTCTCAAAGGGCAGAAAGATTTTAGGCGTAACTATCAATGCCAAGGACGCTGTAAAGCTGATGAAAGGCGACCCCAAGGAGGCTACAATCACTGTTGACCAGACCGAATATGAGGGAGAGAGCAGAAATGTAGTTCTCGATCTCCCCGGCACCGGCGAGTCGGACAGAACCATCATCTTCACCGCTCACTACGATTCAGTCATCCTTTCCAAGGGCGCATATGACAATATGTCCGGCTCCGTCGGAATTATGGCTATGGCTGAGCACTTCGCAAAGACTCCGCATCGTAACAATCTTCGCTTCGTATGGTGCGGAAGCGAGGAGCGCGGACTCTTCGGCTCAAAGGCATATTGCGAGGCTCACGAAGATGAGCTTGAGAAGATCGACCTCTGCATCAATCTTGATATGATCGGCTCAACGATGGGCAAGTTCATCGCATGTTGCACTACTGAAGAGAAGCTGGTCGGCTATATCGAGTATCTTGGTTTGGAGTCCGGCTTCGGAATCAAGGTTCGTCAGGACGTTTATTCAAGCGACTCGACACCGTTCGCCGACAAGGGTGTTCCGGCGGTAAGCTTCGCCCGCCTTGCAGGACACAGCACCGCCACCATCCACAACCGCTACGACACTATTGATATCATCAAGCCGGAAAATATGGTTAAGGATATCGAATTCATCCAGAAGTTCGCCGACAGGATGGCAAACGCCGTCGTCTGCCCCGTAGACAGAAAGATTCCCGACAACATGAAAGAGAAGCTCGACATCTACCAGTGCAGAAAGAGGGATCCGAAGAGATAATTTCCTAACAGAATTTTTAGCCATAAGAGTGAATTTTCACTTTTCCGAGTGAAAATTCACTTTTTTCAGTGATAGATGGTGAAAATTCGGCTTTTTCACCTTGACAGAGCGAAAATTCACTGGTATAATAGTGAAAAAGCCAAAAGGAGGATATCAGATGAATTACGAAAACGAGAATACTGAGTTTAAAGTCCAATTTACCGAGGATATATACAAAGAAGTCGTTGCTTTTGCCAATACCGGCGGCGGTGATATTTTTGTCGGCGTCGATGATAGAGGAACCGATGTCGGGTTGGCTGATATTGACGATGTACAGAATCGAATAACAAACGGTATCCGTGGCGCAATTCTTCCGGATGTCACTATGTTCGTTCGCCTTTCCGTTCAGGACGGGGTAATTAAGATTACTGTGAGCGAAGGGACTAACAAACCATACTATCTTCGCTCAAAAGGCTTGAAGCCGAACGGAGTCTATGTTCGGCAGGGTGCTTCTTCGGCACCTGCTTCAATCGAGCTTATCAGACTTATGATAAAGCAAAATGATGGGGATTCATTTGAAGATGCCCGTTCCCTCGATCAGAATCTCACTTTTGAGTCGACCGCAAAGGCATTTGAAAGGTATGGCGTTAAGTTTTCTCCGGAAAAGTACCCTGCTCTCGGAATCACTCAGCTTTCATCGGGGCTTTACTCAAATCTCGGATTCCTTTTGTCCGACCAGTGCCGGCATACAATAAAAATCGCCGTATTCAGCGACGAAGCAAAAACTATTTTCAAGGACAGTAAGGAATTTGGCGGGTCTCTCTTTGAGCAACTTGACAGCGCGTTTGATTACCTTTCACTCTGCAACAGAACTGCGGCTAGCTTCAAGGGTCTCGAGCGCATTGAACATTCTGACTATCCGGAGGCTGCACTGAGAGAAGCTCTCCTAAATGCCATCGTTCACCGGGACTACAGCTTCAGCGGAAGCATTATCATAAATGTGACCGATAACGAAATCGAATTTATTTCGATTGGCGGACTCCTCCCCGGACTCTCTCCCGACGACATCAAAAGCGGAATTTCTCAGCCAAGAAATAAGAGACTTGTAGAGGTCTTCCACCGTATCAGACTCATTGAATCCTACGGAACTGGAATCCGACGAATCTACAACTGCTACAAGGACAGCCCTGACCAGCCCATAATTGAAGTCACAAGCAATACTTTCAAGATAACTCTTTTCAACACCAATTCTGTCGTGAATGGGGATCTGACCGCTCCGCGAATAAGCGCGCAGATGCGGAAGATTCTTAACTATGTTGGCAAAAACGGCTCTATTACCGAAGTCGAAATCGGCGAGCTTCTTGGCGTTAAGAAAACCCGTTCCTATACCATTGCAAGCGATATGTGCAAGCGTGGGCTCTTGGAACAGGTCGAGAAAGGGAAAGATAAAAAATATGTAAAAAACGAGTCTCAGGTGCAATAATCCCGCCCTCTTAAGTGTATTACAAGTAGAAATACTATTTCAAGGAGGAATCGCAATGAAGAAAATACTATCAATCATACTGGCTGGACTTATGCTCATATCCTGCATGTCTCTCAACCTGTTCGCAGATGAAGAGCAGGCGAAGCTTTCCTGCACGAACGGCGACGGCAGGGTCATCCTTTCGTGGGAAGATACCGACGACGAAAGCTACGATGTCTACTGGAAGCGTTATAGCTCGGACGAATGGAAGCTTGCCGGAACGGTCACCGGGCACAAGGTTAACGTAATCGGGCTCAAAAACGGCATTTCATACCAGTTCAAGGTTGAAATCGGCGGAGAATTTTCGGAGACGGTGTACGGCTTCCCGTTCGTAGACCCATATCCGTATATTGCAAGCGTTCTCAGCGAAATTGATTTTGAACAGCCCTACTCCGCGGCTGAACTGGCGGAATCAGAGAAGGCATACGTTGTAGAGACAAATGCTACTGAGGAATGTGCCGTGGAAGGCAACAGCATCATGCAGAACGAGAATGACATCGAAGCTCTTCTTGAGATGTACTGCGCCCTCCCCGAAATCATCGAGCCGACAGATGAGGAAATCGCTAGAGATACCACCAGAGGAATCACCTTCTTCGTTGACGGCGTCAAGCACTATCTCACCGTCGACGAGAACAACATCATCACTTGGGATGGTGCCGACGGATACTTCAAGTTCACCGACCCTGATATCGACTACTTCACCACCCTTGGGAACTTTGATCGCGGGTATAACGTCGAAACGAGAACTAAATGAGACTGAGTAATGCGCAGAAATGAAAAATGCAACTGAAAACAGTTGCATTTTTCTTTGTTTTGTGATATAATACTGATAGAAACCAAAAGGGACGGTGCGGTCATGGGGCAAAAAGAGAAATTGATTTTGAAGCTGAAGTCGAAACCAAAGGATTTTACTTTTGAGGAAGCCGAGCGGCTTCTCGGATTCTTCGGCTATGAGCGCTCCGACAAGGGCAGAACAAGCGGTTCACGTGTCATGTTCTACTGTGAAGGACGGGCACCGATTTTGCTCCACAAACCGTACCCGAGAAAAGAATTACTGGAGTACCAGGTCAAGCAGTTGGTAGAAAAGCTGACGGAGGAGGGTCTTATATGAGCAACACTATGAATTATAAAGGGTATGTCGGAAGCGTCGAGTTCTCCGAAAGTGACGGTGTGTTTTTCGGAAAGGTTATGGGAATCAGGGCGCTTGTTTCATATGAAGGCGAAACGGCGAAGGACCTTGTCGAGGACTTCCACGGCGCTGTCGACGATTATCTTGCACTCTGTGAGGAGCAAGGCATCGAGCCGGAGAAGGCTTATAAGGGAAGCTTCAACGTGAGGATTTCTCCCGAGCTCCACCGCAGTGCCGCCGTTTATGCCGCTGCCCATAACATGAGTCTCAACAGCTTCGTTGAAACTGCGGTGAACCATGAACTGGGAAAGAGCGCATAAAGACATCCAGCGAAGCCGGATTTAACCAAAAAAAGAGCACCCTGATTTCAGGATGCTCTTTTTGCAAATTGCGCTTCATCGCAACTTTGGTGACCCGTACGAGAATCGAACTCATATCTCCGCCGTGAAAGGGCGGTGTCTTAACCTTTTGACCAACGGGCCGGTGGTGGCTGTAACTGGATTTGAACCGGTGACACCCCGGGTATGAACCGAGTGCTCTAGCCAACTGAGCTATACAGCCACATTTGCGACTTGTCTATTATAATAAAAAGTTTCGGGTTTGTCAATACCTAAAATCGAAAAAGTTTTGAAAATCGCCGCCCAAAAAAGTTTTTTCGGATTTCCGGCAAAAACTTTGGGATTTTGAGAAGTTTTTTCGGGATTTCAGTAAAAACTTTTGAAATTCGGGGAGTTTTTACGGATTTTCGGTAAAAAACTTTTTGCCCAAAGCGTTGACAATATCGGATATATCGTGTATAATGATGTTGTAATGAGACTTACGGGGATTGGCATGGGAAAAGTTACAATTGAGTTTTACGCATTGCCCGAAAGCAGGGAGGCTGATAAAAATGACTAACTTTGATGAATTTGTAAAAGAACAGCTTGAAGACCCTGAGCTCAGGGCGGAATATGAGTCGTTGCAGGCGGAATATTCTCTTATGCAGGCGATGATTGACGCACGCCACGAAAGTGGCATCACCCAAAAGGAGCTCTCCAGGCGCACCGGAATTTCTCAGAGCGACATCAGCAAGTTCGAGGGTGGCGGCGGAAATCCGTCGATGAAAACTCTGAAGCGACTTGCCGCCGGTCTCGGAATGAGTGTAAAAATCGAATTCGTGCCTCTGACAAAGGTCTGATACCAGACGCCTCCATCACAGGAGGCGTTTGTTTTCTGCAGAACTTCTCAACATTTCCCCCTAAAATGTCCGTGTTAAACTGATATGACCCAAGAAAAAGAGAAAATCCAACGAAGA
>JAJQHD010000033.1 GCA_021199855.1 Oscillospiraceae bacterium
CCCCCCCCACCCCTCCACCGGCTTCGCCGGTCCCCCTCCCCTTTCAGGGGAGGCTTTTTTCATTCTTCCAAAAGCTTCTAGGAGAGGCAGTTATAGCCTCCCCCGAAGGGGGAGGGGGACCATCGGCAAAGGCGATGGTGGAGGGGTGCCATTTCAGGCGAAGCCTGAAATGGCGTCGGCGAAGCCGACAAATTCGTCGGCAGTCTTGCAAATCCTCCGAAAACGTGCTATACTTCCCTTAACAACAATATTTGGAGGAACCTACTTTGGAATGGACTGAAGTTAAAATATACACCGAACACACGGGCGTGGAGGCTCTTTCCGACGCTTTGATTGCGGCGGGAATCGACGGGCTTATGATTAACGACCCGGAGGATATAAGGGAGTTTGAACGAAACAAGAACGCAAGCTGGGACTACATTGGAGAGGAAGTCTGGGAGCTTTGCGGGAAGGACACTTTTGTCACCATCTACTTAGACAAGGACGATCCGACCGGGCTTGAAGCTGTCAGAGGTGCAGTCGATTCTTTAAAATCGAGAGATGATGTTGGAAGCCTCGAAATGCGCTTTGGGACGGTTGCGGACGAGGACTGGGCGAACAGCTGGAAGAGATTTTGGAAGCCTATGGGGATTGGCGACCGGCTTTTAATCACGCCGTCTTGGGAAGAAGTCCCCGAGAACACCGGCAGGGTGAACCTTACCCTCGACCCCGAGAACAGCTTCGGCACCGGTCGGCACCACACGACCCGCCTTTGCCTCGAGCTTCTGGAGAAGTACGTTAAATCCGGCGATACCGTCTGTGACTTGGGAGCCGGAAGCGGAATCATCTCGATAGCGGCAATGCTTCTAGGAGCTGAGTCCGCCACGGCTGTGGATATTTCAGCTGATGCGGCGAAAACCTCTCACGAAAACGCCCGCAAAAACGGTATTCCGGACGAAAAATACACCGCACTCTGCGGCGATGTCACGACTGACAGAGCCCTTGTGGAGAAGATTTCCCGAGAGGAAGGCTACACCCTCGTCACTGCGAATATCGTCGCCGACGTTCTCATCGCAATGGCAGATGTTTTTGCGGAGCTGATTGCCCCCGATGGAACGCTGATTCTCTCTGGAATCATCGATAATAGAAAAGACGAAGTCTTTGAAGTGATGAAATCCCGCGGCTTTGAGTTTATTGAAGAAAGAGGCTGTGAGATGTGGAACGCCGCTACGTTCAGAATCATGTAGGGGCGGATATTATCCGCCCGCATAAATCGGCACCGTTGGTTCGGGCGGATGGTATCCGCCCCTACAAATTATAATAAAGGAGAACAATTATGGAATTCATGGAAGTTGTCAAGGAAAGATATTCCTGCCGTAGTTATGATGGCAGACCGGTTGGAGAGGAAAAGCTTAATGTGATTTTGGAGGCGGGGAGGCTCGCTCCGACAGCGAAGAATCTGCAGGAGCAGAGAATTTATGTCGTCGAGTCGGAGGAAGGTCTCGCAAAAATCGATACTCTCACCCGTTGCCGTTATAATGCCGGAACGGTGCTGATTGTGGCGTTCGATAAGAATAGCGTCTTCACCTATCCCGGAGGAAAGCGTGACAGCGGCATCGAGGACGCATCAATCGTCACCACGCATATGATGCTCGCCGCAAAAAGCGTCGGCGTCGACTCCACCTGGCTCAATCTCATCGACCCGGACGAGGTCAAATCCGCCTTCAGCCTTCCCGAAAATGAGGAAGTCCTCTGCCTTCTCAATCTCGGCTACCCGGATGACAAAGCCGAACCGTCGCAGAATCACTTTTCGAGGAAAGCGATAGGGGAGACGGTGAAGAGAATCTGATAAAATTCCGCCGGCACCGATGCAGATGCCGGCGGATTTGTATTCATCAAGCCTTGACATAACACAAAATTTATGATAAAATATGATTCATCACCGATTTTCGTAAATTTGGAGGCGCGATATGGCTTATATTACCCGTGAGCTCGAAAGGAAGTTTTTAAGACTCAACGACTTTTTCAAGGTGATTCTTGTAACTGGTGCCAGACAGGTCGGGAAAACCACTATGCTCCGGCACTTAGCTTCGGAGGACAGGACATATGTCACACTTGACAATTTGATGGTGAGAGATCTTGCCAAGTCGGATCCGGTTCTGTTCTTCCAGACCTATAAGCCGCCGATTCTCATAGATGAGGTGCAGAAAGCTCCCGAGCTTTTCGAGCAAATCAAGGTTATCTGCGACGAAAGTGATGAAAATGGACTTATCTGGCTCACCGGCTCGGAGCAGTTCGAGATGATGAAAAATGTCCGTGAAACTCTTGCCGGAAGAATCGGAATACTGGAGCTGTACAGCCTTTCGGAAAGGGAAAAGTCGGGTGTCATATTTGAAGACGAGCTTGATTTTTCGTTTGATGCATTGAGAAAAAGGCAGACTCTTCTTCCAAAAAATGATGTTATAAAAGTTTTCAACAGTATCTGGGAGGGTGGAATGCCCAAGATTCAGGGCGTTGATTCTGAACTCAGACAGGAGTATTTCAATTCGTATATCGACACCTACCTTATGAGAGATGTAACTGAGGCAGGTGGAATCACCGATTTGGTTAAATTCCGAAGATTTCTGTCCGGGTGTGCGTCTCTTGTTTCAGAGCAGGTCAACTACAAGACACTTGCTGAATCGGCAGATATTGCACCGTCGACAGCAAAGCAGTGGCTTCAGGTTCTCGAAGGACTGCACATCGTCTACCTTCTTCAGCCATACTCGAATAATGCTCTCAAACGTCTCTCGAAGACTCCGAAGCTCTATTTCTGTGATACCGGACTCTGTGCGTATCTTTCAATGTGGCTGACACCCGATACTCTCAGAAATGGTGCCGCAAGTGGACATTTCTACGAAAATTATGTCGTCATGGAGCTTGTAAAGAACTATGCCTATGCGAAATTGAAGGCAAACATCACTTATTATCGCGACTCCAACGCCCAGGAGATCGATGTATTTGTTGAAGAGAACAACGTCATCCATCCGCTGGAAATCAAGAAAAGTGCCACTCCCGACCGCCGGAAGGTCAGGAAGTACAACGTGCTTGACAGAGCCTCCATAAGCCGTGAAAGTGGCGGAATAATCTGTATGTGCGAGGAACCGATTCCCATTGACAAAGATAACTGCTTTATCCCAAGCAATCTTATCTAGACAGGCTTTCAGCTTTTCCTGCGCTTCTTATAATCCTCCTCAATTCTCTCCTTCCAGCTCTCATCAAGTGGGGCGGAGCATCGGACGCAGGAGATTGCGTCGCCTAAAACTTCGTAGTTGAGCTGAGTGCCTTTGTGGTCGCTGTGATAGTTGACGGCGCGGTCTTCCTTGATTCCGAAACGCTTTGCCGTCTCGACGGCGTCGATGTTTGCACCGAGGAACAGGAATTCCCAGCCGTACTTCTCTTTCCTTTGCTCAATCATCTTTTTGACTTCGTCCGAGCTGTACCGGCGGCTTGCATTCTCCATTCCGTCGGTCGTGATGACGAAGAGCGTGTGCTCGGGGACGTCTTCGGCACGGGCATACTTGTGGACATTCCCGATGTGGTGAATCGCATCGCCGATGGCGTCGAGGAGGGCTGTGCAACCACGAACCGTGTAATCCTCCCGAGTCATCGGCTTGATGTCTTTTAGATTCACCCTGTCGTGGATTACTTCGCTTGTGTTGTCGAAAAGAACGGTTGAGATGAGAGCTTCGCCGTCGGTTTTCTTTTGCTTTTCAATCATCGAGTTGAAGCCGCCTATGGTGTCCTCCTCAAGTCCGCTCATTGAGCCACTTCTGTCCAGGATAAAAACGATTTCTGTTAAGTTCTTTTTCATGATAATACCTCCGTAAAATAATAATGACTGCCAGGTCTCAAACCTTACAGTCACATTATACGGCATTGATTCTGCCAATTGGTCGCCTGCCAGGCGACATTTTTATACTCCGAGAAGACTCTGGTCGAAAGCAAACAACGCCTCATTTATCTCGAAAATATTGTAGTTCCCGTGGATGATGAAATACTCGATTATGATGTCGAATTTGCTTGAATGGGAGAGTGCGAACCCGGCTTTCATCAGCATTTCTTTTGTATCGTCAAGGGAGAGTTCAAGAGCAATCGCGAACGAGATAACCGTCGGCTTGCTCGGCTTGTAGAGCCGGTCACTGCGGATTTTCGAGAAGAGCTTGCGGCTGATGTTCGCTTTCTTATAGACCTGGGCATCGGTCATCCCGGACTCATCAATCTTCCGGAGGAGCATTTCGGAAAAGCTCTCGTCAATCTGCCCGACAGCGTCTTCAAGAGAAATTGAAGCCGCCATCTTCTTCTTAACCGGAGCCGAGCCCATCATCGGCATACATGCACAGACATCGCCATCATAGTCATCATGACGCACTACTTTCATCTTGCGCTGAGTTTTGGAAAAGCTGACAACTCCCGGGTCAATATAATTCGCATCTATGTACTTCCTGATGTCAGAAAGCAGATTTTCGCTGATATTCAGTTTCATGATTTCGCCTCAATTTCTTGTGGAAGTATTTTCTTATTTCATAATACCATATAAAGATAACGCATGTCAACAGAAAAAGGATGGCGCAAGGGAGGCGCTCAGGAGTATAAAAAAATATTTGAAAAAACCGTTGACAACCGAAAAAATGTGTGTTACAATATGTCTGTAAATAAGACATTCTGAGTAATTGTCTTAACTGGGAGAAAATCTCAGCGGGGGGGTATAACTTTTTTGTACCCGCTAAAAACCTCCGAACACAAACACAGTGCACGGAGGATTTATTATTTATACTTCCTCCTTACACAAAAAATAAGGAGGAATTTTTTGTGACAAAAATTCATTGTAAACGGCTTTTGTGTATTGTTGTGAGTTTGCTCATGATAGTTTCAATGTTGCCAACAGGTTTGATCGCAGAAGAAGTCTGCGAGCACTCGTATGTTGAATCAATATTGAAGGCTCCAACCTGCACAACTACCGGTGTAGGCAAATATGTTTGCTCTGAATGCGGCGATACATATTATGCCACTATAGCGGCAACGTCGCATACAATGCCAGAGGAAGGCGTTGTAACTGTTGAGCCGACTTGTACAGAGGATGGTTCTGTAACCTATACTTGCACAGCATGTGAAAATGAGGTAACAGAAGCAATTTCTGCGACTGGACATAGTTATATTTCAGATGTAACTGATGCAACCTGCACGTCACCTGCTTTGATAACTGAGGTTTGCGAAGTCTGTGGGGCGGTTAATCCAGATGCAGAGGCGATCGCAGTCGGCGAGGCAAATGGACACACTTGGGATGAAGGCGACCTTGTTGAAGCATCTTGCACCGAAGCTGAGCATGTAGTTTACACCTGCACAGTTTGTGGAGAGACCTACACTGAGGAAACCGGACTTGCCGAAGCAACCGGACACACTGCTGGTGAAGCAGTTGTTGAGAACGAGGTTGCAGTAACCTGCCAGGCTGATGGTTCCTATGATTCAGTAGTATACTGCACAGTCTGTGGCGCTGAACTCAGCCGTGAGACTGTAACAGTAGCATCTACTGGCGAAGAGCATGACTACGAAGTAAACGTATTGAAGGCGGCAACTTGCACCATTAATGGTGTACAGAAGAATGTCTGCACAATCTGCGGAGCTTCCAATTATACAGTAATTCCTGCATCTCATACACTAGGTGAGGGCGAAGTAACAACAGAAGCGACCTGCACTGAGGACGGAGTAATGACTTACACCTGCTCAGAATGCGGTGAGACAGTAACCGAAGCAATTCCTGCTACCGGACATGACTATGTTGAGGTAGTTGATGTAGAGCCTACCTGCGGCGAAGCTGGTACAGCACATCAGTACTGCTTGAATTGCGGCGATAAGACTGAGACTTATGAAGTTGCCGCAACCGGCGAGCACACCTATGTTGAGAATGTAACCGATGCTACATGCACTGAGCCTGCAAAGGCTGGCTACTTCTGCGAGGTTTGTAAAGCTGAGGATCCCGATCATCCTGCAACCGAAGTCAGAGAAGCTTTGGGACACACTACCGGTGATACAGAAATCACTGACCCGACCTGCACTGAGAATGCTAAGGCAACAACTTACTGCTCAGTATGCGGCGAAGTTATTGAAGAAGTAGATCTTGGCGAAATTGATGATTCATACAAGGCAACCGGACACACCGCTGTTGTAGATGAAGCTGTAGCAGCTACATGTTCTTTAACCGGTCTGACCGAGGGCAGCCACTGCTCAGTATGTGGCGAAGTTCTCGTAGCTCAGGAAGAGGTTCCGGTTGATGAGGATGCTCACGTATATGAAACTCAGGTAATCAAGGAGGCAACCTGCACAACTACCGGTGTTGGTAAGCTCGTCTGCTCTGAGTGCGGAACTACCAATGGATATGTAGTAATTCCTGTTCAGCACAACTTTGATTACACTACGGAGTATGTCTCTGAGGATAACAGTTACGTCTATGTTGTATGTGCAGAATGTGGCGAACAAGAGATAATTGATTATACAGATCTCCACGAACACACAACCGAAGTACAGAATGCTAAAGAAGCAACCTGCACTGAGGATGGATACACTGGCGATACAGTCTGCACCGTTTGCGGTGAGACTGTAGAGTCTGGCGAAGTAGTTCCTGCAACAGGACACACTCCTGCTGAGGAAGTAGTCAACGCTAAGGATGCTACTTGCACAGAAGACGGCTACACCGGTGACACTGTTTGCTCTGAGTGCGGCGAAGTCATCGCTGAAGGCGAAGTAATTCCGGCAACCGGACATTCTGAGGGAGTACTCCAGCTTATCGATGGAGTCTGGTACGTCGTTTGCCCTGACTGCGGAGAGATTCTATCCTGATCTCTGAATTAATTGACCACTATTATCCGGATGGCAGGGCTATAAACTCTGCCATCCGAAAATGAGGTAACCTATGGAAAAATTTTTGAAGCTGATTTTCGCGGGTTGTCTGGCAATGATCCTGTTCTGCTCATGTGGTTCTGAAGCCAATGTTGACAGTAATGATTCGGATGCCGACAATGCAAATGTTGCTGAGAAAGTAACGCTTTCCGAAGAAGATGAGGAACTTCTTGATACGTTTGGAGAGGACCTTATCGTCACCGGAGCTGATGATTTTGTTACTACAGTTTCGTCTTTCACATCCGAGAGTGTAGGTCAGGTTTATCAGTTGACCGGATATTATCAGACAACCGTCTCAGAAGATGAGACAACTGATTATCTCGGGGATGCAACTTCCGGTAGCGCGACTCAGCTTATAGAACTTCGGTACTTGTCTACCGATCTCACTGTGGATGAACAGTATACAGTCACTGGTATTGTAGCACTCGAATCTCATGGTGATCATTATCACATTGTTTTCGATGTTGTGACCGTTGAGTCATACGTTGGATAAATATATCCTATATATGGAGGGAGTAAAAATGATTAAATCAAAGCATTTGTGCAGAGCGTGTGCACTTATACTTTCAATCGCCATGATTCTGACAATGACAGTTTCTGTATTCGCGGTTAGTACGTACGTAATATTCGTTTATAGTGACAACACAGCCAGCTATGTTGTATTAGATTCAGGATCAGAACTTGGAAGCAATTTGCCGGCAGCAAGCTCTGGATATCACTGGGAAGACGGCAACGGTAGCGAAGTTACATCATCAACTGTAGTTGGAACTTCGACCATGTATGTCTATGAAGTAGCAGATAGCACCACTCCGGGCACAGAAGAGTACTACCCGATCAATGGCGTAAACTATGGCGGCGGATCTTCTTACTATAATGCATCCACCAGTACCGTAACATTAGGTACAAACGGCTATAGCGATTGTATTGGTTGGTGGTTCGGATCCTCTTCCACTCTCAACCTTGAGAGCATCACCGTTACTCTTGATTCGGCAGCAACTGCTTACACCCAGTTGCAGGTAATTTACACTGACGACACCACAACTTCTTATGGCTTCGGCAGCTGGAGTGGAACAACCATTACTGTCGATTGTGAAGACAAGACTGTAAAGCAGATTTACCTTCAGTCAGGCACTTTGTCAACTCTTACATTTGTAAGTGTTACCTATGTTGAAAGAACCAGCGCAGGTTCTCAGGTAGATCCTTCGACATCTTCTTCCGGAATCCATTTCATTTATGTTGACAGCACCTACCATGCACTCATCGTCGATGGTCATCTCATCAGCTCTGAGCATGAAGTAGATGCCAATGGTTACTGCACCGTTTGCAAGGAATATATCGGCACTGAAGAGGAGACCGCTGGTGTCACAACAGAGACTGTTGAAATCACAGAGCCTGTTGAGGGCACTGATACCGATACCGAGTCTGATGATGTCGACGTAAACGACACAGATGACGAAACTCCCGCTGAGGAGTCCAATCCTACAACCGGCGTGGTCATCGCACTTGTTCCGATGGCAATTGCTGGGCTGGCTGTAGTTTCATCCAAGAGAAAGTAATTCACATTTACTTGTTATTTTGATAGTTTGTTTCTCTTCAAATATCTTTTTCTGTTGGCATAGCGCGTCTTTCTATCAAAAATGTAGCGAGCCCTTCCACATGCCGACAGAAGGAAAAATTCCCCGTCTCACCCGGCGGGGATTTTTCTTTGTATTTTTATAAAGTTTCCGGAAAATGCATGTGAATTCATACATTCCTGATATCAGAGTTGAATATCTATAACGTCATCCAGCCTGATAACCTCCCCATCCGTCAGCACCATAACCCGTTCATACTCATCAATCCTCTTCAGATTCCCGCTCACAGTGACATATTCCCCGCCGTCTTTCTTTTCATCCGGCACAAAGTATGTGACCGAGATTTCCGGCTGTTCTGAGATTATGCTCCTAAGGTACTGTAGCTTTCTGTCGAGGATTTCTTTCGCTTCCTCTCCGAGTTCAATCTTCCTGCCGGTCAGACGGGCGGTCTCGTCAATGGCATCATCGTAGCCGGTGAGAGCGGCGAATGGAGAAAACTGAGCGGCTCTGTCCTGCATGGACATCTGAGGATGGGTCTTCGAGACGTGATGAGGGAGGTTGATGATGTCTTCATACGGATTCCTCACGCCTTATGCCCTCCAATCTGCGAGTTGCGGTCCTTTGCGGTCGCTCCCTCCTCAAAATTCATGCCCTTGAGTATGGCGTTCTTGCCGTACTTCTTTTTTATCTTCAGGATTGCTTCTTGCTGCTTCTTTTCACGCTCAAGCTCACGTTGCTCTTGCTCTTTTTTGACCTGCTTCGCCTCATAATCGGTGAAGAAGTCGAGCTGTTCGGGTGTGTCATTTTTCGGAGCTTCCGCTTCAGGGATGACGTGAGTGGCGGTAATATTCAGTCTCCTGATGAGAAGACTCTTGTCAACAATTCTGTCAAAAAGTTCCGAAACGGCACTCAGAATTTTCTTTGTGGAGGAGGTATACCCGCCAAGGTTAGCCGTCCCGTGAGAATGCTTCGGAATCAGCCTGCCATAATGGTCTTTGACGACCGCACCGTGGTAGTTATCCCTGCGCTTCGGGTCGATGAGATTTTCAACATCGTAGCCAATAGTCACGACAATCTGGTCGGTGACGAAGCCCTTTTCAACGAGGTCGAGTGTCAGCATATCCGCCATTTCCCGGATGACGAGTTTCGCCTTTTCAGCCTCATAAGGAGTGTGAAGAACCTGCCCGGAACCTAAGCTGTTACTGCCCGGCTTGTAAGCCTTGATAGCCTCAATAGTGGTCGGCTCCCAGCCCCATGCGTGATCTATAAGTAGCTCCGCATTCTTCCCGAAAAGCCTGTAGAGCAAGTCCTCGTTCTGAACAGAGCACCTCGCAACATCGCCCATGGTGAACATCCCATGCTCCTCAAGCTTCTTGGCATACCCTCGCCCGACACGCCAGAAGTCAGTAAGCGGCTGGTGCGTCCACATGGTTCTTCTATAGCTCATTTCGGTCAGCTCGGCGATTCTCACGCCGTTCTCGTCCGCAGGAATGTGCTTTGCAACAATGTCCATCGCAACCTTGCAGAGATAAAGATTCGTCCCGATTCCGGCGGTTGCAGTGATTCCCGTCGTCTCAATTACGTCAAGAATCATCTTCATCGCAAGCTCATGAGCGGTCATCCCATAAGTCCTCAAGTAATCGGTCACGTCCATGAAAACCTCGTCGATTGAGTAGACGACAATGTCCTCTGGCGAGACGTACTTCATGTAGACCTGATAGATTTTGGTGCTGACCTCCATATATTTCGCCATCTGCGGAGGAGCGATGAGGAAGTCAACCTCAAGCTTTGGGTTTGCCTGAATCTCCGAGAAGAAGCAGGATTTGCCCTCAAGAGTCCTCCCCGGAGCATCGTGCCGTCTTCCCATGTTCACTTCCTTGACCCTTTGTTTGACCTCAAAGAGCCGTCCTCGTCCGGAAATGCCATAGGCTTTGAGAGAGGGCGTGACCGCAAGGCAGATGGTCTTGTCTGTCCTCGACTCGTCCGCCACAACGAGATTGGTATCCATCGGATCAAGCCCTCGCTCCCGGCACTCAACCGAAGCATAAAAGCTCTTGAGGTCTATTGCGATGTAGGTGCGGCTCGGCACGGCTCTCCCTCCTCTAAAATTTTCATGCGAACGAAATTTCTGAAAACGCTTGACATGAACTTATGTTCGTGATATACTCTTCTTAAAAAGAACGGCTGTTCGCATATATGATACCATATGAAGACCATAAGTGTCAATAGCCAAAGTGTGGAAAACGAAATTTTTGAGAGGAGATTTATCATGAGCGACACCCCGAGAAGAAAGGCTTATGTTTCAGTAAACGTCAATATCGATGAGCAGGGCAACATCATGCCGTGCTTTGTCATGTGGAAAAACGGACTCGTCTATAGAATTGACAAAGTCATCTACAAGTGCCGTGCCGCTTCGGTGGCAGTCAACGGCGGTGGCATACGCTATACTGTTCTGATTAAAGGACAGGAGTCCTACCTGTTTCAGGAGGGGAATAGGTGGTTCGTGGAGGAGAAGGCGGGGTGAGGGGAGTTCTTCAAACACAAAAAAGCCCGCAAGCATCAGCTTACAAGCTTCTTATAATGGCGGAGACGGTGGGATTCGAACCCACGGACGGATTCAGTCCGTCAAACGATTTCGAGTCGTTCCCGTTATGACCACTTCGATACGTCTCCTTAGTCAACCATGATATTCTACCACATTTCCTGCAAGATTGCAAGTGTTATTTTTCGGGAAATGAAATTTTTCCGAACAGGGAGAAAAAGAGTACTGACTTTTGACGTAAATCTTGGATGAGTCCGATTTTTAGGACGCACTTTCATTGACATGGGATTTTTGGGGTGATATAATATTTAAAAAGCAAGAGTAGCAAGAACATTACTACTCCGCCATCACATACCAATACACTTTTCAATCCACAACTTTCGTTGACCATTGTATTATAACTCATATGCGCACAGATTTCAAGCAAAATTTTTTCAAGACGCGCTTGACAAACTGGAAAGGCGTGATATAATGGAATTATACACATACCATTACACGGGATATTATCAGGAGGAGGCCTTTATGAAAGAAAAATCGGAACTGCTGAATAAGTTGCGAGAGGAGGATATATATCCTGCCCACATACGGAAGAACGGTGACAAATTCGAGATTCAGACGGTCTTTGACCACAATTTAGGCACAGCCAAAACCGCGGCAGAGCTTTTGAGGGCAATCGGACTTTATTTTACCGCTTTTGTTGTAGGTCTTCTCCACGACATCGGGAAGCTTATGGATGCCTTCAGAGAGTATATCGTCAAGGTGGCTTTCGACGAGGATGTGGTCCGTGGCTCTGTTAACCATACGTTTGCCGGAGTGAGGCTGATTCTCAGGGAATACCACAATGACAGCAATTCAGCTCACGAGAGACTTACTGCCGAGCTGATTGCATACGCAATTGGTGCGCATCACTGTCAGTTCGATCTTATAGACGAGCATCATGAAGAAGTCGGATTTGATCACAGATTGGATGAGGGAAATCTTCAAAACAAAGAAATCGAAGATGCTATAAACCGTTTCAAGCAGTCGGAATATTATGATACCCTGAAAGAGATGTTCCCGAAGTGTGTTGAAGAGGTCAAGGCTGTTTGCAAAAAGCTTTGCTTCAACAAGAAAGAAAACGATTTTTACCTCGGTCTCATCGCAAGACTCCTTCTCTCTGCGGTCATTGAGGGAGACAGAGCCGATACAGCGGCGTTTATGAACGGCAGTAAGCCTGAGGTTAATGAAGCTGATTGGGCTGAATGCCTTTCGCATTTTGAAGCAAAACTTTCGGAATTGCCGTCAGATACCGATATAACAAAGGCTCGCTCCGCACTGTCGGAGAAGTGCAAGGAGTTCGCCTCTTGCCCGAGCGGCATCTATCGCCTCAGCCTTCCGACTGGCTCCGGGAAAACTCTGACATCGTTGAGATATGCGCTGGCTCATGCGAAGGAGCACAGCGATAAGAAGCGGATTATGTTCGTAATTCCACTGCTTGCGATTATAGACCAGAATGCAGGAGTGATTCACGACTACATCGGCGATAGTTGCACGGTTTTGGAACATCATTCAAACGTAATCCCGGTTGATAAGGATAATGAAGAGGCTCTGAACGAGAGAGAACTGATGGTTGAAAGCTGGAACGCTCCGGTTATCATCACCACATTGGTTCAGATGCTGAATACAATGTTCTCAGATAAGACGAGCTGTGTCCGCAGGTTTAACAGCCTTTGCAACAGCGTAATCATTTTTGACGAGGTGCAGACAGTTCCGACCAAAATGCTGTCGCTCTTCAACCAGACAATAGCATTTCTTTCGCAGGTATGCGGTGCTGACATAATTCTTTGCTCCGCCACACAGCCAGCGCTTGAATGCACTCAGCGTCCGTTGCTCCCAGTCCCGAAGGAGATGGTTGAGTATGACCAAGATATATGGGCGGTATTCAAAAGGACGAATATCGTCAACAAAAGCAAGCCGGAAATGTCGTATGAAGAGATTGCCTGTTTCGGAAACGAGATTCTCAAGGACAAAGACAGTCTTCTGATAGTCTGCAACAAGAAAGCTGAAGCGGCGAAGATATACAGTGAGTTTCGTGCAAGAAATGAGGAGGGTGTTTCCTGCTTCCATCTGTCATCCTCGATGTGTATGGCTCATCGGCGGGATACCCTTGAAACCGCAGAGCTGGCGAAGAAGTCCAGAAAGGTTATACTTTCGTCTACACAGGTGTTAGAGGCGGGAGTGGACGTTTCCTATGGAAGTGCCATAAGAATTCAAGCCGGAATGGACAGCACCATCCAGACGGCAGGGCGTTGCAACAGAAATGGTGAATCAATTGAGCCTGCCAATGTGTACATAGTGAAGCTGAAGGGCGAGGATTTAAGCAGATTGCCGGATATTCAGAAGGGCAAGGAAGCGACCGATTCGCTCCTGAATAGCGATGAGCATTCTGCTGACTTATCTTCTGATGAGGCGATAGAATATTACTATCAGAAGTATTACGACAAGGAGGATGCAAACTATCAGGACTTTTATGACGATGACAACGAAATATTCATATACTCATTGCTTTCAGACAACGGTAAGAGAAGACCTGTTGGTCGTTCCAAGTACTTCCTCAATCAGTCTTTCAAGACTGCCGGAGAGCTATTCAAGGTTTTCGACGATGAGGGCATTGATGTAATTGTTCCATATGGCGATAATAAAACGCTTATTGATGAGCTCTATGGTTGCGATATTCATGATATAAAGAGGGCAAAAGAGTTTCTTGTGAAGCTGAAACCATACACTGTATCGCTCTTCAAGTGGCAGGTTGACAAAATTATCGGGAACGGCGGAATTACATCGACACCGTTGGGAGCCTTGGTTCTTAATAAGAATTGGTATGACGATGCCTTAGGCGTTATTACGGACGACAACGGGAAACCGTTATTCGCATAGAAAATCATTTTAGGAGGTGTCAAACTTGCATCCAAATATTGTTCAGTTCAAGGTGTACGGAGAATATGCTCTTTTTTCCGACCCGATAACCCGTATTGGCGGAGAAAAATGCAGCTATCTTATTCCCACATACGAGGCTATCAAGGGCATTATGCATTCCGTGTACTGGAAGCCGTCGATCATCTGGTATATCGACAAAATCAGGGTGATGAATCCGATTCAGACCGAGACCAAAGGAGTTCGTCCGCTCAAGTGGACTGGTGGCAACGACTTGTCATACTATACCTATCTCAAGGACTGTTGCTATCAGGTTCAGGCTCACTTTGAACCTAACGGGAATCGCCCTGAGCTGGAGGATGACTCAAAGAATGAAAACAAGCACTACACGATTGCCAGGAAAAGCATCACTAGAGGTGGCAGGCGAGATATTTTTCTCGGGTCAAGAGAGTGTCAGGGCTACGTTGAACCTTGCGTTTTCGGTGAGGGAGATGGTGCGTACGACAGGGAAGACTTTACCGAGCTGACCTTTGGACTCATGTATCACGGTCTTACTTACCCGGATGAAGCGTACAGCGAGGAGACAAAGGACTGTCTTACAAAGAGGTTCTTCTATCCGGTTATGAAGAAGAGAGGAATTATTGAGTTCCCAAGACCGGAGGATTGCAAGGTAACCGAATTCGTAAGGCAGATGAACATGAAGAAATTCGGCAAGGCTGAACAAAACTTCATCGGACTTGAGGAGTTCGATGAGTCGGAGTTTGAGGAGGTGAACGCATGAGCATATGGCAGAAAGCGTATGAGACATATGACAACCACGCTCACCTTGCAGGTGTGTATGAGAAAGGTAAAGAGCCGCTTTCTCCGATATGTCATATTGTCGCAAACGCACAGATTGAAATCACCCTGAGAGCCGACGGTGCCTTTTACAGTGCAACCTTGGTTCCTGACGAAGAGAGAAGGACTGTCATACCTGCAACTGAGGAATCTGCCGACAGAGGAAGCATAGCCGCACATCCGCTGAGCGACGAGCTTCAATACCTGGCGGTGACTGACGAAAAAAGGCATAAGCTTTATATTGAGCTACTTACAGCCTGGGCGGAGTCGGAATATTCAACTCCAAAGGTCAGGGCAGTGCAAAAGTATATTCTTGGTGGAACTATTCTTAATGATCTGAAGGAATACGGTCTTATAGAACTGGACGAGAATATGACCTTTGCAAAGAGAAAGTCAACGGAATTGGCGTACGCTAAGTTTTTAGTCAGATGGCGAGTTTATAACTGCGGAGACCCGGAGGAGTGTTGGAGAGACAGCGACCTGTTCAAATCATGGCAGGATTACTATATTGATATGCTTACAAAGCAAAGAGAAAAGCATCTCTGCATGATTTCCGGCAATGAGGAGATTATCTCGTCAAGGCATCCAAGAGCGACTGTTTCACTGTACAACGGAGCCAAACTCATATCCAGCAAGGATGCTGAAAGAAAATTCGCGTATACGGGAAGATTCCTTAATCCGAATGGGAATGCTGTGCAAGCTGCTTCTATCGGATTTGTGTCGTCGCAAAAGACCCATTGCGCTCTCAGGTGGCTGGTTGCAAATGAGAGAGTTACGATCGGCAGGGCACAGCGGGAAAGCGGCGATACTCCAAGCTTCGTTATTTGCTGGAGTCCAAGTGGAAAGAAGGTTTATAATCCCGTTGGCTATGATGAGCTTTTTCCTGATGAGGGTGAGGATAACGCCCCGATAGAGACGAGTGATTACAAACAGCTACTTTATGACACTATACGGGGTTATAAGAATCTGCTTCCGGATGACGATGATGTTTGCATTGTGTCGCTGGATGCCACAACCAAGAGCACCGGCAGACTGTCAGTGACCTACTATACCGAGCAGAAATCGTGCGACTATTACGAAAGAGTTGAAGAGTGGTTTGACACTGTCTGCTTCCCGAAGTGGAGTGGTCAAAGTAGTGTATATACAATCAAATCGCCGACACTCTGGAATATTGTGATGTGTGCGTATGGCAGAGAAGAAAAAGAAAGCGGTGCCATCAAAGGAAATAATGATCACTTCATAGCTGACCAGATTAAGCGACTCATTCCTTGTGTGACAGAGTCTGCACCTGTTCCTCTTGACATTGTGCGTTCTTTGCAAGCTAAAGTTTCACAGCCACAGAATTACAAGTACAAATACGAGCTTGTTTTACATACCGCGTGTGCGGTAATCAGAAAATATCATAACGACAAACTAAATAAGGAGGAATGGACAATGCAGCTTGACACTGCGAAAACCGACAGAAGCTATCTTTTCGGGAGACTTCTTGCTGTGATGGAGTATATCGAACGGACAACCTATGAAAAAGGCGAAAACCGTGAACCGAACGCTATCAACTTGTATTCAACATTTTGTGTGAGACCGCGGAGCACGGCAAAAACTCTTGAGGAGAGGATTATACCGTATATGCAGAAGCACACACCAGGGGAGAGAGTGTACTTAAGAAACCTTATAACAGATATTTATGCCACATTCAGAGAGGAAGACGAGGCATACATGAACCGACCTCTTGAGGACACATATCTTTTGGGATACTATCTTCAGCGCAAAGAGCTTTACAGGTCAAAGAAGGACAAGGAAACAAACAATACTGTATCGGAGGTAAATCAAAATGGCAATCCTTAATAACAAAATCGATTTCGTAGTACTTGCATCGGTCACTATGGCGAACGCAAATGGAGACCCCAACAACGGCAACCGCCCGAGAACTACTCGCGACTTCCTTGGAGAGATGTCCGACGTTTGCATCAAGAGAAAGCTGAGAAACAGGATGCAGGACTTGGAGCATGAGATATTCGTGCAGTCAGAAGAGCACCCGATGTATGATGGCTGCAAAAGCCTAAAGGAGCGCGCCGACAGCAATCTGAAGGGAATAAAGGACAGGAATAAGTACGCGCAAACTGCTTGTGAAAAGTGGCTTGATGTCCGTAGTTTCGGTCAGGTATTTGCTTTTGAAGGCGACAATGGCAGTGGAAGCGGTTCTTCCATCGCAGTGAGAGGTCCCGTGTCGATACATCAGGCACTTACCGCTTCGCAGGTCGAAGTTATCAACATGAAGATAACAAAGAGCGTGAACAACAAAACAGAGACTGATGGAGGAAAGGGTCGCGATACCATGGGCGATAAGCACATGATTTCATACGGTCTCTACATCATCAAGGGCTCAATCAATGTTCAGCTTGCGGAGAAAACTGGTTTCAGCGAGGAGGATGCCGAGACACTTAAAAAGTGTCTGAGAACCCTCTTTGAAAACGACTCGTCATCCGCTCGCCCTGATGGCTCAATGGAAATCCTTAAGGTTTACTGGTTCAGACACGACTGCAAGGGCGGGCAGTATTCGTCAGCTAAGGTTCACCGCAGTATTGAGGTTAAGCTCAAAAATGAGGAGTATTTGCCAACTTCTGCTGACGATTACGAGATAATCGTCCATCCTTTGGAGGGTCTTGAGCCGGAAGTGATTGACGGTGTCTGAGTATAAAGAGGAAGACTACCTTCAGCTTTTTGGACTGCAGAATTTCATATTCTGCAGACGTAGGTGGGCTCTGACGACTATAGAAGGACTCTGGAGCGAGAACTACCTCACCGTCGACGGGAACCTGTTCCACTCGAACGCGCACGACACCTCATTCGTCGAGTCGCGTGGCGACGTCATCATCACACGGGGAGTCTATCTCCACTCGTCACGGCTCGGGGTTTCGGGTCAGTGCGACGTTCTCGAATTTCACCGGTCGGACGACGGGGTCACCCTCTCCGGGAGGGACGGCAGGTGGCTTCCATACCCGATTGAGTACAAGCGCGGCAAGCCGCGTGAGGACACCGGCGACAGGCATCAGCTCTGCGGGCAGGCGATGTGCCTTGAAGAGATGCTCTGCTGCAAGATTCCCGCCGGCGCGCTCTATTACGGCGAGACGAAAAGGCGGGTTGAAGTCGAATTCACGCCAGAACTCCGTGCGGAGGTCGAATCGGCTCTCAAGGAAATGCATGAGCTCTTCGAGCGGGGATATACCCCGAAGGTCAAGCCGAAAAAGGGCTGTCAGTCCTGTTCGATGAAGGAGCTTTGCCTGCCGAAGCTGATGAAGGTGAAGAGTGCGAAGGATTACATCAGCGAATCGCTGGAGGAGGTCTGAGGATGAAGAAGCTTCTCAACACGCTTTATGTGATGAGCGAGGACGCCTATCTCACCCTTGACGGCGAAAATGTCGTCGTGAAGCGGGGAGATGACGTCGTGGCGAGATATCCTCTGCACACTCTTGAGGGTATAATGTCCTTCTCATATGCCGGTGCGAGCCCGTCTCTTATGGGAGCGTGTGCCGATAGAGAGATAAATCTCGCATTCTTCACTCCAAGAGGAAAATTTTTGGCGAGAACCACCGGAATCACTCACGGAAACGTCCTCCTCCGACAGACTCAGTACCGTGTTGCTGATAATCCCGAAAAGAGTACTGAAATTGCTAAGTGCTTTATTCTCGGAAAGGTCTACAACTGCCGGAAGAGTGTTGAGAGAACCCGCCGTGACCACGGGATGAGGGTTGATGACAATATTCTGCGAATCGCCTCTGACCAGCTTAAAAGCTACATCCCGATGATTAACGGAGCGACCGACACCGACAGCCTTCGTGGCTTTGAGGGCGTCGCCGCAAACGCCTATTTCGACGCATTCGACGAGATGGTTCTCGGGGACAAGGAGCTCTTCTGGTTCACGATGAGAAACCGCCGTCCTCCACTCGACCCGACAAATGCGCTTCTCTCGTTTGCCTATTCGATTCTGACGAACGACTGCGCTTCGGCTCTCGAAGCGGTCGGGCTTGACAGTTATGTCGGCTTCATGCACACCGCCCGTCCGGGGAGAAAGTCTCTGGCACTCGA
The DNA here is from genome assembly GCA_021199855.1 of Oscillospiraceae bacterium. GTDB lineage: Bacteria > Bacillota > Clostridia > Oscillospirales > Ruminococcaceae > Faeciplasma. Next base: position 18,868 of record JAJQHD010000033.1, read on the forward strand.
CCTTATGGAAGAACTCCGACCCTGCATCGCCGACCGGTTCGTACTGACTCTCATCAACAACCGTCAGCTTCACAGGAAGGACTTTGAATTCCTAGACAGCGGCGCCGTCATCATGTCGGATGATGCGAGAAAGACGTTTCTTAAAGCCTGGCAGGAGCACAAGAAGGAGGAGATCACCCACCCGTATCTCGGCGAGAAAATCCCGTGGGGACTCGTCCCGACGGTGCAGGCACAACTTCTTTCGAGATATCTTCGCGGAGATTTGGATGCATATCCGCCGTTCTTGTGGAAGTAGGTGAGGGAAGTGCTCGTACTCATAACCTATGACGTGAACACCGAGGACGCCGCCGGCAGAAAGCGTCTCCGGAAAATCGCCAAACAGTGCACAAACTACGGTCAACGGGTTCAGAATTCGGTCTTCGAGTGCCTCGTCGACGCCGCCCAGTGCCGCCTCCTTCAGTCAAAGCTCTTAGAGATAATGGACCCATCCCGCGACAGCCTGAGATTCTACTACCTCGGCAACAAGTACCAGACCAAAATCGAACACTTCGGCGTAAAAGACACCTACGACCCGGAAGGAGTGCTGATGATATAGCTTGTTGCCCGTGCGAAGCCCAAGCAAACACGAAAAAGCCCGACCTTCGCACACAAAATATTGTTATTATATTACTTATAGTAATATATTTTGCTGTCCCCGAAAACCAACAGTATAACAAAACCAGCATTTTCGAGAACAGCCCCCGCAAAACAAGTCACGATTTTGTACTGTTTTGCTGTCTCCCTCCCCACGGAGGGAGTGGATTGAAAT
>JAJQHD010000052.1 GCA_021199855.1 Oscillospiraceae bacterium
CTTTAAGACCATCAAAGTCCATCTCGATGTATTTTTTCAAGGACTCATATGTCTCCGAAGCTGTCCAATAATTCTGAAACTCCTCGTTTCGTATTGCAAGCATGACGGAGTTCGGGCTATAGACGTGCTGTATCTGGTTAAACGAATAACCGTCGTACCAAGTCTGCATACTCTCAAAATCCATGTTGTACTTATCACAGAGAGATTTTACTTCATCCTCGGTAAAGCCGACGTACTTAGCCAACTTCGCAGGACTCGTCATGGTAAACTCTTGGAAGTCGGTTAATGCTGATTCCGTGCCGTATTTTTTGATTGGCAGAATGCCTGTCATGTAGGCTAAAGGATTGTCTCATCAGTCGCCGTGCCACCCTTAAACAACCCACGCAAAAGTTGTACATACTCTTTTTGGAGATTGTCGTCGTCCTTTGCTTCACAGAAAAGTGCATCCCACTCGTCAATAATGACTACAAATTTATTGCCCGTCTTGTGACTGATAGCAAAAAGTGCATTCGCTAATGCTTTTTCGTCCTCTTTTACATACAACGGATATGCACTCTTAAGTTCCTCGATTACATCCGCTTGGAGACGTTTTACAACATCGTTTAAAGAGCCTACAGTGGAAATAAATCTCGTTATATCCAAATATATTACGTCATACTTATTGAGGTATTTCTCGAAAGAATCCATTTTTGAAATCTTCAAGCCTTCGAACAGTTCTCTTGAATCGCAGTTCTTGTCGTAATAGGCACAAAGCATTTTTGCCGCAAATGACTTGCCAAATCTTCTTGGACGACTGAAACAGTTCAACTTCGCTGGTGTGCCGATAGTGCTATTGACATAATCAATCATGCCGGTTTTATCCACATAGATTCCATTACAAGCTTGTCGGAAAGATTCTTTTTCAGGATTCAAATATAATCCCATTTCGGTCCACCTCCTTGCAGGCTCAAATTTCAGGTTCCATACATAGCTTACCATAAATTCGAGAGTTAGTCAAGAGCGAGACAGACAGGCAAACAAAGGCTTTAACAATTAAATATCCACCCACTATCCCCGCCATTGCAAATGCAACCCCAATGTCGGGGCTTTTTATCTCAAAATCAAATCAACAGGAGGAAACAAAATGAAAAACGAAAGCATCATCGCATTCGAGGCGATAATGAAAGAGTCGCCGTATTCGAAATTTGATAGCGGCTATGATGGCATTATCCCAGAATGTCGCACCTGCCGATTCAATCGTCCGTTTTGGAAGGATCAGTCGTGCGTATTCCAATATTGCCCATATTCACCATATGAATTATCAAGGGGGCAGAAAGATGAAGAAAGCCAAGAGCAACAGTCTGTCTGAGATAGATATTAAGAGAGCCAACGATTTCACAACAATGCTGAATCATCATCTCCGAAACAAGAATTTATCTTTGAAAGCAGTCGGTCTTCTTTCAAAGATGCTGAGTCTTCCTACTGATTGGGACTACTCTTTGCAGGGACTTGCAGCTCTTAATACGGATGGCGTTGACGAAATACGTTCTGCCATGAAAGATCTTGAGGAACAAGGCTATGTGTATCGCTATCAGACAAGAGATGAAAACGGACACATGAGCAAGGCAAGATACACGGTTTTCAACATTCCGAATGCGTTATCACCGTCATCGGGAAAACCGATACCGGCTGAACCGCCGTCGGCAAACCCAACGCAAATAAATACCAATCAAGTAACTACTCAAGAAACAAAAGACTTAGCAAGTAACAATCAATCTATCAATCCTGATAGGATGGATGGGATGGAGTTGAGGGAGCGATACAAGAAGATTATTCGGGATAATCTTGAAATTGAAACACTCGCTCAGGACAAGCATTTTTACATCGACCGTGCGAATAAGATGGTTGAGATTATGCTGGATGCAATCTGCTCCACTCGTCCGACTATCCGCATCAATGGTGAGGATATGCCGCAGGAAGTAGTTAAATCTCGCCTACTGAAGTTGGACAGCAGGCATATTGAATACGTCTTTCAGGCGATGGATGACTGCCCGTCGGAGAGCCGAAATATCCGGGCATATATGCTCACGACACTGTATAACGCATCATTGACCATGGACAACTACTATTCAGCACTCGTAAATCACGACCTCTATGGTAAATCAAGGAAGGAGGTGCTGCCGTGACTATTATCAACTATCGGGGATTTCAGCCGTAGACTTGTCCCCAATAATTCCACGAAAGGAGGAATCCAATGCAAGACGAAGTAAACACCAAGGTTGTTGCAATAGCAATCAAAGGCGGAAAAGTCACCGGCGAGGTGCTGAACAAGGCTCTCAAGAAGTTCGTTGAGGAAATAGAGAAGGCTCAGAAGACCGCTTCTCAGCCGAAGACTTATCGGAGCAAACAGTCAATCAAGCATCTCATCGAGCATAACGCTGCTCTCAGCAAAATCGAAGTGACAGACGGAAATATTAAGTCATTCGAGCGCACTACGAAGAAATATGGGATTGACTATTCCCTCATGAAGGACACAACCGGTTAGCCTCCCCGTTACCTCGTCTTCTTCAAGGGACGGGATGTTGATGTCATGACTCAGGCGTTCAAGGAGTTTTCCGCTAAGTCACTCACAAAGAGAGACAAGCCCTCGCTGCTTCAGAAGCTCTCCCGTCATCAGGAGCAGTCAAAGAAGCAACAGCGTGAAAAGGTCAAGGTCAAGAGCAGGGATCGAGGGATGGATTTATGAGCAAAAAGATAGATTTCAAACGGCTCATACTTCTCAATCTTCCGTATGTGTTTGCGTTCTACTTTGTGAACAAGCTTTTTGCGGTCTTCCGCTCAACACCCGGCACAGAAATGGTGGACAAGCTGACAGGTGGTTTCGCAAATTTCGGAACAGCGTTTGCAAGCCCTCTCCCAAGCTTCAATCCTGTTGACTTGCTTGTAGGAGTATCGGCAGCAGACTTGCTCAAGCTTGCAGTCTACATGAAAAGCAAAAGCCGCAAGAAGTTCCGTCAGGGCGAGGAATACGGTTCAGCCCGTTGGGGCAAGCCGGAGGACATTCAGCCATATATCGACCCGGAGTTCTCCAAAAACGTAATACTTACTCAGACGGAAGCACTCATGATGAACAGCCGTCCGGCACAACCGAAGTACGCCAGAAACAAGAATATCCTTGTCATCGGCGGTTCCGGCTCAGGAAAAACACGATTTTTCGTGAAGCCAAATCTCATGCAAATGCACAGTTCCTATGTTGTCACTGACCCGAAGAGTTATAATGTAGTAGGACAGAGAAATCAGCTTGAAAAAAGTGATATTCAATGTTGTAGTAAATTTAAAGCAGGAGGTAACAAGAAAATGAACAAGGTTAAGTATGCGGCACTGTATGAGAGGTTGTCGAGTGACGATGAGATGAAAGGCGAATCCAACAGTATTGTAAATCAAAAGGCATACCTTGAGGAATATGCCAAAGCTCACGAATTAAGAATTACCGTCGTTTTACAGATGATGGGTATAGCGCTATAAATTTTGAAAGACACGGGTTTCAAGCTATGATAGCCGCTGTTGAATCGGGAGAGGTGGATGTTGTATGTGTAAAAAACCCTTCGCGGTTTGGACGTAATTATTTGAAAGTGGGTTTTTATACGGAAATGCTTTTTCCCGAAAAAG
>JAJQHD010000030.1:0-13403 GCA_021199855.1 Oscillospiraceae bacterium
CCCTCCACCACCGGCTTTCAGCCGGCGGTCCCCCTCCCCCTTCGGGGGAGGCTTTGACTGCCTCAAGGATGCCTCCTGCTGGAGGAGAGTATTGCTGCTTACCAAAGTTGTATTCTCTCAAAAGCTACGAGAGAAGGAAAATAGCCTCCCCCGAAGGGGGAGGGGGACCATGCGAAGCATGGTGGAGGGGTTTATTCTGTAATATCCAACACAAAATTTACAATCAGTAATATATAAGAGGCAATCAAAATGGACACATCTACCAATTTTATGGGAAAATTTGATATCATCGTCATCGGGGCTGGGCACGCCGGGATTGAGGCGGCGCTGGCTCCGGCAAGGCTCGGGCTGAAGGTCGGAATCTTCACGATTACCCTTGACGGCATCGCAAACATGCCTTGCAACCCGTCGATTGGCGGGACTGCTAAAGGCAACCTCGTCCGGGAGATTGACGCACTGGGCGGCGAGATGGGCAAGGCGGCGGACGCCACCTTCATCCAGTCGAGAGTCCTCAACCTCGGTAAAGGTCCTGCTGTTCACAGCCTTCGGGTGCAGGCGGACCGGGTCAAGTACCACACCTATATGAAGCAGGTTCTGGAGGCGGAGCCGAACGTCGAAATCAAGCAGGCGGAGATTACCGAAATCCTGACGGATGATTCGGACGCCGTTTCGGGTGTGAGAACAAAGCTCGGTGGCTACTATAATTGCCGTGCAATTATAATCGCAACCGGCACATACTTAGGCGGAAAGATTCACGTCGGCGAGTCGAATTATGAGTCGGGACCGGACGCAACTTTGCCGGCAAAAGCACTTACTTCATCACTTAAACAACTGGGAATTTCCATCCGAAGATTCAAGACGGGAACCCCGGCGAGAGTCCACAAGCGTTCAATCGATTTTTCCGTTTTAGAGAAGCAGGACGGCGACGATCACATCATCCCGTTTTCGTTCGAGACGAAGGGCGAATTGAAAAATCAGGTTTCCTGCTACATCTCTTACACCAATTCCGAGACCCACAGAATTATTCTAGAGAACCTTGACCGGTCGCCTTTGTATTCGGGAAGGATTGAGGGAGTCGGTCCCCGGTACTGTCCGTCTATCGAGGACAAAGTTGTCCGTTTCTCTGATAAACCAAGACATCAATTATTTATCGAGCCAATGGGTCTTGACACCGACGAATACTACTTGCAAGGGATGAGTTCTTCTTTGCCTGAAGATGTTCAACTTAAATTTTTACGTACAATCAAAGGACTTGAACATGTCGAGATTATGCGCCCGGCGTACGCTATAGAGTATGACTGTTGTGACCCGACCGAGCTTCTGCCGACGCTTGAATTCCGTGAGCACCCTGGGCTCTACGGCGCAGGGCAGTTCAACGGTTCATCTGGCTATGAGGAAGCCGCCGCACAGGGCTTGGTCGCCGGAATCAATGCCGCACTGAAGTTACAGGGCAGGGAACCGATGATATTAGATCGGGCGTCCTCCTACATCGGAACCCTTGTCGACGACCTCGTCACGAAGGGCGTCACCGATCCGTACCGGATGATGACCTCCCGAAGCGAGTACCGGATTCTTCTCAGGGAAGACAACGCCGACGAGCGCCTCACGCCAATCGGGCACGAAGTGGGCTTGATTTCGGACGAACGCTACGAGCGGCTCCTTCAGAAAGAAAAGATGATTGCGGATGAAGTCGAGAGACTCGAGCACACCAACGTGGCGCCGGGGGAAGCTCTCAACGAATATCTTATAAATAGTGGAACCGAACCGATTTCAAACGGCACGACCCTTGCAAAGCTCATCAGAAGACCGCAGGTGAAGTATGACGGTTTAGCTTGTGCCGACAAAAACCGCCCCGAGCTTCCGGAAGAGGTCACCGAACAGGCGGAGCTCCGAATCAAGTACGAAGGCTACATCAACATACAGCTGAAGCAGGTCGAGGACATGAGAAGGCTCGAGTCAAAAAAGCTCTCGCCCGACACTGATTATACGAAGATTCAGGGACTTCGGCTCGAAGCGGCGGAAAAACTCCAGAAGAGAAAGCCGCTGAGCGTCGGTCAGGCGTCGAGAATTTCGGGCGTCAACCCGGCGGACATCTCGGTGCTACTAATCTGGCTCGAAAAGAAGAGGAGGGAAGAAAGTGGCGGCAATTGATACTGAACGTCTGAAGTCCGTTTTCTTGGGCATAAACCTCCCGCTGACGGACGCCCAGATTGCGAGTTTTGCAACATATTCAGATATGCTTGTTGAGAAAAATAAGGTTATGAACCTGACCACCGTCACCGACAGTGAGGGCATTATCATAAAGCACTTCGCCGACTCCTGCCTTCCGCTGACGATGGTGGAGGTTCCTTCGGGCGCAACCCTTATTGACGTCGGCACCGGCGCTGGTTTCCCGTCCATTCCGATGAAAATCGTCCGCCCCGACCTTGAAATCACCCTTCTAGACAGCCTGAACAAGCGTGTGAACTTCCTTCGGGACGTTTCCAAAGCCCTGAGTCTTAACACCACCTGCATCCATTCGAGAGCCGAAGATGGCGCACGGACTGTTCTACGTGAAACATTCGACGTAGCCACGGCGAGGGCAGTTGCCCGACTGTCGGTTCTCAGTGAGTATTGCCTCCCCTATGTGAAACCAGGCGGCAAGTTCCTTGCCCTTAAAGGCAGTGATTGCCATGAAGAAATCGCCCAGGCGGAGGCAGTTATTGAGAAACTCGGCAGAAAAATCACCCAAGTCACCGAATATAAGCTCCCAAACGGCGACGGCAGGACGCTTGTGGTTGTGGATAAGGTAAAGAAGACGCTGGGGGAATACCCCAGGCGGGTGGTGAAATAGTAAAAGAAAAACACCTCAATCGAGGTGTTTTTTGTTACTATTCAATATCACTCAGCACTCCGACTTGATTACGCCTTGCATACGCAACAGTTACAACATGAACTACATAGTCTTCTTCGTCAATCCAGAAATACACGAAGAAATTCTTAACTGAGAATTTCCGAATCCCTTGGCTTCTCCACGGTTCATCATCGATAAATTTGATTCTTTGCGGCATTTGACTAAGATTCATGATGCTGTTTTCAATATTGCAAATATTTTTTTCGGCTGCTATAGGGTTTAATAACTCGTATGTAATATAATTATAAATTCCGTTCAACTGGTTTTCCGCATAGGGCGTAAATTCAATCTTGTACATTTTATCACGTCTACCTACTCAATATTTTTGCAAAAACATCTTCGGCTGGTATTGACTCTCCGTTCTTAGCTTGCTTTAAGCTTGTTTCCATCATCAAATCAAACTCTTCACGTGTCATTTCATCAATTGCTTTTGGAGCGGTTGAGAGAGTGAGTGAATAGGGAATGCCTTGATGAATTATAATTTGCTTATAAAGGGAGTTTATTACTGCCGAAACGGACAATCCAAGCTCGGATATTATGGTTTCCGCCTCATTTTTTATTTCTGGCTCAACTCTTGCTGTGACATTTGCGGTTCTGACTGCCATATGAAAACCTCCATTTCCAATTCTATTATATCGCTTTGTCTTGCAAAATGCAATACTTTTTAGAAATATTTTTGAGATTGGATGACTGCGATGGTTGTCGAATCCACCCGATATTTTCCTCTGGAAATGATACCATCTTTATGGTAATATATGTATACAGAATTATACAATTACTACAAGGACGTGATATTATGGCAAAAATTTTCCTGCCGAAGAAGGAGAAGGTGGCGGCGAAAGTGGTGGAGATCCCTTGTGAGGCTATCTCGCCGAACCCTTACCAGCCTCGCAAGACTTTTGAACGGGATGAGCTAATGAATCTGGCGGCTAGCATCAAGGCGGATGGGATTATTTCGCCGCTATCGGTACGCGAAACACCTTCCGGCTACGAGCTTATTGCCGGCGAAAGACGGCTTCGCGCGGCAATGATTGCGGGGCTTGAGACCGTTCCGTGCATTATTACTGAAGCCAGCGACCGGACTTCGGCACTTCTTTCGCTTGTAGAGAACCTCCAACGTGAGGATCTGAGCTTCTTTGAGGAGGCGGACGCCATCGCAAAGCTCATCGATCTCTACGGAATGACCCAGGAGGACGCCGCCTACCGTCTTGGCTACGCCCAGTCGACCCTTGCGAACAAGCTTCGCTTACTTAAACTCACAGCTTCCCAGCGGCAGATAATCACCGAAAACGGTCTTACCGAGCGCCACGCGAGGGCACTTCTGAAGCTTCCGACAGACGAAAAGCGTGACGAAGCTCTGAAAAAGGTCGTAAAAGGGAAGATGAACGTCGAAAAGACCGAGGCTCTTGTTGAATCGATGATCGAGTACGACAAATACTGTGCCCGAATCCGCAAAGGCAGTGCTGTCCTCAAAGACCTCCGGCTGTTCACGAATACTATTAATAAGGCGGTCGAGACAATGCAGATAGCCGGCGTCGACGTCAATGTCGATAAAACGCAGACGGATGGGTATGTGGATTATCATATAAGGATACCGTTGAAGAAATAATGTACAATGTACAATATACACAACTTGCCTGCGGCAAGTCGGCAAGTTCGGCGTTGCCGAACTTGCGCCGCTCCCTTTGGTCGCGGCACCTCTCAGTCAGCCACTTCGTGGCTGCCAGCTCCCCTTAAAAAGGGGAGCCAGAATTGTGCAACAAAGGCTCCCCTAAATTAGGGGCGCTGTCACGCCGCAGGCGTGACTGAGAGGTGCGCCGACCGAAGGGAGGCGTCGCCGGCGAAGCCGGCATTGTTCCATGTGGAACATTTCGCAATCTTCCCAAAATAAAATTTGTCGAAACCGGTTGCAAAGTCCAAAAATTGTGCTATACTTATTATTAGAGGTTGTGAGAGTACGTATGGATAGAGGTACTGGCTCACACAAGACTAATAGTAAGGGAGCGTATCATGGGGAAGATTATCGCCGTATCAAATCAGAAAGGCGGAGTTGGGAAGTCAACTACCGTTGTTAATCTCGCCGCCGCGCTCGGCGGGAAAGGAAAAAAAGTCTTAGTCGTCGACATCGACGCACAGGGAAACACCACAACCGGCTTGGGAGTTCGCAAGCGTGCTATAAAAAGCACCGTCTATGAAGTTCTGATAGGGCAGTGCAGAGCTTACGAGGCAATCGTCCCGACCGCATACAAGGGCGTTTCGCTTCTGTCATCGGCGCAGAAGCTCGCTGGCGCGGAGATAGAGCTCGCAGGAGTCGAAAACCGGCTTATGAGGCTCAAAATGCAGATTCTGCCGATCAAAAACGACTACGATTTTATTTTGATAGATTGCCCGCCGTCGCTGAGTATCATAACTCTGAATGCACTTGCGGCTTGCGACTCGGTTCTCATCCCGATTCAGTGCGAATTCTACTCGCTTGAGGGACTTGTCCAGCTGATGGACACGATAAAGCGAATCAAGGACGGCTACAATCCGTATATGTACATAGAGGGAATCCTCTTCACGATGTATGTGGGAAGGTATAATCTCACCGCGCAGGTGGTTTCGGAGGTCAAAAAGTACTTTCCGAACGACGTTTACGAGACAGTAATCCCACGGAATGTTGCACTTTCCGAGGCTCCGTCCCACGGAAAGCCTATTATGTACTACGACCACACTTCCAAAGGCGCGGAAGCATACGAAAACTTCTGCAACGAGTTTCTGGAGAGGGCAAAGAAGAAAACCGGACAGACCTACGGCAGGAAGTCGTAATGTGGAAGGGAGGATTTTATGGCAAAGGTTAAAGGACTCGGAATGGGGATGGACGCGCTCTTCTCCCAGAATGAAACCGAAGAAAAGCAGCAGAAAACCCTCAGGCTGACGGAAATATCTCCGAACCGCGACCAGCCGAGAACCGATTTTGACGACGAAGCGCTCGGAAAGCTCGCCGATTCGATTAAACAGCACGGCGTTCTGCAACCGCTTCTTGTCCGACCGCTCGAAACCGGCGGATATCAGATAATAGCGGGGGAGAGACGCTGGCGCGCCGCCCGGATGGCGGGTTTGGACGAAGTTCCCGTTGTCATAAAAGAGATGGACGACAAGGGTGCGATGGAACTTGCGCTAGTTGAGAATCTCCAGCGTGAGAACCTGAACCCGGTTGAAGAGGCTTTAGGCTACAAGGAGCTCATGGAAAAGTGGGGTTACACCCAGGAGCAGGTCGCGCAGGTCGTGAACAAGTCGAGACCGGCGATTGCAAACTCAATCCGGCTTCTGAGCCTTGATGAGAAGACGCTTGCAATGGTTCGCAATGGGGACATATCCGTTGGACACGCAAAAGTTTTGGCGGGAGTCAAGAATGAAGACCTCCGCGCGGAGCTAGCCATGCAGGTAAAGCGGGACATGCTCACCGTACGCAACCTCGAACAGCTCGTCCGCGCAAAATCCACCCAGAAAAAGCCGAAGAATTCGCCTCAGAAAGAGACATTCCTCCGCGAAATCGAGCTATCCTTAGCCCAGACCACTGGCAGAAAGGTAACTGTCAGCGGCAAGAATGGCAAAGGCAAGCTCGAAATCGAGTATTATTCGGAGGAGGATTTGGCGAAGATAGCAAGGTTGCTCGAAAATTTAGGGGAAAGCGATTAATGTAGGGGCGGATATCATCCGCCCGCATAAAGACTCTTGCAAAATAACGGGCGGATAATATCCGCCCCTACAACAGATTCACAACAAGTTTGAAAGGACAAACCCACAATGATAGATATAAAGCTTATCCGTGAAAATCCGGAATTAGTAAAAGAAAACATCAAGAAGAAGTATCAGGACGAGAAATTGCCGCTTGTCGACCAGGCGGCGGAGCTCGATAAAGAGTACCGTGCAGCTATTACCGAGGCGGATTCACTTCGTGCCCAGAGAAACAAGCTCTCGAAAGAAATCGGCGGCTTGATGGCTAAGGGCGAGAAGGACAAGGCAATGGAGGTCAAGGCTCAGGTCACCGCTCAGGCTGAGAGACTTGCTGAACTCGAAAAGCTTGAGGACGAGCTCCAGGAAAAGCTCCACAAGATTATGATGGTAATCCCGAACATCATCGACCCGTGTGTCCCGATTGGCAAGGATGACTCTGAGAATGTCGAAATCGAGAAGTTCGGCGAGCCGTTTGTCCCCGATTTTGAAGTTCCTTACCACACCGACATCATGGAAAAGCTCCACGGAATCGACCTGGAGAGCGCACGCCGTGTCGCCGGAAACGGTTTCTACTACCTGATGGGCGACATCGCCCGCCTTCATTCGGCAGTCATCGCATACGCCCGTGACTTCATGATCGACCGTGGCTTCACATATTGCATCCCGCCGTTCATGATTCGTGGAAACGTCGTCGACGGAGTCATGAGCTTTGCCGAGATGGACGCTATGATGTACAAAATTGAGGGCGAAGACCTCTACTTAATCGGCACATCCGAGCACTCGATGATCGGCAAATTCATCGACCAGATTATCCCGGAGGAGCAGTTGCCCTTGACTCTGACGAGCTATTCTCCCTGCTTCCGCAAGGAGAAGGGCGCTCACGGAATCGAAGAGAAGGGCGTTTACAGAATCCATCAGTTTGAAAAACAGGAAATGATTGTCGTTTGCAAGCCGGAGGAGAGCCCATACTGGTTTGATAAGCTCTGGAAGAATACGGTAGATTTGTTCAGAAGTATGGATATTCCGGTAAGAACTCTCGAATGTTGCTCTGGCGACCTTGCTGATTTGAAGGTCCGTTCGCTCGATGTCGAAGCCTGGAGCCCGAGACAGAAGAAGTACTTTGAAGTCGGCTCCTGCTCGAATTTGGGCGACGCCCAGGCACGCCGCCTCAAAATCCGTGTCAACGGCGAAAACGGCAAATACCTCGCCCACACCCTCAACAACACCGTAGTCGCACCGCCGAGAATGCTGATTGCGTTTTTAGAGAATAACCTCAACGAGGACGGAAGCGTCAGAATCCCGGAGGCGCTGAGACCTTATATGGGTGGGAAGGATGTTATAAGAGGATAATTGGTTATTGTAATTATCGCAAAAAATTCGATTTTAGACAAAAAAACGCTTGACATCATGCGCAAAATAGCATATAATAATGATGACAGGACTCCCCGCACCTCTCACTTAGTGATGTGACCCAGTGGGAGACGTTTTTTTATCAAAAACAGTTGCAATCTCATCAGCAATACGATATAATACATATAGAGCTCTACAGCGTGCTCCGAACGCTGTTTACACAAATACGTTTCACAATGTGCGACTGTCTGGCAGAGAAACATTGTTTAACAAGTCTCCGGCACAAGTCGGAGTTTTTTTGTGTTAAGAGATGTTAGAAATATTTTTCTTTCTTAGAGAATATATTTTAAAGAAATTGCTTGCAATTTGCTTCAAAATGTGATATACTATAGTCAGAACTCAGAAAGGAGTGAGTTATATGACTACAGTCAGCATTCGTCTTGATGACGAGGAAAAGAAAGATCTTGATGTTATGTGTGCCGAAATGGGCATGAACATAACTACGTTCTACATGATTTATACGAAAAAGGCTCTCAGGGACAGACGTATTCCGTTTGAAATTGCCGCTCCAGAACCAGACTTTTATTGCGAATCGAATATGAAACAACTCCGAAAAGCTATGAAGCAGTATCAGGAAGGCAAGTTTGTCGTAAAAACAATGGATGAGTTAGAGGAACTGGCTAATGAGTGACATCAAGTTTATTGAGGATGCCTGGGATGAGTATCAATATTGGCTATTTCAAGACAAAAGAATGCTAAGAAAGATAAATGCTCTTCTGAAAGAAGTACAAAGAACGCCTTTTGAGGGAACCGGAAAGCCGGAACCCTTGAAGGGTGAGCTCAGTGGCTCGTGGAGCAGGCGAATCAGTGAAAAAGACCGTTTGGTATACCGATTTGAAGACGATACAGTAATAGTACTGCAGTGCAAAGGGCATTATGAAGATAAGTAATGCCCTTGTTTTGTAGTACAGTAGAGAAAGGACCACAATTATGCCCAAAACCCTGAAAGAAGCCTATGCGCCTTACTTTACTGTCGGGGCGGCGGTGTCGGCTTGGTGGCTGGATGAAGCCAGAGACGTTATCGTCGCGAATTTTGACACAGTTACTTGCGAGAACGAGATGAAGTATCTTTTCATCCATCCGCACGGTTATCAGCCGCCGGAAAATGTAAATAAATTCAACCGTGGCGAGGATGAATATCGACCAGAGATTACTGACCGGGAAAGCCTTGTTCATCCGTCACTTGTTGTCGACACTTCCGGTGCTGACAAAATTGCGGATTTTGCCCGTGAAAATGGGCTGAAAATCCGCGGACACAATCTGGCATGGCACGCTTCCTACCCTTGGGGAGTCTTCGAGCAACTCAGTCCTAGCGAGCTACGTTCAAATCTTGACGAGCATTTTAAATTTATGGCTGAAAAGTACGGCGACTGCTACTGCTGGGACGTCGTCAACGAGGCTCTGAACGATAGAATCGAAGGCGGCGACATCCGCGACAACATTTTCCACAAAAAGCTCGGCGACGACTATCTCTTCGAGCTCCACGGGCTCGCCAGGAAGTACTTCCCGAACAGCGAGCTATGCCTGAACGACTACGACGAATTCCATCCGGACAAGCGGGACAGAATCATAAGAACCGCTATGGCTCTCAAAGAGCGGGGACTCGTTGACGTAATCGGTCTTCAGTGCCACACGAATATCGGAATCCTGAAGCGCGGCTTTGACGAAGTAAGACGGTCGATGGACATGTACGCAAAGACGGGACTCAAGCTCCACATCACCGAAATGGACGTCTGTTGCATTGAGTGGAAGAGAGACCCGAAGCCCGCAACTCCCGAAATGACCGCGCAGGTTGCGGATGTCTACGAGAAGTTCTTTGAGATTTTCAAGGAATACTCCGAGTATATCGAGAACGTCACCCTATGGGGCGTCTCGAACAAGCACTCCTGGCTCAACGGCTTAGGACCCAAAGAATGCCACGGCACCAACAAGCCGCTTCTGTTTGATGATAACTATCAAGCGACGGAGAGCCTGAGAAGGCTTTTGGAAATAGCGTGATTTGTCGTCTGCGGCGGCTAAAGCCGCCTTGACGAGCGCCTCCCGTTGGTCGGCGCACCTCTCAGTCAGCCACTTCGTGGCTGCCAGCTCCCCTTGACAGGGGAGCCTTTTTGTATTCTCGAAAGGGTTGCTATTGGCTCCCCTTACTAAGGGGAGCTGTCAGCGAAGCTGACTGAGAGGTGCTATTTTCGGCAAAGCCGAAAATAGCCGATTTGGCGCAAGCCAAATCGCATTTGCCGACCTTCACCTCTTGACAAAACCCATAAATTGTAGTATAGTAGTTCAAATATCATCTGAGGAGGACGTTATGCTCGAAACTAATTACGAAGTAAAGTTTGGTAAAGAAGGACTCACGTTTGACGATGTTCTTCTGGTGCCGGCAGAGTCGGATGTTACCCCCAATCTCGTCAGTCTGGAGACCGACATTTGTAAGGGGCTCCATCTTAATGTCCCGATTCTGACTTCGGCGATGGACACTGTCACCGAGTCTGCGATGGCTATTGCCATTTCGCGCGAAGGCGGCTTGGGAATCATCCACAAAAATATGACTATTGAGAAGCAGGCTGATGAGGTTGACAAGGTTAAGCGTTCACAGAACGGCGTAATCGTCAATCCGTTCTTTTTATCTGCAGACAACCTCGTCTCGGACGCTAACGACCTGATGAGCAAGTACCGCATTTCGGGCGTCCCGATTGTCGATGCAAGAGGCAAGCTCTGCGGAATTATCACGAACCGTGACATGCGGTTCATCACCGATTTCTCAACCAGGATTGAGGACGTTATGACGAAGGATCACCTCGTCACTGCTCCCGTGGGGACATCTCTTGAGCAGGCGCAGGAAATCCTCCGCAAATACAAGATTGAGAAGCTTCCGCTTGTTGACTCGGAGGGCTACTTAAAGGGACTCATCACCATAAAAGACATTGAAAAGGCTGTCAAGTATCCTCACTCCTCGACCGACTCACAGGGAAGACTTATCTGCGGTGCGGCAATCGGAGTAACAGACGACGTTCTCGACAGAGCCTCAGCTTTGGTCAATGCGGGAGTCGATTGCTTAGTCCTCGATTCGGCTCACGGTCACTCGAAGAATATTCTTTCCTGCGTAGAAAAGGTCAAGAATGCATTTCCGGACACACCGGTCATCGCAGGCAATGTTGCGACCGCCGAAGGCACCGAAGCCCTCATCAAGGCTGGCGCAGATTGCGTCAAGGTCGGAATCGGTCCCGGCTCCATCTGCACGACCAGAGTTGTCGCTGGAGTTGGTGTTCCCCAGATTACGGCTATTTACGACTCAGCTTGTGTCGCCGCAAAGTACGGAGTTTCCATCATTGCCGACGGCGGAATCAAGTACTCCGGAGATATCGTCAAGGCTTTGGCGGCTGGCGGAAATGCCGTCATGCTCGGTTCGCTCCTTGCAGGTTGCGACGAAGCTCCCGGCGAGATTGAAATCTATCAGGGCAGGTCGTTCAAGGTCTACAGAGGAATGGGAAGCCTCGGTGCCATGAACGCAGGCTCGAAGGACAGATATTTCCAGACCGGCTCAAAGAAGCTTGTCCCCGAAGGCGTCGAAGGAAGAGTTCCATATAAGGGAATGCTTTCCGATACGATTTTCCAGTTGTGCGGAGGCTTGCGCTCCGGAATGGGCTACTGCGGTTGCCACAACATCGAAGAGCTGAGAACCAAGACCCGGTTCGTGAGAATCACCGGCGCAGGGTTGAAGGAGTCCCACCCCCACGATGTCTTCATCACGAAGGAAGCTCCGAACTACTCGGTTCAAAACTGACGCCCTTCGGGCGCCCTCTCAGTCTGCGCCTGCGGCGCAGCCAGCTCTCCCAAAGGGAGAGCCGAGTTATCATCCTCTTACAAGTTCTTGGCTCCCCCTTTGGGGGAGCTGTCAGCGAAGCTGACTGAGAGGGCGCCGCCGAAGGTGGCGATTTTCTCCAGAAAAATATACTAAACGTAAATTTGCAAGCAATATCGCCCGTCTGTAATGGCGGGCGATATTTCAAATCAACGACAAAACGTAATATCAACTCTAAAATATACAAACAGTAGAGGTGCAATCATGCTAAAGAAACCCAAGTGCGGGCTTATCCATCAGAATGGATTTCTCATTTACAGTTACAACGAAGTCACGTCCACGAACGACCTGCTGATGCAAGCGGGGAAGGAAGGCGCAAAATCGGGAACTGTCGTCATCGCAAAGACTCAGACTGCCGGGAAAGGGAGTAAAGGCAGAAGCTTTTACAGTCCTCCGTCCGGTCTCTATCTTTCGGTACTCATCCGTCCCGGCGCAAGAGAGAACGCCTCGACTCTCGACAAAGTCCCGCCAATCTGCCCTTACCTCACGGTGGAGGAAACCCAGCTGATAACTCCGGCTGTCGCCTGCGCGGTGGCGAGCGCCATCCACTATATAAGCGGCAGGAAAGTGGGAATTAAATGGGTGAACGATATTTACATTGGCGGCAAAAAAGTTTCCGGAATCCTGACCGAGTCGGGCGTCGACGTAAACGGCGAGCGCTTCTATGTCATCGGAATCGGTGTGAATATGTATCCACCCGAAGGCGGCTTCCCGGAGGAGTTTGCCCGCAACACGACGACCATTTTTCATAATAAGCAGGACCCCGTCATCATCACCATAACGAAGAACTACATCTTAAAATCCATCAATAAACGACTTAATCAAATCCGCGGCAGGGACTTTCTCTATGACTACAACCGGCTCTCGGTTATCCTGGGCAACACCGTCGAGGTTCAACCTCTTAATGGCGACGAGCCCTATCTCGCTGAAGCCGTCCGCATCGACCGCGATGCCCGCCTGGTAGTAAGAACCTCCACCGGCGAGCTCAGAACCCTCAACTCCGAAGAAGTAAAAGTCTCCCCGAGGAAACACCCGGAAGACGGAACCACAACGATCTTTGATTTGACGGGGAGGATTGCCAGCAACAAATCTTAACCCACATTTAACACTACTCCCTCCCGAAACGTGCTATAATAGCCATCGGAAGGGAGTTTTGATATGGAAACTTTGCAATCGAAAAAGTGTTGAAAATATATGGGATGTAATAGATTCATGAAATGCTCGCCTTCGGCTCGCGAACCTCTCAGTCAGCTTCGCTGACAGCTCCCCTTATCAAGGGGAGCCAATAGAAACCTATCCGAGAATGAAAAAGGCTCCCTCTGTCTAGAAGTTCGCAAGCGAACTTCGGGAGCTGGCTGTGCCGCAGGCACAGACTGAGAGGTGCGCCGACCGAAGGGAGGCGCGGGGGGGGGGGGGGGGGGGGGGGGGAAAAAAAAAAAAGAAAATATAATACACAAAAAAAAAAAAAGAAAAAAAAAAACAAAAAAAAAAACAGAATGTTGGTGGTAAGGGGGGTCGGAT
>JAJQHD010000030.1:13413-54788 GCA_021199855.1 Oscillospiraceae bacterium
CCCCACCCACCCCCCCCCCCCCCCCCCCCTCCCCCCCACCCCCCCCTCGCCCGCCGGGGGGCCGCCCCGCCCCCCCCCCCGCCCCCCCGGCCCCCCCCCCCCCCCCCCCCCCCGCGTCGGCACCATTGGTGCCGACAACTAGCCACTACTCATTGATACATCCCATTCGCCGACAAGAAACTATAAAGCTGTTCCCCGTGCTGTTGCTCTTCCGCCTGAATGTGGTTGAGGAGGCGGCGAGCCTGGAGGTCTGAGAACTCGAAGACGGAGGTGTCATAGAGCGCAGAGACGTGCTTTTCCATCGCAAGCATATCCGAAGCAAGGAACTTGTCGATGTCGGCGGAGCGGGTGTCCTTGTAGCAGATCTTCTTGCACCAGCCATTGTTCTCGTTCTTGAGGATTCCCTCCGGGACAGTCGGGACGTTGCCGGAAAGCATACTGTTCACCGTGTCATAGTGGTTGTGCTCAACCTGTGAGATTGAGTCGAAGAGTTGACTGAGTTCGCATGAACACGCTTCCGAAGAGTACTTCGAGTACTTCTCCCAGCAGAGCTTTTCCTGATCTTTCAAATCTTTGAGTAAACCGATTTCTTTCTGTGATAAAGTCATGCCATAATCTCCTTTTAATAAAGATGGGAGTATTATGGCATGTTTTTTCTGAAATATACGTGGGCTTTCGGGAGAACTACATCCATCCGAGAACCTCCTCAACCGTCATCTCCCACTGCTCTTCCTGTGAGATAGTCGCAACGCCGTCGCCTGCCTGCTCGCCGTAGCTTCCAAAGCCGGCGTGGTTGCCGCCGTCGATGACGATTTCGGTGTAATCGGTGGAGTAATCCCGCCCTGCTTCGAGGCTGTCCATGTTGAGGACGCCGTCTTCACTGCCGTAGATTGAGAGGGTGGGGAGGTCGCTCAAATCGCTCGTCGAGTAGGATGCGAATAGAATCAGACCGTCGAGCTCATCAAGATGATTCGACGCAAACGACGCCGCCATCGCTCCTCCCAAGGAGTGCCCGCCGATGTACCAATTCTCATAGGAAGCATACTCGGACATAATGCTCTCTGCCTTGTTCATCCCGAAAAACGCGAGGTTGAAGGGCATTTCGACAAGGAAGCAGTCGACGCCGTTCTCTGCAAGGCTCATCATGATTGGCACATATGCCGTGTACTCGACCTTTGCGCCAGGGTAGAAGATAAGCGCCGTCTCGTTCCCGCCGCTGAACAGAATCCCATCGTCGACATGGATCACCTGAACGGTATCGGCGCTCGTGAGATACGGGTCGACGTCGACGGCGTGGTAATAGTCGTTGACATACCAGACGAAAGCGATGGCTATCACGGCGATTAAGATTACGACAACGACGAGGACTATTTTGCCTGTGGATTTTTTGGATTTTTGGGTTGTAGTTTTTGGCATGGTGTCACCTGATTACTTTTTTATAGTATTATATTGCATTGCGTGAAGAAAATCAAGAGCAGTCCGACAGAAAAAGCCTCCTATCCACGATAGGAAGCTTTTTGATTCTATAGCGTTTACGCTTCTAATTGTTTTCCCAAGAACATCGCCGCCGTTTGCGCAAGCGTGAGCTGTAGCTCGGAACCCTTGGTCTGGTTTTCGGAATTAAGGAAGCAGACCGCGCCCGCGATGTCTCCCGACGCGATAATCGGGGAGACGGCGAGAGCACTCCTCCCGACCCCCTCGACCGGCAAGATAGCCTTGCCCTCGGTGTCGTAGACCCAGCTCTTGCGGGTCTCCAAAAGTTCTTCGAGACCCTGCGAAATCCGCCGCTCGGCGTACTCCTTCTTCTGGACGCCAGCCGTCGCAACGACGTGGTCTCTGTCGAAAATGACGACCGGCGCCGAGCCAAGCTTGTGGATAACGTCTGCCGCCGATTCGGCACTGTCCTGCATCTCCCCGACCGGCGAGTATTTCTTAAAGATGACCTCGCCCTCGCCGCTTGTGTATATTTCAAGAGGATCGCCCTCGCGAATCCTCATAGTCCGACGAATTTCTTTCGGGATGACAACCCTTCCTAAGTCGTCAATCCTCCTCACAATTCCCGTCGCTTTCATGGAATCAGTCCTTTCGGTAGTTTTCTGATTGTCACAGGATGTGGCAATTAGTGCTATTATTTGCCGAATCGGCGGGAATATGCGTACTCTAATTCCGACAACTATCGTATAAGTTCTTAAATAAAGAGCAGTCCCAGGTGCTATGAGACTGCTCTTATGCTCTCTGATAAATTTTATGTTAGGTGTACATATGTACATCGACCGTGATCGAGTCATCAATCCCCAAATGCCTGTGAAAGGTCGGCAATGATGTCATCGATATGCTCAGTACCGATAGACAGGCGGATTGTATTCGGCTTTATTCCCTGATCCAGAAGCTCCTCTTCCGAAAGCTGAGAATGTGTCGTGGTTGCCGGATGGATGACGAGGCTCTTTACATCGGCTACATTTGTCAGAAGTGAGAATACTTTGAGACTGTCTATAAACTCGTGAGCTTCTTTCTGACCGCCCTTAATCTCGAATGTGAATATTGAGCCGCCTCCGTTCGGGAAATACTTCTCATACAGAACGTGGTCAGGATGGTCAGGCAGTGCCGGATGATTTACTTTTTCGACCTTCGGATGATTTACAAGAAAGTCCAAAACTTTCTTTGTGTTTTCAACATGACGGTCAATTCTTAAGGAAAGAGTTTCGGTTCCCTGCAACAGAAGAAAAGCATTGAAAGGTGAAATTGTAGCTCCCGTATCTCTCAGAAGTATTGCTCTTATGTAGGTTACGAATGCCGCAGGACCCACTGCGTCAGCAAAGGAAATTCCGTGGTAGCTCGGATTCGGTTCAGCTATCGGTGCATACTTACCGCTTGCCTTCCAATCGAACTTTCCTCCATCAACAATAACTCCGCCTAAAGTTGTTCCGTGTCCGCCAATGAACTTGGTCGCAGAATGGATTACTATGTCCGCTCCATGTTCAATAGGTCTGAAAAGATAGGGGGTTGCAAATGTGTTGTCGATTGCAACGGGAATACCGTGTCTGTGTGCAATTTCAGAAATGGCATCAACATCGGGTATATCGCTGTTAGGATTGCCCAAGGTCTCAAGATAGATTGCCTTTGTATTATCCTGAATAGCGGCTTCAACTTCTTCCAGATTATGAGCGTCGACAAAGGTTGTTTCGATTCCGCTTAACTTAAGAGTATGAGCAAGAAGATTGTAGCTGCCGCCGTAGATGGTCTTCTGTGCGACAATATGGTCGCCTTTCTGAGCGAGTGCCTGAATTGTATATGTAACAGCCGCCGCTCCGGAAGCAAGCGCAAGTCCCGCAACTCCACCCTCTAAAGCAGCAATTCTTGACTCGAAAACGTCCTGTGTGGAATTGGTCAGTCTGCCGTAGATGTTGCCGGAATCACGGAGTCCAAAGCGGTCTGCGGCGTGAGCTGAGTTATGAAAAACATAAGAGGTTGTCTGGTAGATGGGGACAGCTCTTGAATCAGTTACGGGATCGGGATTCTCCTGACCTGCATGGAGCTGGATGGTCTCAAACTTAAAGTTGTTTTCGTAATTGTATTTCATTGTGTATACACTCCTTGGTAAAATAAAGTTGTTCTGTGCTTCTGGTAAAGAAGCGTTGTTATTGTATCTGTATCAACAGCAACAGTGTACACACATTCGACCGAATCTGAAGTTATGTCTTAATAGAACTGTGAAATTTGTAGGCATAGTATCCTTCCTTTCAATCGAAATAAAACACATACTAAAACGATATGCATTATGGGGATTATAACCGATATATTTTCTTTTGTCAATACCTTTTCAAAAAATTTTTTCAGAATTCAAAAAACGCATTGACAGCGAGACTGACTTATGATATAATCCCTACTATGTTGATGGGTTTTAATTCGGTAAAACTTACTCGATAACTAAACTCTCAAGGAGGAAAATATAATGGCGGTATACAACAGCATAACTGATTTAGTAGGTGGAACTCCCCTACTCAGACTCAATAACTTTTTAAAGGCGGATAAATACTACGCTGATATTCTTGCAAAGCTCGAATATCTGAACCCCGCAGGAAGCGTTAAGGACAGAATTGCAAAAGCAATGATTGATAATGCAGAAGCTACTGGCGATTTGAAAGAAGGTTCAGTCATCATCGAGCCAACCAGCGGTAACACCGGAATCGGTCTGGCGGCGATTGCGGCATCCAAAGGCTACAGAATCATTCTTACTATGCCCGAGACTATGAGTGTTGAGAGAAGAAATCTCTTGAAAGCTTACGGTGCAGAGCTTGTGTTGACAGAAGGCTCCAAGGGCATGAAAGGTGCTATTGCGAAGGCAAATGAGCTTGCTGAAACTATTCCAGACAGCTTTATTCCCGGTCAGTTTGTGAGTCCCGCCAACCCGAAGGCTCACTTTGAGACAACCGGTCCCGAAATATGGAATGATACTGACGGCAAGGTTGATATTTTCGTCGCCGGTGTTGGCACAGGCGGAACAATCAGCGGTGTAGGAAAGTATCTTAAGAGCAGGAATCCGGACGTTAAAATAGTCGCAGTTGAACCGGCTGGCTCTCCTGTTTTGTCAACAGGTGTTGCTGGCTCACACAAGCTTCAGGGAATCGGTGCAGGATTCGTTCCCGATACTCTTGATACAAGCATATACGACGAGATTATTACCATCAAGGATGAAGAAGCATTCGACACAGGCAGGAAGCTCGCAAAAGTAGAAGGACTTTTGGTCGGAATCACCTCGGGAGCCGCAGTTTATGCCGCTTCAATTCTTGCAAAGCGTCCCGAAAACGAAGGCAAGACAATAGTTGCACTTCTCCCCGACACAGGCGACAGGTATTTGTCAACACCGATGTTTGCAGAGCGGAATTAAAACTTGAGAGGATTCAATCCGGAGGTTTCAAAAGTGTCAAAGAAAGAAAACAAGTTTGAGGGATACGACATTTCTACGCAGGCGGTACATTCGGGAAATGACTATGACGAAGAAACCGGTGCGGTTCGCAGACCGCTACACATGGCGAACAGTTACAAATTGCCGGATGACCTCTCGCAGGTCAACTACTCATCAACAGATCTTCTGATGTACTCCAGAAACGGAAATGCTAATCAGCACTGGTTAGAAGAAAAAGTTGCGGCTTTGTATCATGCAGATGATGCCATTGTCCTTGCCAGCGGCGTAGGTGCACTTCATGCGTTGTTCTGGACACTTTTGAAATCGGGTGACAGAGTTGTTTATCCAAAAGTAAGCTATATGGCGGTTTACAGGTTGTTTCACGAGCTGTTCAACAGAAAATTCGGTGTGGAGACAGTGATGGTGGACATGACCGACATCGAAGCTGTGAAAAAAGCAATCACTCCCGGCACAAAGCTTGTTCACATCGAAACTCCCGACAATCCCACCGTAGGAGTAACAGACATAGCGGCTGTTGCAAAAATCGCTCACGAAAACGGCGCAGTTCTGTCGGTGGACAACACCTTTGCCTCTCCACTGAACCAGAGACCTCTGGAGCTTGGCGCAGATTTCGTGGTAGACTCGCTCACTAAGTTTATCAACGGTCACGGCGACGCCCAAGGCGGTGCAATCATATCCAACGACCTGGAGACAATGGATCGCATCCGTTATGAAGCGCAGGTTAATGTCGGCGGGGTCATCAGTCCATTTAATGCGTGGCAGATTTTCCGAGGGTCTGTCACCTTCCCACTGCGTATGGAGAGAATTAATCAGTCTTCGCAAACGATTGCTGAGTGGCTGGAACAGAGGGAGAATGTTACGTTTGTCTCCTATCCGGGGCTTCCGAGCAATCCGGGACACGAGCTGGCAAAACGGCAGATGGAAAACGGATTCGGAGGAGTTATCTCCTTCGGCGTTAGTGCAGATGATAAAACGGTAGAATGGTTTTGTTCGAATCTGAAGGTTGTCACCTTTGCCGTCTCTTTAGGACATGATGAAAGCCTGATCTTCCTGCAACCAAGTTATGATGAGAGAATCAACCTGTACCCAGAAAAGTTCAGAAATGGCTTTATTCGTTTCAGCGTCGGGATTGAGTCGCCGGAAGACATCATCGGAGATCTGGATCAGGCGCTGAGGGCTGTCGGATTATAGCAAAAAGCTATAGATTGAGTCTATACCTGAACATTCAAAGATTGTATTGGAAGGCAACGGGCAAAATATGCTATAATTATGCTGATGAACGGTCACACGATTTGTACAAGGAGAGGATATATTAATGCAGTCATCAATCATAGGCTATCCGAGAGTAGGAAGCCAGAGAGAACTCAAATTTGCGACAGAAAAGTATTTTCGTAATGAGATGGGGTCAAGTGAGCTTTATTCTGTCGCTTCCGGGATCAGAAAGTCACAGTGGGCTATAGAAAAAGAGTCCGGGCTTGATTATATCCCGTCAAACGATTTCTCATTCTACGATACTACACTCGACACGGCGGTTCTTCTGAACATTATTCCCGAAAGATATTCTGAGCTTGGGCTTTCGGAATTGGATACATATTTCGCAATGGCAAGAGGCTATCAGGGCGAAAAGGGCGACGTCAAGGCACTTGCTATGAAAAAGTGGTTCAACACCAATTATCACTACATGGTTCCGGAGGCTGATGACAACACCGAGATCAAGCTCGTCGGAACAAAGCCTTTTGACGAATATCTTGAAGCAAAAGCTGAGGGAGTAGAGACAAAGCCGGTTATAGTTGGCGCATTCACTCTTTTGAAGCTCACGAAATTCACCGGCGAGAAGAAAACGGCGGATTTTGCAGACAGCGTAGCTGAGGCTTATTCGGAGATTTTAAAGAAGCTCTCATCTCTCGGAGCAATGTGGGTTCAGTTTGATGAGCCTTATCTTGTCCATGATCTGAGCGCAGATGACATAGAGCTTTTTGAAAGACTTTATAGCAAAATTCTTTCTGCAAAGGGCTCTGTAAAGGTTCTCCTTGAAACCTATTTCGGCGATATAAGGGATTGCTACAATGATGTCGCAAAGCTTGATTTTGACGGAATTGGACTCGACTTTGTTGAGGGCAGAGAGACACTTGCACTTGTCAATAAGAATGGTTTCCCGGATGATAAGCTCCTCTTTGCGGGTCTTGTCAACGGTAAAAATATCTGGAGAAACAATTACAGTCGCACTTTGGCTGTCCTTGATACTTTATCAGATGCAGGAATTAACGCCGTAATCAGCACATCATGTTCGCTTTTGCACGTTCCGTATACTCTTGATAACGAAACAAAACTGTCAGAGGACTTCAAGAATCATTTTGCCTTTGCAGAGGAGAAGCTTTCGGAGCTTTCTGAAATCAAGGCATTATTCTCCGAAACCGACAGAGGCATTTCGGAAGCATACAAGAAAAACGAAGCTCTCTTTGAAAAGCGTGAGGGAGCGACAGATGAAAACGTAAGAAAACGTGTTTCGGAAATCAAGGAAGCTGACTTTGAAAGACTGCCTGTTTTCTCCGAAAGAGAAAAAATCCAAAAAAAAGAATTCAACCTCCCCAAGTTCCCGACAACAACTATCGGTTCTTTCCCTCAGACTCAGGATGTCAAAGCAAATCGTACTGCATTCAGAAAAGGAACCATAACCGAGGAAGAGTATAAAGAGTTTAACCGCAGGAAAATTGCTGAATGTATCGAGCTTCAGGAAAATATCGGGCTTGACGTTCTGGTTCACGGCGAATACGAAAGAAACGACATGGTCGAGTACTTCGGCGAACAGCTCAAGGGCTTCCTGTTCACGGAGAAGGCGTGGGTTCAGTCGTATGGCACCAGATGCGTAAAGCCGCCGATTATCTGGGGTGATGTTTCAAGAATCAAGCCGATTACGGTTGAATGGTCAACATATGCCCAGAGCCTGACCGACAAGCCGCTCAAGGGAATGCTCACAGGTCCGGTTACAATTCTCAACTGGTCGTTCCCTCGTGAGGACATATCCACCAAAGAGAGTACATATCAGATTGCTCTCGCAATAAGGGATGAGGTTCTGGATCTTGAAGCGAGCGGAATCAGAGTTATCCAGATTGACGAAGCCGCCCTGAGAGAAAAGCTTCCCTTGAGAAAGAGTGACTGGTACAGCGAATACCTCGACTGGGCAATTCCCGCTTTCCGTCTGGTTCACAGCGGGGTTAAACCGGAAACCCAGATCCACACTCATATGTGCTACAGCGAATTCACCGACATAATCAAGGCAATCGACGACATGGATGCCGATGTTATCACCTTTGAGGCTTCCCGCTCCGACCTTCAGATCTTAGATTCCCTCAAAGAATCCGGCTTCAAGACCGAGGTTGGTCCCGGAGTTTATGACATTCACTCGCCAAGAGTTCCCTCTGTTGAGGAAATCAAAGCGGCACTTCACAAAATGCTTGGCAAGGTTCAGCCAGACAAGCTTTGGGTGAATCCGGACTGTGGGCTTAAAACAAGAGGCACTGCCGAAACTGAGGCAAGCCTCCGGAACCTCGTTCAGGCGGCAAGAGAGCTTAGAAATGAAAATATCTGAAATATTCAAAACAAAGACGGTTTTCTCTTTTGAAGTCTTCCCGCCGAAAACCACATCGTCGGTAAACTCCGTATATGACACACTTGCAGAGCTTCGGGATCTCTCCCCCGACTTCATAAGTGTCATATACGGGGCGGCGGGAGGCAAAAACAACAAAGAGACCTTCAAAATCGCTTCTGCAATAAAAAACAACGGCATCGAAAGTGCCGCACACCTAACCTGTCTGGGGATGACAAAGGCTGATATTCTTGAAAAGCTTGATGAGCTGAAACGAATCGGTGTTGAGAATATCCTGGCTTTGCGCGGCGATATGCCTACGGATGGCAGTGAGGTTCCGAAAGGCGATTTTGAGTATGCGTCTGACCTGATTTCTTTCATCAAGCAAAACGGCGACTTTGATGTTTCGGGAGCTTGCTACCCCGAAGGTCACATTGAGGCATCAAGCAAGGCTGAGGACATACTTAATCTCAAGAAAAAAGTTGATGCGGGTGCAGACCATCTTATATCCCAGCTTTTCTTCGACAATAATTGCTTCTATTCGTTTTTGGAAAGATGTCAGATTGCGGGAATAAATGTTCCGATTGAGGCTGGAATAATGCCAGTCACAAACCGTAAGCAAATTGAAAGGATGGTTTCTCTCTGTGGTGCAACGCTTCCGACAAAGTTCCTGAAGATTATGGAACGATATGAGAACAATCCGATTGCCATGCGTGATGCCGGTATTGCCTATGCTGTTGACCAGATCGTAGACCTGATTACACAGGGCGTAGATGGAATCCATCTTTATGTGATGAATAACTCCTATGTCGGCAGGAGGATATATACTTCCGTAAATAGCCTCATGACTTGTAAGTGAGCGTAAATCTGCCTATAACTATATCACTTAGGTAACGGGTAAGTGTGCACAACACAGCTGGGCTGAAGCTCAGCAAGCGTTGTGCACACTCTCTTTGTCTTTTACTCATCCTTCAACGACTGTAATCGTATTTTTCAGCATTCCCATCCAACAGGAATAGATATATGTTCCTTCTTCAACAGGCGTAAACTCTATCACAACCTCACCTGTAGTAAGCTTTACTTGCTGATTGAATGCCGACAGTACAATCTCATTATTACAGCCGTTCAAACTGCTCTCGTCAACTTCTATTGTCCACACCACAGGGATTCCTGCCGTGACCTGAATGTCATCATATCCGTTTGAATGAAGTGCGGTTGTGACATATTGAACATCGCCGTCAACTGTTGACACTATGACATCATCAGAGCCTGAAGTAGTAGAGCCGGTTGTTGTGAAGCCCGTAAGCACGAGGTTATTCTGGAGCATAAAGATTCCCATCACAATGAGAAGGACGGAGCCAACTTGCAGCATTCTGGTACGCCAATGTGCCTTAAGCATTCCCGCCGCCATTCCAAAAGCAAACACAAGCGGAATGGTTCCGAGGCAGAAAGAAAACATCGACAGCGCTCCTGCAATCATGCTTCCGCTTGCGATAGCGTATATCTGCATGGACTGGAGCGGTCCGCACGGCATGAATCCGTTTGCAAGCCCGACAGCAAAGGAGCTGTGTCTGCCAATACGCTGAATCTTCTGAGAAATCTTTGCGGATAGCTTCGGAAAAAGACGGATGCGAAACTGAAATCCGCCGAGCATTCTTATCCCCGTTATGAGCATGAACACTCCCGCTATGAGTCCTATAATTCCCCGAACCTGCAATGTAATTGCGGCTTTCTCTCCGATAAATCCAAGAACGCCGCCAATTATCGTATAGCTTGTGAGTCTGCCCAAGTTATACAGAACGCTTCGCTTGAGAGGTTTTGTATTGCCCTCGGAGATGCTTTGGGCAAGGTTAAGCCCACCGCACATAGCGATGCAGTGAACGGAGGTGAGAAGCCCTATCAGAAATAGTGCGAAATAGCTCATCTGCTCTTCACCGATTATCGGTATGTTCTGGAAGATTTCGAGCCAGCCCATATGCCTTGCTATTACATACAATGCAAGTATGATAACGAGAATTGCTACCGTATCGCCAAGCTTCTTACCTGTTTCGCTCACGCCGTAACCCGTTTCCTCTACTGCGGCTTTTATTTTCGCTTCTGTACACGGAGATGAGTACTCGACGGTCAGTTGTCCCTTTCCGCAATCGGCGGTTGCGGATGATACTCCCTCGATAGCCGATACTGCGCCCTCGACCCTGCATTCACAATTCCGGCAGGTCATTCCCGTGACATGAATAATCGTTTTTTTCATATATCAAGCACCTCAGAAGTTCTTCCAGTTTGCAAAGCGATAAGCGTTATCGCTCAGAAATTCTGATGAAATTGTAATTACACTTTCCTTTTCGGAATAATCATCAGAGGTTATCGGGACGGGATTGCATCCTCCGCTTACCACACCTATATTGTCTGTTGAGAATTTACTTCCGCAATTCTGACAGACGAAGTAGTCACCTTCCTGCACAAAGTAAGCGTATGGCGAACCGTTGCACACCTGACAGGTATTCATTGCAAGTCGAACTGTTCCGTCAGAAGCGAGAACTGCGAAAATCTCAACATTAATTCCGTCAACTGTCGTATCGTAATAACTGGCGTTGGTGCTTATATCTTCTATGTGAATCTCGATTCCTGTCTCCGCTATGTCGGATGTACTTTCCTGTGTTTCCACAGACTCTGCTTCGGAAGAGCAACCGACCATAACAATCACCATAACTGCTGCAACGGCTCCCTTGATGAACTTTGTTATTCTTTTTCTCATGATTGATACCTCAACTTTCATTTCGTTAAATCCTTTACAACCTCTCCCGCAAGAATCAGACCGGCTACAGATGGGACGAATGCGACGCTTCCCGGAATGTCCCTTCGCACAGTACATTTGCGCTTTGTGTCAGGAGGACAGATGCAGTGCGTCCGGCAACTGATTTCCATGTCATCAAGCGGGCGGATGCATTCTTCCGTGGAATACACCACTTTTAAAGCTCGTATCCCACGCTTTCTGCATTCATGTCTCATAACCCTTGCAAGAGGACATATTGTTGTTTCATAAATATCTGCAACCTGAAATTTTGTGGGGTCAAGCTTGTTTCCTGCTCCCATACAACTGATAACCGGTACGCCGCACCTTTGCGCTTGCTCAATAATTCCGAGCTTCGCTGTAACGGTATCTACAGCATCTATGACATAGGAATACTGCGAAAAATCAAATTCGTCTGCATTTTCGGGAAGATAAAAGCACTTCCTGACTTCTACCTCTGCATTAGGATTGATTTCGAGTATCCGTTCTTTCATGGCATCCACTTTATACTGACCGACTGTTTTTCTGGTTGCAATAACCTGCCTGTTCAGATTGGTAAGACAAATCCTGTCATCATCAATTAGTACGAGGTGACCGACCCCGCTTCTGGCAAGTGCTTCTGTAGCATAACCACCGACTCCTCCAATGCCGAATACTGCTACACGGGACTCCGACAAACGCTCCATTCCGTCTTTTCCAAGCAGAAGCTCTGTCCTTGAAAACTGATTCAACACTATTTATTGTCCTCCTGTCAGATGCACTTTGTTTCGATACCACGTTTCATCTATGATGCACCTTTCGTATATTCATTGCCTATCATTTAAGTAGGCGAACCACTTTATTATAGCCTACAATGACGCCAATGTCAAGCGGCAAAACCCGCAGATACTGTGCAGGAGTGAAAAAATTTTTGCAAAGCCTATTAAGTCTATTGACATAGTAGGTTATTGATGATATAATAGTCCGCCTTAGTGTATTAAGAATTTGGGCTCAAGCAAGACAATATAAGGAGCTGAAACACATGAATGTAATTTTTATCTCGCCCAATTTTCCGTCGCATTTCTATAATTTCTGTGACCGCCTGAAAGTTCTCGGGGCAAATGTGTTCGGAATCGGCGATTGCCCATGGAACGACCTCAGCGACAACTGCCACAATTCTTTGACTGACTATTACTATCTGCCCAGTCTGGAAAGATATGATGATGTTTACCGTGCAGTAGCCTTTTACATATCCAAGTATGGTCGGATAGACTATATCGAAAGTCAGAATGAATATTGGTTGGAGCTTGAAGCCCGACTGCGTGCTGATTTCAACGTCCGCTCCGGCTATCTGCCGGATGAACTCGAAAACGTCAAGCTAAAGTCACGGATGAAGGCGGGATATTCAAGAGCAGGTGTCAGAACAGCGAGATATGTTCCGGCAGATTGTGCAGATATATGCCGACAGTTCGTTTCTCAGGTGGGTTATCCTGTAATCGTCAAGCCGGACAATGGTGTGGGTGCGGCGAATACGTGGAAGCTCAGTTCCGATGATGAGCTTGAGAGGTTTATCTCCGGCAAGCCTGAACAGCCGTACATTCTCCAATCCATCGTATATCCGAAATGAAGATGACATTCCGGTAGCACAATTTAGCGGAGTGGAATCTTCAAAAACCTCATATCGGGATTACCTGTCACACAGATACGGACGGTATAAGATGGCGTTTTCCGGCATACATGTGAATTACTCTTTTAACGAAGAGCTTCTGAGGGCGGATTTTCAGCGCAGTGGATTTGAAAGCTTTACAGAATATAAAAACGATCTTTATCTGATGTTAGCCCGTAGAGTTGTGGCATACGGTTGGATTTTAGTATCGATAACGGCGGCAAGCCCATTGCTCGATAGCTCATATGTGGAAAAGAACGTACTCGATGGCGACGTCTTTCAGGGGCTTGCTTCCGTTCGATGCAGTGAACTTGGGTACTGGAATGCTTTTGTGCCAATTTTCGATTATTCAAATATTACTTCCTATACAGAAAGCATCCGTAGATACGTCCGTGATGGCTGGCTGATGGCTCCGACAGAGCTGTACTATCCTGTACGCCTGAAACCGGTCGGGCTGAACCGACTTGAAACTCTTGAAGCAAACGGCGTAGATCACATTGAGCTTCGTATGTTTGACCTCAATCCTCTGGTTTATGCCGGTGTGGAGGAAAAGGATGTTGCATTTGCTGAACTACTGCTTGGCTGGCTTGCCGCCTCTCCTGATCAACCTGTATCCGAAAAGGATCAGATACAGGCGGTGCAGAATTTCAAAAACGCGGCGCACTACGATCTGAAAACTGCCATCCTTTTGTGCTGAGAGACTTAAGCTACCGTTGCTGGACATTTGCACACAACGGAGCCATGTTTGACTGCCCGATGCTGGACGGATATTATCATGTGCAGGAGGGTGGAACGGACTCGGAGCGGGTTCTTTATTGCTTTGTGGATAATATCAACAAGGCGATTACTGCCTCCGGGCAGGAGTTGACAGCAACGGAGAGGTTTTCTTTGATAGATAACCTTGTCTGCAGGATGACGCCGGGTAACAAAATGAATTTTCTTCTCAGCGACAGCGAGTATATGTATGTCCACACAAATTACGCAAATTCGCTTTACTACTTGCATACACAGGGCGGTACGCTGTTTGCTACGGTGCCATTGAGTAAACACAACTGGGAGCCGATGCCTTTCACCACGCTTTGTGTCTATCGGAACGGGAATTTGGTCTACACCGGCACTCGCCATGGCAACGAATATATTGATAATATTCAGGACACCCGCTATCTGTTTCTGGATTACTCTGCACTGTGATGAGTTGATTTTAATTTCAGACGGATTACCGCATTTCAGTCATCCTGGAAAGTTTTTCTTCCACTTGTTTCATCTCTGTATCATTATTTCCGAACTACATAAAAATCGGCTATGCGACCGACCTCGAGAAGCGGCTAAAGCAGTTGAATCGAACCGAGAGGGAGGAGCAGGGGAGTCATAAATAGGATTTGCTTGTTATAATATCATCGTTGCCTCAAAGCAACCCCAATCAATCTGTCTGTCTGGTCTGCCATAAACAGCGGAATGTTCAGCACATCGCCGTCCAGTTTTAAATTGTCCAAAGAAAATCTGATGCGGAGTTTTACTTTGTCTGGGAAAAGTTCCTTGAACTTTCTGAGGCTCTTGCTGGTGGTATTGGCTTCGGACTTGACTTCAACAGGGAAAATATCATTCTCCCGCTGAATCAGGAAATCGACCTCATAGGGAGGATTGTTTTGCGACCAGTATCGGGGAGCAACCTCAAACTGTGTCACCAGAGTCTGAAGCACAAAATTCTCCGTCAATGCGCCCTTGAATTCGGTAAACAAGCGGTTGCCTTCGCCAAAAGCGGTCGGGGCAAGCTGTGCCAGGCGGCGGAGCAGACCTACATCCACAAGATATATCTTGAAAGCAGATAAGTCGTCGTAGGCAGCAATAGGGAGACCGGGAGCTGTGTTGCGATAAACCTTGTGCACCAGTCTGGCATCCACAAGCCATTGCAGAGCATCCTCATATTCACGGGCCCTTGCTCCTTCTTTGACAACCTTGTAAAGGAATTTCTTGTTTTCTCTCGCTAACTGAGAGGGTATTGACTTCCATATCATCGAAATCTTCGGGAACTCGCTGACATTGGGATGTTTGGCGAAGTCCCGTTCATAAGCACCGATAATCCCTGACAGAGCCTCCTGCATGGCAGAAACATCACGTGCCTCCGTCCACATCTTCACCGATTCGGGCATACCGCCGGTCACATAGTACATCTTGAGCTTTTCGTACAGAGGGTTAAAGAAGGCATCGGGGATTGGCTCAATGGTGTCAACCGTTTCCAGATACTTTGCCAGACTTTCATCGCCGTTTGCCAGCAGGAACTCCGTAAATGTCATTGGGTCAATCTGCATGAAGTTGACCTTGCCAACAGGGAATGAAGATGGCTTTGCCAAGGCAATCCCCAAAAGAGAGCCTGCACAGGCGATGTGATACTCTGGCGCATTCTCGCAGAAGTATTTCATGGAGTTGATGACCTTGGGACAATCCTGCACCTCATCGAAAATGATGAGCGTCTTTTCCGGCTCGATTTTCTGTCCACTGGCAAGCATCAGGTTCTGTAAAATGCGACCAACATCCTTGGTTGTCTCGAAGAACTGCTTATATTCCTCGTTTTCATCGAAGTTAAAATAAGCAGTATTTTCATAGTATCGCCTGCCAAATTCCTTCAGAACCCAGGTCTTACCAACCTGTCGGACACCTTTCAGAATCAAAGGTTTGCGATAAGGTGAATTCTTCCATTCTGATAATTTCTTTAAAATAAGTCTCTCCATAGAAACACTTCCTCACATTATTATTGATATTTTGGCGCCTCAAAATCACATTTTTATTATATATCATGCGTGAGAAAAATGCAATCCCTTTTCACATAATTATGCAGATTATGTTGTAGATCTACATCTATACATTTGCATTCTGAGTCATCAATCATTGACAACCTGCCCGACTTCGTGTATAATCACTTGTAGGACTTTCTTTTATTGAAAGATGACTACTGATGTGGAGGAAAACCAATGCCTGAGATTATCAAAATCGTCATCACGGGAGGACCGTGTGCGGGGAAGTCGACAGCTATGAGCTGGGTGCAGAATGCATTCACAAAGCTCGGCTACACCGTCCTGTTCGTTCCGGAAACGGCAACCGAGCTCATAACGGGTGGAGTTGCGCCCTGGACATGCGGCACTAACGCCGGGTACCAGAAGTGCCAGATGATGCTTCAGATTGAAAAGGAAAGGATTTTCCGCGATGCGGCGTCAACGATGCCGGGCGACAAGATTCTTATAGTCTGCGACCGCGGAACCCTTGACAACAGAGCGTATATGAACGATGCCGAGTTCGCATCCGTTCTCAAGGAAATCGGGACGAACGAGGTAGAGCTTCGGGACAATTACGATGCGGTTTTCCATCTTGTGACAGCCGCGAACGGCGCGGAAGCTTTTTACACGACCGCCAACAATTCAGCCAGAACCGAGACTCCCGAGCAGGCGATAGCTCTTGATAACAAGCTTATTTCGGCGTGGACGGGGCACCCTCATTTCTGTGTTATCGACAATTCGACCAACTTTGAAGAGAAGATGCGCCGCCTGATTGCGGAGATTTCCTCCTTCTTAGGGGAGCCGGAGCCGTTAGAAATCGAGCGCAAATACCTCATCGAATACCCCGACATCACCTGGCTTGAAAGCAACCCCAACTGCCAGCGGGTCGAGATTATCCAGACCTATCTTAAGTGCGACCCGGGTGAAGAGGTGAGAGTCCGCCAGAGAGGAATCGGCGGCAACTACATCTACTTCAAAACGACCAAGAGAAACATCTCGGACATAAAGAGAGTTGAGGTTGAGAAGCGCCTTTCGCAGTCGGAGTACTTAAAGCTCCTTATGGAAGCCGACACAACAAGGCGGCAGATAAGGAAGATGAGATACTGCCTGACATATGAGGGACAGTACTTCGAGATTGACGTATATCCGTTCTGGGACGACAAAGCCATCGTTGAGATTGAACTGAGCGACGAGAACGCCGAAATCAATTTCCCGGAGCAGTTAAAGGTGATAAAAGAAGTAACCGGCGACGAATCCTACAAAAACTCGTCCCTGGCTAAAATCTGACTAAAGTATAAGGAAAGCTCACAGTCTGGGGTCAGGCTGTGAGCTTCTTTGATAATTTCGGATAGTGTCTGTCAACAGTTTTATTCCGATGGTTCCTCCCTTTTCGGAAGGAGCCACCGGAAGTGAAGATAAAACCCTTCCACATCTTCACGTCTTATAAGTAGCAAGCCTCAGACTTTTCCCGACAGAATCAAAAAATTTTTTCAGCTTCCGGGAAACAGTTGACTTTTTTAAGCTGGGTATGTTACACTCTTTTTAGTAGTAAATAATCCAGCCGCCGGGAATCAACTTTCCCGGGCGAATTATAGATATGGAAAAGTGGGGAAGAGCATGAACGCATTGGAGCTATATAATCAGTACCGCGAGATTTCCGGGCGGATTCAGAATGGTGACGACCCATTCACCGTGATTTCGGATGCGGCGAATTACTATGCCGACAGATACGGTATGGAGGAAGCGGTATCCTTCCTTGAAAAGCTCTGCGAAATGAGCAGGAAAAGAAGCACGCCCGGCGTTCACCAGAAGATAGTTGCAATATCCCTGAACCTGCTTGCCGATGTTGACCCCGACGTCACGGCTTCAATTGCAGAGGAGAATGAGAGATATTTTACAGATAGCGATGATGAACTCGCCGGAGACTTCTATTGGGCTTATGCGAATGTCATGCAGGTGCGGGAAGACTATGACGCGGCTGTTGAGCTTTATAAAAGGTGCTACGAAATCAGAAAAGAGCTCTATGGCGAATACAACTGGTATACACTCCTCCCGAAAAGGGATGTGTCTGCACTCTCATATCTGTTCACTCATAATGAAGAGGATTATGAATTCCTTGTCACCTTTGTCAACTCCATCGAAAACGACGTATATGATTTCTCCGAAGATTATTTTGACACCGCAAAGGTGATTGAGGGAAAGACACTTTATGTACTCCTGTCGAATCTTAACCAGATTGACGACCTGGATGAATACAGGTATCTTCTCACACTGTATGGTGATATAACAGAACAGTACGAGCAGGCAGGCGAGCCTCTGATAACAACCCGCCTTTACAAGAACTACCTGGGCACATTCTACTTCACAACGGGAGACTATATCCGTGCTGAAACCGCATATAACGAAGCTCTTGAAGCAAAGTCAGACCCTGAAGTGCCGGAGATACTTTCCGACGCGATGATAAGGACGAATTTATTACTCATCTATTACGCACAGAATGACCTTGAAATGGCAGGACCGCTTCTAGGGAAGATTTCCAAGGATATCGACAATGGCGAGCTGTCACTCAAGGACACATACCGTGTCCTGTCGCTGGAGGTGAGCCTTTATTCCCAGTCGCTTGTCGGTCTCAGTGATGAAAGCAAGAAAAGGCTGAAGGAATACGCAATGGACGTCTGTCGGGACATAATATATGGAAATCCCGAAATGGATGATTGCATATGTGAAGTGGCAGGATATGTAGGCAGTTGCCTGAACAAGATTGTTTCAAGCGGACTTATCACGAAAGACGACCTCAGGACCTGCTACAGAGCGATGGAGATAGCCTACAACAAAGCACTCCCCCAGATGAATGTAACCCAGCGTATCAGCCTCGGCGAATTTCTTGCAATACTGTCGCAGTCTCTCGGCGAAAAGAAATCAGGTTCCTATTTCGGCGACGCCATCCGGCTTATTGAGGGAGAAAATCTTCCCCTGACAATCCGGCTTGAGGTTTTAAGAACAGCCGGCGCATACTATTGTAGCTGTGGCTACTATGCAACCGGAATCCAGTACACTATGCAGGCTCTCAACGAGATTGACAGCATATGGAAATCGTACATCAGATACCTGAACGACGACAGGCTTCTCAATATCTTAAGCCCGATTCAGCTGAACTTTACTAACTGCTACTCGACTTTACGTCGGTTCCAGGATGTCAGCGCGGCTTATGAAAGCGTGCTTCGGTTCAAGGCGCTTGCTTCCCTTGCCGGAAGGGAGCGCAACCGGCTTATGCACCAGAGCGGCGTGAGACAGGATCTGATGGCAGAGATAAGAACTCTTCAGGACAGGCTTTCGGCACTCGAAAATGCCGGAACATTCAGCGACACAGAAGCTGAAACAAATTCTGTCAAGGCGGAGCTGAGGTCTTTGGAGGCGGAATTTGCCGGGCAGTTCGGGCTTATAAAAGATGTCACCGATGTCACATGGGAGAAAGTCCGCAGAGCCATCCCCGACAACTGCGTTGTTCTCGAATTCATCTATTGCACACTGACATATAATCAGACACAGTTCGACCTGCTGGGAAAAGACCCGGAAGCAGGAGTGGACATATACATAATAAGAAAGCGCTCGGGCGATTGCCGGCTGGATAAAGTAACAGTCAAAGACGGAATGAACCTACTAGGCGATGCCGAGGAGTTCGTAGAGATAATCCAGGATGTTTCTGAAAATCCGGAGAAGGAGTCCCGGCTTGAGGAATTAAGAAAAAGCCTCTATGACCGCCTTGTGAAGCCGGTGCTCAGTTATGTTGAGGGCTTTGACAGAATCTATATCGCCCCGGACAGCTTCATTGTGAATCTTCCGATTGAGATTTTGTACGGCGATGAGCAGATACGGCTTGATGACGGGCACAGCGTTGTGAGAATCGAGTGCGCAAGGGACTTTCTTTATGGTGTTGATAGCGAAGATTCCTCTTCCGGCGACCTGATTATAGGAAATCCGGCATATGATGTCCGTTCGCAGGATAAGGATACTAAGGACAGGAGCGAATCCGACTTCCACCGTTCGGTTTCTCTTGGCGTGACATCCGTCAGTCAGCTCCCATTTGCTTCGATAGAAGCTGAGAGAATAAGCCGGATAAGCGGCTCGCCATCCTACACCGGGCTTCTTGCCGGAAAGAATCTGCTTCTTTCCGACAGAAAGTACCGCAACATCCACATTGCAACGCACGGAATGTTCGATTTAAGCCAGAACACCAACTCAATGTTCTCGTCCTATCTTCTCTTTGCAGGCGCTGATAACTGGTTCGAGACGGGGAAGATTGACGAGATATACGGAAACGGAATCGTCACCGCCGACGAAGTCAGCCGATTAGACCTTCATTCAACCGAGCTTGTTGTCCTTTCATCCTGCCTCAGCGGAATGAGCGACGTCAGCATCAGCAGAAGCTTCCACGGAATGATAAGCGCATTCTCGGCGGCAGGCGTTCACTATGTCATAACTCATCTGTGGGAGGCAACCGATTTCAGCACGGCAGTACTGATGGACGAGTTCTACCGGCAGTATCTCGGGAATAAAAAATCTCCTCCGGAAGCATTGAGACTTGCGAAGGAGTACTTAAGAACCGTCACAATTGGAGAGCTGAGAAGAAATAACTGGTTTGAAGACATAAGGCGGGAGAAGATGGATCCAGCAATGAGGGAGATAATGTCGCAGTATGAGCGGCTGGATGACAGAAGAAGACCGTTCAGAAGCGAAGCCTACTGGGGCGGATTCTCCTGCTATCAGTGCTATTAAAAAGGAGGACATTGTATGGAAGCGAAGAAAAGCCGGGAGCAGGCGGCGAACATAGAAGCTCTTCTCAAGGATTCTGACGAAAAGAACAGTAAATCGTCCATAATTCAGGAAGCATACTTAAAGTACTGCGAAACAATGTCGGAAAGCGACTTAAGCGAGCTTTTCAGACTTCTCGACAGCTATTCTCAGGGCTATGTCCGCAGACAGCTTCACGAAAAGGGACTGTATTCGCAAGACACTGAATACGATGTCATGACAGACGCAAAGCTTGAAGTATGGAATCACATAAGAAAGAACCGCAGCGAGAAGAAGGAGAATTTCGCAAACTACGCATTCGGAATTTATCGCAATAAGGTAAACGACCTAATCCGCAAAGCCTCCCGCTCAAGAAAACGGATGCCGACGTCCTCACTGACAGGCGAGGATGGCGAGGACATTGACGTCGGAGTTGTCGAGGAGCAGAGATTCAGTGACAACAACGACCGAATCAGTGCCATGGAAAAGCTAGTCAGGATTTACTGCGAAACCTTCCTGAATCTCGCCTCTGCAACCCGCCCTGCATCAGCTCTTCTCGCGCTCTGTTATGCAAGAGCACTCCCCCACATGCTTGAAGAGATTCCCGACAACAAGGCGACCTCAGCAAAATGGGCATACGAAAGAATGGGAGATAAAAGCGTATACAGTCTCAGAAGTGAGTCGGAAGGAATTCTTACAGAATGGTTCTGCGACAGGACAATGGTCTGGGGCGAAAGCTTCTTAAGCCAGCTGTCAGAACCGATTCCGGGCTCTGAAAAGAGCGCTCCACTCGGTGAAGAGATGTACACTGAACGCTACAGCAAGGAAAGAATTGAGGACTGGGCGGATTCAATGCACAAAGCCACAATGAGAGAGGCTGTCAAGGTAGTTTCCTCAAATAAAGAGCTGATGGAAACTATCCGTGAGGGCTATTCAAGCCGGGATGTCCTCCAGAAATTCCGGAAAGGAGAGACAAGATGACACACTTAGGCGATGATGAGATTTTAGAGCTCGCGTCCAAAACATCCGACGGTCTGCCATATTCAGACGACGAAAGAGCGAAGATGGAGCATCTGAAAGAATGCGAAGAGTGCTATGACCAGTTCTATGCCGCACTCGCGCTATCGGACGCGGTTGGAAATATCGGGTTATTGTCTGCTGCGAAAAATGAAGCTACAGAAAAGGCTGGTGCCAGTAGTAAAATTTTAGCAACAATAGGTGTAATAGTCGGCAAGGTCTCTTCAGAAATAGGCGCCGCATTGCAACAGCTGGATGGGGCGACAGCCGCATTTACCTTTATGCCCGCAATGAGCCTTGCAACAAGAGGAGCAGGCGACCATCAGAATAGCCAATCAAAGCTCGAAGACATAAATGACGAAAAGACCTTCGTCTCTTTCGACCCCAAAACCGGCAGACTCTATGTCCAGATTAATCTCAAAGACCTCCCGGAGAAGAACATAACGGTAACCGTCAAAGCTTCAGACGGAACCGTAACAGAAATCCCGATGCAAAAAACCGGCGCCATCCTCTCAGGAAGCATAGATAGCCCCAAGGATGGGGAGCTTAAGGTTGTGGTGGCGGGAGATAACTCCGCCGGCGGAGACTGAGATCAGAAGATGAGATTTGGCAGACGCGTGTGCCAAATCTGACGAAGTACAGAAATCTATATTTTTACAAAAACAAAAAGAAGAGGAGGTTTGGGGAGAGTGACAGCTTGGGATAAGGCAAACAAGGAATGCCAGAAGTATCTGGTCCAGAATCTCTCGCCTGTCGAGGAAGCTTATCTTGAAACGATAAGGAAAGTAGAAAAAACGGCAAGGAAGAATGCTGAGCAATAGAGTGAATCACGAAAGGACAACTCAAAATGAAATTCAAAACAATCGACTCGATAGAGCACTTCAAGGGCAAGTCTATTCAGGATGTGTTTTCTGAAATCGAGGAGGTTGAGTACACCGACGAGGAAACTGCTGTCATTCTCGAAGAGGCGGGGAAGTACAGGGTTCACACCTGGTGTATTCTCAAAAACGTCACCGGCTATACCACCCACAAGGACGGCGACGTAATCGGCGACTATGTCAGCCCGTTCAAGGACCATCAGATTGTCGTCTGCGACAAGCATTTCTGCGGAGTCACCGGTTCAAGCGGAGCAGTTGTCTCGATGAGCGAGCTCCTCCTTCTGGCGGACGGAGTCAAGGTGGTAAAAAAATACTCCGCCGGCAACGACGACTGGGACGCTGACGGAACAGAGTATGCGAAGTTGGTGTAGCCCCACCCTACAAGGGAGAAAAACTATGAGGATTAAACCTAGAACAATAAAAATAATTTCACTTATGCTGGCGTTGGTGATGATGCTGGAGGGTTTGCCGGTGGCGGCGATGGCTGGCGAGGTGGAGGCTTTGGCTCTTTCGAGCGATACATCCTGCGCTCCATTTGAGACGTCGGGGACGTTTTACTACCAGTCGACAGTCACGAATCAGAAGGAAAGCTACAGCTTTTACTACACCGACGAGTGGTTTAGTAGCAGTCCCTACACTACATATCAGCATGAGCTCACACAGATGTCGATAAGGGTCGCGATGGCGGCATTCGCTCCGGACAGTAACCCTACAAAATCATCAAACGCGATCAGCCTTATGCTCAAAATGGGCTTTTCGGAGATTGTCACCTCCTATCCCGAGCCGGAATATGACACTATAGGAT
Source organism: Oscillospiraceae bacterium (assembly GCA_021199855.1). Taxonomy (GTDB): domain Bacteria; phylum Bacillota; class Clostridia; order Oscillospirales; family Ruminococcaceae; genus Faeciplasma. Next base: position 36,625 of record JAJQHD010000030.1, read on the forward strand.
ACTCGATAGGAAGCAAGACGATAACCTATTCAAATGGCGAGACCAGCACTCTTATAGTTGTTGCAGTCAGAGGCGGAGGATATGGAGAAGAGTGGGGAGGGAACTTCCGCGTTCTTCCTGATGAAACATCCCTTTTCACAAGTGACGCCGACCATGAGGGCTTCGCTATCGCGGCGAACCAGGTTCTGTCCAGAATCAGTGAATACGCTTCATCCCATACACTTGAACCGGACGTGAAGATATGGATCTGCGGCTTCAGCAGAGCCGCGGCAACATCAAACCTTGTCGGTGCTGAGCTTATAGACAGCGTCACCGGAAACTCCGATGAAAGCTATGTCGACGGTCTCACGACGGACGGAATTTACACATTCTGCTTCGAGTGCCCGCAGGACACCCTTGACAGCGAAGCAGGCGACCCAAGATATTCGAGCATAATAAACGTCGTCAACCCGGTTGACATTGTCACAAAGGTGATGCCGAGTGAACTTGGCTACACAAGATACGGAACAACCATCTTCACCCCGTCAATCGCAACCACTTCGGATTATCAGACATACAGTGAGAGTATGATTGAGAGCTATCGCTCGATTCTGTCGGGGACGAATGCAAATGCGGATATCAGTCTTCTCACAAGCCAGGCTAGCAGTCAGTCCGCTATTCTCGACGACATAATCAGCTCCATTTCTGATTCGCTCAATGTCGGAAATTCAAGCGCTGACTGGAGAGAAAACTACCTTGAAATCCAGGATGAGATTATAGCATATGCCGCTGAGACTATAGAAGGAGAAGTGGGAGACGCCGCCTCTGTTGCGGAAATTCTTCTTTCGCTCAACTCCGCCTTCCCGTCGCTGGCAGGCAATGTGATAAGCCTTTATGCAAGTGGAGGAAACTTAGATTCAGTCGGATATGCCCATTATCCCGAGCTTTGCCTTGCATGGCTCGACTCGGATGCCTGCGAAAGCTACTTCGCTTCCCAGACCGGTAAAACTTCGGAAACCACAGTGACCGCTTCCCTGGCTTCCACCTACAGAAAGTTGTATATAAACGGCTCTGTTGATGTTTCGGTTTATGACTCGGATGGAAATCTCGTCGCGGAGATTATTTCAGGCAGTGTTAAGGATGTTGAAAACAGAGTTGGAGCATATATCGATGCCGACGGGCAGAAGGTTCTTATTCTACCGACGGACATGGAGTACACTCTCAATCTCACTGCGACTGCTGACGGCAATTTTACCTACACAGTTACAGAATATAACTTCGATTCCGGTGAAACGGAAAAGGTCGTCAGCTACCGCGAGGTTGAGGCCGAAGTCGGCGATTCACTTGTCGGAACGGTCGAAAATCTTAAGATTGTCGCGGACGCCGCATATTCTCTTTCGACACCAGATTCGGAAGAGCTGACCACGGCGGTGAGCCTTTCCGGCTCTGAAGTGACAAATTACACTGTTGAGGTAGTTGCAGGAGATGGAGGAACCGCTTCCGGAGGCGGAATCTATGTGAGCGGAGAGTTCGCGAGAGTTACTGCAATTCCGGAACTCGGGTATCTCTTCTCAGGATGGTATGTCGCTGGCGAGCTTGTTTCAACGGAATTTGAGTACAGCTTCCTTGTTGACTCGGACATCACCGTCATCGCCGTTTTCAAGGGAATAAAAAGCAGTCTCACCAGTATGATATCGGGTTGGTTCACGAGCCTTGCCGACTATCTGTCGTTAAACGACCTCATCGCCAGAGCAGAGGGTGCGCTGGGAGAGTTCATGGGAGAATTGTAATTTAAATTGTACAGAAAATTTCTGTGAAAATGCTTGCAATATTGCCGCCGGAAGTGTATAATAGAATCAGACGAAAGAAGGTGTTATTATGCCATCGGCAACAAATATTGCTAAGAGCCTTGTCCCAATTTCCCAGTTCAGCAAGGGTCAGGCTTCAAGAATTTTCGACCGGCTTCACAACGAATCTCAGCTTATCGTCCTCAAAAACAATCAGCCAACCGCTATCATCCTTTCGCCGGATGAGTACGACCGACTGACAGAGATTGAGGAGGATTACGAACTCATGCTGGAGGCATATGAGCGGCTTGAAAAGCACGAAAATGAGCCCGGAATCCCGATGTCCGAAGTCATGGAGCACCTGGGAATAACCGAAGAGGATCTGGACGAAGCGGGAGATATGGTGATTGAATGAATTGGCAGGTAGAATTTCTCCCCGAAGCCGAGCAAGATATCGGCGAGCTTGACGGCTCCGTCAAAGCACAGGTCTTCAAAGGCATTGTGAAAGTCAGCCAGAATCCGCTTCCCCAGAGCGAGGGTGGATACGGCAAGCCACTCGGAAACAAAGGCAACCTGAATCTTGCCAATCTTTTGAAGATAAAGTTCAGGGATATCGGAATTCGGGTTGTCTACAAGGTTATACGGGAAGACACCATCATGAAAATTCTTGTAGTCTCCGCCCGCACGGATGAGAAGGTCTACAAGGAAGCCGCCAAAAGGCGGAGGAAGTATGATTTGTGATACAGTCATATGGAAAGAAATGCAGCCAGGGTGCTGAAGGAATGTGCAAATATTGCGATAGATATTGATTCTAACGAGGAGGTAATTGATGTGTGCAAGGCGTGGAAAGAATAAGCAATTATAACGACAATCGAAACCTTGAGAGAAGTAAATATTTCAGACACGGTAATAAAAGAAAAAATAATGACAAAGTACAACCTCACCGAAAGAGAAGCGAGGAGTTACCTTCTTGAAAAGAGCGCATAGCCTTTTCGGAGGAAACAGATATGCGCCATGCGTACCCCAAACCCTATCCCGACTTTTTTCGTTATATTGTTGACAAAGCCGACAATATTGTGTATAATTATACACAATGTTTGTCGGATTTGTTTTTGATTGGCTGGTAAATTTGATTTTACAGTTATCGCGGCGGGCAGGGTATAATTATACAAAATAAAAATGATGGAGGGAAAACCATATGGCAGATTATGCAATCAGTTCAGCGGACTTGAGTGGCATTGAAAGAAGCTTGCGAAACCTTAATAACAATTTGGGTACGCTGAATGACAATGTCCTGGCGACAGATAACGATGTAAACCGGGTTAACTCGAATGTACAGCAGGTTTACACGGAGATCAGTGCGTTGGCAAATGAATTCCACGAGTTCGTCCTTGTTGAGAAGAGAGCTCACGAAAAATCTCATTCACAGGCGGAGCTCATCCGACTCAATCAGGAGCTGGAAAAGAAGTTCGGGCATCACGACATCGTCAGAAGAACCACAACCGGTATTCTTCAGGCGGACGACCTTGGAATCGTCAAGAGAGACACAATCAGCAACGCAACCGAGGAGCTTATGATTTCCACTCCCGGATATTGGCTTGCTCCCTGCCTTGTTGCACTTGCGGCTTGGATAAATGACCAGCCGGAGCTCGCAGAAAAGGCATTGAGAGAGGCTATAAGAAGAAACGACGAAAAGACATCACTCTTCTGGGCGCTCGTCTGCCGCCGTGCAGACCGTAAGCCTGCCGCACTCAAGTGGACCCAGCGCTACCTTGCAAACCAGGATGAGGAAAACCTTGACAGAAAGACTGTCATAATCCTTGATGCATTCGCAAGCGGACTCTTGGGCTCTGATTCTGAAGGAATCGTTTCCAAGCAGATGGGCGAATGGCTTGAGCACCTCACCGAAAAGCCCGGTTTCATCGAACAGCAGAAGCAGCAGTGGTCGGACGCTATCAAATTAAAGAAGGTTCCTCTTCAGGGCAATACATATCCTTATCTTCAGAAATACAGCAAGACCTGGCCTGTTCTCAAGGAGGTTCTTGAGGGAGCAATGCTCCATGCCCAGATTTTCGACTACTTCTACGCTATTTTCGAGCAGGAGGCGTCAACTGATTCCCTCAAAGAACAGCTTGACGAGATTCTCACAAGCCTTGTAACCGATTTTGATGAGGAAGAGCTTCCTCTGAGGAAGGAATACAGATATCATGAGCTGGTTGTCCAGTTTGACGGAGACTCCGACCTTGCCCGTCAGCATATGACAGTCGAGCAGTCGGCATTCGACGAGCACAAGGACTTCACTCAGCTTCTTACCGACGCCGCTATGAAGCCGGAAAGCTCACACGCAAGCGTCTCAACCCAGAAGTTCGCAATCGCACTTTCAAAGGACTGGATCTCCGAAGCATATAACGACATCACCGCTCAGAACAGAGCAATGATTCCGAACAGCATCGATATCACAATCGACAACTTCAACGACAGAACAGCTGACGGTCAGAACGAGCAGGAAATGGTCGCCCGATTCAACTCCCAGGTGGACAAAGAAGAGGCAAATGCCCTTGCGCAGTGCCATCTCACAGGCTTCGAGCAGTTCTGCCTCGGCGGAGGAATTGCAATTGCTATTATCGGCGTTATAATGTTGGCGTTCAGTCATCCATTATTAGGGCTCATCGCGATAATCGCCGGAATCGGTATGATTATCAACTACGTTTCAAAGAAGAACACAGTCGAAGCAAACAAGCAGAACATCACCGCTCAGTTTGACAAGAAGCGCAAGAACGGCGCACTCATCATCCGTGCAACTTTGGCAGAGGTTGTCGACTTCAGAGCTGAATTTGCCCAAAGAGACGCCGAAAGCCAGAAGGTTCTCGACTTCCTTGAGCAGATAACCCCTGAACAGTATGTCAAGAAGCTGGCCGATTCCAATCGCAGAATCAATGTTCAATAAGGGAGGAAAAGATTATGGATGCTAAAACCAGAGCTAATTTCATAAATTCAGTCGCCAGCGGAAACGTGATTCCCTGCCCGAACTGCGGTGCGGCAAATAAGTCGGACAGCAAGTTCTGCATTCAGTGCGGTACAAAGCTAGGAGCACCTGCTCCGGCTCAGACCGATTCCCCGAAGCCAGCTGCCGCTCCGGCATTTGCTCCAGTGGCGGAAGCGAGTGTTCCCCAGAATGTAGCTCCTGCTGCAAGTGTTGACATTCCTGCCCAGAATGCGCAGGTAAGATATGTTGAGGAGAAGTCGGTGTTCGCTGAAGGTCTTCCCGAGTGGGACATCGTTCCTCCACAGGTTGTTGTAAGGAGACATGCATAATCATGACAGCTCCTCACACGTATGCCGAATGGTCGGCGATTCTCGACAAGTTCAAGGACAGGATTGACGACGATGAGACGGTTGAAGCAATGCAGAAAGGGACCATCGAATGGCAGACAGGAGTTGCCGAGAGATTCACAAAAAAGCTCGCCGACACTGTCAACTACCGCATGAACAGCGCAACCGACAGGTTCCAGAGAGATATTTCCCGTTCGCACGGTCAGGAGGGCGCAATTGTTCAGGCTCTTCTTTCGATAAGAAAGGAGCTGAGGCTTCTTCTGAATGCTGTCAGTCTGCCAGCCATTCCGGAAGATTACCGCAAAAGATATCGTCAGCTGATAATAGATCACGCCAACGAAATCCAGAGCAATCTTGAGAATTCCGCGAGAAGCGATCGCACAGGCAAGCTCTCAAGCGTAATCCGCAACAACAGGGTAAACGCATTGTAAAGCACTCTCTGAGTCGCCTTAAGCCGCTCATTGAGATAAAGAAACAGGAGCATAAAGCATTATGAGTGATATAGCAAAAACAAAAGAGCTCTTGAAGAGATACTCGATTGCACGTATACCTTTTATCGCGATAAACACTATAGAACGTCCCAGAACTCTCGAAGTCTTAAAGGAGATTTCAGCCGAGCTGAGTCTGCCGTTCTATGTCCACACGCTTTCCAAGGGCACATACGACATCACAACCGAAAAGGTCATCAACGATGACAAATCGGTCTATAGCGCAATCGACTATATGAGCGAGCAGATGAAGCGCAGGCAGTGCCTGACAATAATTCTCACCGACGTTCCCGATCTCAGCAGTGACAACAGCGATTGCAGGATGATTTTGGACCTTGTAACGCTTGCGAACGAAATGGGCGGAGTCGTCATGGTTCTCACGAACAATTCCATCTGGAATCAGCTCCAGCGCCAGGGAATGGTCATAAAGGTCGATCTCCCGAGCGAGGACGAGATGTATTCCATAATCAAGAACTACATCGATGACTACCGTATGGAGATTCCAATTGAGTGGGACAACAACGACATCCGCGAAGCCGCCGCAATGCTTACGGGAGTAACCCGGATTGAAGCGGAAAACGTGATGGCGGCGCTTATTGCCAACAAGTGTATAAGAAAATCAGATATGGACGAAGTCAGGCACGCAAAGGATCGCCTTTTCTCGGATATTTCCGGCCTTGAAAAGATAGAAGTCGACGACAGCGTCAAGGACGTGGGAGGACTTTCCGGACTCAGGCAGTGGCTTGACGAAAAGAAGGAGCTTCTGACTCCTGAAAAGCGAGATGAGCTCAAAGCGAAGGGTCTTCAGCCTCCGAGAGGAATTCTTCTTGTCGGAGTTCCCGGATGCGGAAAGTCACTTTCGGCAAAGTCGATATCAGCAAGCTGGAAGCTTCCTCTTTACAGACTCGACTTCGCAACAGTTCAGGGAAGTTTTGTCGGACAGTCGGAGCAACAGCTCAGAGACGCTCTCGCCACTGCTGAGAATGTCGCACCATGCATACTCTGGATCGACGAGATTGAAAAGGGGCTTTCGGGAGCAGGCTCTTCAAATGATGGAGGAGTTTCGACAAGAATGGTCGGACAGTTCCTCTTCTGGCTTCAGGAGTGCAAGAAGCAGGTATTTGTCGTTGCAACCGCCAACGATGTCTCGATGCTTCCGTTGGAGCTTTTAAGACGCGGAAGATTTGACGAGCTCTTCTTTGTAGACCTTCCCACACCGGATGAGAGAAGAGAAATTCTCGCCCTCTACATGAGAAAGTACCTCAAGCTCGATTTTTCGGGACCTTTTGCCGACACCATCGTCGAGATTACCGACGGCTTCACCGGTGCAGACCTTGAGTCAACTGTAAGAGACCTGGCATACAGAACGATAGCAAACCCGAACTTTGTCATGAGCGAGGAGAACATCGTAACGGCATTCAACAATGTCGTTCCGCTTTCTCAGACAAGCCCCGAGAAGATTGAAGCTATCCGCGACTGGGGCAGGGAAAGAGCCGTTCCCGCCTCCGGCAAGCCAATCGGCGCTCAGGAGCTTTCGCAGAAGAAGCAGGGACCAAAGACGAGAAAGGTTCTCGTATAATCAAAAAAGAACGGAAGCGGCTTCAGAACTGTCGCTTCCGTGTTTTCATATGGGAGTGTGAATCAGGTGGCAAGTAGCAACAAGACCAGAAAATATATAGAGTCGCTCACCGACGAGGAGATAATGGATCAGCTCGCCGACATGTTTGAATGGATGAACACCTACAAAGGACTTCTGATAGAAGAAATGCGGAAGAGACGTGGCGTCACACCGCAGAGTCAGTGGAGCTATCAGCCGAGCCCGGTTCAGAGCTACTATTCATCCGATGACGAGGACGACGAGGATGACAGCTATGAAGAGGATGACGGCGTTCTCGAAATAGATTCGGACGATGAAGACGGCATTGAAATCGACTTCCAGGTTGCGCAGTCGGTTCACCAGAAGGTTGCCGGGATGTCCGAATATGAGACCAAAGAGAATCTTGAGAAGCTCCGCCACATTTCAAAATCAGGGCTTACGCCGGAGGAAATCGCCCTTCTCCACTATGAAATCGAGCAGTGCGAGCTCCATCTTTATGAGCTGGAAGGCAGGTTTGACGAAAAGGAATTGTGCCCGAATTGCGGGAACGAGGTTGAGCCAGGTGCGAAATTCTGCCGCGAATGCGGATATCATCTTTAAATCAGGAGGAATTATAAATGCCAAGACCGTTATTGAAGCCGTTGCAGAACCAGTCACAGCCGGAGACAAAGTCGGGTGGAATACTGAGTGCTAAAGAGTGGCAGGAGCAGAAGAAGCAGTCGAACACGAAGATGGACAAGATGGTTCTCGACCGGTTGCTCAGGAAAAAGCGTTCGCAGAAGTATATGGACGCAATCCACAAGCTTGACGCCGGCGGACATGTCCACAATCAGAACATTGTGGATGGAATCATCGATGACATCCGCGAGGAATTCCCTGAGGTTTCGATAGAGGGAATCATGCTTGGAATCGTCTCAAAGTGCTATATAGGACCGGAGTATGAGGTTCATGCTTTAGGAATAACCGGAGAGATTCTCGAGCACTATAAGATAGGGCAGAAGATGCCCGGCGGTCTCGAAAGAGCCCGCAGTCTCGCCATGCGCGGTGGCTACGACTTCATCGAAGTCTATGTTGATTGCTTAAGATGCGTCAGCTCAAACGGGACGGTTTCGGTGGTGAATATGTGAGGATTCCTATAAGAGCATGGACAGAAAAGCAGTCAGAGCGATCAAAGAATGTGCAAATATAATGATAGACATTGATTCTGATGAGGAGGTAGTAGATATGTGCAAGGCATGGAGTGATGCGCAAGAGGACGCAGCGAGGAGAGCTGCGAGAACTGCGTCAATTTTGGCTACGGTTAAAACTGCCAGAAAGTATGGAGCTACGGACGAAGCAATTTTTTCGGACATCATTGCACAGTTTGACCTTACCGAAAAAGAGGCAAGGGAATATTTGCTTAAAGAAAGTGCCTAACGTCTTCGGAGGTAGTAGATATGTGCAAGGCATGTGCGGCAGTTACATCATAATCACGAACAAAAACTGCGGCAAGCCGCAATTTTAGTTTGACTGAGCCGCAGTGAAATCGAATATCTCTGATTAAATCCCCAGCACCAGTTCAAACCCTGATGCCGGGGATTCTTGCTTTTATGTATGCCTTTACCGGCGCCCGACCTCAATCGCTTTTTGCGGGCAGAGTTCCTGGCAGCAGAAGCAACCGATGCACTTTGAGTAATCGTACACTGGCGGCTTGTTTCTGCCGTCTGCGAAGGTTACCGCTTTTCCGGGGACGGGGCAGTGGTCGACGCAGACGCCGCAGAGGACGCACTTCTTCTTGTTTATGACAGGGCGGGAGGATAGCTTATCCAAAATCTTGAGACCCTTGAACTCCGGATGCACTTTTGTGCAGAGTGTGTTGAAGTCGGGGACGGAGAATTTTCGACAGAATTCGACAAAATCTTCGTCGTGGGTCCCCGATTCGTCTGTTAAGATGATGTCAATCTTATCCTTGTCCATAGTCCCGATTCCCATGGCATCGCCCTGGAAATTGGTCGGAACGTCGGCGGGGTCAACTCCGATAAGATGGCAGAATATCGTATCAATGGCGACCGGATCAGCAGAGAAGAGAAGTAGATTCATCGGTCTTGGGCTTCCTGCTCCGGGACCGTTGCCCTCCATCGCGACGATTCCGTCCATTATATGTAATCTCAGCGGAACACACCGGTGAATGTCGACGAGCATCCGGGCAAAGAGAGAAGCGTTCGGATACTTCACATGCTGCAATGCTTTACGATGCCCGCAGATGAGACCGAACGGGTTCTTGACAGCTCCCGTGATGAGCATAAGTGCATGAGTCTTCATCTTGCAGACGTTGATGATTGCGTCCGCCTTCGTTACTTCCTCCGCAAAATAGAACTCTTTTTCTGTAATTCCGTCCGGGAAGTCGGTTCTGACTTCTTTTGTCATCGGGACGAACTCCGCCCCGTATATCGGCTCGCTTCTGTCTATTTCCAGCTTGTCGGCGACCTTCGCGCCGGTTCCGTTTCCGGGACTGTCCCCATAGACCGTATTTCTGCAACCGTATTCCCAGAGAAGCCTGAGAACTGCTTTCAAAACCGCCGGATGGGTGGCAACTGCGCTGTCGACATCGGCTGTCTTAAGAAAGTTCGGATTTACAAGTATACTTTCGTCCTTATCTATGAATTTTCCGATGCCGCCTAATGCGTTCACTCCCTTGCAAATGGCATCGTAAACCGCCTCCTCGTCGTATGTGTCACACACGACAACGGAGACCTTTGAATGCTCTTCCATATTCTTTCACTGCCTCATAATGAATTTTACTTTTTATAAACTACCCGTCCTCCTGCGACGGTGTAAATAATATTAAGATTTTTGTCGAGGATTGCAAGGTCTGCGCAGGCGCCCGATTTAATCCTGCCTATGTCCTTGCGACCCATCATGTCCGCCGGGTTCTTTGAAAGCCATTTCGCGGCTTTTTCAATCGGAAGCCCGGTGAATTTTATTATGTTTTTAAGAGCCTGCGCCATTGTTAAAGTGCTTCCAGCACGGGTTCCGTCAATAAGCTTCGCATCACCATTTTCGACGATGACGTCGTTGACACCCAATTTATAATTACCGTCAGTCAATCCTGCCGCCATTATACTATCTGTAATCGCTATCATACGGCAATCGCCCTTTGTTTTGTGGAAAAGGCGGACGGACGCCGGGCTTAAGTGCCTGCCGTCGCAGATTGCTTCGCAGTATGCATCGCTTTCGAGAATAGCTCCGAAAATGCCCGGTTCATGCTGGTGGAAAAGCCGCATTGCGTTTCCGACATGGGTTCCCGAAACTGCTCCTGCATTGATGCACCTCATCGTCTCGTCATATGTAGCTCCGCTGTGCCCGAGTGAAACCCTGATTCCCTGGGATGTAAGCCAGGATGTAAGTTCGTCGGCACCCTCTATCTCCGGAGCAAGAGTCACATAGGTTATGTGCCCTTTCCCAGCTTCTATGTATCTTTCAAAAAGCCCGATATCCGCTTTTTTCATGAGAAGCTGTTCCGGCATAGCGCCCTTGTATTCATATGACAGGCAGGGTCCCTCAAGGTGGATTCCTATGAGTCTTGCACCCTCCGGTTCGCCTTCGATGACTTTTACTGCTTCCGAAATGGTATTAAGAGTAGTTTCGACGGTGTCAGTTAAGATTGAGCATTGCCAGCTTGTCACTCCCTGGGTGGCGAAAAATGTCGAAATTTTATGAAGACCATCGGCATCCGCACCGTTTACATCTACTCCGACCGCACCGTGAGTGTGCAGGTCAATAAAGCCGGGGAGAACATAGAGTCCCCCGGCATTTATAACTTCGCCCGAGCTTTCGGTTTCTGAAAACAGACCATTTTCGATGAAGATGTCTTCTCTCGACCATCCGCCGTTAGGCTTCAGCGAAAGACCGCCGCTGATTTTCATACCGTCCCGTCCTCATACGGCAGTTCAGCCGCAAAGTCGGTCGAGTAGATGATGGAGTCCGGGTGGTTCTGCAAAAGTGTTACCGGGAAGGATGTGCTCACTTCTCCGAATGCCGCATGTCTCAGAACTGCCTTGTGCCAGTCGCGGAAGACTCCCAGGCGGATTTTCTTTGAAGCGAGAATGCTCTTCATCCCGAGGGTAATAGCTTTTTTCGGCATCATGTCAACAGCTCCGTTGAGTTTTGGAATGCCGTTCGCAATTTTTGTCTCGGGAGACAGCTCGACGATTCTTGTCGTAAGAGCCATGTATTTCTTTGGATTGAGCTTCGGCATTGGTTCGTTGAAGGCAATGTGCCCGTTGAGACCGATACCGCCGATGCAGATGTCCGCTCCGCCGAGTTCCTTAAGAAGGAGGTCAACCCTCTCCGGATTCGCCGGGTCGGGGAAGATTCTCTGCTCCTCAGGCATCAAAAGCCACGGCTTGATTTTCGAGTAGACTTCTCTTTCCATGAAGCCTCTGAACGAAAGTGGAGAGTTAATGTCGATATAGGTGTTGTTGTCGTTAAGATACTCGTCCATGTTTATGAACCAGCAGTTTTTGAGCGAGATGTTATCCTCGTTAACTTCATCCACGAAGTACTTGTACTGCCCGACAGGACCGACCGGGAGGATGATGACAGTCGGCTTGTCCAGATCTTCGTTGTCGTCAATCGTATCTATCATATCTATCGCGAGAGCACGATAGACGCCGTCATCACCCGACTCAGGATTCATTTTCTGTATCTGGATTTTCGCATTTTTCTCTATGTTTTCTTTGGTAATTCCGTAGTATTCATTTGGTGTCATCATGAAAGAGCTCCATTCATAATATTATATGCGACATAAGTTGAAACGTCGCAGACGTCGCTCTCTTCAATAGAGCCGGCTGTCAGGAAGTTGTCCTGCTGAAGCTGATAGTATGCTTCCATTGAGCCGTCAGAAATAGCTTCAGAAATCATGTCGGCTGTGTACCATTCGCCATCGCCGCGCTGTTCGTAAGCTGTCTCATAGTCGACAGCGCACTGGGTTGCAACCAGTTCAGCTACATACTCATAGTTTGCTTCGTCAGAGGCATATGTCATGCCCTTAAGGAGCGCTCTTACGAACTTGACTGCAACCTCTTCGTTCTCTTCAAGGTATTCAGGAGTTGCAATCCAGGAAGCTATCGAGATAGAAGTGTCGGAAAATGTCGAATTGTCGCAGAGAAGAGTGCAGGTCTCGTCCTCTTCAAGAATAGTCAGTGTTGCGGGAGACCATACTGCACATGCATCAACCGAGCCGGAAAGCATAGCGGTTACCATAGATGAGGAATCCATGTCCATAGCGGTGATGTCGTCCATAGTGAGTCCTATGCTCTGAAGAGCAAGGAGGAGAATAGTTTCAGACGAAGTTCCGCTTGAATATGCAACCGTCTTTCCTGCAAGGTCTTCTAAGCTTGTTACGCTCGAAGTGCCGATAACGGCATCAGCGTTTCCGATGTGGGACATGCAGATGATGGTTGCGTTGCCTTGGACGCAGAGCTTGTGCGCTCCCTGACCGATGTAGCCGAAGTCGATTGAGCCGCCTTCCATAGCCGCAATGATTGTGGGCCCGTCGGCAAATTCGACTAAGTTGACCTCAAGCCCTTCTTCCTCGAAGTAGCCTTGATCAATCGCTGTCAGAACGCTCCAGAGGGAAGCATAGTTCGGCATGTAGGCGACATTGAGCTCTATAAGCTCCTCTTCTTCCTCGTCGGTGTTTGTGCCGACTACGGAATCGTCATCAGTTGTTGAATCGTCGTCAACAGCCGTGTCGCCGCACGCTGTGAATAAAGTCGCCAGCATGAGTACTGCCAATATGAGGCTCAGCAGTTTGTTTATTCTTTTCATAAGTGTGTGCTCCTTAAAATATATTTTCAGCCAATAGGCGGCTGATAAACTAGAGTATGTCTGAATAGACCTGTGTCCAGACATTCTTTCTTATCTCGTTGAACTCAGGGCTCATCTTTAAATCCTGGGTTCTGGGGTAGGGAAGATTCACATCGATAATGTCGGAAATTCTTCCCGGATGAGTGCTCATGACAACTATTCTCTGAGACAGGAACACCGCTTCCTCGACATCGTGTGTGATGAAAAAGCAGGTTTTTCTGTCCTTCGTCCAGGTTTCAAGAAGGTCGCTTTGCAGAACCATCCTTGTCTGCGCGTCAAGCGCTCCGAAGGGCTCGTCCATAAGTAAGACTTCCGGCTCGGCGGCATATGCGCGGGCAATTGCAACCCTCTGCTTCATTCCGCCGGACAGTTCCTTCGGGTAGTGATTTGCATAATCGGAAAGGTGGACGCCCTCAAGGTACTCCATTGCAAGCTCTTCAGCCTCTTTGCCTTTAATCCCTCTCATTTCGAGGGCGAACATGACGTTCTTTTTGACAGTAAGCCAAGGGAAAAGAGCATATTGCTGGAAAACAACTCCGCGCTCTGTTCCGGTTCCATCAATGGGGACGCCGTTGCAGTAGGCAGTGCCGGAGGATGCGTCTGTAAGCCCTGCAAGGATATTTAAGAGTGTCGACTTTCCGCATCCTGACGGACCGACAACGCACAAAAACTCGTTGTCGTAGATGTCTAAGTTTATGTTATCCAGAACCAGGCTTTCGCCATCGCGGTTTTTGAATGTCTTGCATATGTTTTCAAGCCTGAGTTTTACTGTTCTCTCTTGTCCTGCCACCTGGTCAGCCTCCTTTCCAGATGTCTGATTCCGGTTTCAATCAGCATTCCTATAATGCCGATTATGATTATGTAAAGAAGCATGGGAGCGGGCTCAAAGCTGTTGCTTAAAGACCGTATTCTCATTCCGAGTCCTGCCACGGCTCCCGTCGATTCAGCGGCAATAAGTGTTGTAAGTGCGACCGACGCTCCAAGCCGGACTGCTGTCATGATAAACGGCAATGTTGCAGGGGTGATTACCCTTATAAAGATATCTCTGTCGCTTGCACCTAGTACCCTTGCGGCTTTTATCAAGGTTTCGTCGACATTCATGACGCCCTGATAGATGGTGACGCACATTGTCAAAAAGCAGGCGAGTGTGATGACTATAACCTGGGGTCTTCTTCCTACTCCTGCGCATATTACAACAAGTGGAACATAGGCAAGAGGCGGAATGTTACGGACAAACTGAATCCAGGGGTTCAGAATCTTTCTTACCGGCAGGTACCACGCCATAAGAATAGCAACCGGAAGTGCCAGCAAAAACGCGAACAGGAATCCGAGCCCGACGGAGATAAGACTGCTCGCAAGGTCCTTGAAGAAGACGCCACGCTCAATCATAGTCTTAAGGCTTGAAATCGTTGTGACAACATTCGGAAATGCACGTGATGTTGCTGGAATGATGGATAAAAGATACCAGAAAATCATCGCGAGTATGAAGGATATCAGAAGCCAGACTCTCCCGGGGATTCTGAGTAGAAAGTTATGTAACCGCTTGTCCTTCTTTTTTGTTTTTTCTTTTTTTGCCATGAAATGTACCTCGGTTATATGTTTGCCTTGAGACTGGCAATTGTCTTTTCCTTGTAACCTTCAACTCCCGGCTGATCGAACGGGTTTACTCCTAATATCTTCGCTGACAGGCAGCATGTGAACATGAAGAAGTAGAAGAGCTCCCCGAACACGTATTCATCAAGAGACACAACATCAATCCTGAAGCAGGGGAATCTCTCCGAATGTGTCGCAAGGGTTGCCTTGAATGCCGCCTTGTTGACATCATTAAAGCTCTTGCCATCTAAGTACTCAAATCCGTCCGGAATGTCGGTTAAATCAATCTGCCTGTCCTCGGGGTTCAGGACGTTTAAGAATATCTCGTAGAGAATCGGCTCTCCCTGCTGGATGTACTGACCGATTGAGTGGAGATCTTCCGTAAATGAACCGACAACCGGGAAGAGACCCAAGCCGCACTTGCCTTCAGATTCCGCAAACATCTGAACCCACCATTTCGAGAAGTGTTCAAGTGACGGATCAAAGAAAGAGAGCATTTCAAGCTTGTAGCCATTCTCATAGAGATAGTTTCTTGCCGATGCAAGCATGAGTGCTGGGTTGTTGCCTGGTTTCTGCAAGACCATGCGCATAACCTTTGCGCCGTCTATCATCTCGCGGATATTAAAGCCGGCAACTGCAAGCGGGAAGAGTGCAACAGGCGTGAAAGTCGAATATCTCCCGCAGACATCGGCGGGAAATTCCAGGAAATAGTAGTCGTTATCCTCTGAGAGCTTCTGCAAATCACTGCCCGGGGTGCCGGTGCAGATGATATGGGAGTAATATTCCTCGCCATACTCTTCTCTGAGCCAGTTCCGGAGGGTTCTGAACCATAGCCCCGGCTCAAGGGTTTTGAAGTTCTTTGCGATTACGTTGACATAAACTTCTTTGTACTTCAGCCGCTCCAGAAGTGCATTCATTTCTTTTGCTGAATAGTTGAGACCTACCCATTCTATCTGAACTCTGGATTTTCTTCCCAGGCATTCGTAAACTGCCCTTGCGGCTCTGTTTGAACCGCCTACACCGATTACGACCAGAACATCGGCATTCTGCCTGACAATAGTGCCAAGCCATTCGCAGTCTTCAATCATTTCACTGTCTTCGGGCAGCAGCCAGTCAAGGGCATTTCCAAAGTCAAGATACTCAAGATTTTTCCTGCAGAGATCGTCAAGCTTTTCTTCTCCCAAAAGCCCGGAATTGTCGTGAAGTGTAAGCGTCATTATTTTATGTTTCCCCTTTCGCCTTTTTCCAGAGAAGCTGATACTTGAGCATACATACCCCGTCGCCATACAGCTGCCAGTAGTTTCCCGGAGTTTCGGTGTATAAAGTGTTCCCTCTGTCCATAAATGCGGTGGAAGGCATGTCCGAATAGAGTAGCCGGTGTCCGCCGATTGTGAGACCTTCTTTGTCTCCGACAAGCGTCCCCGATTCAATTTCTGTTCTTACATGATCGGGAGTGATTTTATATAGCTTTACGTTTTCGTCTGTGAATGAGATGTCGCTAGAGTCGTATCTTCGGTCGAACTCTGCTTCCTGCCAGCGTGTCCAGTCACGGACATTGTCAAACGGGAGCTGATACGATTCATCCGTGCTGTGAAGCCAGGCGTATTCGTCATAGATGCCGCTCATCCCGCAGTCGCACCAGAATCTGTTATCTTTGGTGTGAAGAGTTGAGACCTTGCCGCATTTCGGGCATAGGAATAAGTGGTTTTCAAGACCTTCAGCAAGGCGTTCGCCGGTGTACTTTTCGGGATTGGCTCTCTGACGCTCATATGCGTCTTCGTAAATATCCCGGTCAACCAGCTTCGCAACTTCTTCGCTGGTCATGCTCTTCAGCTCATCAGCCGAATAAGTCCCGACAACTCCGGCTGTTATCCTGCCTTTTCTGACGGTTTTCGCCCATCTCGGCTCGGCAAAGTAGCCGCCGGTTATCTTCATTGTAATGAGAGTACATTTGCTCTGCTTTATAAGCTTTCCTAAAGCCGGAGTAGTCGGCATTGTGACGCCGTCGGCGCTTCTGTGACCCTCCGGAAACAATAAAAGGCTGCTCCCGTTTCTCACACGGCGAAGCATTTCCTTGACGGAGCCGATGTCCGTCATGCCTTTCGCCCGGAAAACGGGATTGAGCAGCTTGAGTTCGATCTGTTTGAAGAAATTGCCGCGGGTAAGATGCTCGCTCGCAACGATGTACATGTGCTTGTGCACGACGTTGTAGGCAATGAAAAGGTCTGTCTCTGTCAGGTGGTTGGAAACCAGGATGAACGGTTCATCTGGCTTGAGCGGCTTGGTGGTGATGCTACACTTTTTCTTTCCAATCATATGCAGAACAGGCGAAGCAATTGTAAAGACCACCTTGTTCCACTTTGGAGTATTACTGTCAGAGCTACTCATGATGTCTTTCCTTCCACGCACTAGTAATCAATATCCCGGAAGCCTACCCCACAAGAAAACAGGGTATGAATCCATACTATACTATATTAAATCTAATAGCAGTTTTTGTCAAGTAGGGATGGGGGAATTTTGTGGGGCTGACTCTATAATCTCTCCCAACAATTCTCCCTGAGAAAGTCGGCAATTACGGTTTCATCTTCTCCTTCATAGTACCTGACTAAAAGCCTCTTGAACTCCGGGACTGCCTGTTCGGGAATCACGAGGAAGCCGCCGCCATGGGCGATGAGGTAGTGGTTCGCAAATATCACCGAAGCGCGCTTGTTTCCGTCAAGGAAAATCTGGGTCTTCATGCAGTAGAGGCAGAGCCTGATTGCAGTGTTGATGGCTTCGTTATTCTCTTCGACGATTTCACGGATTTTTTCTTTTACATCAAGTTCGATTGGCAGGGGAGGAATATAAGAACTGCCGCCGATTGTTACAGGAACGCCACGAATCCGTCCGCCATCCGCAAAGAAGCCTTCATTGACGAGCCGGGCAATGTGGCTGAGCATATAGTAGTCGGTTCTGCTCGCGATAACGTCCCGGCCAAGAATGAACTCCCATGCATGTTTGAGGTTCAGAATCTTCTGGACGTCGGTTGCGGTCATCCCGGAAACGATGCCGCCCTCGATGATTTCCTCCGTCTGCGGAAAGGAGGTCGCAACTCCCTCAAGAACAGCCTGGTCGTAGATATTTCGCTTCATGTTCGCCCGCGCGAAGTCGATATTTTTAAGAACTTCTGTGGAAAGCTCATCCTCGGAATAGCCGGCTTCGGCGAGCTGTTTTTCGATTTTTCGGAGCTCCCGGCGGATTTCCCGGGCTTCCCTCGAATTGCGGAGAAGAAGGTTATAGAGCTCATCTGTGTACGAGCCGACATAGGTCGATGTGAGCTTTCCTGCAACACGCTTGCGGACATAAAGATACTTCCCACCGTCATGCTCCTTGACTTCCGGCGTGCCGTCATAGGGCAAAAGACTGAGTCTTGCATTAAGGTCAGCCCGGGTTCTCAGAAGCTCCTGAATCTCACTGTATTGCGGCGCCATCGTCTTTCCTCCATACTATTCAAAGTATATCAGAAAGTTCCCCAAAAGTCAAGACATTTTGATATTG
>JAJQHD010000030.1:54888-75182 GCA_021199855.1 Oscillospiraceae bacterium
ATACTATTCAAAGTATATCAGAAAGTTCCCCAAAAGTCAAGACATTTTGATATTGACAAGAATGAAGATTATGATTATAATTACAATAAAAAAAGTAACGGGGGGTTATATTATGTTTTGTGACAATTGCGGTGCAAAACTTCCTGAGGGATCAAGATATTGCGGCGTATGTGGAAAGGATTTGTCTGACAGGGTCGGGACAAGCCATCTGCCCAAAGAGGACGACGTCATCTACATGGACAGGTTTGTCGGCGCGGACAGATATGTGTATGAACAGGAGCAGGGACAGAAGCAAGAGTATCAGGCTGAAGAGCATGATAGTGGCAATTATGGAGTGGTCGCGGTGCTTGCGATTATTCTTCTCATCTGCGCATTTGCGCTTCCTATGTACAGCTTCTTCGAGGGTCTCTTCCCGGAGGACTATGTCTGGACAGTTGAGGATACATTTGAGGCTTTCGAGGAAGACGGAATGGATGCACTGAGCTACCGCGCAGTTTCTCTTCACTTCTGGACATGGGTTGCCGGCGCAGGACTATTAATCTCGGCGCTCTGCAGGAGCAAGGCTTTCTCAATCATTGCGTCAATCGTCGGAATCATCCTGCCGATACCGACCATAGCCGATGCGGTGGACTTCCTTGGGGAAGATTTTCTGAGCCTGTCACACGGATGCCTGGGAATAGGATACTATGTCCCTCTGATTCTGTTTGTGATTTCTCTTATTATAATGATAAGACAGGCGTGGCTGGAAACATCATAGTATAAGACGGTGAACATAAAGCAAAAGGATGGTAGCAATGCCGGAAAATCAGAATGTTAACGAAGAAAAGACTGGATATGCGTATTACGCATTCATAAGCTACAAGCATGAGGATGTCAAGGCGGCGAAGTGGCTTCAGCGCAAGCTTCAGAACTATCGTCTGCCGAGTGGACTGGCGGACGAGCCGGGAATCTCTGCTGAGCTTTTTGACGAGGACGAGCGCCTTCCCGAAAGGCTTTCTCCCGTTTTCCGCGACCAGACGGATTTGACGCCCGGAAACTTAGGAGGCAGTCTCAAAAAGGCTCTCACATCATCGAGATACCTGATTGTAATCTGCTCAAAAGCGGCGCACGACAGCCCGGAGTATCTCAACTACGAGATTGAGCACTTCCTTGCCACAGGTCACACCATCGACCACGTCATCCCGTTCATCATCGACAAGGAGAGCGAGCACCCGGAGCTCGATTGCTTCCCGCCTGCCTTGCAGGAGCTCACCGGCTATGATGCCGTCCTCGGAGCCAACGTCAAGGACAACGGCAGAAACAACGCTTTCCTCAAGGTTGTCGCCACCATGCTCGGCGTCCAGCTTTCATCCATCAAAAATCTCGACAACATCCGCAAAAGGCGTCACAGAGCCATTGCGGCGGCTTTCTGTTGCCTGGCAATAGTCCTCGGAGTCCTGGGCGGGGTCTACTACAATAAAACATTTGTTCCAAAAGTGAAGTACTACACCAATTACATAGAAGTTGACGGTGTTGCTGAGGGAGTATATGAGCTGAGCGCGGACGAAATCTCGAACCATGCCAATTACTACGCCATCACGACAGTTAATGGCATTGTGCAGAAGGTAGAGTACTTAAACTGCTACGGCAACCTTGCCGACTATGACGGTATGCTAGAAAACCGCTACCCGACCATCGAGTACATCTACCGCGACAAGACCATCCTCTACCAGGTCAACTGCTATAACACATATGGCTTCCTGGAGATGAGTATGCAGTTTGATGAGGAAAGGACTGTTGTCCAGCTTCATAGCTCAACCACTTCGAGCACAGCGGCGTATGGGGTGTCGAGTCTGAGCGAAATGACCTTGCTGTTTGGCAAACATGCGAATATTACCAGATACATCTACAGCTACAATCAGTACAACGACGACGGTCTCTTGAGAAAGATGTTCTTCGCCGCAGGTGATGATAATACAATCGTACACAACGGAGACGACATCTATGGCTATGCATATACATATGATAATATGGGGCAGGTCAGCGGTATATACTATCTCGGTGTGAATGACACGACTTCAACTTCACCTGCCAAGACGACAGGTACTATTGACTCAGTCAACAGCATTCGTTTCACTTACCGGGACGGTGTGATATCATGGATTGAATATTATGACGTTGATGACAATCTGATCCTGGGTCCTGACGGCTGGGCAATATGTGTTTACACTATTGACGAAAATGGTAATTACATCGGTGTTGATTACTACGGAGAAGACCAGAGGAGTATATCCTGCTCAGATGGCTATGCCACTGCAAAATACACCCTCAGTGGCGCACTTGTCGTGAAGAGGGAGTACTTTGACGAATCTGGTAACAGAACCCTGTGCAGTAATGGCTACGCAATTGTAGAAGCAGAACGCAGTGAAACCACGGGGTATGTCACCAGTGAGAGCTATTATGACGTAAATGGAGATCTGACCTTGCATGTAGACGGCTATGCGTCCGCTACACAGGACATTTACGATGATGGCAGTCTTAAGAAAGCATATTACGACCTGAACGGCAACCTCACCGATGAAACCAGCTTCGGATATGCTATTTCCTACAGTGAGATAGACGAGAACGGATTCCCGAAGAAATCCACATACATGGATGCTGACGGAAATGTCCTTTATATCATGAAATTCGAATATGACGGCGGCTTGTTGATGGGAGAGAGCTACTATAACGAAGACGGCACTCCGTATCTCAATGATTCAGGGTATTCTTCGATAAAGTTCACCTATGACAGTCGCGGCAGTCAGACGGGAGTATACTACTATGGCACAGACGGTGAACTGTGCGATGGTGGGTCTGGCTATGCCGTAATGATTATCGAGTATGACGATTACGGCAACATGTCACGGTTCCAGAGCAGAGATGCAAATAATAAACTGATAGGACATGTTTATGGATTTGAATACGATGAAAATGGTTATATAAGCTACTTTGGATACTGCAATGACGCCGGTGAACTTGTGAACACCTCGCTTGGTTATGCCGCAACTGCGTATGAACGTACCTATTCTGATACAGGCTACACTATAAGTCTGATATACTACAACGCGTCAGGGTATGCTGTAGAAGTCAACGGAATTGCCGGCGCTATGAACGAATATGACTTATACGATAATCTCCTTTCTGACAGATATTTTGACACGAGTGGAAATCCGTGCTTGTGCTCAGATGGATATTATCGTGGTGAGTATGCTTACGACGATAACGGAAACCTCATTGAGGTGCGTTACTATGACATTGATGGCAAGCTCTGCATGACATCATATGGGTATGCAGTAGGAATTGTGGAATTCGATGACAACGGAAACCAGACTCATTACGAAGTAAGAGATGAAAACAATGAGTTGGTAGACTATATCATTGATTACGAGTATGATGAATATGGCAATTGTATCTTATTAGCTTTTTGCGATGATGATGGCATGGCTGTCAGCGATTTAGGCTATGCAATGAGGATATGCGAGTATACCTATACAGATACCGGTTACACAGTTGAGACATGGTATCTTGACAACCACGTAAGCTTTACGATCTCCACCTATGGCTACGCCATCAGTGTGATTGAGTATGACCTGGATGGCAACATCATTTCGGCGACCTACTACGACGAAAACCAGCAGGAAATCACATTTTGACATGAGCTGATAAGCAACCCTGAAAGACGCCCTCCCCGGCGTCTTTTTTGGTCTTATGACACATCACGGACTTTGTCCCCATCTACACTTGTTGACTTTTGCGGGTTCCTGTGATAAAATAAGCTATAGTGCCGGAATATGTCGGAATTGGGCTAATATTGCCCGACAGATTTCGGACAAGTGTTGGATGTTTTCGCCTTCGGGCGGCTTGAATGGCTCCGTTCGACGGGGCATTTTTTGGAGGAATAAGGTTGACAGATACAGTTTCAGTGGAGAAGGCTCTGCTTCTCGGCATCGACGTCGGGTCGACGACCGTCAAGGTTGTCGTCAAGAATCCCGATTCGGACGATGTTCTCTTTTCACGATATTTAAGACATAACGCCCGCCAGCGTGAGACGGCAATTGGGCTGTTAAAAGAGGCTTCGGAAGTGTTCCCCGGGACAAAATTCCGCGCGGCGGTCTGCGGTTCGGGCGGAAAGCCGGTTGCGGAAGCGGCGGGGATTCAGTTTATCCAGGAGGTCGTCGCCAATGCGGCGGCTGTCAAGAAGCTATATCCGGACGTGAGAACCGCAATCGAGCTCGGCGGCCAGGACGCAAAGGTCGTCTTCTTCCACAAGGACGAGCACACCGGAGAGCTGATGACTTCCGACATGAGAATGAACGGAAGCTGTGCCGGCGGAACTGGCGCATTCATCGACGAGATTGCAAAGCTCTTAGGTGTCAGAACCGAGGAGTTCGAGTCGCTTGCGGAAAAGGGCACGACAGTTTTCGACATCTCCGGACGTTGCGGAGTCTTCGCAAAGACTGACATCCAGCCGCTTCTGATTCAGGGCGCAAAGAGGGAAGACATCGCACTTTCAAGCTTCCACGCCATCGCAAAGCAGACGATAGGCGGACTTTCTCAGGGCTTGGAATTGAAACCCCCGATAATCTTTGAGGGCGGACCGCTTACATTCAACCCCACACTTATAAAAGTTTTCGCCGAAAGGCTTGATTTAACCGAATCTGACATAGTAATCCCCGAGCATCCGGAGACGATAGTCGCCTATGGCACGGCAATCGCCGCAGAAAAGCTTTCCGGGGACGAGTTCGTCACGGCTGAAGAGCTTATCTCTCGCCTTGAATCGGCTAAAGACGATTTCGGAGCAGGCGAATCCGCACCGCCGTTCTTTAAAAATTCTGCCGACAGGGAAGAGTTTGAATCAAGGCATAATGCAGAATTAAGAGATTTGGACTCCCCCATAACAGAGAATGGAGTTCTCCGTGTCTACATCGGCATCGACTCGGGAAGCACGACGTCGAAATTGGTTCTCATGGACGAGCACGAGAGAATCGTCGACCGGTTCTATTCAAACAACAACGGCGAGCCGCTTCGTGTCATCTGCAAAGGGCTCTCAGACCTCGAAGACAAATACTCTGAGCAGGGAATCAGGCTTGAAGTTCTGGGCGTCGGCACCACCGGTTATGGCGAGCAGCTCTTTGCGAGCGCATTCAACGCCGACTATCACATTGTCGAAACGGTAGCCCATTCGCAGGGCTGTCTTAAATACTTCCCCGACGCCGACTTCCTTCTCGACATCGGCGGTCAGGACATGAAGGCAATCTGGCTGAAAAACGGCGTCATCACCAACATGACTCTTAACGAGGCTTGCTCCTCCGGCTGTGGGTCGTTTTTGGAGAACTTTGCCTCTTCGCTTGGCATAAAAGTAGAAGACATTGCGGAGGCGGCGTTCCGTTCGGAACACCCGGCGCACTTGGGAAGCCGTTGCACCGTCTTCATGAACAGCACTATTATAAACGAACAACGCAACGGCAAGCTCCCTGACGACATAATGGCTGGTCTCTGTCGGTCTATCATCGAAAACGTATTTACAAAAGTAGTCAGAATATCGAATACAGACGAGCTGGGTTCACGTGTCGTCGTTCAGGGCGGAACCTTCCGCAATTTCGCCGTTCTGAAGGCGATTGAAGATTACCTAGGCAAGAACGTCACCCTTTCGCCGTACCCTGGCGAGATGGGAGCCGTCGGTGCGGCGATTCTTACAAGACGCAAGATGAAGGGCGAAACCCACTTTATAGGTCTTGACGCCGTCAGAAATTTTGACTATACAACCGAAACGGGCGCTATATGCCCGCATTGCGCAAACCACTGCAAGAGAACGATTACAAGATTCTCTTCCGGCAGAGCATGGGTCACAGGAAACAGGTGCGAACGTGGAGCAGAGCTTGAAGGTTCAGAACCGCTTGAAAAGCCGAAAAAGGCGCCCGACATGTTCATCGAGCGTGAAAAGCTTTTATTCAAAGATTACGACTGCACACCGGTTCGTGAAGAGAAGAACATCACCGTCGGACTGCCGAGGGTGCTCGAATTCTGGGACAGTATGCCGTTCTGGAGCACGTTCTTTAAAGCTTTGGGGTATAATGTCAAGTTCTCCTCACCGAGTTCACGTGGCATTTATGAAAGTGGAATTTCGTTTATAGCGTCCGACACAATCTGCTTCCCGGCAAAGCTTGCGCACGGGCACATAGCCGACCTGGCAAAAAAGGGCGCAGACCGCATTTTCATGCCCTATGTAATGCACATGCCTCCTGAGGGAGTAGATAAGCAGAGCCCGTATGTCTGCTCAGTCGTCCAGGGTTACCCGATGGTCGTGAAGAACTCGCAGAACCCGGCTGAGAGATACGGAGTGGTGTTCGACATCCCGATTTTCCACTGGTTCAGTGAGAAGAACCGCCACACGCAGATTTGCGAATACGCCGTCAAAGAACTGGGAGCAACCGAAAAGGAAGCCGAGCAGGCTTTCACTCAGGCTGAAGCCGCAATAAAGTTGTTCAGAAAGACCCTTACCGACAGAGCCACAGAGATAATGGCGGAAGTCAAGCGTGAAGGCAAGTTCGCTGTCGTATTGGCTGGCAGACCCTACCACACCGACCGGTTCATCAGCCACGATATATCCAAAAAGTTCACCGAGAAGGGCGTTCCCGTCCTGACTGCGGACAGCCTTCCGGGCTTGAACGAAGTGGATTTGCACAATACAAGAGCCGAAATCACAAACGACTTCCACACACGTATGCTTGCGTCAGCCGTCATCGCCGCCAGGGAGCCGGAGCTCGAATACGTCCAGCTCGTCAGCTTCGGTTGCGGGCACGACGCAATCCTCTCGGATGAGATAATCCGTATCATGACGACCACCAGCGACAAGCCGCCGCTTATCTTAAAGATTGACGAAAGCGATGCTTCCGGTTCACTCGGCATCCGTGTCCAGTCGTTCATTGAGACGGTTGATATAAGAAGAAACCTGCATCTTGACAATCCGCCAAAGCCTTTGCCAGAGCCGAGCCCGGCGAAGTTCTATAAAAAAGACAAGAAGATAAGAACGCTTCTTATCCCCAATATATCCGAAGAAGTCTCAATCTTACTTCAGGCAATCTGCGAAAAGGAAGGCTTCATGGTTAAGACCATCCCTGTGGGCGGTCCGAATGAAATCGCACTCGGCAAGAAGTATGTCCACAACGACATCTGCTTCCCTTGCCAGATGGTAATCGGCGAGCTGATAGGTGAATTGCAAAAGGGCAACTACAAGCAGGACGAAGTCGCAGTCGGCATGGTCAAGTTCCAGTGCGACTGCCGTATGTCCCACTATGCGGGCTTGCTTCGTAAAGGCTTGGACAGCGCAGGCTTCACCGAAGTGCCGATTCTCACCACCGACGGTGGAGATTCAAAAGACATGCACCCGGGAGTGTTCCTCCTGGGAGTAAGCGCAGTCCTTGAAGCCGTCTGGGTCTTCATGATGATGGATATCCTGACGGATTTAGCCCGGAAGATTCGTCCCTATGAGATTAACCCCGGCGAGACGGACAGGGTCTATATGGCTTGCATCCAGAAGCTTGCCGACGGTATCAAAAAGAGCATAAAAGAAGCCCGGCGAGTCTTCCCCGAAACAATCGACGATATGGCAAAGATTCCGTATGACAGAACTAACCTGAAGCCGAGAGTATTCGTCACGGGAGAACTTTTAGTTACATACCATCCCGGCTCGAACTTCCATATCGAAAGATATCTTGAATCAAACGGCATGGAAGCCGTCTTCCCGAGGGTCACCGACCAGCTCCGCAAAGACTTCCTAGCCACAATGAGCGAAATCAGCGACTATAAGGCAAACATTTTCCCGTATCCGTTCGCCGTCGATTTCTTATTTAACTACGTTCAGGATAAATTGGAGAAAGTTGCCGTGAAGCACCCGCTTTATGAGAAAGTGCTTTCCCCGAACAAGCTCTACGACTCGGTCAGCGACATCATCCCGAAGACCTTAAGCTGTGGCGAAGGCTGGCTTATGGCGGCGGAAATCGACCACTACGCCGAAAAGGGCGTCAAGTCGTTCATCATCCTCCAGCCCTTCGGCTGTCTCCCGAACCACATCTGTGGCAGAGGAGTCATCAAGAGCCTCAAGGACAAGCACCCGGATATCTCCATCCTGCCACTCGATTTAGACCCGGATACGAGCCTGGCGAATGTGGAGAACAGGTTGCAGATGCTGATTATGAATAATGGGTAGAACGTCGGCGTTACGTGTTCGGCTACGGAGGCGTTGCCTCCTCCGCCGAAGCGATTTCAGGCGAAGCCTGAAATGGCATCCCTCCACCACCGGCTTCGCCGGCGGTCCCCCTCCCCTTGACAGGGGAGGCTATTGTCATCCTATGCAAGAAGCTGTGGTAGGAGCAGTTATGGCTCCCCTGATAAGGGGAGCTGGCAGCTGCGAAGCAGCTGACTGAGGGGTGCTATTTTCTGCGAAGCTGAAAATAGCGCAGTTCGCCGAAGGCAAACTGCCTCGGTGTTCCCGAAAGTCTGCACAAACCATCGGGGTTTATACCGTAAATCTTTGTCCAAAATTCACCATTGATTTTTCTACTTTAGTGTGTTATTCTTAATACAGTGACAAAGGCGTCCAATTGTTTGGGCGTCTTTTTGCATTTTTGCAAAAAAACGTCGGCGAAGCCGACACACTCATTGTACATTGTACATTGTACATTTTACATTGGAGGAATGAATATGAACACCCCCGTTGCCAACACACGTGAAATCAACGAGCTCCTTGCCCGGTATGGCGTCAAGTTCGGAATCTATAAAAACGGCGTCTTCAAGGAACAGCTCTTCCCGTTCGACGCTATCCCACGAATCATCACGAAGTCTGACTTTCAGGACATGGAAAAGGGTCTTATCCAGCGTGTTGATGCTCTGAACCTCTTCCTGAAAGACATTTATTCCGAAAAGAAGATTATCAAAGACGGCGTTATCCCTGCCGATTTTGTCTACATATCGAAAGGCTATCTTCCGCAGTGCGAAGGAGTCACTCCCTCCCACGGCGTCTACAGCCACATTTCGGGAATAGATTTGGTGCAAGCCAAAGACGGAACCTGGTACATTCTCGAAGATAATTTGCGTATTCCGTCGGGAGCTTCTTACCCGCTGATTGCCCGGGAACTCTGCCGCATGACCAGCCCGGATGTCTTCCATAACGTCTCCGTCGTCGACAACAGAAACTATGCTTCGCTTTTAAAAGACACGATGGACAGCGTCAACTGCGGAGGAATCAACGTAATTCTGACTCCCGGACGCTATAATGCCGCCTACTTCGAGCACTCATACCTGGCGGAGAGAACCGGCGCAGTGCTTGTCCAGAACAGCGACCTGTTTGTTGAGAACAACATCCTCTACATGCGGGACTATCAGGGCGGAAGAACCCGTGTCGGAACCGTTTACCGCAGAATTTCGGATGAGTATTTAGACCCGATGACCTTCGTACCGGAATCGCTTATCGGCGTGCCGCACATCATGGACGCCTACAGGGCAGGAAACGTCGCAATCATGAACGCACCCGGCAACGGCGTTGCGGACGACAAGGGAATCTACTACTTCGTCCCGAAGATGATTAAGTATTACTTAGGCGAAGAGCCTATCTTAAAGAACGCACCGACATACCTGCCATTCTATGAAGAGGACAGGAAGTACGTTTTAGACCATCTCGAAACGCTGGTTGTCAAGGACGTTTCGGAAGCCGGAGGCTACGGAGTAGTTTTCGGTCGGGATATGACGAAGGAACAGCTTGCCGAGTGGCGGACTCTTATCACCGAGCAATCAAGGCGCTTCATAGCTCAGGAAGTAATCGACTTCATAGATCTGGACATTTTAAGCGATGACGGGACGACAGTTCCCCGCAAAGCCGATTTGCGTGCATTCGTTCTTTCGGGAGAAACCACCAAAGTCTGGGCAAGCGGGCTGACAAGATTCTTCCGCAATCCCGATTCGTTCGTCGTAAATTCATCTCAAGGAGGAGGCTTTAAAGACACATGGGTACTATCACAAGATTAAACGGTTCCAATTTATATTGGCTCGGA
The DNA here is from genome assembly GCA_021199855.1 of Oscillospiraceae bacterium. GTDB lineage: Bacteria > Bacillota > Clostridia > Oscillospirales > Ruminococcaceae > Faeciplasma. The sequence continues at coordinate 64,959 of JAJQHD010000030.1, forward strand.
AGATACACTGAGCGTGTCTTCACGACCCTCGACTCGTTTTTCAACTATTTTGACCTGATGATTGATGTCGACAAGGACTCGTATGTCAAATATCTCGAAAAAATCGGCGCCCCGAACATCTATACAGACGACAACGACTTCTTCGACAGATATCTTTTCGACAAAACCGACCCGAACTCGCTTCGGTCTAATCTCGAAAGAGCTATGGACAACGGAATCGTTCTGAGAGAAGCTATCAAGTCTTCTTTGCTTTCTTACCTACAGCTTGCTCTGAACAAATTTAAGTCGGTTCGGGGAACGAGAAAAGTCCGCTATGACCTGCTTCCCGTCAAGGACGATTTGTACGCCTTCTGGGGAAGTGTTGAGGACAATATGGAAGACTTGGAGGGAAGAGACCTCATCTACATCGGCAAGGCTGTTGAGCGGCTCGATTTATATGTCAGATTGTCATATAAGGATGAAGATATACGGAGAGTATTTGACTATATGACGGTTCTGGTGCATCCCTATGAGAGTGTATATAATCCTGTCCTGAATGTTGAGGCATATGAGGGATTGGAGAAGCTGTTGACCCGCGGAAAGGGAATTGAAAGCTGTCGGAGAGAAGCATTGGCGCTTATCTCCAGATTAGTTGAGGTGAAGACTGATGAAGAAGCTGAGTTTTGAATACAGCACCGAGTTCGAGTTTTCGAGCCCGATTAGCTCCCACTGCTTTACTCTTAGATGTCTGCCACTCTTCGACGACCGGCAGATTATCAGCGAGCCGACATATTTGATTCAGCCTTCGGGCGGAGTCATTTGGAACTCACGGGACAGCTTCGGGAACTCGCTTTTATGCGGAAGGATCGAGAAGCCGCACGGGAAGTTCTCGTTTTCAGTCAAGGGCACGGCATCCATCACCAGTAGCTACACCGTTTCAGGAAAGGCGCACCCGATGTATGCCTATCAGTCGCCGCTCACGCATCCGGGAGAATCGCTCACTGCATTTTATGAAGCCCACCAGCCGACCGAGTCGAATGTCTTATACAGAGCTCTCGCACTTGCCGACAGTCTCTATGAATACATGACCTATGAAAAAGGCGCCACCGATGTGCATACAACTGCTGAAGAGGCACTGACTCTCGGAAAAGGCGTCTGCCAGGACTATGCCCACATCATGCTCACACTCTGCCGCATGGGAGGAATCAGCTGTCGCTACGTCGCCGGACTTGCCTGCGACGAAGGCAAAACCCACGCATGGGTGGAAGTCAATGACGGCTCCCGCTGGTATGGAATCGACCCCGTGAACAACTGCCTTATAAGCACCCACTACTTAAAGCTCTGCCACGGCAGAGACTACGCCGACTGCCCGATTGAATCGGGGTGCTATGTGGGGATAACGGAGTCGACACAGAGAGTAACGTCGCAGATTGTGCAATAGCGGCTCGCCCTGCGGGCTCGCCAACCTCTCAGTCAGAGTTGCGTAGCAACTCTCGAAGTTCGCTTGCGAACTTCTTGACAGCTCCCCTTAGAAAGGGGAGCCAGTTTCATTCTCTCAGAAGTTCATATGGAGCACTTAAGGCTCCCCTGTCAAGGGGAGCTGGCAGCCGTAAGGCTGACTGAGAGGTGCCGCGACCGAAGGGAGCGGCGTCGCCACTGAAGGCAGCGACAACTAATCACTAAGGAAGGTATAACCTATGCTAGAAACAATAGCCCAAGCGGCGTTAGCGGTGAACGAGAATCTCGTTATCCGCAAAAATCGAATTTCCAATATGGCACGCTCCATGAAAAGAAAGAAGCGTGCTTGTATTGTCACGGGGACACACGGAGATGAGCTGGAAGGTCAGCTTGTCTGCGCCAGGCTTGCCGACATTCTCACCCGGGAGTCGTCGAAGCTCGAAGGAATTGTCGACATTTATCCGGCACTGAATCCTTTAGGAGTCGACTCCATACAAAGAGGTATGCCGATGTTCGACCTCGACATGAACAGAATCTTCCCCGGCACTCCCGACGGCACAATGGCGGAGCACATCGCCTATGACATCATTAACGACATCAAGGGCGCCGACATCTGCATCGATATCCACGCAAGTAATATCTATTTAAGAGAAATCCCGCAGGTGCGTATCAACGAAATCACCGCCGACGAGCTCGTTCCGTATGCCGAAATGCTCGGAACCGACTTTATCTGGGTTCACAGCTCGGCGACTGTTCTCGAGTCGACGCTTGCATACAGCTTAAACTCAATCGGCACCAAGACTTTGGTTGTCGAGATGGGCGTCGGTATGAGGATTACGAAAGAGTATTGCGACCAGCTGGTTGCGGGAATCCTCAATCTGCTCAAAAATATCGGCATATGGACGGGGGAGACGGAACCCGTCCGCAAAGCGATTCTCTCTACAGACCACGACGTCTCGTTCGTCAACTCCTCAGCCGCAGGAATCTTTGTCCCGAGTGTTGAGCACTGGGTCGACATCAAAAAGGGCGACCACATCGGCGATGTTCTCGACCCGTCGACCGGCAGGGTGGAGGAGTATGTCACATCTCCCTGCGACGGGCGAATTTTCACTTTAAGAGAATACCCCGTCGTCTACGGCGGCTCGCTTATCGCAAGAATATTGGGAGGTGTCCACAATGCGTAAAGAGACAATTTACTCGATAACATCTCCCTACAGAGAACCTATGGACATCATAGGATATCGCTTCGGAAGCGGCGAGCGTTCACTCTGCATAGTCGGCTCAATGCGGGGAAACGAAGTCCAGCAGATGTATGTATGCTCGCAGTTGGTGCAGAAGTTCAAGCGGCTCGAAAAAGAGGGCAAAATCGCCCTGAATCACGAGATTTTAATCATCCCGTGCGTCAACTATTATTCGATGAACATCGGCAAGCGGTTCTGGACAATGGACAACACCGACATCAACTGCATGTTCCCCGGCTACGACATGGGCGAAACGACGCAGAGAATCGCCGACGGGCTTTTTGAGGAGATTCAGGGCTACCGTTATGGCATCCAGTTCGCCAGCTTCTATCAGCAGGGCGACTTCCTCTCGCATGTAAAAATGATGGAAACCGGCTTCACCGACCACAACTACATGCTTGATTTTGGGCTTCCGTATGCTTTTATAAGAATTCCCCGCCCGTATGACACCACAACTCTCAATTACAACTGGCAGATTTGGGAGACGAAGGCGTTTTCTCTCTACACAAACGCAACAGATCAGATTGACCTTCCGTCCGCCAAAATTGCGATTGAGGCGGTGCTCCGTTTTGCCAATAAAAACGGCATCACGACCCAGAAAATCCCCGGCGGCAGTCTCACCGAGATTATTTCCGAGAGCGAACTCCTCCAGCTCCACTCGACCAAAGCCGGAATCTATCGTCCCTATGCCGAAACCGGCGACTCTTTCGAGAAAGGCGACCTTCTCTGTGAAATTCTCGACCCACTCGAAGGCACGGTTGTAGAGCGAATCACCGCCCCTTCAGACGGCATTGTCTTCTTCCGCTACAACCGCCCGCTTGTGTTTGCGGAGGGAGTTTTGTATAAAATTATCAGGAATTAGTCGTCTGCGGCGGCTGGTGCCACCTTGACGAGCGTCCCCTGCGGGGACGCACCTCTCAGTCACGCTTCGCATGACAGCTCCCCTAAATTAGGGGAGCCTTTTTTGATTGAGCACTACTGGCTCCCCTTATCAAGGGGAGCTGTCAGCCGTAGGCTGACTGAGAGGTGCCGCGAGCCCGAAGGGCAAGCGGCGTCGGTGGAGATGGCGCCAGCCATCGGAGCCGACAAAAGTCGCCTTCCCCAATCGTTTCCGACCTTTTTCAAACCTTTTTTGACCTTTTCCACAAAAGAAGTCGGGAAATGTGTAGTTTTAGACGCCATATGTGTTGCAGGCGTGTGTGGCGGGGGGGTAAAATGTTTTATATCCAGAATTTTATTAAGGATAATATGGATGGAGGTTGATTAAATAATGAAATTATTGAAGAGAAACAAATCAGCTAAAAGACTCCTTTGCCTGCTTCTGAGCGCACTTATGATAATGTCGGCTCTGCCGGTGGGGATGGTGGCGGATGAAACCTCAGTAACAACTGTCTCTGTAGGTGATATTGTCACCGTCAGCGGCATTAAATATACAGTAGTGGCAACAGATACAGATGGCACCAACAGCACTTACGGAGGTAATAACACCGGAACCGGCGCGTGGTTGACAAATGATAGTACTGCATTGAGCAATCTTACGACAGAGGGTGCTCTTATTTATGTTGAATACACTTCCACAGGTGCCAGATACAGCACGAATGTAGGCTTACAGTTTTCGACAACTGGTTCCCCTCAAGTAGGGTACAGAAATAGTAGTGATTACTCAACGGCAATGTTTGTCACATCATCTGAATTGACATATACGACATTTTCTCTCGCAACCATCATTAGCAAAGCAACAGCAGCCGGTTATTCGATGGATGATTGCTATCAGATATACTCGTACTTAGGAAATGGCACAGAAACATATATCTACTCCGTCAGCGTTATTGTTCCTTATGTAGACGAGAGCAAAACATTGGTTTGTACGGACATATTGTCAGCGTCTAATATGGGAAACTACAGCGACGCAACTACAAACGACGACGGTTCGATGACAGCAGGAACCAATACACAATGGCTAACCTATAAACTAGACAATACGTATGCAGATGGGGACACTGTAACTATTCACATCAGCGGAACAACCACAGAAAGTCAACTTAGATTCTATCTTTCAACTGCAAGTGATGGAAGAAAGTCTGGGGACTACAGAATCACAGTCAATAGTGATGGAAGTTTTGACGCAACGGTAACTATGGTGGCTACGTCTGACGGTAGTGAATATTCTAGTGACGCTACAACATATGTAAGCATAAAATCAACCACTTATAATCCATTCACGAGCTTGACAATTACCCATCTCGGAGTTGTTGATGGCGAAGTGAGTGTTGCAAGTAGTGTAAAGCATACAATTAACATTTCTGATACAACTAAAGGAACAGTAACTGCAAGTTCAACGACGGCAAAAAGTGGCGAGGCTATTACATTGACAGCTACTCCTGACAGTGGCTATACTTTGAGCGCATTGACAGTTACCAATAGCAGAGGCAATGAAATCGCTGTAACAAACAATACTTTCTCTATGCCAAGTTCCGATGTAACAGTAAGCGCAACATTCACGTTCAGCGGCGATGATGATTGCGGACATACAATCGCGATGAACACAAGCAGTGTTCGGAGTTCGTATATCAGTAAAGGAGATGTAACCGTTGTTGAAAACACGAGCATAAATTCCAGTGCTGAGCAGTTTGAATTGAAATTGCCATACACGGTTACGAGTACAGGAACTGTTACTGTTCATATTACCGGAACATCAGATGCTGACTTCAGAATCTGGCTTGCGAATGGATATGATCAATTATCAGATGCAGTGAAAGCCAGCGATTTAGGCTATTCCGGTTCAGGTGCGTTTGACCTGACCTTTGAGCTCACATTTGATGATAAAACTACAAAGAATTATACAAGTGCAGACTATATCCTCTTTAAGGGGTCTGGCTATGGTGTGAACCTCAACAACCTCACACTCACCCACGTTGGCATCACTTACCAGCCTTCCTTCTACGGCAGAGCCCTTACCCTGGACGGGGAAATCGGGGTTACTTACTACTTCAGCATGGACGGGGTGACGAATCCGGAAGCGTATAGCTTGGTAGCGACGGTTGGTGGCGTGAAAGCGGAGACGGTTCATGCCGCAAACAAGACTATTGGTGGCGTGACTTACTACAGATACACCGTGTATGTCAGTGTGGCGGATATTAACTCTACCATATCTGCTTATCTCACCGACGGGACGACTACTGTCAGCGTTTCGGATTACTCTGTAGCGACGTATTGTACCGAAGCCGCAAGTGTATCTGACAAGGAAAGTGCTCTGTGCCAGGCACTTCTGACATACGGGTACTATACCGGAGTGCTGATAAACGAAACTACAGACATAACGGGATATACAGAGGCAAGTACTATTACTGTCAACATAGACGCTGTAGAATATGGTAGCACTGAAACAACCGGTGTTGCAAAGACTCTGGCTCTTGACAGTACGATTTCTATCAGAATGTATCTGACGAGTGACGTTGCTTCGGGCGCTATGTTCACGGTTAACGGAAATGAACTCACGGTTAACGAAACTACTGATAGCTACAAATCAGATTATCCTTATTACATAGAGTTCAAGGTGTCCGCAAGGAATTTAGACACGATGTACACCGTTTACAAGAACGGAGAAGAGTTTACGAAATACAGCGTTTATACGTACATCATGAACAATTACCAGGATACCGAAACGACCGAGTTGGCTGATCTCTGCAAGGCTATTTACAACTATAGCCTTAGGGCAGAAGATTACGACGGTTGGGTCTGATCAAGGAGGGCAATACTATGAAAACTATAAAGAATTACGAAATTCCGAAGATGGACGTTGTCCTCTTTGACGGTGAAGTTTGGAATGATGTTCTTGCAAGCAAGGATGATTCAAGCATTCACCCTGCTGGTTCAAGGGAAGCCGCCATTGCCCAGGCGGAGGAAGAGTACAAGGCTTATCAATAACAATTCCTTCTTAGTATAGTCAGATGCTGGAAAGCTGCTAAAGAATCAGGCAGTCTCGTGAATGGGACTGCCTGGTTTTTATTTATTTCTTTACACTGTTCCGGTACTCAATCGGCGTCATGCCGGTTCTTGATTTGAACTGGCGGGTGAAGTGTTCGTTGCAGTTATACCCGCACATTGATGCTATCCTAACGGCGGGGTCAGATGAATTCGCAAGCATGTCCTTTGCGAGCTCGATCCGGTGGCTCACGATGTCCTCCTTGCAGGAGATGCCGAATTCTTTTTTATATAGGACGGAGAGATATCCCGCCGAAACGTGAAACTGTTTCGCCAGCTCCTCCATATTCCAGTCGAGCTGAGGACTCACGATTATCTCGTACCGAAGGTCGATGAGCTTCTGCCGGTATTCGTCGGCGGAATCGGACTTTGTCGACTCGCAGAGCTTCTCAAAAATCGTCTGCATGATGTGGTTGACGATGCTTGAAGAACTGTCGCCGAGGTACACCTCCGACGAGAGAACACGCAAAAGATAGTCGAAATTTGACGAAAGATTCGGAGTTATCGGCTCCTCCTTCGGGTAGTTGCCGTTTATTATGAAGCCTTCATCCGTCCTGAACCGGACGTAGCTGTTGACAAACGGCTCGCCGTTCGCCTCATAGCAGAGGTGCTTCGAGTTCAGCGGATAGACCACCACAGTCCCGGGATTCGCATAGACGTTTCCCTTGACGGTATGTAAGATGGTCTTTGACTTAATTTCGACCAGCAACCACCAGTCGTTGTCGGAAGTATAATAGCAGAAGTCGGCAGGATGGGTATGGTCAATCCCAATGAACATAATATCAATCATTTTGGCACCTCGTATTCGCAAAAAAGTCAACCCGTAATTTCAGTTTACCACCATATTTTAGCCTTGTCAATCGCCCCGGATTGACGTTTTTTAACGGGTTTAGTGACGGAATTTTATGAGGTGGAAACCGCTCGCCCTTCGGGCTCGCCTTCGGCGCAGACGCACTTCCCGTTGTGTCACTACGATTTGGCTTACGCCAAGTCGGCAAGTTCGGCGTTGCCGAACTTGCACCTCTCAGTCAGCTTCGCTGACAGCTCCCCTTGATAAGGGGAGCCTTAGTTGGTTCCGGTAACTGTGTGCTTTAGTAGAAACTTCCGGGAGAAGGATTTTGGCTCCCCTAATTTAGGGGAGCTGGCGCCCGAAGGGCGACTGAGAGGTGCGCCGACCGAAGGGAGCGCGTCGCCGCAAAGCGGCGACAATGGTGTCGCTGGCAGGCGTTTTGACTTTTCCCACAACTTCAATGACCGATTTTTATGAGCTTGGGAAATCGGTTGACTTTCGTATTTTCGGTATGTTAAGCTTTAATCAAGATAACCGAAAAGATTTCGGCTTCACAAAAACTCTCAGGAGGGAATGTACATGAATATTATGAAGAGACTTCTCTCAATCACCCTCGCCCTGCTCATGATAACAGCAGTCCTGCCGGCAGGCGTGGTGGCAGAAGTGCCGACCGGGTGGACGGTGACGGCGACCGCAGGCAATAACGAGTTTGCGAGATTGTTTGACGGAGTCACCACTATTGGCGACGATTATAGATGGACAAGTAGTTATGGAATCGGTGAAAATCAGACTTATTCAAGCGTCAGCATTACTATAAACTTTGGCGAAAGCAAAACTTTGAGCTCCATCAGCCTCCTGAGCGGTTCATCCGATTATGCCGTTGCATATAACGTCTCTATGTCTTCAGGCGACGATAATTGGACAACAGTCGCTTCTTCCACAGAGGGAACCGTTGACGAAAACGGCTACCAGACTATCAGCCTCAGCTCAGCAACCGGAAGCCAGCTTAAAATCGAGTGCACTCAAACTAATGGGGGCTGGCATTATTGGAGCATCTATGAGTTGGCTATTTCCGAAGATACATCAACCGGTTGGTCGGTATCGGCTACTATTGATAACGATAACGTCGGGAAAATTATAGACGGCGATAAAACCATCGACGAAAATCACAGATGGACGAGTTCACATGCAATCGGATATGATGATACAAACACCGGAGACAGCATAACTATCAATTTCGGAGAAAGCATTTCTGTTTATTCTATCGGTCTTCTAAGCGATGAGGACTATGCGCTTGCATATACTGTTTATTCGTCAACCGACGGTTACACCTGGACTGCGGTCACGTCTTCTGATTCGGGAAGTGTAACCAATAAATATCAGATTATCAGTTTTGAGACCATAAATACGCAGTACTTAAAAATAGAGTGCACAAAAACTCACGAGTACTGGCGCTGGTGGAGTATATATGAGCTTGAAATCAACATAACCGCCTCCGACGTCGAAGAAGCCACTCTCCCTTCCTTCTACGGCTGGGCTTTGACACTGGATGGCAGGATTGGGCTTACTTATTACTTCGATATGACCGGAGTCGAGAGCCCAGATTCGTATACGCTTACATCGAATGTCGGAACTGTGGTGAAGGGCGAGTCGAAGACCGACGGGACGGGTAATACTACTGAGTACTACAGATACACTGTGTATGTCAGCGTGGCGGATATCAATACCACCATTAGGGCGACACTCTCGAATGGCGATATCTCGGTGATAGCTGATGAATACTCTGTGGCTGCATATTGCAGTACTGCAATAGAGAATGAAGCAGCTGAGAAAGACCTCTGCCAGGCTCTGCTGACTTATGGGTATTATACGGGCGAATACATTGAGGGTAAGAGTACGGGAATTATTGGTTATACAGATGTAAGCGACAATACTGTCACAATCGACAGCAGTAAATTCGGAAACACCGAGACCAGCGGCTATGCAAAGACATTGATACTTGACGATGTTGTGTCAATAAGAGTTTACATGACGAGCGAAAAATGTGGAGAAAGCTCCACATTCAAGGTCGGAAGCAATGTTCTTACGCCGACGGCGGAGACGAAAGAAGTCGACAACGTCACATACAGCTACTACATAGAGTTCGATGTTTCGGCGCAGAATCTTGACGCTATGTTTGAGATTTGCGATAAAAACGGCACATTTCTGACGAAATACAGCGTCTATTCGTACATCATGAATCAGCTGGCAGAAGATTCCGAAGCTTCCGACAGCCTTAAGAACCTCTGCAAGGCGATTTATATGTATGGCGAAGCGGCAAACAGTTATAATGGCTGGCACTGATTGGAGGATGATATCATGAAGAATTACGATTATGAGCAAGCAATGATGGATATTATCTTCTTTGACGGCGAGACGTGGGTTATTGCCAGTCCGAATAATGATACGGGAGTACAAAAACCCACAGCGAAAGAGAAAGCGGTCTCACTTGCACTTGAAGAGGAGAACGCATACAGATAAGCCAGACAGGATGGTTTCCTTTCGATATAATGTGGCTCGGTAGAAAAGCCGCGAAAACAGCTTCCGTAATGGGAGCTGTTTTGCTGTCGACTGACGGAGACGCAGTTGCCATTAGGGCGATGCGCCCACTGTGTGGGCGCACCCCACCCCCCGGGGTGGCCCGGGCCCCCACCCCCTGTCAGGGGGGGGGTTTTTGGGTTGTTGCCGAAGGGTTTTGGGGGGGCCAGTAAATTCGACCCGGGGAAAGGGACG
>JAJQHD010000004.1 GCA_021199855.1 Oscillospiraceae bacterium
CTTCGTTGGATTTTCTCTTTTTCTTGGGTCATATCAGTTTAACACGGACAAATTTAGAAGAAAATAGGCTCCCCTTGATAAGGGGAGCTGTCAGCCGTCAGGCTGACTGAGAGGTTCTTCCCTTCTTCATTATCCCCCGATAAATCACCAAAAAGCACACAAGATGCGACAGCGTCGCCATCGTCCAGGAAATCGGGTAGGACATATATAGAACTCTCAGGCAGGCGGCGGGGTCGCCTAAGTGGGCGGCTTTATACTGGGCGAAGTAGGTGCTTATCCAGATTAGGCGGAAGCCGCAGACGAACATTATCGTCGTGATTGTCGGCAGAACCGAGTGCCCGACACCTCGCAGGAGCCCCACAAGGGTGTCCATCGTGCCATCAAGGAAATAGGTGAACATGATTACTGACATTCTTACGACGCCGAAGGCGATTTCCTCCTGATTGTCGGTGTAGATTCCTAAAAGCTGAGTATCGAACGCTTTTGCGAGAAGTCCCAAGCCCATTCCGACGATTGTGACAAATCCCATGCACTCAAACGCAATCGTCTTGATTCGCTTATACTGCTTTGCGCCGTAGTTCTGACCGGTGAAGGTTATCGATGCCTGATAGACCGAGTTCATCGCCGTGTAGATGAAGCCCTCGATGTTGGAAGCGGCGCCGTTTCCAGCCATTGCCGCCGAGCCGAAAGCGTTTATCGAAGACTGGATGATGACGTTTGAAATCGAGAATATCGAGCCCTGGATTCCCGCAGGAAGACCGATTTTGATTATCTCGACCAGCTTTTTGGGGTAGATTTTTATCTTCTTTAAATAGAGCCTGATTGCGCCGTCCGAGCGCATGAGGCAGATGGTGACTAAAACTGCCGAGATGACCTGCGAGATGATTGTCGCCAGAGCTACGCCTGCCACGTCCATCTTCAGTCCGATTACGAAAATAAGATTTAAGATTACGTTCACGATTCCCGAAACGGTGAGGTAGTATAGCGGTCGCTTCGTGTCGCCGACGGCTCGAAGTACTGCTGCGCCGAAGTTATAGAGCATGTTCGCCGGCATTCCGATGAAGTAGATTTTTACGTACAGTGCCGACAGGTCGATGACGTTGTCGGGCGAATCCATCCAGACGAGCATCTGCCGTGAAGCGAAGAATCCGAAGATTCCGACTGCAACTCCGCAGACAAGAGCCGTTGCGATTGAGGTGTGCACCGTCTCGCTTACGTCCTTCATCTCCCCTGCCCCGAAATGCTGGGAGATTACGACCGAAGTTCCGACAGAAAGTCCCATAAAGACGTTTACAATAAGATTTATAAGAGCTGAAGTCGAGCTGACCGCCGCAAGAGAATTTTCGCTTCCCCAGTGACCGACTACCACGATATCAGCGGCGTTATACAAAAGCTGTAACATTCCCATAGCCATCAAAGGAATCGTAAACCGGATAATCTTCGGCAGAAGCGACCCCGTCGTCATGTCCATGGTTCTTGAACTGTTACTGCGATTTAACTTAAACAACACTCATTCCTCCCGGAGACCCCTCAGTCACGCTTCGCGTGCCAGCTCCTCTTTCAGGGGAGCCTATTTGTGCCTTGTACAGGCTTTTTGATAGAACTACTCAATGCCTCCCCTGAGAAGGGAGACACTTCGCCTTCGGCGAAGTCGGGGGACCGCCGCCAAAGGCGGTGGTGGAGGGGTTTCCAAACAATATTACTCCATTTCACTCATAATTTCAACCGCTTTTTCGACATTTTACTCACGAATTTTGCGGATTTTGCAGACAAAAATCTGTTGACTTTGCCCCTTAAATGCTTTATACTCATATTAAGAATTTAAAACCCTTTTTAAGGAGATTTTTTATGGCAGATTATAAAGTATTTGGAATACATATGGGCAAGGCGAACTGTTCGGTTGATTTGTCGAACGGCAGTGAGCGCGGCGAATATGTCAACCAGGATTACATTTTGAATAAGCTCGGGCGTCCGCACAGGGCTGTCAACCTCATGTACTGCTACTATCCTCTCGATGAGGGCTTCCCGGTGAGGGCGAGTGTCGCTTTCCCGTCGAAGGACACCACCAATGCCTGGGGCTTCCCGTATGACGACTACTACACCTATGGCGGTGGTCTGAACGGCTCCCCCGACGCTCCCGTTTTCGAGCAGATGAGGGATATCCGCAGACACGGGCAGGACGTTATCCTGACACTCACCCTCGACCCGAATGTCTCAGATGAGCACCTGATTGCGATTGCAAAAGACCTGCTCCCGTTCGGCAGACTGATGATAAGAATCAACCATGAAGCCACCGGCAACTGGTTCTCCTTTAACAAGAGGTGCACCTATCAAGAAGTCGGCGCCTTCTTTGCCCGGTTTGCGAAGATTATCCACGAGTACGCACCGAACGTAAAGACGATTCTCTGTGCCGGTTGCTATGACCCCGCTACAGGAAAATTAGAGAAAGAGGAAGAGTTTGCCGAAGCCGCCAAAGAGACCGACATCTGGTCTATCGACAAGTACATGGCTCTCCACTGGGGCTGGCCCTATGACATTGCCGAGCAGGGCGGACACTCCTTCGGTTACACAGGTGCCGAGACGGTCTACAAGTCCCTCGAAGAGACCTATGACAGATACAAAGAATCCACCGGCATGGTTAAGCCGATGGTTATGAGTGAGCACAACGCCGACGGCGACGTCACCGGTCCTTACGACCAGTGCAAGATTATGCGCCACTTCTGCGACATGGTCGTAGACAAGAAGGCAACCTGGATTGAGGGTTTTGCACTCTATCAGTTCCGTGACAGAGGAAGACTCGGCTTGGAGCTTGAAGACCCGAACAACCCGGAAGTCGGAATCGAACAGCCGCTGATGGCTGAGTACAAGAAGATTATCCACGAGGACTGGTTCGAGCCGAAGATGGACTATTCCGGCGAGGTGAAGCTCCCCGTGACCGTTCGCTGGGGCGGCTCGGAGGATTCGGACGGAATCGCAATTCCTCTTAAATTCGAGGATAACCCGACATTCTGCGAGCTCTGGTTTGACGAGGACGACGAGTCGAACATGATGATTGAACTGAACGACAGATGGTTCTATAAGTCGCCAAAGGCAAAGTATGTCGACCTGATGCCGGCATTCTATGAGAATCCTCTTGACGGCAAGACAAAGCTAAGCTTAAAGATATTCTGCCCTCCGGCAACCGGCGAGAACGAAAGCGGAGCGATTGATTCTTATGCAACAATTGAGAAGCTCCCGAAAATCCGCATTGCTTATGAGCCCTGCATCCCGTTCACGAACTGAGGCGAAAGATGGTCTATAACTATTTGAGAAAAGCCCGCTACTACGAGACCGACCAGATGGGCGTCGTCCACCACGCAAATTACATCCACTGGATGGAGGAAGCGAGAATCGAGATGATGGACGACATGGGTCTCGGCTACAAGACGGTCGAGGAGAACGGAATCGTCTCCCCCGTCGTCTCGCTCAGTATCGACTACAAAACCAGCGTCATGTACGACGACATGGTCGAAGTTCGGGTCAGCGTCAGGCGCTACACCGGCGTGTCCCTGATAATCGGCTACGAGATGTTCGACCGGAACACCGGCAAGATCTGCGCCACCGCAGAATCAAAGCACGGGTTTATCAGAGATGGGAAGATAATTTCCGTCAAAAGAGATTTTCCGGAGCTTGATGAGGCGATTAGGAAGTATATGGAGGCATAAAAATAGTGGCTCGCTAATAGCGAGCCACGCTATTTTCGCCTTCGCCGAAAATAGCACCTCTCAGTCGCCTTCGGCGCCAGCTCCCCTTGACAGGGGAGCCTTTTGCATTCTATGAGAGGTTGCTATTGGCTCCCCTTTTTAAGGGGAGCTGTCAGCGTAGCTGACTGAGAGGTTAGCGAGCCCGAAGGGCGAGCATTATTCCGCACCTTCCGCACCATTCTGCTTCTTCTTACTCTTCTTCACCGCAACCCTGACAATAACCGCAACAATTATGACAGGCACCGCGACGAGCACGAGATACGGAATCGCACTTACAATCCAGACGAATGCGTCCTTGAAGCCTTCGCCGATGTCGTAGAAGTTGTCACTGAGGTTCGAGCTGATTCTCTCGAAAACGGTAGGATTGCTCGTTTCGGTCGAAATGCGCTTGACTTCGCTTACGTAGATGTAAAACGTGCTGTAGGAAATCTGGTCGTCGTATGAATTGAGCCGTGCCTGGTAGGACTCGATTTCGTAGTTGACATCCGTCAGATAGCTCTGAATCTGGAGGATTTCTTCGACGGTTTCCGCCTTCTCCATCAACGCTAAGAAGCTGTCACGCTCGGTAATGAGGGCGGTGAGCCGCGCCTCGATGTCGACGTAAGTCGATGTGACGTCGTTCACGTACTCATAGCTGTAGGTGACAGTCGCAATGTCGCCGACGGCTTCTGAAAATTCGTCATAGTAATCGGCGGGAATCCTGATGGTGAAATCGGCATACCGAAGACTGCTCGAATAGTAGGAGTTCCCGGATTCCGAAGAGCTCTCGATATATCCGCCGAAGGAGGAGACGTAGGACTTCAAGTCTTGGATAAACTGGTCATACTCGACCGTCTGCACGTCCATCGTGCGATTTTTTATGATTTTACGGGAGGAGGACTCGACATCCGTGTCGCCATAGACAGAGTCGGTGTCGGGATTGTACTCTTCGACGGTCTCGACAATAGCTTCTTCGACATCATAGCCCTCATACCAGCCGAAATCGGAGTCGTAATATGAGCCGGATTCGCTTTTAGCCGAGTCGGTGGCATAAGTCGCCCCGCAACCCGCAAGGGTCATCATCGCCATCACGAGAGCTAAGATAATAAGTAGTGTTCTTTTCATAAGTGTTCACGCCTTTCGTTTTAATAGGGTGTGCGACAGCATAAATGCTGACAGCACAAATGCTGACAGCATAAATGCTGTTCTACTTGTAAAACACATCAGGAGTGAGGATTATTGCATCAGCAGAAAATAATTTGTGAAATATTTGCAACCTTTTTGTTGACAATTGTCGTTTTGCATGATATAATTTAAACAAGGTCAAAAGATTATGACGATTTTTCCGGATGGTGGGGTTTGATCCCTCATCCGGGCAAGCTTCGGAAGGGCTCAGCTGGCACTCTGTCGGAAATTCGGGAAGTTTTTGATCTGTAAAATATTCTGAAAGGTGTGTTTACACATGAGTACAAGAGAATACTACGACTACAAATCCGCAATCGAAACCGCAAATTCCGCGCGCGATAAGGATGCTTTGAAGAAGATTAAACTACAGCTGATTTCAAACTACGGCTTGAACGACAACGATGTGCAGGCACTTCTGAAGAAGTTTGCGTATACCGTATGAGTCACGACCGTCGCGAGCAGGGCTTCGGCTCTGCTTGCGTGGATAAATATTCGACCAAAAAATCCGCCTCACCATCGGGGCGGATTTAATACTATTCAGGGCAGTTTTGTTGACAGGTGTCGGAAATTGTGATATAATGCGGGAAGCAAGAGAGTGAAAAAACGGCTTGATCTTTTTTGCGAGTATTCTATGCTTGCATACTATACTTAAGGGAAAGAGGTGATAGTCCGTATGACTTTAACTGAAGTTCTGCTTCTTTTGGATCTCATTACCACTATCGTCTTTGGAACTCTCGATCTAACGATCGGGAATAAAAAGAAATAGCCGAGAGCTAAACTGAAAGTCCCGACCAATTTCCAATCATTCTACCTAGATTGAGTCGGAACTGTAAGGGCAGTTCCACTCTCTTGCTACTATTATACCCCACCCCGGCTGTTTTGTCAACAGTCTTTTTTATTTTCTCCGGGCAGTAGAAATTCTTTGAATGCCAGTCGGCAGGATGAGCGGAGTTTTGCTAAAAAATCTGAAAAAATGTTGTAATTTTTGTTGACATCTGTTGGCGGGTATGATATAATTTATACATAATCAGAAAATTCGTATCGGCTTTGAAAGCTGGTATCGATTCGGGGGGTAGTGCTTTTTTCTACCCGAAATTTCCTCCGGCTAACAGGTGCTCGGAGGGCTTTTTATAACAAGAACTCCTTCGGGTAGCCGAGGGAGCTTTTTGCATTACAAAAACATATTTTAGGAGGGCATATTTTATGTCAAAAATGAGTACAAGAGATTACTATGATTACAAGTCCGCCATTGAAGCTGCAAATTCCGCAAAGGATAAAGAAGCTTTAAAGCGAATCAAGATGCAGCTGATTTCAAACTACGGCTTGAACGACAACGATGTGCAGGCACTTCTGAAGAGATTTGCGTATACCGTTTGAGATCACGACTGCAGCAAGCAGGAGGTAGACTTGCTTGCGGCGGAATGAATATGCTAGATTTAAAATTGTAGGAGGACTGAAATGACAATTAACGAAGCTGAAGCATTGGCACAGGAAGGTAATGTTGACGCTATGGTGGCATTGGCTGATTACTACATGGATCAACAGAAACTGGGCTCAGCTAAGCGATGGTACGATACGGCTGCTGATAGAGGGAATCTCAAAGCACTCTATATGTCTGTAAGTCTGGCTCCGGTAGATGCAGATATTACCCTGAAAATAACAGGCAATATGAGCGACGTGTGCGATGTATATATTAAAGCGTGGGACTATTATAGCAGAGGTCTTAATTATCCTGATTTAAATGACGAAGCCAGAAGCATATTTTTGGAGTTAAACGAAAACAATTCATTAGCATTGAATGTAGGACATAGCTTTACCATGTCAAACAGGTACGACGAAGGCATTGATTTCATGAGTGCTTACGACAAAGACCCACGGTTTTCGGTGTTGCTTGGCGTTTGCTATACATTGGAAGGTAAAAACCCAGTAAGAGCAGACTACTTGGAAAAGGGGTACCTGTATTTACGGGTTCTTGACAGCGAAATGCCGGAAATCCCCACAGATGCTTTATATCTGGCTTTGGGATGTCTAGAAATAGATTACTTGCAAGCTGATGATATAAGAATGAAATCAACCAGAACTGATATAACAGCGGCGTATAATTGCGCGTGCAAAATAGCCAGTCTTTCGGGCTATGAAGATCTTGGAAGAGAAAGATTATCCCACTACCGCAAGAAAATGTTTGGTGGATATATGTACGTCAAATAGAGCAGAAACTTTCGTGCTGAAAATTGGAACACAAAAAATCCGCCTCACCATCGGGGCGGATTTATACTATTCAGGGCAGTTTTGTTGACAGGTGTCGGGAATTGTGATATAATAGCGATGGTGAGAGGCTGGTTGCTCTTTCCCTGCGAAGGGAGGTGGAGCCATGATGGATATCGCGCAAACCATTCAGCTATTACTTCTGGTTATAGCTGCCATCAACCTTGGTCTTGACCTCGGCGATCGCCGAAAGAAATAACCGCCCTGTACCTATTTCAGAGCGGCATCCTTGTTTTTAACTAATCATTAAGGGCAAGAGTGACCGTACCTGAACTAGCTCTTCAGGTACCCTCTCACCACCTTTATTATACCCCATCCCGGCCGTTTTGTCAACAGCCATTTTTTTATTTTGCCTGGAATCCGAAAATTTTTTCAAAAAAATGCTTGACAACTGCTGGGAATTAGTGTATACTATGATACTGATTCATAATGGCTAAAAAGACGCCTTTTTATAATAAGCCCTGTTTTGGGGGTAATTTTTTCACGAAGTTTTGCTGAAAATCGGCTGAGGGTTTGTACAAGATATACAAAATTGCGATTTTCAGGCGAGATTTCGTGAGAGAAGGGCGGCTTTTTAAGTCTCTGACATGGAATTTGATCCAACAGTAATATACAAGGAGTGATAAGCTAATGGTCAATGTCAAGGACGTTCAGCTTGGCAAGCACGTTGTCAGGAAGAGCTTCGCGAAAATTGACGAAGTCCTCGAAATGCCGAATCTTATCGACATTCAGAAGGTCTCCTACAAGTGGTTTATGGACGAAGGACTCCGTGAAGTCTTCCGCGACACAGCCGCTATTAAGGACTACAACGAGACGCTGGAGCTGAGCTTTGTTGACTACAGGCTCGATGACGAGCCTAAGTACAGTATCGCGGAGTGCAAGGAAAGGGACACCACCTATGCCGCGCCGCTTCGTGTAACTGCGAGACTCCACAATCTTGAAACCGGCGAAATCAAGGACTCAGAAATCTATATGGGCGACTTCCCGCTCATGACTCCCTCCGGTACCTTCATCATCAACGGTGCGGAAAGAGTTGTAGTTTCCCAGCTGGTCCGTTCTCCGGGCGTTTACTATGCAGTCGAGAAGGACAAGGTCGGAAAGGGTCTCTTCAGCTCAACAGTCATCCCGAACAGAGGCGCTTGGCTCGAATATGAGATGGACTCGAACGATGTTGTATACATCAGAATCGACAAGAACAGAAAGATTCCGATTACCACCTTCATCCGTGCTCTCGGCGTCGGCACCAATCAGGAGATTGACGAATTCTTCAATCACGACCCAAGACTTGCGGAAACAATCACCCAGAAGGATTCCACCACTTCAACCGAAGAGGGTCTCTTGGAAGTCTACCGCAGACTCCGCCCGGGCGAGCCTCCGACGGTCGACACAGCTATCACTCACATAAATAACCTCTTCTTCGACGCAAGAAGATACGACCTTTGCAGATTCGGTCGATATAAGTACAACAAGAAATTAGGCGTTGCTTCAAGAATCACCGGCTACAACCTTGCAAGACCGGTTGTCGCTCCTCTTACCGGCGAAATTCTCGCCGACCAGGGAGACAAGGTCACAGCTGAACTTGCCGCTAAGATCGAGCAGGCTGGCGTCAAGGAAGTCTACATCAACGTCGAAAAGAGAGAAATGATCACCGACGCAAACGGTGATGTCACTCACAAGATCGAGAATGTCGAAGTCAAGGTTATCGGCAACGGCATGGTCGACATAAATGAATACATCGACTTTGACGCAAAACCGTTCGGAATAAACGAGAAGGTCTCCTTCACCGTTCTTAAAGAGATTCTTGAGAGCGCAACCAGCCATGACGAGCTCGTCGAGCAGGTAAAGGCTCGCCGTGAAGAGCTGATACCCATGCACATAACAATCGAGGACATCTGGGCTACCATCAGCTACTTCCTTAACCTCTGCGAAGGCGTCGGAAATGTCGACGATATCGACCACCTGGGCAACAGAAGAATCCGTTGTGTTGGCGAGCTCCTCCAGAACCAGTTCAGAATCGGTATGGCTAGAATGGAAAGAGTCATCCGTGAGAGAATGAACATCCAGTCTCAGGATATCGAAACTGTAACTCCTACAGCTCTTATAAACATCCGTCCTATCACTGCGGCAATCCGTGAATTCTTCGGATCATCTCCTCTTTCGCAGTTCATGGATCAGTCTAACCCGCTTGCTGAACTCACTCACAAGAGAAGACTTTCAGCTCTCGGTCCTGGCGGTCTTTCAAGAGACAGAGCAGGATTCGAGGTAAGAGACGTTCACTATACCCACTACGGCAGAATGTGCCCGATTGAGACCCCTGAAGGACCGAATATCGGACTTATCTCCTACTTGGCTTCTTACGCGAAAATCAACGAATACGGCTTCATCGAAGCGCCTTACCGTAAGGTAGACAAGGCGACGGGAGTCGTAACCGACGAGGTTGTCTATATGACCGCCGACGTCGAGGATAACTACATGATTGCTCAGGCTAACGAGCCTCTGACAGAGGACAATAAGTTCGCCAGAGCGAAGGTAAACGGCAGATACCGTGACCAGATTATGGAAATCGACCGTGAAAACATCGACTTCATGGATGTTTCCCCGAAGATGGTTGTATCTGTAGCAACGGCTATGATTCCGTTCCTTGAAAACGACGACGCTAACCGTGCTCTGATGGGCGCTAACATGCAGAGGCAGGCAGTTCCGCTTCTCACAACAGAAGCTCCGATTGTCGCCACCGGTATGGAGTACAAGGCTTGCGTTGACTCGGGCGTTGCAGTTGTAAGTGATGCCGCGGGCGTTGTCGAAAGAGTTGACGCTTCGGAAATCGTTATCCGTGAAGACAACGGCGAGCTCCACACCTATCCATTAACAAAGTTCAAGAGAAGTAACTCCGCTACATGTACGAACCAGAGACCTATCGTCAGTAAGGGCGAGAGAATCGATGCCCACCAGGTTATCGGCGATGGACCTGCTACCTGCAACGGCGAAATCTCTTTAGGTAAGAACGCACTCATCGGCTTCATGACATGGGAAGGCTACAACTATGAGGACGCTGTTCTCCTCAATGAAAAGTTAGTTCGTAATGACACATATACATCAATCCACATCGAAGAATACGAGCTCGAATGCAGAGAGACCAAACTGGGACCGGAAGAAATCACGAAAGATATCCCCGGTGTCGGCGAAGACGCTCTTAAAGACCTCGACGAAAACGGCATCATCAGAATCGGTGCTGAGGTTAGGTCTGGCGACATTTTGGTCGGTAAGGTTACACCTAAGGGCGAAACCGAGCTTACTGCTGAAGAGAGACTTTTAAGAGCTATCTTCGGCGAGAAGGCAAGAGAAGTAAGAGACAATTCGCTTCGTGTTCCTTACGGCGAATCAGGCATCATTATCGATGTCAAGATATTCACCCTCGAAAACTGTGACGAGCTCCAGCCGGGTGTCAACATGCTGGTACGTTGCTATATCGCACAGAAGAGAAAGATTTCTGTCGGCGACAAGATGGCAGGTAGACACGGTAACAAGGGTGTTGTTTCTAGGATTCTCTCTCAGGAAGATATGCCGTTCCTCGAAGACGGTACTCCTCTTGACATAGTATTGAACCCGTTGGGCGTTCCTTCAAGAATGAACATCGGTCAGGTATTGGAAGTCCACCTCGGTATGGCTGCCAAGAAGCTTGGCTGGAAGGTTATGACGCCGGTATTCGACGGCGCACACGAAGAGGACATCCGTGAGTGCTTCAAGCTTGCGGGTATGGCGGAAGACGGTAAGACAACCCTCTATGACGGCAGAACCGGTGAACCCTTTGACAACCGTGTAACCGTCGGAATCATGTACTACCTGAAGCTCCACCACCTCGTTGACGATAAGATTCACGCACGTTCAGTAGGACCTTATTCGCTGGTTACTCAGCAGCCGCTCGGCGGTAAAGCACAGTTTGGCGGACAGAGATTCGGTGAAATGGAAGTCTGGGCACTTGAAGCTTACGGTGCCACTTACACATTGCAGGAAATCCTCACTGTCAAGTCGGACGATACAATAGGAAGAGTCAAGACCTACGAAGCAATTGTCAAGGGTCAGAATGTTCCTCAGTCGGGTATTCCGGAATCCTTCAAGGTACTTGTCAAGGAACTCCAGTCGCTTGCACTCGATGTAAGAGTCTTGGATAAGGACGGCAATGAAATCGACCTCAAGCAGAACTTTGAGGACGACAACGACATCATCCCTCAGCCAGTAAGTGAGCCGGATGACGACTACGGCATGAGCGAAGTGGCTGACGACATTGACGGCGACTATGACGCAGACGGCGATTATGACGATGACTTTGGCGACGATGAAGACGATCTTGACGATTCCGGATTCGACGGATTCTCTGTCAAGGATTCTGACTCGGACGACATAATCGATTAATCAGGCTAACGCATGTGGAAATCCGGGGGCTTTGTATGAAGAGTCCCGGACTACCACAGGAATAATAGTGTAAAGAGGGTTTGCATTTTGGAATTTAACGTATTTGATTCTATAAAAATCGGTCTTGCTTCGCCAGAACAGATAAGAAGCTGGTCGCATGGCGAAGTAACAAAGCCCGAAACCATCAACTACCGCACGCAGAAGCCTGAAAGAGACGGTCTTTTCTGCGAAAGAATCTTCGGTCCGACAAAGGACTGGGAGTGCCACTGCGGCAAATATAAGAAGATCCGCTTTAAGGGCAAGGTCTGCGAGAGATGCGGAGTTGAAGTAACAAGAGCTAAGGTAAGACGTGAAAGAATGGGTCACATCGAGCTTGCGGCTCCAGTATCCCACATCTGGTACTTCAAGGGTACTCCTTCGAGAATCGGACAGATGCTCGAAATCTCCTCAAAGAGACTTGAAGAGGTTCTCTACTTCACAAAGTACATCGTAACAGACCCGGGCGACACCGGTCTTGTCAAGAAGCAGATTCTTACAGAGCGCGAGTATCAGGACGCAAAGGAGCGTTATGAGGACAAGTTCACCGCCGAAATGGGCGCAGAGGCTATCCAGAAGCTGCTTAAGGAAATTGACGTTGAAGCTCTTTCAAACGAGCTGAAGGCGGAGCTCAAGGACCTTCCGCAGGGTCAGAAGAGAATAAAGCTTCTTAAGAGACTTGAAATAGTAGAGGCATTCAGAACCTCCGGCAACAAGCCCGAGTGGATGATTATGGACGTCGTTCCGGTCATTCCTCCGGACTTAAGACCTATGGTTCCTCTGGATGGCGGAAGATATGCAACATCTGACTTAAACGACCTCTACAGAAGAGTTATAAACCGCAATAACCGACTCAAGAGAATGCTTGAGCTCGACGCTCCTGACATTATCATCAGAAATGAAAAGAGAATGCTTCAGGAAGCAGTTGACGCACTTATCGACAACGGTCGTCACGGAAGACCTGTTACAGGTCCTAATAACCGTGCATTCAAGTCGCTTTCAGATATGCTGAAGGGCAAGCAGGGACGCTTCCGTCAGAACCTTTTAGGAAAGCGTGTTGACTACTCCGGACGTTCGGTTATCGTCGTAGGACCGGAGCTCAAGATGTATCAGTGCGGTCTTCCTAAGGAGATGGCTCTTGAACTCTTCAAGCCGTTTGTAATGAAGAGACTTGTAGATACGAATCCGCAGATTAACATAAAGTCAGCCCGTAAGATGGTCGAAAAGGGCACAGATGAGGTCTGGGACGCACTCGAAAACGTAATTCAGGGTCACCCGGTACTTCTTAACCGTGCTCCGACTCTCCATAGACTCGGTATTCAGGCGTTCGAGCCAGTACTCGTAGAAGGTAGAGCTTTGAAGCTCCATCCGCTTGCATGTACTGCATACAATGCCGACTTCGATGGCGACCAGATGTCCGTTCACGTTCCGCTCTCGGTTGAGGCTCAGGCAGAGGCAAGGTTCCTCATGCTTGCGGCTAATAACCTTTTAAAGCCTGCCGACGGCAAGCCGGTAACTGTTCCTACTCAGGATATGGTTCTGGGTTCTTATTACCTGACACTCGTCAAGGACGGCGAAAAGGGCGAAGGAAAGATTTTCCGTGACGTAAACGAAGCCATGATGGCTTATCAGTCGGGAATCGTATCCTTGCAGGCTAAGATTAAAGTCAGAGTTTCGAGAATGGTCAACGGTGAAGAGAAGCAGAAGATTATCGACACCACCGTCGGAAGACTTATATTCAATGAGAGTATTCCTCAGGATTTAGGCTATGTCGACAGAAAAGACCCGGATACGATGTTCGGGCTCGAAGTTGACTTCCTTGTCAAGAAGAAGCAGTTAGGCGACATCATCGACCACTGCTTAAAGAAGCACGGAACAACCAAGACGAGCGAAATGCTCGACAATATAAAGGCAATGGGCTACAAGTACTCGACAAAGTCGGGTATCACCGTTGCCGTAAGCGATGCCGTAATTCCGCCTCAGAAGAAGGACATTCTTGCCGAAGCGGACAGAAAGGCTGACAAGATCGACAAGCAGTATAAGCGCGGTCTCATCTCCAGAGGCGAGAAGTCGAAGAGATTTATCGAAATCTGGACTCAGGCTACCGACGAAGTTACCACCGCTTTGCAGGATAATATGGATAAGTATAACCCCATCTACATGATGTCAGACTCAGGAGCAAGAGGTTCTCTTGCGCAGATAAGACAGCTTGCAGGTATGAGAGGACTTATTGCAAATACTTCCGGTGCGACAATCGAAATGCCGATAAGAGCTAATTACCGTGAAGGTCTTACAGTACTCGAATACTTCATCTCTTCAAGAGGTGCAAGAAAGGGACTTACCGATACGGCTCTTCGTACCGCTGACTCTGGTTACCTTACACGTAGACTTGTCGATGTTTCCCAGGACGTCATCATCACAGAGGACGACTGCGGAACTCACGAAGGAATCGATGTATTTGAGATTCGTAATGGCAACGAGCTCATCGAACCGTTCGATGAAAGACTTGTCGGAAGATTCCTGGTTGAGGATCTTGTCGACGAATCGACCGGCGAAGTCATCATGTCAAGTGATAAGCTCATGACTCATGACGACGCTTTGACCGTTATCAAGTATCTTGAATCTGTCGGCAAGGACAGAATCGCAATCAGGTCTGTTCTCGGATGCAAATCGAAGCGTGGCGTCTGCGCCAAGTGCTATGGTATGGATCTTGCACACTCCACCGTCGTTTCAGTCGGTGAGGCAGTCGGTATCATCGCGGCACAGTCTATCGGTGAACCTGGTACTCAGCTCACAATGAGAACCTTCCACACCGGTGGTGTTGCATCGGCAGAAGATATCACTCAGGGTCTTCCTAGAGTTGAAGAGCTCTTCGAGTCGAGAAAGCCGAAGGGCGCCGCAATCCTTTCAAAGACGGACGGCGTTGTATCCTTCGACGAAATCAAGAAGAGCCGTGTAATAGTTGTTACCAACCCCGAAACCGGCGATGTTCAGCAGTATTCGATTCCTTGGGACTATAGAATCGTCGTCAAGGAAGGCGACAGTGTCAAGGCGGGAGATTTGCTCACAGCCGGCTCCAAGAATCCTTCCGACATCCTTGCAATTCAGGGCACCGAAGCTGTCAGAAACTACATCATCACCGAGGTTCAGAAGGTATACAGACTCCAGGGTGTTGACGTTAACGACAAGCATATCGAAGTCATTACCCGTCAGATGCTCCGTAGAGTCAAGGTTGAGGATCCGGGCTCTTCTTACCTCCTGCCTGGTTCGCTCATAGACAGAAACGAAGTCGAGGAGATGAACCGTCAGATTCAGGAAGAGATCGATGCCGGTAACGAGGACGCAAGACTCATCACAACCTCTGCTGTTATCCAGGGTATCACAAAGGCTTCTTCAAGCTCCGAGAGCTTCCTCTCAGCCGCTTCCTTCCAGGAGACGACAAGGGCTCTCACCGACGCCGCCATCAAGGGCAAGACCGACCACCTGTTAGGTCTTAAGGAGAACGTCATCATCGGTAAGCTTCTCCCGGCAGGTACCGGTATGCAGGTCTATAACAACGTCCAGGTTGTCAAGAATGAAGCGTTTGCCGAGCATTCGCCCTCCGATCACAAGCCAGCTACCTCTGCCCGTCAGGCTCAGAGACCGGTGAATGTGACACCTTTGGCTCCAATCGTTGACGATGAGCCGGAGGAAGAGCAGGCTACCGAAACTCCGAGATTTGTCGACACGAGGACTGCCGAGGAGATTCACGATTCCATCTATGGAGTAGTCCGTGATTCTGCTGCAAAGGCAGCTGAAAGCCTGAATCAGCCGACAACTAACAATTAATCCAGAAAGTTTCATTCCATTCTTTTTCATTCTTTTTTCGCCCCCAATCGGTTCGTACGCAATAATGCCGGTTGGGGGCAATCCTTTTCCGAAAATAAGACTTGCCGGAAAATCGTGCTTGACAACTTGGACGTAATCGGCTATAATAGTCAGGCTGTGGGAAGCCTTGCAAGTGGACTTTTCCCGGCAAAAATTTAATACGGGTGTCACCTTGAAAACCACCCGGATAAAAAACAAGGAGTAATTTAACATGAAAAACTTATCCGTAACCCGTCTCGTGAAACTCGGAGTTGTGGCGGCAATCTATGTCGCACTGACACTGGCACTCAGCTCGCTTTCTTACGGCAACATCCAATTCAGGATTGCCGAAGCGCTGATGCTCCTCTGCTTCTACCGTAAGGACTACGGCATTTCTTTGATTCTGGGGTGCTTACTCGCAAACATCTTCAGCACCATCGGAATCGTGGATGTCGTATTCGGAACTGCGGCGACCGTTTTGGCAGTAATCTGCATGATGTACAGCCCGAACATCTACGTGGCGTCAATCTTCCCGGTCATCTTCAATGGCTTGATAGTCGGAGCAGAGCTCTACTGGTTCGTGAGACTGCCGTTCTGGCTCTCCGCTCTTGAAGTAGCCGCCGGCGAGTTCGTCTGCGTCTGCATCTTAGGAATAATCCTCTTCAAGCTGCTTGAAAAGAACCAGAAGTTCATGAAGCTCATCACCGAATAACTTCGGGTGCGGCAAAAATTTTTTCAAAAAAATGCGAACGGGGTGCAATAAAACGGCGCCCCGATTTGTATTATAGGTATAAGAGCTTCCCCAGAAAGGAATCGCACTTAACATGTTTTCAAAAAGTCTCCCACTCCGAAGCGCACGGGGTGGGAGATACTTTTTAAATTATTTTGTTGACAATTGTAGCGAACGTATGATATAATATCGACAGCAAGAGAGGATAGTTGCTTGCTAGCGGTGACTGTTGCGGTTTGACCTTCGATAAAACTAAGGAGGTGCTGCTATGACGATTTTCGAAGTTATTACGACGGTTGTTTCTATCGTTAATCTGATGGCGGACATAGTACTTGGCGTTCTCGGTCTTCTGACTGGGAATAAAAAGAAATAACCGCCCCACCTAAGTCATAAAGGGACGGTCGACTTCCGAAATTAGTACTGCTCATACAGTACATATTAGGTCGAACCAGAACTGAGTGACGTCAGTTCGGCTCTCTTGCTATTATTATACCCCGTTTCGGCTGTTTTGTCAACAGTCATTTTTTATTTTCATATAAATTGCGAATTGCAATCTCCCTCTTGATTTTCCCAACCAAACAGTATATAATATCATTGGTCAAGAAAACACTTTATCGGAAAGAGGAAGTAAATTGATTAGAAATGATTTGAGAAACATCGCTATAATCGCTCACGTCGACCACGGTAAGACTACTTTGGTCGATGGTATGCTCAAACAGAGCGGTACATTCAGAGAAAACCAGGTCGTAAACGAGCGTGTTATGGACTCGAACGACATCGAGCGCGAGCGTGGCATCACCATTCTTGCAAAGAATACATCCGTCGTCTACAAGGGCGTCAAGATTAACATCGTCGACACCCCCGGTCACGCCGATTTCGGCGGCGAGGTCGAGAGAATCTTAAAGATGGTTGACGGAGTAATCCTTCTTGTCGACGCCGCAGAGGGACCCATGCCCCAGACGAGATTTGTTTTACAGCACGCTCTTGAGCTAGGGCACCGGGTTATTATCGTCATCAACAAAATCGACCGTCCGGACGCAAGAATAGACGAAGTTATCGACGAGTGCTATGAGCTTCTGATGGACTTGAACGCCTCTGACGAACAGCTCGATTCCCCGATTCTCTTCTGTTCGGGAAGAGACGGCACCGCTTCTGCGGATGAAAATGTACCGGGCACCGACCTGACTCCGTTCTTTGACAAAATACTAGAGTACATTCCAGCTCCCGAAGGCGAGCCGGAGGAGCCGCTTCAGCTTCTCGTGTCATCGATTGACTATAACGACTATGTCGGGCGAATCGCAATCGGCAAGATTGAGCGTGGCTCGATTAAAGTCAACCAGGAAGTCATAATCGGCGACTACCACGAGACGAAGAAGCCGTATCGTGGCAAGATTGTCACCCTTTATCAGATTGCAGGCTTGGAGCGAGTCCCCGCAGAGACAGCCACCGTTGGCGACATCGTCTGCATCAGTGGCATTGAGAACATCACCATCGGCGACACCATCTGCGACACGTCTAAGTTCGAGCCGCTTCCGTTCGTGAAAATCAGCGAACCGACAGTCGAGATGACCTTCTCCGTAAACGATTCTCCGTTTGCAGGAAGAGAAGGCAAGTATGTCACTTCCCGTCATTTAAGAGAAAGACTCTTCAGGGAGCTTCTGAAGGACGTATCTTTGAGAGTCTCCGAAACCGACTCAACCGACTCGTTCAAGGTCGCCGGTCGTGGCGAAATGCATCTGTCGATACTTATTGAAAATATGCGCCGTGAGGGCTACGAAATGGGCGTTTCGACGCCGAGAGTCCTCTATAAAGAGATTGACGGCAAGCTCTGCGAACCGATTGAGGAGCTCGTTGTGGACGTCCCCGAGACGTCAGTCGGTGCCGTTATGGAGAAGATGGGAACCAGAAAAGCCGAGATGGTTTCGATGACGCCTATGGGCTCACGAATGAGGGTCGTCTTCCACGTCCCCGCAAGAGGTTTGTTTGGATACAGAAACGAATTCCTCACTGACACCAAGGGCGAGGGAATCATGAACTCCGTCTTCTACGGCTATGAGCAGTATAAGGGCGACATCCCGAGGCGCTTGAACGGATCTCTGGTTGCATTTGAGTCGGGCGAAGCCGTCACATATGGTCTTTACAATGCACAGGAGCGTGGAGCTCTCTTCATCGGCGCAGGCACTCCCGTTTACGAAGGAATGATTGTCGGCGTCTCCCCGAAGCCGGGCGACCTTGTCGTCAACGTCTGCAAGAAAAAGCACCTGACGAATACCCGTGCTTCCGGCAGTGATGATGCACTTCGTCTCATTCCCCCGAGGATTCTGAGCCTAGAAGACAGCCTTGAATTCATCGCCGACGACGAGCTAGTCGAGGTTACGCCGAAGAATATAAGACTCCGCAAAAAGACGCTGTCAAATATTCAAAGAGCAAAGGACAGAGCGAAATTGTAAACCCCTCAGTCAGCCACTTCGTGGTGCACTAGTCAACAAAAACTGGACACTAAAATGAGAAAAATGAACGGTGAATT
>JAJQHD010000019.1:0-24232 GCA_021199855.1 Oscillospiraceae bacterium
CTCGTAAATATTCAGACTATCCAGCAATGGTAGTCGAGCTTAAGTACAATCAGGATGCCGACACTGCAATCAGGCAGATAAAGGAGAAACGCTACGACGGCAAGCTGAAGGACTACTTCGGGAATCTCCTTATGGTTGGTATCAATTATGACAGGGAAACTAAGAAGCATACTTGTGTGATTGAGAAGGCGTAGTGCTTAGATAAAAATATATAAGCTCAGGCGACTATGTTTTGGTGTGAAAGCAGTTGGGAACAACTGTCTGGGCTACTTTTCTCGAGCAACTACAAACCGCACTTGGAATCAAATCCAAGTGCGGTTATGTCTTATGCAGGATGTTGTTATATGTTCCTATGTAGTCAGATTCCCTGTGCTGAAAGAACCTCCTTCAGCACTTTTGCCGTTTGCGTGAGAATGTACTCTTCGGTTTCATTGCAATCCAAAAGCAATCGATGCAACTCACTGTCTGCCGTTGACACCGAGTATTCCAAACAATCTACAAGAATATCATCAGCTGAAACCCCAAGCGAATTCGCAATGTTCACGAGCGAATCTACACCGAGCCCCATCTTGTTATTTTCAACCATACTGATAAACTCTCTCGAAAGATTTACCCTTTCCGCAAGCTCTTCCTGTGAAAGCCCTCTTTGCCTCCGTAGATAACCAATGCGTTGCCCAAATGTAACATAATTTGTAATCATGATTTGCCTCCTTTAATTCATGCCCTGCACAAGCATTCTATTATAGCAAGCAGAAATGGTCTTACTGAATCTTTGCGAAGATAGGTTTACAATTTTCACCTCATGTGAAGCTAACTTCATAGCTAATTTGTCGAAAAAGAAGTAAAATAGGGGAGAGGTGACCGCAGTGAGCAACTTAGATGATGCTATTAGAGATTATTTTGAACAGCCTGAGGTGATTGCAGAGCTTTTCAATTGTTTCGTACTAAATGAAAACTTGAATCCGTCAGAAATGACTCCAGCAGACAAAATGCCTATCTTCAATAAGCTCAAAGACTATGGCAGTAAACTGACTTTGGAGAAGTTTCAGCACATGTACAGAAACTTGTTTTTAATGAAGACGGAAAAGCTTTATTGTGCACTGTTGGTAGAAACAGAAGCGAGCAAAGTGTTGCCTATAAAGTCGTGTTTATTTGAAAGTGGACTGTATGCCACGCAGATAGAGACTTGGAATTGCCTGAATAATGGTTGGTTGTTGCCATGTTATACTGCTGTACTGTATCTAAGCCCAGAACATTACCATTCACATGAAATAACAAGCAAGAGTTTTTATGATTATAGCTTTTATATGATAGATCCCGCAAACATTTGTGATGACACGATAGATGAGTTGTCTGAAGACTTGGGTGGAATTATTCATTTTGCAAAGATTGGCGATGATGTGAAGAAGAGGCAGGAGTTTCTTGCAAATGAGGTATATGCTCGGATGGGAGATTTGGCGAAAAAGCTTGTTCGGTGCTTTGTGGATGATATGAGTACAAAATAATATTGGAAAACAGTCGGGCTTGACAGAGGTGGTATAATGAAATTAGATAAAAGCTACGGAATATCATTCAAACAAAAGATATGAATTCATTGAAAAATAGCACGAATTCACAGAAAATTCACAAGTTTTTCGCCTAAAATACTTGACATTCGCTTTCAGATAGGTATAATTTATATTAACCGAACCCGCCACGCCTCTGGTTGCTCTTTAGAGTCATTATGCGCAACCCGGCGGGACTTTTCATATTTGGAGTAATAGGCATGACCCCGTATCCTAAGAAAATTTTGAGTATAAATCAGCAATTGCAAACATATAAAGATGCTGGAATGGAAATAGTATCTTCTGAAGATGCATTGATTGCTATTGAAACTATAGGGTATTACAGACTAAGAGGATACTGTTATTATCTTTATGATAATAAAACAAAGAAGTATCAAGAAGGTACAACATTTGATGATGTGTTGAATCTCTATAAGTTTGATACCGAGCTTTCGCATCTACTCTTTTCTTTATCATCAGCAATTGAGGTATCTTTGAGGGCTCATCTGTCTGAGGCTTTGTTACAAGCGTACAATGACCCTTTGGCATTATATGATCCTTCTATCTTTGCAGATAAGTCGCTGTATTGGAAAAATATCGGTACACTCTCTAATGAAATAGCACGATCAAATGACGTGTTTATAGCACATAACTTTAAAAATCACGATGGAATGATTCCTATTTGGGCAGCAGTGGAGGTTATGTCATTTGGCAATCTCTCAATGACTATAAAAAACCTTAAAACAGGAAAGGGCAGTGCAGCTCAAAAGTTATTGTCACATTATCGTATTATGGGCAGGAAAGGAGAACAAGTTACTCCATCATTTCAAATGCTTGCCTCATGGATTCAGTCTGTTTCTGTAATCAGGAATATCTGTGCTCATAATGGCAGAATATATAACCGTACAATTAGTGCATCTCCTCAGATTCCCAGTGTTGATGTGCCACCCAAACCAGGAAAATATAGTGGTGTGTATCAAATTGTTTTGTCGATGAAATATCTTAGACCGTCTGATTCTATCTGGAATAAGTTTGTATTAGACTTAACAGAATTGCTGCAAAGATATGATAGTGTGGTCGATTTAAAAAAGATTAATTTTCCAATTGATTGGAAAGAACATTTGACAATATAATCGGTGGTATTCTTGT
Source organism: Oscillospiraceae bacterium (assembly GCA_021199855.1). Lineage (GTDB taxonomy): Bacteria > Bacillota > Clostridia > Oscillospirales > Ruminococcaceae > Faeciplasma. The sequence goes on from JAJQHD010000019.1 coordinate 2,694, forward strand.
GAATATTCGTAGGACGAATGCATATAAATATAACGACCGAACCAATCAAGCCTCTCAATGATGCTCAAACCGATTGGACGTCATTAAAAGAGTGGAGGAGACTTCACTCTTTTTCTATTAACATGAATAGTAACGACAATAGCATAAGTTTTAGCAGAAATCAGGCTCAGCTAATTGTTTTCAAACTGTGATACTATTACAGAAAAGGAGGACAATATGCTGAGCCTTTTTTATTTTTGTACAAACTCAGAAATGGCTATTTTTAAATTCGCACGAAAGGGACGAAAATATGCTCCTTTCGATGATTTTTAAAAACAAGGTTTTGCTGAACATCCCCACAATTTCTTGCCGCATACCCCTTAAAAGTTTGTATACCTTATTTCCCACAAACGACTGGCTATTTCTCTGTAAAGACGGTAATATGGTTATGCTGAATAGGCATAACCTGAGATGAAAGGAACAGCAGATAATGAACAAAATAACATTCAACCCAAATGACTTGAAAGGAATGCAGAGCCTCATGAAGATCTATGGTAATTCATCCGAGCCGTTTTGTGGCGAAAACGGAAACGGCGAGCCAGTAACAATTTCGGTTTTCTCAGATAGGATTACCGTTGCAACCACACAGAGCAATGGGTGGAGTAGAGTAAATACTTATTACAGCAATGGCACTGTAGAAGAGACCTACGAAAAGTGAAAGTATAAATACTAAAATGTAGGAGATACTCAAAGAAAGTTAATCACGATACCAATGCCCTCTTCGGAGGGCTTATTTTTTGCCTATTTTCAGACTGCTATGGAAAGTTGATGATAATATGTACAAAAAGTTTGTTCTGTCTCCCTGAATTCACTTGAGTTCTTGTAAATAGAACAAAAAATTTGTACAGACAAAGCTTAAAAATGTGGAAGAGGGAAGAAAGTGAACGAAGCAACTGACAATAAGACAGCAAATAACAAGAAAAATCTCCTGATATACGCCCACTACTACGCCCCTGACACCGCCAGCACGGGCCAGATTCTCCAAGAGCTAGCCGAGGGCATGACAGACGCTTTCAACATTACTGTCATTTGCGTAGTTCCGAGCTATCTCGGCACAGTCGAGGACAAATACAAAACCCAGAAATTCTACTTTGAAGAGCTGAACGGCGTCAAAATCGTCCGTATCCGAGTCCCCGAATTCGACAAAACCAAGGGCAAAAGCCGAATCAAAAATATTCTGTCATACTTCTTCGGAGCAATGCGAGCGACCTTCAAAACCGGCAAGCAGGACTACGTTTTCACAATCTCGCAACCGCCAATTTTAGGCGGACTTCTCGGCGTGTGGGGTAAATGGGTAAAGCATGCCAAGTACATATACAACGTGCAGGACTTCAATCCAGAGCAGACCATGAGTGTGGGGTATACAAAGAACAAATTGGTTCTTGGAGCCATGATGTGGTTCGATAAATTCTCCTGCAAGCGGAGCGATCTGATTATCACAGTCGGTCGTGACCTTGGTGAGACGATTGAGAAACGATTCGAGGGTAGAAAAGTCCCTAAGTATACCATCATCAACAACTGGATTAATGAGAAGGAAATCTATCCGTTGGATAGTGATAATGAGAAGGTTGTGGCTTTCCGAAAGAAGTACGGGCTGGAAAACAAATTCGTGTTCATGTATTCCGGCAATATCGGATTGTACTATGACTTAGAGGGAATCATCAAGGTCATTGAAAAGTACCAGGGTGTGAAAACCCCAGGCGGTAGGGAAGTTGTGTTTGCTTTCGTAGGTGCCGGTTCTGTACTGGACAAACTGGTGTTGTACACACGGCAGCATCAGATGAAAAATGTTGTGTTCATTCCATACCAGGACAAAGCAGACCTTATCTATTCTCTGAACGCTGGAGATGTCCATTTCTGTGTGAATGCAAAAGGCATCAAGGGCGTGAGTTGTCCCAGCAAGTTCTATGGGCTTGCTGCCGCAGGTAAGCCTGTTCTCGGTGTACTGGAGAAAGGTTCTGAGGTACGGTGTCTGATTGAGGAGATTGGGTGCGGACTCGTGGTTGAACCGGGAGATTATGCAGGCGTGGAAGATGAGATTCGGTGGTTTATAGAGAATAGCGGGAGTATGGAACTGCGGGAGATGGGTGAAAAGAATAGAGCCTATCTCGTGGAGAACCTGACAGAAAAGGTTTCTGTGGAGAAGTATAAGAGAGCTATTTTAAAGTTGTGATAAAGGGGTGAGGATTATGAGCAAAAAAAGAATATGTTTCATAGCTCAGTTTCCGCCTCCGATGCATGGGTTATCTAAGGCTGTAGAGACACTGTATAATTCAGAACTTTCTCAAGAATTCGATTTTGAGAAGGTTGATATTACCAACAACAAAGACTTTCTGAAGAACCTGAATCTGATTCGCAAGAGTAAAGCTGATTTATTTTACTTCACAATCAGCCAGACAAAAGGCGGGAATCTCCGAGATCTTGTAATTTTCAAGCTTCTTCATATGCAGCACAAAAAGTGCCTGATTCATCTGCACGGTGGTTATTACCGCCAATTAGTGGATAACGACTTGAGTGGCTGGCAGAGTAAAGCAAATTATAAGGCAATCAGCCAGATAGATGGTGCAATTGTCTTGGGAGAATCTCTTAAGCCGATATTCCATGGAATGTTGCCGGATGACAAGATATACGTTGTCCCTAACTGTGTGGATGACCAGTATCTTATGAGCGATGAAGAATTTGAAGAGAAAGTCAGAACTATTGACGAGAGAAAAGTGAAGCATGTACTTTATCTTTCAAATTTCATTCGCTCAAAGGGGTATCCAGAAGTTTTGGAGATGGCAAAGCTCGAAAAGGAACGGGTAGAGACCGGAGGAGAGCGTAAGCTACACTTCGATTTTGCCGGGAAGTTCTTTGAGCAGAGCGAAGAGGAATTCTTTAACAGCTATGTGAAGGACAACTGCTTAGAAGATTACGTTACATACCACGGCGTTGTTGGAGGCGACGAGAAGCGGAAACTTCTCAAAGAGTCCGACATCTTTGTCCTTCTCACTCGTTATCCAAATGAGGGACAGCCAATTAGCATTCTTGAGGCTATGGGCAATGGAATGATGATTGTCACTACTGACCATGCTGGAATACCTGATATTGTGGAAGATGGGGTGAATGGGATAGTTGTAAGAAGTGAGCGTCAGATCAGAGATGTATACAGCGCATCTTACGAACTCGCATTAGATACCCATAAAATAGGACACGTTGAACGACGGAACAGGTGTAATATTGAAAACCAGTACAAGGAAAGCAGATACGTAGCAGGAATGAGAGAATGCTTTCGAATAATTTGATATTAAAAAATACAATAGCTATGTGAGATGAACTGAGGTGAAGTTGTGAAAGTTAAAATTAATATACAGGTATTAAGCGTTTGGATTATACTTGCTTTTATGGGCTTATATATTATTTTTATCAAGCCTCAGCTAACAGCAGAGCTAGATGCGTGCTATAATGCTTTGACTGCAACATATTTCTTTATATCTTTAGTGATTGCTTGGATAATATCCAGATCAGATTTTGATATTTTTGAGCCCATAGTTATGTTGCTTGCACTTTACATGGCAATTTTTGTATACAGGCCTATTGTTGATATTATTAATAATGATTATTACACTTTCGGCGTGAATCCAATGAATGGTTGCGTAAAATCTTGCATAATTATATGCGTGTCAGTTCTGGCGTTTTGTGTAGGATATTACAACTATTTTAAAGTTGGCAGTAGAATAATTCCTGATTCTCACGAAAATCAAGGAGAGAAAGTTTATGACGAACTTAGCGAATTAGAAAAACATCATATTACTAAAATAGCATTGTATATTTGGATAGTGTCAGCGGCTTTAAGTATTTTGAATTTAATCATATCAGGGAAGAGTATTGCTTATATATTTTCTTTGGGAACTAATGGACTAGTAGCGGATGACAGTACATCGTCTGGAATAGCAGCGTTAACATACTTTGCCTACAGTATGCTTGCCCCATGGCTATACATATGCATTTGCTCTAAAAGTAGGTTGTTAAAGATTATCACAACAGTGACTATGCTTTGCATTTTTATTGTACGTGGTACGCGAATAGTGCTTCTCATTATGATAACTGCTCCAATATTGTATTATTACAACTCAAGGAAAAAGCGGCCAAAATTGGTTGCCGTGTTGATAGGGTGCGTTCTGGTTCTGATGTTTATGAGCGTTATGCAAATGATGCGTTATGGAATTAGAACAGGTGCGGGAGTTGAAACAGGCGTCGCATCAGAGGGCTTGTTTACTAATGTGTTTGATTCAGATTTAACTACCTATAAGCAGTTTTATGCAATTGTAGCAGCATATCCAAGCACTTACGAGTTTACATTTGGAAGAGCCATGATACTACAGACTATACTAACTATGATTCCACGGGCGATTTGGCCGGGAAAACCTGAGGCAGTTATTACGAGTGTTATAACAAATGCTGTTAATGAAACAGCGGCGATTTCGGGAATGGCTTCTCCAGGTATAGGAGAGTACTACTTTGAATTTGGAGTCATAGGTTGTGTTGTATGCATGTTTATTTTGGGCGTTATATTTCATAAATGGAAGATGCTCTATGTGAATAATCCATCTTTAAAATCATGCATTGAGTATGGCGTCCTTTATGGACTGATTTTCCAAATTATAACAAGGACATCAACAGCATCTTGTGTATATCAGTATTTATTCTCTGTAATACCAATACTTATCATCTGTAACTCTGCTAAGAAATTTGAGGAGAGAATTAGTTCATGAAGATCATAGTAGCACATCCAAGTAAACAGCATTCATTGCATTCGGCATATTCTATAAAAAAATCAGGAAATTTGCTGAAATATATCACGACAGTTTACGATAGAAAAGGAAGCTTGACAAGTTTTATCAAGCATTTTTCTGGAGCAAGACTAAGAAAGAAAATAGAGACACATAAAACAGACCTATTGGATGATGACGAGATTATTCAATTCTATGAATTTGATTATATAATTAGCCTATTTTTAAATAGATTTCCGAGATTTAAAGTTTTACGTGAAAAGCACAGGCAGTATGTTGCGAACAAATTCGGAAGAAAAGTGGCTAGCTATGCCATAAAGAATGATGCTGACGCCGTAATCATGTACGATAGTACGGCAAAATCATGCTTTGACATTCTGAAGAAAAAGAAACCTTCCATACGAAGAATTCTGGATGTATCGATAGCTAGCCGACCCTACATGAAGTTTAACTTTGAGGAGGACATAAAAAGGACAAATAATAACTCACTGAAAGAAGAATTCCCTCTGCTTTGGAACGATTCTTATATGAGAGACTGTACAGATGAGTTTGAACTAGCTTCAGATTTTATTGTACCCTCTAATGTTGTAAAAGACAGTTTGATGTTTTGCAATGTTGATAAAAACAATATTAAAGTTGTGCCGTACGGAGTAGATATCGACAAATTTGCCTATATAGAGTCACACGATGCTACATTGCCACTAAAGCTGATTTACGTAGGACAGATATCATATAGAAAAGGCATTCATCACCTGCTAAATGTGGCGTCAAAAATGAATGATTGTATAGCTGTTGATTTAGTTGGAGACTACTCTAAGTCAAATCCCCTTTATATCGAAGGAAAGACTATCCCAAATGTTTCATTTAGCGGGTTCGTGACACGTGATAAGCTGGCAAAGAAATATCAAGAAGCGGATGCGTTCATCTTTCCAACGCTTGGTGAAGGCTATGGATTGGTTGTCTTGGAGGCTATGGCTTGCGGATTGCCAATTCTTTGTTCTGATCTGGCTGGAGGTAATGACGCTGTTATTGATGGTTACAATGGGTACGTGTTTTCAGGAGGAAACGAGGCTGAAATGGAAGAATGTATTATGAAACTTGTCTCAGATAAAGCTTCCATAGTTACTATGGGGTCTAACGCCAGGAAAACAGCGGAGGGTTTAACATGGGATACATACTATGATTCTTATTCAGAAACTGTTTTGAATATGATCGGAGGAGAAAAGGATGAATATAATAGATCTGAGCAGGATATTAATTGACAAATCCTTTTCAGCCATCAATGCTGTATCTCATGCAAGGTGGTTGATAGACTGCAGAAAGTATAAGAGATACATTAGAAAAAATGTAGAATTGAAGGATATGTATCGCGGGGAACGGTGTTACATACTTGGAAACGGTCCGTCTATCAATCAGTTAGATACATCATTAATCAAGGATAAAGCAACATTTGTCGTTAATAAATTTTATAAGTCTTCGATATATGCGGACATAAAACCGACATTCCATTGTATCTATGATAGGTTTATATTTGAGGAGTGCAAAGAAGATTTAAACGAGATAATTAGTAAAAACGAATATAATACCCGCTTTTTGCTGACAAGGCGTGCCATCGGGCAAATCGAGAAAGATGATAATTGCTATTATGTGTATAGCAACTTGCTTCCAACTTACAGGAACCACCATTATGATCTGACTAAAAATGCAAATACGTGGCTGAATGTGATTCCATTTGTGATTATGTGTGCCATATACATGGGTTTCTCTGAGATAGTACTATTAGGCTGTGACTTTAGCTTGTTTGCATCAAGAAAAGATTCACATTTTTATGATTCAGGAGCAAGCGTGGACAGGCAAGAAAGCTTATTCCAGGATTTGCAGGGGCATGCAATTGTTTGCTGTCAGCACTCATATCTGAAGAAATATGCTGATGCCAACGGCATTAAAATTGTGAATTGTACGCCGGGCTCTTTGTTGGATGTATATCCGCAGGATGACCTGATTAATCATATATGATGGAGGAAATATGAAAACCGTAGCCATAGTCCCAATGAAGCTCAATAACCGTCGGCTTCCGCAGAAGAACACAAAGTGCTTTACAAACGGCAAGCCACTTTGCTACTACATTCTCTCGACGCTTCTCACTGTTGATGGCGTGGATGAGGTGTATGTATACTGTAGCAATCCAGATATTCAGGAGTTTATCCCAGATGGAGTGAAATATCTGAAGCGTTCTGAATCTCTTGACCAGGACACAACAAAAATGAACGAGGTTCTTCAGTGCTTCGCCACTGATGTCCCTGCGGATATTTACGTAATGACTCATACCACGGCACCGTTTATCTCGAAAGAGTCTATAGAAAAAGGATTGCAGGCTGTTAAAAGCGGAGAGTATGATTCATCTTTCGCAGCCAAGAAATTGCAGGACTTTTTGTGGAAGGACGGCAAGCCATTTAACTACGAGCTTAACAATATCCCTCGTACACAGGATCTCCCTGCTCTTTATGAAGAGACAAGTGGCTTCTATATCTACAGAAATGAAGTTATGACCAAGTTGAATCGCAGAATCGGTGAGAAGCCATATATTGTTGAAGTTGGCGAAATTGAGAGCGTGGATATTGATGAGCCGGAAGATTTCATGATTGCTGATGCAATTTACAATCACATCTTTCTGAATAAGTAGAGAGGACCAATCAGCATGAGACACATACAGGCATTGGACTGTACCCTCCGGGATGGCGGCTATTGTAATGACTGCCACTTCGGATTCGAAAATGAAAAGAAAATAGCCGAAGGTCTGATGGAAGCCAACATAGACATCATCGAGTGTGGTTTCTTCATGAACACCGTTACATATGATAAAGACCACACAAGGTTTACGTCTCTTGATCAGGTTGCAAAGATTATTCCTGAAAAGAGAGACGGCAAAATTTTTGTCATGCTTGCCGATCATGGGAAGTTTGTGCCGGAAGACTTGCCAGTGTATGATGGAACCTCGATTGATGGTCTTCGTGTTGCTTTTCATAAAAAGGACATGCTTGGTGGTCTGGAGGATTGCCGTGTAGTAAAAGAAAAAGGCTATAAGGTATTCGTGCAGGCAATGGTCTCCGTCAGCTATACAGATGAGGAATTCCTCGACTTGATCCGCCACGTAAATGAAGTAGAGCCTTATGCATTCTACATAGTTGACAGCTTTGGAATGATGAAGAAGAAAGACTTGACCAGACTGTTCTATATGGTCGAGCATAATCTTAAGGACACCATAAAAATCGGCTTCCATTCTCACAACAATATGCAGCTTGCATACTCAAACGCTCAGGCACTTGTACATATCAATACTGACAGAGATTTGATTATTGACTCCTCCGTTTATGGAATGGGTCGTGGAGCAGGCAATCTGAACACAGAGCTGTTTTTGGAATATCTTAACGAGAACGCCGACGGAAAATACGAGCTTAAGCCTCTTCTTGCAATAATAGATGAGATTCTGAGTGGATTTTATCAGAGAAATCCATGGGGTTATTCTTTGCCGAACTACCTGTCTGCATCGCATAACGCTCATCCGAATTATGCAGGCTACCTTGATGACAAGAAGACCCTCACCGTCGAGGATATGAATGAAATCTTTGAAATGATGGATGAGGAAAAGCGTTTTTCGTATGATCAGCAGTATATCGAGGAGCTTTATTTGAGATATATGGCTACCGGGCAGGTTCAGGAAGCTCATAAAGCTGAACTGAAGGACAAGCTTGCGGGAAAGAAAGTCTTGCTGATTGCTCCAGGAAAGAGTTCTGCAGATGAGAAAGACAAGATTGCGGAGTTTGCTAGCAAGGATGATGTGGTTTCGATAAGCGTAAACTTCGATTATCCAAGTGTAGACACCGATTTCATCTTCCTCAGTAATCTTCGTCGTTTCCGAGAATTGGATGAAAGTAAAAGAAGCAAGTGCATAGTCACGTCAAACATCCCGGCAGATAATGTTTATCTCCAGACAAAGTATAAAGACCTTCTCACTGACATCGAGGCAGTGAAAGACAACGCCGGTCTGATGGCAATCAAGTTCCTGATTGACTGTGGAGTAAAGGAAATTTACCTCGCAGGCTTTGATGGCTATGCTCATGATGCAAGAGAGAATTACGGGGATAGTCAGATGGCACTTGTTATGAAGAATGCAGTGCTGGATGCTATGAATGAGGGCATGACAGCGATACTAAGAAGGTATATGAGTAAAGTTGAAATATGTATTTTAACTGAAAAGAAACATGTGAAAATCTAGGCACAGGGCTAGCAATAAGGATAGGCTTGTATGAACAATAAATTAATTAAGAACTACGCATTAAACCTGATATATCAGTTATTCGTTATGTTTGTTCCACTGATTACTGCACCATATTTGGCAAGAACACTAGGTGCTGAAGCTATGGGAACATATAGCTATATATATTCGTTCACTTCCATTATTTGCACTGTTGTGTTATTGGGTATATATAATTATGGCAATCGACAGATTGCATATGTCAGAGATGACAAAGAAAAGCTGTCAAACACATTTTGGCAGATAATGAGTACAAGATTAGTCATAGCGCTTCTTGGAACGATTATATATGCGGTTTGCGTAGCGATTAACGGGCGCTATACAGTTCTGTTTACAATTTATTACAGTTATCTTCTTGCATATTTTCTTGACTGCACATGGCTTTATGTTGGCGTAGAAGATATGAAATGGGCTGTGATAAAGAATGCTGTTACTAAAGTTATATGTGTCGTTGGCATATTTTTATTGGTAAAAGAGCCTGATGATTTATACATATATGTTTCTGTTCAGGGCTTATCGGTATTAATCTCAAATTTGCTAGCATATTCACAATTAAATAAATATGTACACAAGCCACATATTGACTTCTCAAACGTAAAAAAAGATTTGTCCGCCTCAGCGGCATTATTTCTTCCCAGCCTTGCTACAACTGTTTATTTGCAGTGTGACAAGGTTATGATTGAATTAATAACAGGAAATACGTCCGAGGTTTCATTTTATGATTATTCAGAAAAGATCGTCACAATACCTCTTACCTTTATAACGGTTTTAAGCACGGTAATGATGCCACGATTGGCAAATGAGTTCGCCAAAGATCATAAAGATAAAATATCCAGCCTGGTTAATAGAGCTATAAATTTTTCCTTGTTTCTTGCATTTCCCATGTGTTTTGGATTGATGTCCGTAGCTGACAAATTGATTCCTTGGTATTTGGGAGATGAGTTCCTTCCCACTATCAATGCTATAGTAATTATTAGTCCGATTATTATTGCTAATGCGTTAACGGCAATATCGGGAACTCAGTATTTTACAGCTACGAATCAGATATCAATTATGTTGAAATCTCAGGTGCCAACCGCAATAGGAAACATAATCATTAACGCTATTTTGATTCCAAAATATGGCTTTATCGGAGCAGCGGTCGCGACTCTGATATGTTCATATACCAGCGCTATTATTCAGTATATTTATTTGTCCAAACAAGTCAGACTTTCAGGAATTATAAAGAATGGACTTAAGTATTTTGCTTTTAGTGCAATCATGGCAATGGTAATTCGAATAATAACAAACGGCATGAGCGCGACACCATTAGTAAATATAATACAGGTTCTGATTGGAGTCGCTGTTTATATTACACTGTGTGCAATATCAAGGGACGAGCAGTTAAAAGAAGGCATTAGTATACTTTTTAATATTGTTAAAAGGAGAGGAAGAAATGATGATTAATGCAGAAAAAGTCAAACTGGATAGGTTAGAAATAGGTGATAAGTGTGGGGGGGCAGAAACATAATCGCTGTGCCATTCGCCTTTGAAAATGGTTTCAAATCGGGAGTTGCTCTTGATGACAATGAAAACAAGGTCGATATCTGCCTTAAGAACGTGGCTGTGGCATGCCTTTCGGCCAAGAAGTTCAATCCTGATGATGAGGTTTCATTTATAACTAACATTCCATCCGAGGCTTTGCCAGATGAATTTATGAAGCTTTTAAGCGATGGACAAATTACGATTCGAGAAATTCAATTTGATCGTTTTCGCTTTTCTCACGATTATATGTGGTCGCTTGCATTTTATAAGCTATGTGTATTATCCCATTTAGTTGAGCTTGATTTCTGCCATATTTGTTATTTAGATGCAGATGTTTACGTTCAAAGAAAATTTAATTGCATCTGGGAAGAGGCTAATAGTAAGATATTGCTATATGATATTTGTGACGGTTTAAATGTGAACAGCTATAAAACTTTCTGCGAAGAAATGAATAACTTTATGGGAACTGATACCTATCCTACAAGGTATGGCGGAGAATTTTTTGCAGCTTCAAAGGAACTGGCAACGGAGTTTGTAAAAACAATGAACGAGATCTATTCGAAGATGATCGAAACTTCATTCAAGTGTACTACTGGGGACGAATTTATAATTAACGTGGCAGTTCTAAATGATTGCAAACAAATAAAAAATGCTGGTGCATACGTTTATCGCTTTTGGACTGGAATTCGGTTTAATCAAATTTCAACATCCTACAGAAATCCCACACTTGCGGTTTTGCATTTACCAGCAGAAAAGGATAAGGGAATGTTAAAACTATACAAGAGGTACTATTCGAAAGGCAGACAGCCATCCAATCGTGTTGTATGGCGTATATGTCGATTATCATATATTCCGATTTTAGATAGGCTCATCAGAATAATTGTTAAAATTATTCCGAAGCTTAACAATAAGAATAAGTTTTCGTTGTAATAGGAAGGAATTTTATTATGTTTAAATTTGTAATTAATACGTGTGGGGGGTAACAGCAAAAACCCTTCTCGGAATTACGAAAAATTAAAGAAAATAATACTCGCATTATTCGGTATCCTATTGCTCTTAATTTTAGCTGGAGAGCTTGCACTTAGGACTATTGGATTTTGTAATGCCCCTCTCTACTACAATAATGAATATACGGGATATAACCTCGTTGCAAATCAGTCGGTTTTTAGATTCGGAAATACATATGAAACAAATGAGTATTCTATGAGAAGTGAGGCACTTGGTGATCACGAGTTCCGAATTACATTATTTGGCGATTCTGTTCTTAACGGTGGAATACAAACTGATCAGAGTGAATTGGCTTCGACTCTCTTAGAGAGGTATTTTCAGGAAGAATATTCTGACGAAATCAGAGTGCTGAATGTTTCCTGTGGAGGTTGGGGGATTGATAATGATGCTGGAGTAGTTAATGAGTGTGGCGATTTTGATTCCTCACTCTTTGTGATTGTTTTAAGCAGTCATGATGCGGTTGGCACGATTTCGTCTACGCCTATAGCTGGCGTGAGCAAAAGTTTCCCTTCAAAACAGTATTCTTTAGCGTGGGTTGAATTATTTGATAGATACCTGATTCCAAGAATACAGTCAAAGTTAGGAATTGGCACTGAGGATAATTCCACAAACACGAGTGAGGGCGATGACTACAGCGAGGGCTGGGAATTTTTCAGGAATTACTGTGAAGAAAACGATATCGATCTTATGTTTTATCTTCATGCCACATTGACAGAAGTGAGTAACGGTGAATATGATGAGAACGGTCAGTGGATTATAAATTTTGCTGAAGAAAATGATATTCCTCTGTATCTTGATATAGAATATGTTTCAGAAGATGATTATAGAGATAATATTCATTTTAATGCTGATGGGCAGGAGGTTATTTATAAAATTCTTGGGCCTGTATTGGATGAATATATAGATGTGAACTATTTGGGGTGATTAGATGTTATCATATGAGCAAGGATTCATTTTAGTACTTAAGAATGCTATTCACAGTGGGTCTACGGGAAATCTGCTTCCCGATACTATCGATTGGGAGTCTGTATTCAATACCGCCTCCACCCAAAACCTCCTCCCTCTAATCTACAACGCCTCCAGCGACTACCCCAGCTTTGCCGAATTCGATGAATCCCACCCAGAGTACATGATGGCATCAATGCAAATGTTAAGCTCGCAAATCCAGCGAACATCGGAATTTCTGGACCTCTACAAATCGTTTCTGAAAGCAGGCATCTCTCCGGTTGTAGTGAAAGGCGTTGTCTACCGGTCTCTTTATGGTGAACTTCAAGACTTCCGTATTTCCAGTGACGAGGACATTTTGATAGAGAAAGACGACCTCGAAGCCACCAGTGCAGTTTTAACTGCTTGTGGTTACAAATCTGGTGATGTTGCGGATAGTAGCCTTTCAACAATACAGGAAATTACATTCCATAATCCTGAAACTAATTTGACAATAGAACTGCACCTGAATCCTTTTGGTGAAGACAATCAGATTCGCTCCAAGATGAACTCATGGTTTAGGGAATCCTTCAATTCAACAGAAACGCTTGAAGTAGATGGCGTGAGTCTTCGCATTCTATCTCCGACTGACAATCTATTGTTTCTACTGTTTCACGCATTCAAGCATTTCTTATCTGCAGGAATGGGAGTCCGCATGGCACTTGACATACTTCTGTGTATGGAGAAATATCAGGAAAGAATTGATTGGGATTACATAAAGAAGGCTTTAGATGATGTTAATGCAACATCGTTCACAACCGATCTAATAGCCGTTGGAAATGAGTACTTAGGTTTTGATTTGAAGATAGAAGGTTTAGACAGCCCGATTTCGCCAGATGAACTGCTCGAAGATATGTTACGTATGGGAACATTCGGCAATGGATCTCAGGTAGATTCGGATGCATCCAGATTTACTGAAGTTGCAATTGAAGGTAAATGTAGTAACAAGCTCGCCGACACATTTCACTTGGTCTTCCCATCTTGGAGCCAATGGAAAGGCTTTAAGCCGTATCTTGTGGACAAGCCGTGGATGCTGCCAGTCGAGTGGTTCAAGAGAGTAGGACGATATTTGAAGAAGAAAGACAAAGTCGATTTTTCAGAAAGCAGGAAGATTGCTGATAGGCGGATTGAGCTAATGAAGAAATATAAGGTGATTTGAATGAGGTCTACATATGAGCAAACTGACAAAAGCTATAACTGAAAGCCCATTGCAGCCCATTGCCTCTCTGGCTTTCATCATAATCAGCCGGCTCGAATACATTTTCTTCAATTCGCTTTATGCTATAAGTGGAGACAAGAAGCCGAGTCAGGAAGAAATCAATTTCGTGAAGCAAAATGTTACTTTCATGTACAAATCTTTTGAGCGCCAGAAGATGGCGAAGCGGTTGTACAAAAGTACACAGTCCTATTATCCTGGAGCGAAAGTTGTAATTGCAGACGACAGTAAGATTCCACTTGAGCTTGATGATGAGAATGTTGAGATTATCCATCTTCCGTTTAACAGCGGCATAAGCGTCGGCTTGAATAGAGCTTTAGAGAGAATTAAGACCCCGTATCTTGTGAAACTTGACGATGATGGACTTCTTACACGCAGGACGAAGATTGGAGAACAGTTGAATTTCTTAGTGGATCATCCTAAAGTGGATTTAGTCGCATTTTGTTCGCTGAATGCAGTGAAGTGTAAGAACCCAGACAGAGCGATGGAGGAAGAATATAATAAGTTTTCCATGAAAGAAGTGCCACGTAAGTTACTTGTCCCGCATTTGACAGAGATAGATGATACACATGTGGTTATGGGCAAAACGCCAAATTATTATGTGGCGAGAACCGATAGTATCAGAAAAGTCGGCTGGGATGATAATATTCGGATGATTGACCATCACGAGTTCTTCTGGAGAGCCATCGGCATACTGGTGTCAGTCGTGGCGAAAGGCACAGTCGTGTTCCATTATCATAATATATTCAATCGGAAGTATCAATCTTATCGCTTGGATATTGACAGTGACCTAGCATATATCAGAGTAAAGAGAATGCTTGAATACGAAGAATTGAATAAGACAAAAGAGACAGAGGTGACAGCATCGTGAACAGCAACTACTACAAACTAATTCTGAAACTCCTACATATTAAATACGGCAAAAATCTATTGTTGAAAGGCTGCCCTGTAATCTTCAACAAATCCGGTACAGCCTTCACGATAGGGGATAATGTCACAATTAAATCCAGCTTTCTGTCTAACTTAGTCGGACTCTACAGCCGCACAATCATTGTAACCCGCCATCCCGAAGCCTACATCCACATCGGCAATAATGTCGGCATCTCCGGTGCGACCATTTATGCCCGCAAGGGTATCACAATCGGCGATAATACCGCAATCGGTGGCAATTGCAAGATTCTCGATAACGACTTCCACCCGATTGAGGCGGAAGAGCGTGTCAAGCTCCTGAACGACCCAAACGGTGGTAATAGCGACCTTGTTCCCGCAAAAGAGATAACGATCGGCAACAACTGTTTCATCGGCTGCAACTCTATCATTCTCAAAGGCACCGTTCTTGGAGACAACTGCGTAGTCGGAGCTGGGGCTGTAGTCTCAGGAAAATTCCCTGCCAATAGCGTGATTGCGGGCAACCCTGCGAAGGTGATCAGAACTTTGGAAAGCAAAGAATAAGATTAAAACGATCAAAAAATTGCAAGAGGATTCACCATGAATTCTCTTGTATTTTTTGATATTTAAAGTAAAGTTTAGCCTTGTATCGGGTACAATTCTGTGCTATACTATTTTAGGTAAGTCAATATTCTGAAACCATAAGGCTATAGATGTGTTACAGAGTTATGGCTCGTGAGAAAATCTATCATAGAAAAATTTATTGCAAATAGGGAGAAATATAGTGGTTCACTGTCACTAAATGAATACGTTGTATTTATTCAGAATAGCGCATGTGCTAGATGCTGTGGAGTAGATATTCCAAGTATTGATTGGCAGAAGGTGAAAGAAGGCATTACATCAAAGCTTGAAGAGATGATTTCCTCCGACGAAGACAAGGAAGCTTTAACAGTTTACAGTAATCGAACGATTGTAGGTGGAAACAGCAATAACATGCTAGCTGTTCATCAAAATTTCAGAAGATAATCCCACATTCGTTGCCCCTGTGTTGTTGTATTGGCTCCGCCCAAGTGATAAAATAGGGTGTAGCGATCTGTGTTGCAAAAAGCAGACTGACATTACGGTCAAACCATATCGTGGGCTTTTCTCCCATGCCATTCGTCACCCCAATGTGCCGGAAAAGCGCAGACGCTATCAGAATCCGAACGTCACGCTTAATGATATGATGCAATCTGAATTCCATGTGAGGGGATAATTATGAGTTGGAAATTAGAAGATATACCTGAACTTTCAGGCGAAGTTATGATTGTGACAGGTGCAAACAGCGGTCTGGGCTTTGAGACTGCTAAGGAGCTTTCTCGCAAAGGTGCAAAAGTTGTGATGGCCTGCCGTAATCCGAAAAAGGCGGATGCCGCCATGCAGAAGATTCGGGATGATGTTCCGAATGCGGATTTGGATGCTATGCACCTAGACCTTGCCAGCCAAAAAAGCGTTGCGGATTTTGCAGATCAATTCAAGCAGAGATATAGTCGCCTCGATGTTCTCGTCAATAATGCGGGAATTATGGCTGCGCCGTATTCTGAAACCGTTGATGGCTTTGAAAATCACTTCGCAACGAACTATCTCGGTCACTTTGCACTGACAGGAAGATTACTCGACCTGTTGGAGGCAACTCCTGGCGCAAGAGTTGTTAGTGTCAGCAGTCTTGCATACTTTTTCGGAAACAAGATAGATTTTGATAATCTGTACTATAAAAATAAAAAGGGCTTCGGCAGATGGAGAGCATACGGACGCTCCAAAATGGAAATGCTTTTGTTTGCGTATGAAATGCAACGGCGTCTTACACGCACAGGCAAGTCTACAATCTCACTTGCTGCACATCCCGGAATAGCACAGACAAACATTATGCCGGCTCAGGCGAACAACGCTTTCACTAAAGGATTCCTGACGTTTGTGGCAAGCTTTCTGAAGCCTACCATCTATGGTGCAATGCCATTGATTCGTGCGGCTACAGATGAAACTGTCAGAGGAGGCGAATACTTCGGACCATCAAAGGGCAGGATGCCTGATGTGGTCAAATCCAATAAAGCATCGCATAATCCGGATACAGCAAAAAAGCTGTGGGAAGCTTCTGAAACATTAACGGGACTTCACTATTTGGATTAGACATTTTTCAAACCAAGCTGACTCCACTGGATATGTGCAGAACTCTATGGAGGTCAAGAAAAAGAATAACATCATCCTTCCGAAAGAGATTCTGAAGTGACTCTCTTTCGGATTTTTTTGTGTTGGCGGGACAAGATATGCCTTGCACACTCCCCAATTATATGTTATACTTCAATCAGAGCCACATTTGCAGAAAACGTGGATGCAATACCTGATAAGAAAGGAAAATGAATATGCTTTTCAATAGAAAAAAGAGGATTGAGCCAGCTAAAGTGAACAATGCTGTAAATGACACGAGTAGTAATGATTCCAAGCCGACTGTAAAAATGGTTAACTCCAATGATCCTTATCGGCTGTATGAACAATATATAAAGTACTGGTACGATGGCGATCCTGAAACAGCTTACGAGTATGCTTTGAAAGCCGCCAAGGCTGGAGATGAGGATGGACTTTTAACCTATGGACTACACTACATGGATGGCAATGGTGTTGAAGTTGATAAAGAGAAAGCGTTCAACGCCTATAAAATCGGTGCCGAGTTGGGAGGACACGATACCCAGGTTCAGCTTGCTAGGAGTTATGAACATGGTGAAGGAACGGAAGTCGATATCGAAAAAGCCATCTATTGGTATGAGGAATCCCTGAAAAAGGAGGACGATTACAGAATTCGGAATAGGATCGAAGAGCTTCGTGCCCTGACGGATTCCGCACTTGCTGAAAAATTAGCTGAAAAGAAGGCAAAAGAAGCGGAGGAAGAAAGAAAAAGGCAAGAAGAATTAGATAATTATTATAATACCGAAGAAGGAAAGCAGAAATTATACGAGCGTTATTTATCCGGCGCTGCAAAGGGTTATCCTGTATCACAATACAGTCTTGGTGTATGCAACAGAGAAGGAAGAGGCACCACTGTTGATAAAGCACAGGCTCTTTACTGGTTTGAGACTGCTGCACGGAATGGGCACCTCGATGCAATGTACGAAACAGCTAGGTGCTATGAAAGCGGTGAAGGCACCGCCGTTAATAAACCTGTGGCCTTTTACTGGTATTTAAAAGCTGCCAGAGAAGGACACGAGGCTTCCAAAAACGTCGTCAAGCAAATAACGCCTGATGAAGCCATCAGTTATTTAAACAGTGTAAGTGAAACTGAAAATGAAAAACTGGGCTCAGATGCCAAGAGATTAAAAGAGCTTATGGAATTCGACTTATATAAAAATGGTGCTGAAAACGGCAATGCAGTTGCAATGAGAAATCTCAGCAAATGTTATGAAAAGGGAATCGGAACAGATGCCGATCCATCTCAGGCATTTTACTGGCTCAAGAAAGCCGCCGAAGCGGGGGATGCCGATTCACAATATCATTTGGGCATGTGTTATGAGAAAGGCACAGGCACAGAAAAAGATGAAAATCAGGCGTTTTACTGGTACAAGACAGCTTCCGATAACGGGCACATTGATGCCATGTACGAGCTTGCATCATGCTATGATCTTGGCACAGGAGTCGCCAAAGATCTGAATCAGGCGTTTTATCTTTACGATCAGCTCTGCCAGAAAGGATACATTCGGGCACAGTACGCCATGTGCTATCTTGTAATGAGTGACCTGACCTCTGAACAAAGGGATAAAGCAGTGTATTGGCTCGAACAGGCTGGTAAGGTGGATTATGAAGATTCGCAAAGTTGGCTTTACACTTTTTATTCATACGGAATGCATAGTTTAAAGCCAGATGAGAAAAAAGCCCTCTATTGGCTGGAAAAGCTTGCAGAGGGCGGAGATATAGAGTCACAGCGTGAAGCATATAAGCGTTATAATGAAGGCATAGGAACGGCTGTTAACAAGCAAAAGGCACTTTATTATCTAAGTAAGATAGCTGAAGGCGGAGACATTGATGCCCAGATTGATCTGTACAACATCTATAGAACTGGAGAAGCAGGTGTTCAGAAGGATGATAAACGTGTCTTTTACAGGTGTGAAAAGCTTGCTGAAGAAGGCTTTGAGAGAGCGTACTATAATCTCGGATTATTATATCTGAAGGGTCAGGGAACCAGTCGAAGCAACTATAAAGGCTTTTATTGGATGAAACAATCCGCCGAAGCTGGGGACGTAAAAGGCATGGAAATTCTGTATGAGCTGTATCGTGATGGCATTGGGACAGATGCAGATATGTCGCAGTATCGCTATTGGTATAAAATGTGGAAACAGAGCAAGTAGCAATGACTATCTGCTGCTCTCCCACCACCCCCAATTCTCAAGATACCACCTCACCGTCCTCTTAATCCCATCCTCAAACCTCATCTCCGGCGCCCATCCCAGCTCTCTCTGAATCTTCGTCGCATCAATGGCATACCTCAAATCATGCCCCTTCCTATCAGGAACAAAAGTAATAAGCTCCTCCAGCTTCCCAAGCTCACGGCAAATCATCCTCACAACGTCAATATTCCTCATCTCGTTGTGCCCGCCGACGTTGTAGATCTCGCCATCTCTGCCTTTATGGATGATGAGGTCGATCGCCCGGCAATGATCTTCGACATAGAGCCAATCCCGGACGTTGAGCCCTTCGCCAAAGACAGGCAAGGGCTTGTTGTTCAAGGCGTTCATAATCATGAACGGAATCAGCTTCTCAGGGAACTGATACGGACCATAGTTATTGGAGCAACGGCTGATTGTTACGGGCAAGCCATAGGTTCTGTGATAAGCTAAAACAAGCAGGTCAGCACTTGCTTTACTCGAACTATACGGGCTGCTCGGACGAATAGGGGATTCTTCAGTAAAGAATAGGTCAGGTCTGTCGAGAGGCAAATCCCCATAGACCTCATCAGTCGAGACCTGGTGAAAGCGGGTAATCCCATACCTCCGGCAGGCATCTATAAGGACACTGGTGCCGACAATATTGGTCTGAAGGAAGATTTCAGGCTCCTCAATCGAGCGGTCAACGTGGCTTTCCGCCGCAAAATTGACTACAATATCCGGCTTTTCTTCTTCAAAAAGTTGATACACAGCATTTCTGTCGCAGATGTCCGCCTTGACGAACCGGAAATTTGGGTTGTCCATGACGGGTGCAAGTGTCGAGAGATTGCCCGCATATGTAAGCCTATCTAAACAGATAATGTGGTAATCGGGGTGAGTTCCCAGCATATGGAAGATGAAGTTCGAGCCGATGAAGCCGGCCCCGCCGGTTACTATTATTGTCATATTCAGTTTCCTCATTCCTTTGATTTTACAGAGCATTCTTATCTATATTATAGATTTCATTTCCGCAAATATCAAGCAGGTAGTCTAACATAGCTCAATCGCTTTTTCTATTCTTTTTCAGTCTCACTTCCATTGTATACCTACATATTTTTTGCCTGATACGACTAAAATACTGTTGACAACATCCAAATAATGTGATATACTTGTGATAGTCTTGAGAAAGTGTTTCTCAGACTGGTGAAATTGTGGGGGGTAGTGCTTCGCACTCCCAATTATCAAACCTCCGCTCCTTATAGGTAGCCCGGAGGGTTCGGTGTATCATGTGTGTCTTTTAAATCTCTTTCGGTTTACTGAAAGAGATTTTTGTTTTGAAAAATTTTTTGGAAGGATGGGAAACCATGAAGTTAAGAAAAGTTTTGTCTCTGTTCGTAGCTCTCGTGATGATGCTTGAGGTTCTGCCTCTGTCGTCACTTGCGGCGGAGATAGAAGACGCTACTGAGAATGTGGAAGTTGCGGCGGAAGCGGTTGAGGAGGCTGAGGAAGCGGAAGAAACCGTTGAAGAAGTTGTTGAGGAAGAAGCGGCTGTGCTTCTTGGAGCTTCTGCTGACGAAACAGAAGAAGATTCATCGGATGAATCCGAGATTGCAACAGTCAGCGAGGACGTTACAATCATTGACTCCGGCACCTGCGGTGATGACCTGACATGGATTCTCGCCAGCGATGGTGTCCTGACGATAAGCGGGACAGGAGACATGACAGATTATAGCTCCATTTACTCCGTGCCATGGTATGACAATAAGTCCTCCATAACGTCTGTTGTAATTGAATCAGGTGTTACAAGCATAGGAGTTTATGCATTTTACGATTGTACCAGTTTAACAAGCATAGACATTCCCGGCAGCGTTACAAGTATCGGCTATTATGCATTTGGCGGATGCACCAGTTTAAAAAGCATAGTTATTCCCGATGGCGTTACAAGTATAAGCGATCATACATTTTTCAAGTGTTCCAGTTTGGAAAGCATAAACATTCCTGATGGTGTTACAAGTATCGGTGAGTGGGCATTTGCCCATTGTTCCAGTTTGACAAGCATAGACATTCCAGACGGCGTTACAAGCATAGGCGAGGGCGCATTTGACAACTGTGCCAGTTTGACAAGCATATACATCCCCGACAGCGTTACAAGTATCGGCGATGCTTTTACATTTGCCGATTGTTCCAGTTTAACAAGTATTGATGTCGGTAGCGGTAACACTAAGTATTTATCTCAGAACGGTATACTGTTTAGCAAAGATATGTCTGAATTGCTTTGCTACCCAAGCGGAAAAGGTGATACAGCCTATGTTATTCCAGATAGTGTTACAAGCATTGGATATAGTGCATTTTGCGGGTGTACCAGTTTGATGAGCGTAGTTATACCCGACAGCGTTACAAGTATC
>JAJQHD010000019.1:24332-71793 GCA_021199855.1 Oscillospiraceae bacterium
GCGTTACAAGTATCAACTTTGATACATTTGGTGGGTGTACTAGTTTGACGAGCATAGATATTCCCGACAGCGTTACAAGTATCGACAGTTATGCATTTGCCCATTGTTCTAGTTTGACAAGCATAGTTATCCCTGATGGCGTTACAAGTATAATCTATAATACATTTTACGAGTGTACCAGTTTAACAAGCGTAGAAATTCCCGACAGCGTTACAAGTATCGGCAGTTATGTGTTTTACAAGTGCACCAGTTTGACAAGCATAGACATCCCTGACGGCGTTACAAGTATAAGCCACGATTCATTTTATAGGTGTACTAGCTTGGAGAGCATAATTATTCCCAACAGCGTTACAAGTATCGGTAGTTATGCATTTTATAGATGTACAAGTTTGTCTGATGTTTACTTCTATGGCACAGAGGAAGAGTGGAATGAGATAGAAATAAGTTCAAACAACAGTCCATTATTGAACGCAACTATTCATTATCTCGATGGTGATGAAGAAACAGATCCTTATGTTGCTTCCGGCACTTGCGGAGACAACCTTACATGGTCACTTTCATCTGATGGCGTTCTCACTATCTCTGGAGAGGGAGATATGGATAGTTATGTCACATCAAGCCAGACACCTTGGTATTCATATAGAGAACAGATTAATACTGTAATAGTTGAGTCAGGGGTAACATCAATTGGTACTCGTGCATTAAGCTATC
Organism: Oscillospiraceae bacterium; assembly: GCA_021199855.1. Taxonomy (GTDB): domain Bacteria; phylum Bacillota; class Clostridia; order Oscillospirales; family Ruminococcaceae; genus Faeciplasma. Next base: position 25,044 of record JAJQHD010000019.1, read on the forward strand.
TGACGAATCTTAACTATGTAACCATACCTACAACTGTAACTAAAGTTAATAACTATGCGTTTGATGGGAGCACAAATATCTCTGATGTTTACTATGAAGGCTCTGAGTTAAGGTGGATGGGCATTCTTGTTGGCACCAGTAATTCATATTTCACTTCTGCAACTATTCACTACCTTGGCATTGCAGAAACCGAGATTTCAGGTGCTTGTGGAGATAATCTCACTTGGACTGTTACTTCTGATGGTGTTTTGACAATTTCCGGTACCGGCGATATGTATGACTATGGAACTTCATTGAGTACTTTTGCTCCTTGGCATGGATACAGCAGTTTTATAACTTCACTGGTTGTTGAATCCAGCGTTACCTCATTAGGCTATGATGCATTTTATTGGAGTAAGAACCTTAAAACGGTTACGCTTCCGACGACTGTTACAAGTATTAATACATATTCATTTGATGCTTGTTCCGAAATTGTTATAGTTTACTATGAAGGAACAGTTGCAGAGTGGGAAGAAATTTCGATAAAAACCGGAAATAGTTATCTTACAGATGCACTGATAAGGTGCTCTGACGGATGGATAAACTACAGTGACACAGCAACTGTTTCGGGTACTTTCTATTACGAATCAAATATTGTTAGTGGCGGAGCAAGTTATGATTTTTACTATAGCGATTCATGGTTCTTCAACGATCCATATACCACATATCAGTCAGAACTTGTACAGATGTCTATAAAACTTGCTACAGCTTCTATTCCACCAGAGTCAGATGCTACTGACTATGATACTATTTTTGATCTTATGTCCAAGATCGGAATGGAAGATATGGTGTTCTCATACGAGAAACCTGAGTATGATACCATAGGTTATGCGATAGGGAGTAAGACCATCATATCAAGCACTGGTGAAATCAGTTCTCTCATCCTCGTAACGGTAAGAAGCGGCGGATATGGAGTAGAGTGGGGAGGTAACTTCAGAGTAACTTCTGCTGGCACAGTCGCTAGTCAAATACAGTATGTATTGAATAATTCCGAAGCACACACTGGATTTGCTATAGCTGCAAACACTGTATTGGAAGGAATTCAGGATTATGTTGATACGCATAATCTTATGGATGACGTGAAGATATGGATTTGTGGCTATAGTAGAGGAGCCGCAACAGCAAATCTTGTTGGTGCAACGATAATCGATAATGTTGCCGGAAATAGCGATGATATTACAATTGATGGTTTGGATTTAGATGGAATATATACTTTCTGTTTTGAATGTCCATTGAACACAACTGATGATAATGTTAGCGATGAGATCTACAGTAGTATATTAAATTTTGTGAATCCGATTGATTTAGTGCCAATGGTAGCTCCTTCTAAATGGGGATTTAAGCGATATGGAACTACTTTATACTTGTCTTCGTTTGTTAATACTGGATATTATTATTCGGAATACCGTAGTGCAATGAGGGAAACGTATACTGATATACTGATGGGAACTTCTGCATATAGTTCTCGCTCGGTTGCATCAGCAGCAGTATCAACTTTATATGCAGTAGAAAATGTAGGTCAATATTCTGCCTTTACTAATCTAGTTGATACTTTGGCAGAAATAATTGAGGTGAAAAAAAGTGAAACGCTATTATCAATAGGCTCTGTGACGATATTGAATGGTAGAGCTACGGACTGGGAAACTCATTTTACTGAAATCCAAGATGACTTGATGGCATTGATAGCTAAGCTATTATCAAATGGAGAAGATGATATTGATTATCTTAATCTGATTTATCAAATAGTAGACTTGTGTGGTGACAATGCATCGCAAAATGCTACGCTTTTAGCTACGGTAGCTGGCTATGCGGCGTTTATTGGAAAAGCGCATTACCCTGAATTGTCCCTTGCATGGCTAGATACAGATGCATGTCAGAGCTACCTTGAATCTCAATTTACTTCATCTGAGAATTATGCTTCTCACTATCGTGTAGCATCAATCAACTGCCCTGTAGATATTGAAGTATACGATTCAAACGGGTCTCTCGTTGCTCGGATAATCTCCGACGAAGTTCAGGATATCGAAAACGGCGTTGGCGCTTATATTGATTCCGACGACCAGAAGGTTCTGATTCTCCCGACAGATATGGAATATAAGGTTTATCTGACCGCAACCGACAGCGGCGAGGTTACATATACTGTTGAGCAGTATAACTTCGATTCGGGCGAGACCGAGAAGGTTGTAAGCTACTTCGAGGTTGATGTTGAGACGGGCGATGAGCTTGTTGGAACTGTCGAGAATCTGACGGTTGTTGACGAAGCTGTATACCCGCTGACCCTCAATGATACTGAGGTTGTAGCGACTGTTTCACAGACCGGAAATGATGTTGACGAATTCTATGTTTCAATCGGTTATACCGATGGCGGAACTGTCTCAGGCGGTGGAACTTATACGGTTGGTGAGTATGCAAAGGTTACTGCGACTGCTGATGAAGATTATACATTTACTGGTTGGTATGTTAGCGATAATCTTGTTTCAACGGATGCGGAATATAGATTCTTAGTCGATTCTGAAATTACAATTATAGCAGTATTCACTGCTTCCGTTGATTATTCCGAACTCATCTCCGAAGCCGAAACCACCCTCTCCTCCACCGACTGGACTCTCACCCAGAGTGACGTCGAATCAGCAACCGGCTCAACAACTGCCGACAAGATTGCAACTCTGATTGACGCAATCCTTGCAGGATTGGGCATTGACGACAGCGTGACAGTCACCTTCACCATTACCGACATAACCGAGGCGATTGCCGGTGATGCAACCGACACGGATGGAACTGGCGGAAGCTTCACGATTAACTTCACGATTTCCGCCGGCAACGAATCGGATACATTGACTGAGATCGGAGCGATAACCGCAACGGCATATGTACACACCCATTCGCTCACTCGCGTTGAGGCTGTAGACGCGACTTGTACTGCTGAGGGCAACACCGAATACTGGTACTGCTCCGGCTGTGATAAGTATTACAGCGACGAGAACGCCGAGAATGAAATTACACTTGCCGACACAGTTACAGCAAAAATTGCTCACAACTACGAAGCAGTCGTAACAGAACCGACTTGCACCGAGGGTGGATATACAACGTACACTTGCTCCGTCTGCAAGGATAGCTACGTTGCTGATGAAGTAGAGGCAACTGGTCACAGCTATGAAGCAGTCGTAACGGAACCCACTTGCACCGAGGGCGGATACACAACTTATACTTGCTCTGTTTGCAAAGACAGCTATGTCGCCGATGAAACAGAAGCACTCGGACATGATTACACATCCGAAGTCACAAAGGAAGCAACCTGCACGGAGGCGGGTGTTATGACTTACACCTGCACCAGAGGCGACGATAGCTACACCGTTGAGATTCCTGCAACCGGTCATACCGAAGCAGAGGCTATAGTTGAGAATGAAGTGGCGACAACCTGCACTACCGACGGATCATATGACAGCGTAGTTTACTGCTCAGTCTGCGGTGAGGAGCTTTTAAGAGAGACGATAGTCGTCCCTGCCGCTCACACTGCCGGTACTGCTGTCAGAGAGAACATAGTCGAAGCTACACGCACAGCCGAAGGCTCTTACGACTTGGTTACATACTGTACTGTATGCGGCGAGGAAATTTCAAGAGAGACGGTGACGGTTCCTGCGACCGGAGTTGACATGATAACAGTTTGGTTGAGAACACCTGCTGATTACTCAGCTGTCAATAACGCTATTGCAAAGGCTAATGCTCTCAACCAGGATGATTACACCAACTTCTCCGCCGTAACCGACGCAATCGACGCCGTCGTCTGGACGTATAACGCACTTATGCAGTCATATGTCGACAAGATGGCGGAAGATATCGAGAACGCAATCGCGAACCTCATCCCCGTTGGAACTACTTTTGAGGTGGTTGAGATTCAGGAACCGATTGAGGACACCAATACTGATACGGAGGAAGACGTTCCCTCACCCTTCCTTCCTCCGATACCTCAGTGGCGTCGTTCCTGCGATCTCTTTGAACTGCCGGAAGAAGTGCACATCTGTCTGGTAGCCGCATGTCTCGGCAATGTCAGTGACGCTCAGGTCGCTTGTTTCTAGAAGGGTCTTTGCATAGTCAATCCGCATGTTGATAAGGTCTCTTTGGAAGGAAATTCCAAAGAGCCTTTTGTATAATGCCTGAAAATATGAAATGCTGATGTGGAGCTTCTCCGCGCAGGAAGCGATGCTGTAATCGCCGTTCACGTGAGATGTCATGTCAAGCTTCAATTGCCTCAGCTCCTCTTCATAGGGAACATGCGCCGCAGATTCTGACTGATGAGAATAATCATATTTAAAATGGTTCAGAAGAACGGTGAAAATGGCGTCGGTATTCTCCTGGCAGAGCCCGGAATCCTCGGTGTAGGACTGCTCCCAAAGAAGCCGTCTTACGAGTGAGGTATACATATCTGCATTCTGAATCGGGAAAAGCCGATTGCAGACGGGGAGCAACTCAGGGTTGTCAGTCTCAAAGTGAATCCAGTCGTCCATGTAGTTTCCGTTCGTCAGCTGGTAACGATAGGGCGTGTTCGGCGCAATGATGACCGCGCTGTGCGGCGGAACATTCTGACTCACCCCGTCAATCACAAATTCGCCTCCTGAATGCACAATCAGAATTACATATTTTGGGAATCCGTTCTCTCTTGACATAACAAATCCCTGATTGTGACGCGTGTGGCATCCTCCTCTGATAATCTTAAACATATCTCACCTCCGCATGAAAGTAGAATAGGTTAGTTTTTATATATTATACGATATTGCCACGACAATTGCAATAGGGTAAAATAAAATACAGAGATAACGTGAGCAAAGAAAGGGAAATATATGAAAGAGCTACTTCGCGCGCGAGAAGCACTCAAAGCAATTGAGGGAAAGCTGCATAAGGTTGCTGAAAGAAGTCGGGGAATCATCCCGTATACGACTTTTGACGGTCATTTTGATGATACGTCAAAAAATAGTATATGTTGGTGGACAAACGGTTTCTTCAGCGGCATGATGTGGCAAATGTACCACTACACCGGTGAGAAGCTTTACCGGGAGCTTGCCGAGGACATCGAAAAGAAGCTTGACGAAAACTTCATGCTTCCGTGGGGAATGGACCACGACAGCGGCTTCAAATGGCTTCCGACGGCGGTCGCACACTGCAAGGTCGACTGGAATGAGAAATCCTTTAATCGTGGACTTATTGCGGCTGAAAATCTTGCTGGGCGGTTTAATCCGAACGGTAGCTTCATCCGTGCGTGGAACGATTCGGGCGACGGCAGTAGAGCCGGAACAGTGATAATCGACTGCATGATGAACCTTCCGCTTCTCTATTGGGCGTCGGACGTCACCAAAGACCCGAGGTTTTCGCAGATTGCGACCCGCCACGCCGACATGGCGATGAAATATTTTATCCGTGAGAATGGCTCGGCGATTCACATCGGAATCTTCGACCCGAACTCCGGCGAATTCTTACGTTCCGAAGGCGGACAGGGCTATGGAGTGGGGAGCTCGTGGACACGCGGTCAGGCGTGGGCACTCTATGGTTTCACGCTGAGCGCACTCTACACCGGCGAGCAAAAGTATCTCGATACCGCAAAGAGAGTTGCGGACAACTTCATCTTGCAAATGGCAAAGAGACCCGACACGGGAATCCCAATCGACTTCGACCAGCCGTTTGACTGCAAGCGTGAGGACTCCTCAGCGGCGGCAATTGCGGCTTGCGGACTCTTAGAGCTTGGCAAATTCGACGAAAAGTACAGTGAAGCGGCACTGGATATTCTGGAATTCTTGATTGAGAACCGCCTCAGCCTTGATGAAGACAAAGACTATCTCTTGTGGAACTGTGCCGACAGCTTCTGGAGCAACCGGGAGCAGATGACTCTCATCTACGCCGACTATTTCCTGCTGGAAGCACTGCTTAAACTCATAGACAAAGACCTGCCAATCTTTACTCCAGATAAGGAGGCAAAAATATGAAAAGTTACCGCTATACCGAAGCCGATTTCGCAACAAAAAAGGCGGCTCAGGAGACTCTTCTGCGGATCCTGAATCCCTTGAAGCCGTTTTACAGTGACGGCTGTGCGCACCTTGAAATCGGCGCAACTTCGGCACATTATGACACTGAAACCGCACAGATGGAGGCTTTCACACGCCCACTCTGGGGACTCGCTCCCTTCTGGATGGGCGAAGGAAGCGACTCAGACTTTGAAAGAATATACCCGAAGGGCTTTGCCACGGGTTCAGACCCCAAAAATCCTGAATACTGGCGCAAGTGCCACGACTTCGACCAGAAATTCGTCGGGATGGCTGGGCTTGCGTATGCAATGCTCCTTGCGCCCGAAAAGGTCTGGGAGCCGCTTTCCGAGGAGGAAAAGGAGAATCTCACAAACTGGCTCTGGGAGATAAACGAGCACGAATGTTGCGCCTGCAACTGGCAGTGGTTCGCGGTTTTAACTAATCTCGCGCTGAAAGTGTGTGGAAGGGAATATAGCAAGGAGCGAATCGAGTCAGGGCTTCAGATGATGGAGGACTACTACGACGCAGGCGGCTGGTATCGTGACGGCAACAATGGCGACAAGGACTACTACAATCCCTACGTCATGCTCTCCTTCGGGCTAATCTACGCCATGTTCATGAAGGACGAAGAGCCCGAGCGTTGTAAGACTTTCCGCCAGAGGGCGATAGACTTTGCGCAGGACTATCAGTACTGGTTCGCAGATGATGGCGCATCCATAGCCTACGGCAGGTCGCTGACATACCGCTTTGCGCAGTGCTCTTTCTGGTCGATTTCACTTCTCAGCGGCACTGAAGTCCTGCCTGTTCCGGTTCTGAAAGGTATCATCACCCGACACCTTGAATGGTGGTTGAACCAGCCTATATTCGACAATGCTGGAATCCTGACAATCGGCTATTCATACCCGAACCTGCAGATGTCCGAGAGCTACAATGCCCCCGGCTCGCCCTACTGGGCAATGATGGCGTTCGCATTTCTGGGGCTCTCAGACGACCACCCATACTGGACTGCCGAAGCGGCGCCGATGCCGGAGCTCGATTCTTTCAAGTATCTTAGAAACGCCGACATGCTCGTTCAGCGTGGCAAAGGTCAGGTGGTGGCACTCGTCCCGGGACGCAAATTTTCCGACGGGCACAGCCATTCTCTCGAAAAGTATGGGAAGTTCGCTTATTCTTCAAAGTTTGGCTTCAGTGTCTCCCGTTCGTCCCTGACGCTCTATGAATGTGCCCCGGACAGCACCTTGACATTCGAGATTGACTGGCACTTCTACCCGAAGAGCATCACCGAAGAGTATACAATCAGCGAAGAGGGCATCACCTGCAAGTGGTCGCCGGCACGTGGCATCAGTGTTGAGACTGTTATCCGTCCGACCGAAAAGGGTCACATCCGCACACATAAGATTACGAGCGAAATCTCCTGCAAGGCATACGACACCGGCTTTGCGATTACAAGCTTCGGAGACTGCACCGCCACTTCTCTCAAAGGCAATGGCAAAGACCAGATGCTCTGGTCAGACCCGAACACGAATCTCATCGCCGCAAAGGCATTCATCCCGATGTCGGTCTACGAGATTCACGAGGGAACGCAGATTATCGAGACAGAATTCTGCTACTTATAAATGGAGGAATACAAAATGGACATTCGTTATTCAGCAAATCAGCGTGATTTCAAACGCTACACCACGGAAGAATTAAGAAACGAGTTCTTAATCCAGAACCTTTACCAGCCGGACAAGGTGGTTTCCGTCTATAGCCACGTCGACAGAATGGTGACTCTCGGCTGTATGCCGGTTCGCGGGATCGTGTCTATTGAGAAGGACATGGACGTCTGGCATTGTTTTGGAACTGAGTACTTTCTCGAACGCCGTGAAATCGGAATTTTCAATATCGGAAACTCTGGAACTATTACAGTCGACGGGACGGTTTACCCGATGGGTAATAAAGATTGCCTCTATATAACCAAAGGCGCAAAAGAAGTTCTTTTCGCAAGCGATGATGAGAACTCTCCCGCCAAATTCTACATGGTCTCAGCACCCGCGCACTGCTCCTACGAGACACGTCTCATAAAAATCACCGACGCCGCAAAGCGCCCTTTGGGTTCGGCTGAAACCTCCAACAAGCGGGTAATCTATCAGTTCATCCATCCGTCAGTTCTTCCGACATGTCAGCTTTCTATGGGAATGACTGCACTTGAACCGGGAAGCGTCTGGAACACAATGCCTGCGCACACCCACGAGCGCAGAATGGAGGTCTACACCTACTTCGACATCCCCGAGGGCAACGTCGTCTTTCACATGATGGGTGAGCCGACCGAGACCCGCCACATCGTCATGCAGAACGAGGAAGCAGTCATCAATCCGTCCTGGTCGATTCATGCAGGAGCAGGCACCTCAAACTACACCTTCATCTGGGCGATGGGCGGCGAAAACCAGGCGTTTGACGATATGGACAACATCGCCATAGCTGATCTGAGATAGGAGCGCGCGATGGACGATATTCTGAAAAGCTTCTCACTTGAGGGAAAGGTCGCGTTGGTCACCGGTGCGACCTATGGAATCGGCTTTGAGATTGCTTCGGCTTATGCCAGAGCCGGTGCTAAAGTAGCCGTGAACGGTCATAACGAGGAGCGTCTTGCGAAGGCTCAGGAAGAGTACCAAAGTCATGGCGTCGACGTCAAAACCTATCTTTGCGACGTCACGAACGAGTACGACGTCGCCGAAATGGTCTCAAAAATCAAGGAAGACCTCGGTGTTATCGACATTCTCGTCAACAACGCCGGAATGATAAAGAGAATCCCGATGTGCGATATGTCCGTTGAGGACTTCCAGCAGGTCATCGACATCGACCTCACTGCGCCTTTTATTGTGTCAAAGGCAGTTCTGCCGGACATGGTTGCAAAAGGTCACGACAAGATTATCAACATCTGCTCGATGATGAGTGAGCTCGGTCGGGAGACGGTCTCCGCCTATGCGGCGGCAAAGGGTGGTCTCAAAATGCTGACGAAGAACATCGCTTCGGAGTTCGGGGTGCAGAATATCCAGTGCAACGGCATCGGTCCTGGCTATATCGCCACTCCGCAGACCGCGCCACTCCGTGAACCTCAGCCCGACGGCTCCAAGCACCCATTCGACCAGTTTATCTGTTCAAGAACCCCCGCCAACCGCTGGGGCACAACCGAGGATTTGGTAGGACCTGCCATCTTCCTCGCCTCCGACGCCTCGAACTTCGTAAACGGACAAATCCTCTACGTCGACGGCGGCATCCTCGGCTACATCGGCAAACAGCCGTAATCAAAACCAGATTCGCATAACAGAGCAGTTTAGCTGCTCTGTTTTCTTTTCCACAAATCTGTACAAAGATATTAAGAATTTCTCACCAAAGCATTTTTCTCGGAAGATAAGAACTTTATATTGACATTTGCGGGGGGGTAGTATAATAGAGACGTAAAAAATATTTCTTCAGAAGGACGATTCATGTTGATGGATGAAGCAGAAAAGACCAGAAAGCTCCGTGAGCAAAAGAAGATTGACCGCAAGCGTTACTACGGTAAAACCGCCAAACTCTATCCCAAAAGGTCATGGAGCGAGGAGGAGTGCGAGCAGGTTTTAGCCCACGCAATCCCTGACAGCGAGTTGTCCCAGAAAATCCAGCGCTCCGTAAAATCAATTCAGGAGAAACGCCGGAGGCTGAAGAATGAAGCCAAGTAAGTTGGAAACAGCGCAGAGCGAAATCTGCGCTGTTTTTATGCTTGATTTATCGCAAGCTTTGTGGTAATCTATAAGTAAGATATTGTGATACCGGAGGTGGTCGAATGAGTGAGTTGTCGTTTGTGACATTTTGTGTGGAGTACTATGCGGAGCATACTAATCAGCCGAGTGAAAAGGTGTATGAGCTGTTCAAAAAAGAAAAGGTTTTGGACATGCTTCGTGATGATTATGACGACCTTCACAGCATGAGCATGGAGTATATGATGCAACTTATCGATCAGTATCTGGGAGTTGAACGGAAATGTTAGTTTATCATGGAACTACGCTTGAAATACAGAATCCGAGAATTGTGACAAGTGAAATCGGCAGAGATTTCGGCTTTGCTTTTTATACTACAGACATAAAAGAGCAGGCGGAGCGCTGGGCGATTCGACGCGCAAAGATTCTGTCACGAACCAGTGGCAAAAAAGAGCAGGCTGTTGTGAACGTCTACGAGTGGAATGAAAGCCACACTTTGAAGGAAAAGATTTTCACCGGAGCTTCGCTTGATTGGTTGGATATGGTGGTACAGTGCAGGAGCAATATTAGCTATAAGCACGAATATGATATCGTTATGGGAAAGATTGCAAATGACAATGTGGGCGAGACTGTGTCTTATGTCGTTCAAGGCATTATGAGAAAAGAGGACGCAGTGGAGCGGTTGAAGTTTGAAAAAATCAACAACCAAATTGCGTTCTGCACTGAAACGGCATTGTCTGAACTGGCGTTTGTAGAGAGCTATATTGTGGAGGCGTAAAGATGGCACATGCACTTATAAGAGCAACCCTGATTCCGGAAATTGTACGGATGATTTCGGAAAAATTTAATGTTTCAGAGGAGGAAGCGATGGATGAGTTCTATACTTCGCGGACTGCTGAATCATTATCTGACTCTGAGACTGGCTTATATGGACAATCGGCACTGTTTATTTTCGGGCTGTTCTGTGAGGAAAAGGCAGAATAGCTAGTAACCGGCGCGGAGTAAAATCCGCGCCATTTTCGCGTCAGCATTTCAGTTACCGCTCATCCACCCGTTGCAACTTCCGCTTTTTTGTGCTACAATAGTCACATCAAACTCCCGGAGGATGCCATGCACACAAAGCTTGAAATTGTCACTGATTCAATAAAACTATCCCTGAACACTGAAACCTTGCTCTTTATAATAGAAACTCCCGGGCACATCTGGCGTCAATCTGAGTCATTCTGCCCGGGCTTTGTTATGGATGATGGCAGTATTTTGCCGTTTTCGGGCGCAGATGTCGTCTCGCATGACCGCTATAAAAGCGGCGTGGGTGAGGGAATTCTCTCGCACTATGAGTGGAAGGATCTGGGCTTCTCGTTTGAGACTCTTTGCTGGGTGGAGACTGCCACTCAAGCTGTGCGGTTTGAACTGATTCCCGGCGATGGCTCGCTCAGTTTCAGGAAAATCCTCTATCCCGGCTACTTCTCTTTTGAGAAGAAGAGCCCCACAGCCTACACCGTCATGCCGGTTCTGCAGGGTCTCCTGATTCCAAATACCTGGGAAAACGAAGTAGGAAAGCTTCCTTTCGACGGGCAGTTCTGCTCGTCGGGAGCATATATGCCCTGGTTTGGGCAGGTGGAGGATAAGTCAGGCTACATAGCAATCTGCGAGACTCCGTGGGACGCCGGCTACTATGTCGACCACCCGGCAGGGAGCACTTATACCCACGTCGGGACGTATCTTCTCCCGAGCCTCGGCGAGATTTCTTATCGCAGAATTATAAAGTATGTATTTTCGGACAACTGCGACTATAACGATTTATGCAAGATATATCGAAGCTACGCCATTGAGATGGGACTTCTGACAACTCTTCGGGAGAAGGCGGCAAGAAATCCACTTGTCGATGATTTAATCGGCTCAGTAGTCGTCCACAAGGGAATCAAGAAGCATGTTTCGCCCGATTCGAGATACTACGATAAAGACAACCCCGGGAACAACGATTCGGTCGTCCCGTTCAGCGCAAGAACTGCGGAGATTAAGAGGTACCACGACAAGGGCGTCCCGAAGCTTTATCTCCACCTTGATGGCTGGGGAGCGCCCGGCTATGACAACCAGCACCCCAACTATCTTCCTGCCTGTCCCGAAGCAGGCGGCTGGGATGGCTTCAAGGAGCTTTCGGACACAATCACTGATTGCGGCTACCTCTTCGGTCTCCACGACCAGTATCGAGATTACTATATGGATGCCGCAACTTATGATAAAGAGTTTGCACTCCACGCTCCCGACGGCTCGGTTTTCGAGATGTCCGTCTGGGCAGGTGGGCGGCAGAACTATCTCTGCGCCACTCAGGTGCCATATTACGTCAAGCGCAATTTTGAGGAGATTCTCCGGCACGGAATCAGGCTCCAGGCGTCGTATTTGGACGTCTTCACCTGCAACGAGCTGGACGAGTGCGCACACCCGAGACACCGGATGACCCGCAAAGAGTGCCTTGAATACCGAAGTGCCTGCTTCAACTATCTCTGGTCGAAGGGAATCATCCCAAGCAGTGAGGAGTGCTCCGATTGGGCGATGAAAACTCTCGTCTTCTGCCACTATGGACCCTATGACTTCATGCTTCAGAGCCCCGGAAGCCCCAGGCACGGCATTCCCGTCCCGCTTTTCAACCTCGTCTATCACGACTGCATGATTCTCCCGTGGTTCATGGACAAGACGGACAGTGAGGACTACATGCTCTATGCCATGTTGAACGCCGGTGCGCCCTATCTCGACAGGGACGGCGCCTATCCGAACACCGACGGTGCATTTGACGCCGAAGCCGAGAAGCGACTTGATGAGGAGATAGCCCGTTGCGCGGTTGTCACCGGTCTTCAGGAAAAGCTCGCAAAGTGCGAAATGCTCCGGCATGAATTTCTCTCGGAGGACTGTTCCCGCCAGCGGACAACCTTCTCCGACGGAACAACCGTCACCATCAATCTCAAGACCGGAGACTACGAAATTCGTTAAAATGTCCAAAATCCCTTGAATCTATCCCCGCAAATTCTGACATAAAAAATTTTGATTCCCCTTGAAAAACTCTTGACAAGCAATGTGGGGTGAGTTATAATGTTTACATGTGGTGGAAGGGCAACGAATTGCTTAACCACATGAATGATTGCGGGGGGTACTGGTTCCCCGGCTCGGAATTTTTTTCCGAGTTCCGAAGGAACTCGTACCCATACCAAACCTCCGACACTATTAAAAAAGTGCAACGGAGGCATTTTTGTCTAGATTTTGACCTCCTTTGTGCGAACTAAGGAGGAATTTTTTATGGCGAAACGCATTATGTGCATTATCATAAGCGTTTTAATGATCGTCTCACTCCTTCCGACCGGCGTGTTTGCGGTTGAAAACGACAGCGGAGAGTCCGCTCCGGAAGTCGTTTTAACGTCGACAGCCGACGCCGACTCTGACGAGACGACGGATGAGGGAGATGCCTCATCAAATAATGCTGAGGAAGGAGGAGAAACAGGCGAAGCCGAAGCCGAAGAAAACGCCGAAGAGGGCACTGAGGAAGTCATTCTTCTTGGCGCGGAAGCGAACACTTCGGTTGCTAAGATAGGTGATGTGGAGTATGAGTCTTTGTCGGCGGCTGTTGCGGCAGTACCAACTGATAGCACTCAGACGACAATTACTCTGACGGCTGATACTACAGAGTCATCTGCTGTTACTATTGAAAGTGGAAAGAATATCATTCTTGATTTGGGTAGCTATACGCTTGATTTGGGCAGTTATACGGCTATTGTAAGTGGAACCTTAACGATACAGGGCTCAGGAACTATAACCATTACATCGGCTGAAAGCTATTCTGCAATTCAAGTAGAAGGCTCGACTGCAAAAGTTACACTTAATAGCGGTAGCATTGTAAATAATGGTACGTACGGTTATGGCATTTACTGTTGCGATGGCGGTACAGCCGTAATCAATGGTGGCTCTATAACTTCTCAGCAAGCGGCTCTTGCCGGAAATAACACAACCGGAGACATGAACTTTGAAGTTAATGGCGGAGAATTGACAGCCACATACGGTGCGGCAATCTATATGCCCGGTCAGATGACGCTTAAGATTACCGGTGGTACTATCAATGGCGGTATTTCTCTCCGTATGGGTCAAGTTACAATCACTGGCGGTACTATCAATGCTACTACAAATACAAGTAACATTGATTCGATTTCGCAGTATTACAACTACAGCGGAAATGTATGGTTGGGCGATGCACTCTATGTTATGGGCGGTACTTATACTTCTAGTGACGGGACTTATAGCAATTCGCTTAGCTTAACGATCACCGGTGGTACATTTAACTGCAGTAACAGCGGTTGCAATGCCGTAACAATCTATAACCTCGGTTATGTTACTCAGACCTCAACTGTAACTATTTCTGACGGTACATTTACCGGCGGAAGTGGATATGCAGTAGTTGATTTCAGCAGTTTAGGTGTTGAAAATGTATCTTATGGAGTTGCCGGCAACACTGTATCAACTTCAATTACCGGCGGTACATATTCCAGTGACGTCAGCGCATATGTTGCGGATGGTTATGCATATGATTCAACCACCGGCACAGTTTCGGATGCTCAAGTTGCTTCTGTAACATCTTCAGATGGAGCAACGACAACCACCTATTCTACATTGGCAGACGCCATCTCCGCAGCTTCGAGCGGGGACACGATTACTTTGCTTTCTGATGTCACTGAAAGTGGCGCATACAACACAAACGGTCTATATCAGGTAAGCACCAATGTAACGCTTGATTTGGACAGCCATACTCTGACGGTAGATACCACTCGTGTTTTCGGTGTACTGAACGGCGGTTCGCTGACCGTTAAGAACGGCACTGTGAAAATTGCAGACGGCGCTACTGCAACAGGCACCCAGTTCAACATCCTTCGTGGCACATGCTCGTTCACGGCAGAGAATGTAACATTTGACGGTAACAATATTGCCGCAAACTTCCTGCATGTGGCGGCGGGCGGTACGGCTACAATTTCGTTGACCAACTGCAATATCACGAATCAGAGCGGTGGCGTTGTAGTTTACGATGAAAGTGGCGATTCAACCGTTACGCTGACCGGATGTAATTATGTGAAAAATCCTGTTGGTGGTTCGTTGAGTAGCGCAACAATTACTTTTAATCAAAACAATATAATTGGTGAAGGTTCTACCAATTATGAAGCCAGTGGCTCGATTAACTACACATATATCGTAGCTAACGGCGGTAGCGTTACAGCAAATCTGACTTTGGCGAGCAGTGCCAGCCTGAAAGTAGAAGAAGGCGGCAGTGTTACCGGCACAGTCAAGGTTGATGAGAATGCTTCTCTAACCGTATCAGGCGGAACAGTAAGCGGAACCATTACGACTTCCGGCACATTCACCATGACCGGTGGAACTATAACAGCATCAACGGGCGCATCTCAGGCTGTTTTAGTCAAGGGCGGAACTGTAAACATTTCCGCAGGCACAATAAATACAGGCAGTTCTCGTGCGCTTGTATTCGATACTGATGTAACCGTTTCCGGAACAATCTCCGGCGGCACGTTCATCGGGAACGACATTGCCTTGCTTGCTCGTTCCAGCAGTGGCAATACTGTCTCAGTCACCGGCGGTACTTATACTGCCTCAAAGGGCATTGACCTGGTAGCTTCAATCCTGGCAACTGGCTACGGCGTATTCGACACCGAAGGCAATCCTGCAACAGTGAGCGGAAATTATTATTCGTCTTCGCTTAATGACTACACGGTCACGATAGGTACCGGCGTTGCCAAGATTGACAAGGCACGCTTCAGTCCGCTATCGATGCGGCAGAGAGCGGCGACACCGTCACCCTGCTGGCGAACGCGGAAGTTAGCGAATTGATTACCATTTCCACAACGGTAAAGCTTGACTTAAACGGCTACAGCGTTACTCCGAGTACAAATTATACCGACACTAATATGATTGCCGTTGCATCAGGCGGTAACTTGACTATAAGTGATTCCGGTGAAGACGGCAATATTACTGCTACTAATCGTGCAATTCTGGTATATAACGGCGGTACGCTTAACGTGACCGATGGCACCGTTCATGGCGACAGCATCGGTATTTACAGCAACGGCGGTACTGTAACAGTTTCCGGTGGTACTGTTTCCTGCTATGCAACATCCAGCAACGGCACTTACACCTCTTATTCGGCAATCTACTGTGATACTACCTCCGGCGGTTCTCTGAGTATCACCGACGGTGAGGTTAGCGGCTACCGCGGAATTATCAACTGGGGTTCAACTGTTACAATCAGCGGCGGTACAGTTTCTGCAAATAGTGCGGCGTGCGCAATTCAGCAGACAGGCGGTTCGCTTACGATTTCCGACGGAACTGTAACCAACACAGGTACTGGTCAGGCGGTATACATTTCACAGGGCGCAGAAGCTACCATTTCCGGTGGTTCGATTACTGCACCGTATGAAGGCTACGGTGTTGGAGTTCTCATTCAAAAGGGTACTCTTACCATGACCGGCGGCACTGTTTATGGTCATAACTTCGGTATCGGTACAAACGGAACTGATAGTTCTAGTTACTATCCGAACACTATCACTATTTCTGGCGGTGAAGTCAGTGGTACCTTTGGCATGTATCTCCCAGCTGTTGAGAGTACTACGACAATTTCCGGAAGTGCAAAAATCACCGGAACATCCACTGGTATTGAGATTCGTGCTGGTTCCCTGATTGTTAATGATGGAGAAATCAGCAGTACATCAACAACATTCTCCACAAAAACCAATGGTAATGGAGCAACTACGTATGGTGCAGGAATTTCAATTTCCCAGCACTCAACTGACAAGGATGTTTCCGTTACCATCAACGGCGGCACAATTTCCGGTTACTATAGTGTGTATGAGCTCAATACGTATGCCAGCAAGAACTCATCAAATGTTACCTTGACAATACCCAGCACAAGTACAGCAGTCATTAAGTCTACTGATACTAATGATGAGGACGAAGTTGAAGGTCAGGCAGTATACAGTGCAAGTGTCAGCGAAGGTACTTATGCTAACACCACCATCTCCATCTCCGGCGGTAGCTATTCCTCTCAAGTCGACCCCGCCTACTGCGCCGAAGGCTACGCCCCAGTAACGACAACTGACGAATCCGGTTACTACACCGTAACCGAAGCAGTCGTCAAGGGCTACGATAAGGACAGCGAGTACGTCGCAGGCTATGCAACCCTTGCAGATGCTTTGGCAGACGAGTCAGAAGACGTTGTAAAGCTAGTGCTCGTAGATAGTGACATAGTCTCGACTGATGCAACTGCATCAAAGACCTTGACAATTGATCTTGGCGGCAAGAACCTTACTATTGAATCCGGTGCAACCCTGACAGTCGCCTCAGGCGCAACAGTCACGATTGTTGACACTGCTGAAACCGGCGGTCTCGTCACCAACAACGGTACCATTGCAGTAGAAGGCACTCTTGACATAAGAGACCTTGGTTACACAACCGATTCTTACAGTGGTTCAGGCTTGCTCGGACATGAAAATGGCAAGATCACCCTCGGCGCAAGCTCAACATTCATCGTTCCTGATGTTTGGGCAACTGAATGGAGCAGTTTAGGCGCATGGACTCCTAACTGGGCATCTGCCACTAGCTCAAGCGGAATCATCTCTTCTGCATCTCAGGGTGCAAAGATCTTCAGCTTCGGCAAGGGCTGGAAGTGCACAAATGAGTTTGCTTCAACCTCTTACGTTTCCGGCACAACCTACTGGGAACTCAGTGGCACCTACCTCGTAGAGTACTTCAAGACCATCAGGGGCGGAAACATTGATGTTGATGATCCTGAGACCTGGACATACCCGACCAGCGACGACGGCAGTATGATCTTCGCGGGATGGTATTCAGATAGTACTTATGGCGCTGTTTACACCGCAACTTCCGGCGAAGCCACAGCGAAGTTTGTAATTCTTAGCGGCGACAGCACTAATGCTGGTATCATTAACTTCCTTGGCGGTTCGTTGAGAATGGATTATACCAACGAAGATGGTGGTTATAATTACACTCAGACTAGCCTGAGATTCGGCTATGATATCTTCATCCCTGACGGCGCAACTGATTACAGCTGGAGCTGGGTATATACACATGGTGGAAGTTCGACTTATTCCCTGACTGTTAAAGGCGAAAATTTCAGCTCGAACATCGCCGAGTATACATCCAACAGTGTGACTACAAATGCCTCAACTAATGGATTCCGTTCAAATATGGTCGTTAATGGAATCAGTTCGAAATATTATAGCCGTACCCGTTATAGCCAGTTGACTGTGACCTATGTAACAGCTGATGGTACAACGGTTACTGCAACTGAGGCAAAGCAGGAACGCACTGTAATCCAGGTTGCAGAAGCTATAATGGAAGACTACAAGGACAATACAACTAGCACTCAGTATGTCTACGCTGAAGGCGTAAAAAGTGCTGCTAGCAATTCCTGATGAACGAGAGGAGAAATCTTTATGACCAATCATTACGAAGCTCCTGAGATGGGCGTTATCCTTTTTACGTTGAATGATTCGTACTTCGATGTAATTGCTAGCTATGGAGATAATGACACCGGCGGATCTGGCGATGAGGAAGAAGATAATTCAAACACCAGATAAAGCGAGATTATCATAACCTAACAAAAAAGAGGTGTCAGTTCTCTGGCGTCTCTTTTGGGAGAGGAGAGGAAATGTTGAGAAGTACGAGAATTTTAGCGGTAATTGGGCTTTTGGTGGCGGTTATGATTATGACTTGCGGGTGCCAGGAGATAACGTCTGACAGTGAGTCTGTGACTACTGATTCGGCGGTTACTGAGGAGGTTTCGGGAGAGACTTCTGAAGGTTTGGCTGATGAGGGCGCGGTTTCCGCGGATGAATCTTCTGAGGAAGAGGAATCTGGGGCGGCTCAAGGGTCTTTGGCTCCGGGAAGCGAGATCGCTAGTGGGTCGGTCGACACCGAGACTCCGCACATCGAAACCGATTCCGGCGACAACGAGGTCACTTTCTCTGATGCCGAATCTTCTGATGACGAAGATGAAACAGGCTCGACTGATGATTCTGTGAGCATTGACGACGAGGACGATTCAGTAACACTTGACGAGTCGGAATCAGCAAGCTCAGGAAGTACAACCTCCTCAAGCACATTAGTAAGCCCAGGCACGTCTTCAAGCTCGTCTGGAAGCCTTTGGTCGAGCACTGAAAGCTCTTCGGGCGACAGCAGCTCATCCACCGGCGACAACGACACCGAATATTCGGATGACACAACCGACAACGGTTCCGACGAAACGGTAAAGAAGACAGAAAGCACCGATGAGGGCTGGACAGACTACTATTGAAGCCTCAGAAACCGCGCGTATTCTCTTTGGAGAACGGCATAAGCAAACTTTGAAGCTAACAAGAAAGACAAGGTGAAACCCTATGCCGGAAAGCACAAAAACTGAAAAACAGCGTTCAAGGAAAAAAGAAAGCCGTAAGCGCTACTATGCCAAGACCGCTAACCTCTATCCACGTCATTCGTGGACGGAGGAGGAAGTCAAGATGGTAATGGAGCACTCTGTCCCCGACAGCGAGCTTTCTGAAAAGATCCACCGTTCAGTGAAATCCATCCAGCAAAAGCGCCTGGTTGAGAAAAAGAAGTCGGCGGATTTAACGCTATAGCATCAAGGAGCGACGAAATGTCGCTCTTTTGTTTTTTGCCGAAAACAAACTCACAAATTTTGCTCTCCGTACCGCCTAAACCACTTGCAACCGGCGATTATTTGGAGTATAATAAACTTTGGCTGATTATGTGAATATGGCAGGAGGCGGGCTGATGAAAAGAATACTTCTGGTTGTTCTCAGTTGCCTGCTTCTAACCGGATGTGAGGCGTTCACCTTCTCTGTTGACGAGCTCCTCGTGGCTCCGAGCATTTCCGATGACCAGGAAGCGCTCAAGCAAGCGCTTTATGACAATGTTGGTCGCTCCGTAACCCTTGCCTATCCCCAGTCTGGCGACTACCGTTCGGCATTCGTAATTGAGGATCTTGACGGCGACAGTAACGACGAAGCACTTGTCTTCTATACGGAATCAAGTGCCACTGCCTCCGGAACGGGCGAGAATGTCCGCGTCGCGGTCTTTGATAAAGACTCAGGTGGTGACTGGAACGCGATGTATGAGATTGCGGGCGGCGGCTCCTCTGTAGACACAGTCATAGTTCTGAACTATGGCGATGTGACAGATATCGTCATCGGCTATGGGACATCGGTTCACGACGAATCGGTTGTCAGCATCTACAGATACGAAAACGGCATCCTCCGTTCAACCTACGACGGCTGGTACACCGAAATGATAAGCGCGGACATCGACCTCTGCGGCACCGACGAGATAGTTCTCTTCAAAAAGTCGGGAACTGCGGTCTCAGTTGGAGTCATCAAGTCAAGCGATGGCTTGAGCTATGTGACGGCTGAGAGAATGCTCACATCAAGCGTTTCGGCTATTTCAAACTATGTCTGCGGAATCCTCTATGGCGAAACGGGCGCGCTCTTTATAGACGTAACCGATGAGGATGGCTATCTTCTGACGGAAGTGGTCTACCTTTCGGGAGACAATCTTGTCTGCCTTTCAGCAATGGATTCAGAACTTCTCTGGACGACCGAGAGAACCGGCGGATATCTGTCTATGGATTACGACGGCGACGGCGTTGTTGAAATCCCGACGCTCGGTCTCTTTTCCGGATATTCAGGAGGGAGCGGCGCCGAATACATGGTGAACTGGCTCAGCTACAGCGAGGAAGAGCTTTTGTTCACGGCAGAATCGAGCTCTTACTACAGCCTTTCGGACACCTTCATTTTCAAGCTCCCGTCGAGATGGACAAACTTCGTTTCTGTCTTAAGGGACAGCGACACCGGCGAGATTACATTCGTCGAGTATGACAGAACCGCCGACAGCCTGTCCGAAATGACAAAGTTACTCAGTATAATTTCAGTAAGCTCCCGAAGTGTTGACACCTATTTAGATGACGGCTACACACTGATAACTGAGACCGACAGCATGGCTTATCTCTATAAGAAGCTCGCTGACGAGGATGAGCCACTGTTACTGACGTCTGATGAGATTTCCGATAATTTATATATAATAGAATGAGAAAAAGTAAGGAGAATATGCATGAAGCGTGTTTTGGTCTGTGAGGACGAGGATTCGATAAGAGAGTTCGTCGTACTTAATCTTAAAAGAAGCGGCTATGATGTTGTTGACGTCAACTGCGGCGAGGCTGCCGTGAAAGCATTTGATGACGCAGGAGGCAATTTCGATGCGGCGCTTTTGGATATCATGATGCCCGGGATGGACGGCTTCGCTGTCTGCAAGTATCTCCGTGAAAGAAGCGCAAAGATAGGAATAATCATGCTTTCAGCCAAATCTCAGGAGATGGACAAGGTCTCATCCTTAATGATGGGCGCCGACGACTATATCACAAAGCCGTTCTCGATTTCAGAATTAGTGGCAAGAGTGGACGCAATCTGCCGCAGAGTCAGCCTTATGGACTCATCCAAAATGGATAACGGCGACGAAATAACCTCAGGACCGTTTGTAATTAACTTAAAGAGCCGTGTTCTTATGAAAAACGGCAAGCCGGTAGACCTGACCCAGGTCGAGTATCAGATAATGGAGTTCTTCCTCAAAAACCAGAACACCGCACTTGACAGAATGACAATCTTAAAGCAGATCTGGGGAGACAACTACTACGGCGAAGAAAAGATAGTCGACGTAAATATAAGAAGAATCAGAATGAAGATTGAAGACGAGCCGTCGAGTCCCAAATACATAATCACTATCTGGGGTTACGGCTACAAATGGAGCTCCGGCGAATAAGAGTTGAGCGTTGATGCTGAAGAGGAAAATAGGGCAGAGCATAACCAGCAGATGGCTAGTTAACTCGATGGGCATAGTTTTGGCTGTGCTCCTCGTGGTTGATGTGCTTGCTCTTGTCATTTTCAGTAACTACTATACGAATGCCGCCGAGCAGAACCTGACAGCAAAGCTTGAATCGGTGATATCTCCACTTTCGAGATACCAGACCGTCTCTGGATTAGAGAGCGAAATAGAATCCTCCGTGACTGAATTTGACGAGAAAGAGAAGTATGAGCTTTTAGCACTCAGCTCTTCGGGGGAAGTGCTCCTTTCGAGCTCCGGCTTTGAACCGTCAGAGTGGCTGGATTTATCCGGCTATGAAAAGGCACTCGACTCTTCAGACGGCGAATACTGCGAAACACTGAAGCTGTCAACCGGCGAAAAGGTCATGTGCTACACCGTGGTTCTTTCCTCAACCAGTAGCGAATATGGCGCGCTGATGCTTTTAACGTCGATTGACCTCATAGACAGGCAGATTTTCAGAATAGGCGTTGTACTTAGCCTGTCACTTCTTGCAATCATACTTCTCATGCTCTTTGCGGGACTGTCGTTTGTACGGTCGATAGTAGTACCCGTCCGGCAGATGTGCGATATTTCAAAAAAATACGCCGAAGGCGATTTCCGCGAAAGAATCGACCCGAAGACATCCGATGAAATCGGCGAGCTTGCCCAGTCCATTAACTACATGGCAACCGAGCTCGAAAACTCCGACAAAGTCAAAAACGAGTTTATATCGTCTGTATCACACGAACTCCGCACGCCTTTGACTGCAATCAAGGGCTGGAGCGAAACGGCACTTGAAATGTCCGACGACCCCGAAACCATCCAGAAGGCGATGAAAGTAATCACTGGCGAGACAGAGCGCCTTTCCGAAATGGTCGAGGAGCTCCTTGACTTCTCCCGAATCGAAGACGGACGGTTCACCCTCAACCGTGAAACCTGCGATATTTTGGCAGAGCTCGGAGAAGCAGTTTTAATCTACGGCGAACGGGCAAAATCGCTTGGAATCAAGCTCGAATACTTTGAGCCGGAAATGCTTCCGTTCGTCTATGGCGACCGGGCAAGGCTCAGGCAGGTTTTCATAAACATAATCGATAACGCCGTTAAGTACACCAATTCTGGTGGCACCGTCTCGGTTGAGGCGTTTGAAAAAAGTAAAGAAATAGTAGTCCTCATTTCGGACACCGGCGTTGGAATCGCGCCCCAGGATCTCCCGAAAGTAAAGACGAAATTCTATAAAGCCAATCACACACGCCGTGGCTCGGGCATCGGCTTGGCAGTTGCCAACGAAATCGTCGAAATGCACGGCGGAAACTTAACCATCAACAGCGAACTCGGCAAGGGCACGACGGTTCGGATAACCCTGCCGATTACGGAACAATTTTAGCAAACAGGAGGTTATAATGAGCAAAAAGACAGAAACAAAAAACGAGCCTGAATTCAAGTCGAAAATCGGCGGTCAGGCACTCATAGAGGGAATCATGATGAAAGGCGTCGACACCGAAGCCATGGCAGTCCGTCTCCCGAATGGAGAAATCGAGGTTGAAACGTGGGAGCTTAAGCCCGCAAAGTGGTATCGCAAGGTGCCGTTTATCCGCGGATGTGTCAACATGGTTGTAAGCTTTATCGACGGTTATAAGTGCCTTTCAAAGTCGGCAGATAAGTCGATGGAAGGAATCGAGGAGGAAGAGCCCTCAAAGTTCGAGAAGTGGCTGACCGACAAGTTCGGCGACAAGCTTATGAACGGAATCATGGTTGTCGCAACCGTTTTGGGGGTACTTCTGGCGCTCCTTCTCTTCATGTATCTCCCGGCACTTGCCACAAGAGGAGTTTCATATCTCATCCCGGCACTTGCCGAAATGAGCTTTGTAAAGAACCTCATCGAAGGCATCATAAAAATTGGCATATTCGTAATTTACCTCTGGGCAACAAGCCTTCTTTCTGACATGCGAAGAACCTATGAATATCACGGCGCTGAGCATAAGACCATCTTCTGCTATGAGCATGGGCTCGACCTCACCGTTGAGAACGTCAAGAAGCAAAAGCGCTTCCATCCGAGATGCGGCACTTCGTTCACGTTTTTAGTGCTCTTTATCTCAATATTTGTATTCTCGATATTCCAGGTTCCGTGGGATTCGCTTCTTCTGAGAGTCGGTGCACATATCATCCTTCTTCCGATAATAGTAGCGATTGCATATGAACTCATCCGGCTCGCAGGAAAGTATGACAATATCTTCACAAAGATTATTTCTGCACCTGGTCTCTGGATTCAGAGACTCACGACAAAGGAGCCGGACGACTCCCAGATTGAAGTCGCAATCGCCGCATTCAAGCCCTGCATCCCCGAGGACAGAGAACGTGACAGATGGTAAACTCGCTCTATAACGAGGTTTTGTCCGCCCTCAAATCCGGCGGAATCGAAGATTATGAATTTGAAGCGGACGTGATGTTTGAAGAGGTTTTCGGCAGGGACTTCAGGCTTAAACTTTTGACAGGACAGCTCGACCGCCCCGAAACCGAATCGGAATCTGCAAGGCTTCATAAAATGCTCCGTAAACGCCTTTCTGGGGAGCCGCTCCAGTATATCATCGGCAGATGGGATTTTTATCGTGGAGAGTTTTCGGTCGGCGAGGGAGTGCTTATCCCACGTCAGGACACCGAAACCCTTGTCGAGACGGCATTTAAGCTCGTCAAAGACATCAGAACTCCAAAGATACTTGATTTATGCTCCGGCACCGGGTGTATAGCGATAACCCTTTCGGAGCTCCTGTCCGAAGCTGAAGTCCACGCTGTCGAACTCTACGACGAAGCCTATAGTTATCTCGAACAGAATATCTCCGGGCACCAAAGTCACGTAATCCCGCATAAATTCGACGCCCTGAGTGATGAGTCGGCTTCAGAGTTTTCGGACTTTAACTTGATAACCTGCAACCCGCCATACTTGACCGAATCGGACATGCAGAATCTTCAGTCCGAAGTCACTCATGAGCCCGAAACCGCACTTTTCGGCGGCGCAGACGGTCTTGACTTCTATCGAGCCATCCCGAAGATATGGAAGAAGTCTCTCAAGCCCGGCGGCTACATCGCATTTGAGATAGGCGCAACCCAGGGCGAAGCGGTGAAGGCGATTCTTGAAGCCAATGGATATGCTGATGCAAGAGTGATCAAAGATTTATGCGAAAAAGACAGGGGAGTTATTGCAAAAAAGTCTTCAAGTCCGATTTTACGTACTTAGAAGGCTTTACAAACTTGCCCGCATAGTGTATAATACAGTATAGAAACCGGCACAAAAGTGCCAACTAAAAAATATAAATTAGAAACGAGGAAAACGATATGGCAATGAAGAAGACTGCTGAGAAGAAGACCGTAGCAGATCCGCAGAATCAGGAGGAGAAAAAGAAGGCTCTTGAAACCGCAATTGCGCAGATTGAGAAGACCTATGGTGCCGGCGCTGTAATGCGCTTGGGGCAGAACTCCACTCTCAACGTCGAGGCTATACCGACAGGTTCAATGACTCTCGACATGGCTTTGGGAATCGGCGGTGTTCCAAGAGGAAGAATCGTCGAGATTTTCGGTCCGGAAAGCTCCGGCAAGACTACTGTTGCACTCTCCATCATTGCCGAAGCCCAGAAGCTCGGCGGCGAGGTTGCATTTATTGATGTTGAGCACGCTTTAGACCCGACCTATGCGGCGGCATTGGGAGTTGATATCGACTCAATGCTCGTGTCCCAGCCGGATTCGGGCGAGCAGGCTCTTGAAATTGCCGAAGCGCTCGTTCGCTCTGGAGCAATCGATGTAATCGTCCTTGACTCGGTAGCGGCAATGGTAACGAAAGCCGAAATCGACGGCGAAATGGGCGACACCCACGTCGGACAGCTTGCACGCCTTATGTCTCAGGCAATGAGAAAGCTCACGGCAGTTATTTCAAAGTCGAACTGCGTCGCAATCTTTATAAATCAGATTCGTGAGAAAATCGGCGTTATTTACGGCAACCCCGAAACCACTCCCGGCGGCAGAGCGCTGAAGTTCTACGCTTCCGTCAGAATTGACGTCCGTAAGGGCGAAGCAATCAAGAACGGCACCGAGGTTATCGGTAACAGAACCAGATGCAAAGTCGTCAAGAACAAAGTCGCACCACCGTTCAAGGAAGCCGAATTTGACATGATTTTCGGCAAGGGTATCTCCCGAATCGGCGAGGTTGTCGACGTCGCAGTCGAGCTCGATATAATCCACAAAGCCGGCGCATGGTTCAGCTATAACGGCGAGAAGATAGCGCAGGGCAGGGAAAAGACCAAGGAATATCTTCTTGCCCATCCGGACGTCATGCAGGAAGTCGAGGACAAGATAAAGGCAGAGCGCAATAAGGTCTCGATGCTTTCCGGCAAGAACAAGAAGGAAGCCGCTCTCCGCGAAGCCGCTGACACAGCACAAGCTGTAGAACCGGCTCCCAAGCCCACCTCCGTAATCGTCGAACCCGACGACGAAGACTTTGAAGAGTTCACTCCAGCCGAATAAGAAGCACAAATAGCCTCCCATGAAAGGGGAGGGGGACCGGCGAAGCCGGTGGAGGGGTCTCATGCCCACAATAACATCCATCGAAAAATACAAAGGCTCCACCATGCGTGTCGACCTTGACGAAGGCGAGCCTTTGTTCATTAACGTCGACGTTCTGAACGAGTACCATTTGCAGAAAGAAATGACTCTGCCGGAGTCGGCAATTGAAGAGATAATCCACGCAAACGATTTCCGGCGTGCCAAAGAACGTGCGCTTTATCTTTTAGACGAACGGGACTACTCCTATATCGAGCTCTACAAGAAGCTCGAACGTAATTACCCGGAGGACATCTGCCTTGAAGTCTGCAACCGCTTAAGCGAAATCGGCTGTATCAATGACAGAAGATACTCCGAGCACCTTGCCGAGCATTACTGCCAGACAAAGCGCTTTGGGCTTCGTCGTGCCAGAGAGGAAATGCGCAAACGTGGCATCTCAAATGAACTGATAACAGAAGCTCTGTACCCGTATGAGGACACCGTTCCCGAGCGGATATCGGAGCTTATCGACAAAAAATACGCAAGGTATCTTTCTGACGAAAAGGGCGTTCAGAAGGTCAAGGCAGCACTTGTCCGCCAGGGCTACTCTTTTTCGGAAGTGAACAAAGCCCTGTCGGAATATGAATACGAAATGGAAGAGGGAGAAGAGTAAATGGCAGTCACTGTCGGAATAGTGTCACTAGGCTGTGCCAAAAACATGCTCGACGCCGAGCACATGGCGTATAATTTAAGAGAAGAAGGTTTCGAGCTTCAGCCGGATGCCGCACTTGCGGATGTCGCGGTGATAAACACCTGCGGATTCATCGAGTCGGCAAAGCAGGAAGCGATCGAGACGATTCTCGAATTTGTCGCCCTCAAAGAAGAAAAGCGAATCAAGGCGATAATCGTCACCGGCTGTCTTGCTGAAAGATACCGCGAGGAAATCTTAAAGGAAATCCCTGAGGTCGATGCAGTTTTAGGCATTAGCGCGAATGAGCTCCTTGGTGAGACCATCCGCAAGGTTCTCTCCAACGAAAACGGCATCGAGATGTACGGCGACAAGTATTCTCTCGTAATCGGTGGCAGAAGAATCGTCTCCACCGAAACCTATGCCTACATAAAAATCGCTGAGGGTTGCAGTAACCACTGCACCTTCTGCGCAATCCCCGGTATCCGTGGCAAATATCGCTCCCGCCCGATGGAAAGCATCATCGACGAAGCAAAGTGGCTCGCCAAAGTCGGCTATCGTGAAATTATTTTAATCGCACAGGACACCTCCCGTTATGGTGAAGATTTATATGGAACGCAAAAGCTCGCAGATTTACTAAAAGAGCTCTGTAAAATCGACGGCTTAAAGTGGATTAGAACGCTATATTGCTACCCTGAACGAATCACCGACGAGCTCATCGACGTGGTCGCATCTGAGCCGAAGTGCGTCAAGTATTTTGACATCCCGATTCAGCACTGCTGTGACAGGGTTTTGAAGAGAATGAACCGCCGTTCATCCGAAGCCGAGATAAGGGAGCTTGTCAAGAAACTTCGTGAGAGAATTCCGAACGTAATCATCAGAACGACAATCCTGACCGGCTTCCCGGGCGAAACTGAAGAGGAATTTGAGAATCTCTGCGAGTTCGTCAAGGAAATGCGCTTCGACCGTCTCGGCTGTTTTGCCTATTCTCAGGAGGAGGGAACTCCCGCCGCCAAGCTTGACGGACAGCTCGATGAGGACGAAAAGAACCGCCGTGCCGAGATTATCACCCAGGAGCAGATGCTTGTTAGCGACCAGATGACCGCTGAAATGCTCGGCAAGGTCTATGAAGTGGTCGTCGAAGGCTACGACCGTTACGCCGAATGTTGGTTCGGAAGAAGCCAAAACGAAGTCCCCGAAATCGACGGCAAGATTTTCTTCACCTCTTCGATTCCATTAAAAGTCGGCGACTATCAGTACGTCCGAATCACCGACACGATGGACTACGACCCAATCGGTGAAGTAATACTTGCGACCTGAGGAGGCTTATGGCATGAATCTACCGAATAAACTGACGCTAATGCGTGTAATCTTAATTCCATTCTTTGTCCTATTCGCACTCTGGGAATTTTCGAGCGTGAACCTGTTTATCGCGCTTTTGATATTCGCAATTGCTTCGATAACCGACATGCTGGATGGAAAAATAGCACGTTCAAGAAACCTGATAACGAATTTCGGAAAGTTTCTAGACCCGCTTGCTGACAAAGCCCTTGTAATGGCGGCACTTTTAGTGTTTGTCGACAAGAACTGGGTGAGCTCAGTCCCGGTTATGATAATTCTTTTCCGTGAATTTATGGTTTCTGCGCTTCGTCTTGTCGTAAAATCCGGCGACGGAATCGTCGTTGCGGCAGGCTGGCTTGGAAAAGTCAAGACTGCATTCACAATGGTTGCAATCGTCGTGACTCTCTTCCTGCACGCTTTGGTAGCTGTCGGAGTCGGAATTGATGGAACAGTGCTCAGCATCATCGACAATCTTCTCGTCTGGGTTGCGGCAATCCTGACGGCAGTTTCAGGTGTACAGTATCTGTGGGCATACCGCAGTGCAATAGACACAAACGAATAATATTTTGAAGGAGACACCGAAATGAAACGATTTTCATTCAAGAGATTTCTTACGCTTCTGACAGTACTTGTGATGTGCCTTGCAGTGTTCACTGCCTGCGGAGACACCTCAATCGACGGTCACGTTCACTATGGTGAGAACGCTGAGACCACTTCTATTTCCGCTTCGGATTTAATCACCGACATGGGACTCGGCTGGAACTTAGGAAATACCTTTGACTCCACCGGTTCAAGCGAGACTTCATGGGGCAATCCCTATACAACCGAAGAGATGATTGACACTATAGCCGAACTCGGCTTTAAGACAATCAGAATCCCCGTTTCATGGAGCTATCACTGCGATGAAAATTACACCATCGATGAGGATTGGCTCGAAAGAGTGAAGGAGGTTGTCGACTGGGCACTCGAGAACGACATGTACGTCATCCTCAACTCTCACCACGACAACGAAATTTATTATCCCACAGCCGAGAATCACGACGAGGCAGTCAAATATATCACTACAATCTGGACTCAGATTGCCGAGTATTTCAAGGACTACGACCAGCACCTCATTTTTGAGCCGATGAACGAGCCAAGACTAGCTGGTACAAACTATGAGTGGTACTACTCCGAATGGTCGACCGAGTGTCAGGACGCAATGCAGACAATTATCGACTGTAACCAGGCATTTGTCGACACAGTCAGAGCATCCGGCGGCAATAACGAGACAAGATATCTGATGGTTTCTACCTATTGCGCTTCTCCCGATGCGGCGCTTTCGGACGACTTCGAGCTCCCTTCAGATCCGAGCAATAAGCTCCTCCTCACTGTTCATATGTACACGCCCTATAACCTTGCTATGAGCGACAGCTACGCCTACACCCAGTTCGACGAATCCTGTGAGTCGGACATCGACTACTACATCGACGCCCTATATGAGAAGTTCGTCGCAAACGGTACCTATGTCATCATCGGCGAAATGGGTTGCACCAACAAGGACAACCAGTCTGCCCGAGAAGCGTGGGGCGAATACTTCGTCTCGAAGGCAAAAGAGTGCGGCATGGTCTGCGTTGTCTGGGACAACAACTACGTCAATGCCGGCTCAGAAGCCTACGGACTCTTCGACCGGGCAAACCTCAAAGTCTTCGACGACTGCCTCGACTACTATAACGGTCTCATGGCGGGATTGGAGTAAACAGATAGCAAAAAGGACAGCCCGTAAAGCTGTCCTTGATTTTTATTCGTCTTTCAAGATGTCATCTAAAGCCTCAGAGAATGAATTGTATCTTTTGTATTTCTCCGGGTGTTCCAACATCTCTTCACTTTCGGCAAACGCCGCAATGGTCTCAGCGTTTGGAATGTCCGGGATTTCCTCGCTGTTCTCATAAAGCTCATGCGGGGCGATGTCCTGCCCGTCAGCCCATTCAATTCCTGAACCGTTCGGCAGAAGGTGCACGGTTGAGAAGTACGAAAAGTCCGCTAATTTCCCAAACCAACTGCCCTTGATATAAGGCGAGACATCAAACTTCTTTCTTTCACCGGTTTCGTATAGTAGAATCAAAGAGCTGTCCCTGACCGGCTCGGCTTTGACAATAGCGGGTTGTAACATTTTAAACACCTCCGAATTACTTGAGAGGGTCGATTCTGAAATGCTGTTCGCCGCCTGATAAGAGCTGCCAGTTAGCTTCAAGATCCTCTCTATGGATTTCTACCCATGCTTCTAATAGTTTCATCTTGTTTTTCGGAATCGAACCTTCAATAACCGTTCCGTCGAAAGCCATAACAACCTCTTCGCCGGAATATTCAGCGTGAATATGTGGCAGATTGTGCTTGCCGCCAACTTCGTTGTACATACGAACTATAATACCATAAAAAGTGCTAAGTACAGGCATTTTAAAAAGTCTCTCCCTTAATATTTCTATTACAATTATAACATTTCAATCGTAGGCTGTCAATAATTATGAATTACGAATCACTCATCAATAATAATCATCGCATCCCCAAAGCTGAAGAACCTATACTTCTCCTCCACTGCGGTCTTATACGCCGCCATGGTTTTGTCCTTGCCTAAGAATGCTGAGACGAGCATGATTAGGGTGCTCTCGGGCAGGTGGAAGTTGGTGATGAGACCGTCTATCGCCTTAAACTGGTAGCCGGGGTAGATGAAGATGTCGGTATTGCCATCGTCGGGCTTGATTTCGCCGCCAAACTTCGTTGCAACGCTTTCAAGAGCCCGGCAGGAGGTTGTCCCGACGGCGATAACCCTGCCGCCGTTTGCTTTGGTGCGGTTTATAAGCTCGGCGGTCTCCGGAGGGAGGTCGTAGTGTTCAGAATGCATCTTGTGCTCCGAGATGTTCTCCTCTTTGATGGGACGGAAAGTGCCCAAGCCGACATGAAGAGTGACTTTGCCGATGTTGATTCCTGCGGCTTTTATCTCTTCAAGCTGTTCAGTCGTGAAGTGAAGCCCGGCAGTCGGAGCGGCGGCTGAGCCGACCTCGTTTGAATATACCGTCTGGTATCTCTCGTTGTTCTCGAGCTTCTCTTTTATGTAAGGCGGAAGCGGCATCTGCCCGATTTCGTCAAGAACTGTGTAGATACTTCCTTCGCAAGAGAACTTAGCAATCCGGTTGCCGTCCTCCATAACGTCGAGGATTTCGGCGGTGAGCTTGCCATTTCCAAAGATAAACTTCGTGCCTATCTTCGCCTTTTTTCCCGGACGGCAGAGAATCTCCCAGACCATGTTTTCCTTCTGTTCGAGAAGAAGAAACTCGATAAACGTCCCATTGTCCGCCTTTTCGCCGTAGATTCTGGCAGGGAGAACTCTCGAATCGTTGACGATGAGGGTGTCACCCGGTCGAAGATACCTGCATAGATTGTAGAAGTGGTCATGCGTGATGTCGCCGGTTTTGCGGTCGATAACCATAAGCCGTGAGGCGTTCCTCGGCTCGACGGGAGTCTGAGCGATGAGCTCCTCCGGCAGGTCGTAATTAAAATCGCTGGTTTTCAAATCAGTTTCAAATGTCATGATAATGGCGCTTCTTTCAAATAAAATTTGGTGTATTTTAAGGTTGACGTAATCGCTTTGTCGCGGTATAATATAAGGGTATGGATAGTGGGAAATGTATATCCCACACTTGACATTATATAACAACCGCGCGACATTTTCAATACAAATCTTCTGTCGCCGGGGCATTTAAGGAGTAATATCTATGAAAAAGTATAAAGTTGGAGTAATCGGCGCCACCGGCATGGTAGGGCAGAGGTTCATAACACTTCTTGCAAACCATCCGTGGTTTGAGATTAAGGTACTTGCGGCATCGCCGAAGTCGGCAGGGAAGCCATATAGCGAAGCTGTCGGTTCGCGTTGGCTGATGACCACCCCGATTCCCGAGTGTGCAAAAGACATCATCGTCATGGATGCCACCGCCGACAAGGAGAAGATTGCCTCAATGGTCGACTTCGTCTTCTGCGCGGTCGACATGAAGAAGGACGAAATCAAGGCTCTCGAAGAGGCTTACGCCAAGCTTGAATGCCCTGTAGTTTCAAATAACTCCGCAAACCGCTTCACCCCCGACGTCCCGATGGTAATTCCGGAAGTCAACCCCGAGCACATCGAGATTATTGATGCCCAGAGAAAACGTCTCGGCACAAAGCGTGGCTTCATCGCAGTCAAGTCGAACTGCTCCATCCAGAGCTATGTTCCGGCTTTGACGCCTTTAAGAAAGTACGGCATCACCGAGGTTCTTGCCTGCACCTATCAGGCGATTTCCGGTGCCGGAAAGACCTTTGATACATGGACCGAAATGGTCGACAACCTCATCCCTTACATCGGCGGCGAGGAAGAGAAGAGCGAGCAGGAGCCGCTTAAAGTCTGGGGACATATCGAGGGCGACGAAATCGTCTGTGCAGACGCTCCCTCAATCACGACCCAGTGTCTCAGAGTCCCCGTTTCCGACGGTCATACCGCCGCAGTATTCGTAAGATTCAAGGATAAGCCCTCAAAGGAGGAGATTTTGGAAGCATGGAGAACCTTCTCCGGCGTTCCTCAGGAGCTGGAGCTTCCGTCTGCACCCAAGCAGTTCTTAAACTACTTCGAGGAGCCTGACCGTCCGCAGGTCAAGTTAGATAGAGACCGCGAAGGCGGAATGGCAATCTCGATGGGACGCCTCCGCGAAGACACCCAGTATGACTACAAATTCGTCTGCATCTCCCATAACACCCTCCGTGGCGCCGCCGGCGGCGGAGTCCTGATGGCAGAGCTTCTTGCGGCGAAAGGATATTTTGACTAAACGTATTTAAGAACGTAATAGGCTCCCCTTACTAAGGGGAGCTGTCAGCGAAGCTGACTGAGAGGTTCCGGAAAGGAGAGATACCATGAAAAACCTATTATTCACCGGTGCCGCAACGGCTTTGGTAACACCGTTCAACCCGGACGGCTCAGTTAATCTCGACAAATACCGTGAACTCATCGAGTTTCAGATTTTCTCTGGGATTGACGCAATCGTTGCAGTCGGAACAACCGGCGAGAATGCTGTTCTTTCCGGCGAGGAGCATCGGGCTTTAATGAAGTGCGCTGTTGAGACTGCTAGGGGAAGAGTTCCCGTAATATGCTCGACCGGCTCGAATGACACCGAATACTGCATCGGCACAACCCAAGCCGCCGAGGAAGCAGGCGCTGACGGACTTCTGCTGGTAACTCCTTACTACAACAAGTGCACACAGAATGGTCTTGTCAGGCACTACGAGCGTATTCTCTCAAAAACGAAGCTCCCTGCAATCGTCTATAACGTCCCGTCCCGGACCGGCTTCAATATCAGCATTTCTACTTATAAGGAGCTCTCAAAGCACCCTCAGATAGTCGGAACGAAGGAAGCAAGCGGCAATATGGCACTTGCGATGGAGATAAGAGCCCAGTGTGGCGACGATATGCCACTCTACAGCGGGAACGACGACATAACCGTTCCCATGATGGCAATCGGCGGCAGGGGAGTCATCTCCGTTCTTTCAAACATCCTGCCTAAAACTACTCACGAGATGACTAAACTTTGTTTAGACAAAGATTTTGATAAGGCAAGCGAGCTTGCATTTAAGTATCTCGACCTGACAAACGCCCTGTTCAGCGAGGTAAACCCGATTCCAGTGAAGGCGGCTATGAACATGATGGGCTTTGATGTCGGAGACTGCAGGCTACCACTTTGCGAAATGGAAGCTGAAAACAAAGAAAAACTGAGACAGATTATGATTTCGCATGGATTGGTCTCGGCAAATTAGAGAGGATTGATTAAATGGTTAATGCGGTAATAAGCGGTTGCTTCGGAAAAATGGGCAAGGTAGTCGGGGACGTAATCTCCAAAAGAGACGACATAAAGACGGTTGCCGGAGTTGATAAAGTAATTTCGGGAGATCTCCAGTTTGAGACAGTTACAGACGTTAGTAACCTTACCTGCAAGCCGGACGTGATAATCGACTTCTCCCATCCGTCGGCACTTCCCGGACTCTTGAACTACGCCAAAACCAACGGTACAGCTTTGGTTCTAGCCACAACCGGCTACAGCGAGCAGGACATCGCCGACATCAAGTCGGCATCCAGCCAGATTCCGATTTTCTTCACCGCAAACATGTCTATAGGAATCAATCTTTTAAGCGCACTCGCAAAAAAAGCCGCCACCATTTTGGGCGACGACTATGACATCGAAATCGTCGAGAAGCACCATAATCAGAAGATAGATGCTCCGAGCGGAACGGCTCTTATGCTTGCCGACTCCATCAACGAAGCTCGTGATGAGAAATATAACTACATATACGACCGCCACAGTCAGCGCAAGAAGCGTGACAAGTCGGAAATCGGAATCCACTCTGTAAGAGGCGGAACGATTGTCGGCGAGCATGAAATAATCTTTGCCGGACGTGACGAAGTCATCACTCTTTCTCACTCAGCCGCATCAAAAGAGGTCTTCGCTGTAGGTGCAGTCAACGCCGCAGTGTTTCTCTCCGGAAAACCGGCAGGGATGTACTCGATGCAGGATCTTATAGAAGCCTCGAATAACTGATGAATGATACATATAAAAATCCCGACCATTTGCGGTCGGGAATTTTTTATCTCTTCATTATAGGAATAAGTTCGCAAATCAGGTCTGTAACGTCTGAAGGCGAAGCGGAAAAGTTGCCAGAAAGCCATGAATATGTGAGATAGTAGAGACCACCCTGGTAGAAGTTCTCCCAAAGCTTTTTCTGCTCGTCAGAAAGCTCCTTGGGCGCGTGCTCTGTGGCTAAGTCCTTATTCAGAGTTATATCAAAAAGCTTCTCGGAGAAGTCTTTCAGTATGTACTTGCTGTTCATGAATAGCAGGAACGCTGACTTGTTCTCTTTCAGATACTCGCAGACAGCCTCAACCTGTTCGCGGATGGTGAAGCTTCTCTTCGGGTCCACCTTGTCAAGCATCGCCCTGATGTCCTCGACCTTCTCGTCCTCAATCTCAGTCAGAACGTCATACTGACTTGTATAGTGATGATAGAATGTAGAGCGGTTGACGTGAGCTGTCTCGCAGAGTTCGGTTATGGTTACCTTCTCAATGCTCTTGGTTTCAAGAAGCTTCAGAAGTGCCTCGCTTATGAGCTTCTTCGTAACCAAAACCCGACGATTTCCTTTTGTTTTGTAGGTCATTATACCCTCGCTTTCTTTTTATGGTCACTTTATTAAAAGTGTCTATATTTAAAACAAACTGCCTATGAGCTGTCGGTTTTGGGACAAATCACCCTGAATTGTCCCTTGTAAAATCAACACATGTATATTATACTTGTCTCAGAAGGAAAAGTCAACGGCTTTTCTTTGGACAAAAACCTAAATACGGGAGGATTTTCTATGAAACAAAAATTATCAGGCATAGGTCTTGCGGTGATTGAAATAATCGTCGGAATTCTGATTCTCATTGACCCGTCAGGACTTACCAAAGCGATCATCACAGTCGCGGGAATAGTACTTATAGTTATGGGCGCAATTTCGCTTATTAACTACTTCCGCTCTGATCCGGTTGGTGGAGTCCTCAGACAGGGAATGACCACAGGTCTTATGGAAGTGGCAATCGGTTTCTTCTGCCTCGTTAAGACAGGATGGATTGTCAGTGTATTTGACACTGTTATCGGTCTTGCAATTCTTATCAGCGGCGTTTCAAAGCTTGGTATGGCTATTGACTTCATGCGCCTTAAGGATTCAAGCTGGAAGCCTGCACTCATAAATGCTTTCGTGACTCTTGTGTGCGCAATCATCATCGTCAGCATCTCTGCTTCCGATGCTCTCTGGATCTTCATCGGAATCGTACTCATTGTACAGGCGGCTCTCGATATAGTGACCACCTTCTTCCCTGGAAAGAAGAAGGACGAGGGTGTAGTCGTCGAGGAGCAGGAATAATATTTGCAGTTTCACTCTACAAAGCTCTTTTCCTTAGAAAAACACCGTCTGGAGAATATCCAGGCGGTGTTTTTCGTATCAGTCTTCTATAGCCTTAAATATCATATCGGCGGCAGCATTGATAGGCTCACAGTCGTAACTCTCAATATCACCATTGTCGCATAGCTTTGAGATTTCCGGATCAAACGGCAACCTCGCAAGAAGTCCCAGGTGATTCTCCTCGGCGATTTTAGCTGTGTGACTCTCGCCGAAGACCTTGATTTCTTCGCCACAGCATGGGCACTTGACATAACTCATGTTCTCGACGATTCCGAGTATTGGAACACCCATCATCTCAGCCATGTTGACAGCCTTCGAGACTATCATACTGACCAGTTCCTGCGGCGAAGTTACGATTACGATTCCGTCGAGTCTTATCGACTGGAAGACAGTCAGGGGAACATCTCCCGTTCCCGGAGGCATGTCGACGAACATGTAGTCGACCTCGCCCCAGTTTACCTCGTTCCAGAACTGCTTGACAGCTCCTGCGATGATAGGACCGCGCCATACAACCGGCTGAGTTTCGTCATCAAGTAAGAGATTAGTCGAAACAACCTTGATTCCGCCTTTCGAGACGGAAGGATTAATGTATTTTCCGTCGGTTGTGAGCTGGCTGGTAACGCCGAACGCCCTCGGGATAGATGGACCAGTGATATCGGCATCCAGGATTGCCGTTTTGTTTCCAAGCTTCGCTGATTCTGAGGCCAGAAGGGAAGTGACGAGAGATTTTCCGACGCCGCCTTTTCCACTTACAACTCCGATTACTTTCTTGACATTTGAGAATTCGTTAGCCGAAACGTGCATGTCCTGCGGTGCTGTTCTCGAAGAACAGTTCTGCGAGCAGGATGAGCAATCGTGACTGCATTCCGCCATTGTTGATTACCTCCGATTGGTGTGATTTTTATGAATTATTCAGCGCTTTCGCTGTTTTCGGTCTCTTCAGTTCCCTCAGCCGTTTCGTCCTCCGCAGTGGTTTCGCTGGAAGAAGCTACTCCGGTGCCTTCCTGAAGGGTGACCGTTATGATAAATCCATCGACATTGTTTCCGGAAATCTCGTAAGGATAAGCGATGACGCCGTCGTCCTGAAGAGGAACATAGATTGTAGTGGTGTCAGAACTCGACATCGGGACGTAGTAGATGATATACTGCGCACCATCATCAGCATTCACGAGAAGGAAGCCGGTGTCAATAGTGTAGTTCTTGATGAACGAGATGTATTCCTCTAGGCACATGTCATATTCATACATAACCTGTGCGTGCGGAATTCCGACATATCTGAAGTGCCACGGTTCATTGTCGATAAGGGTTATAGACTCCTTGCCCTCCGGATAACGATTGATAAAGCCATATTTGTAACAGTTTTTAATTATCCACTCATAGTCGCCGGTACCGTCAAAATCGCTGTAGGAGCTGCCGTTGTAGGTTGTGAAGTCGACGGCATAGCCGGTATGGTGCTCGCTGTAGCCTGCCTTTGCAACGAGTTCTGAGGAATCCTCGCCGGTTGATGCAAGCTCGTCTTCATAAAGCTCCTGCTGATAAGCAAACGAGCGATAGCCGCTTCTGACCATAACGCTGTCATTTCCGGTTGCATTATAGAACGCAAGAAGCATTTCATTGAGAGCATCCATAGTGTCAGGAAGAACCAGAACGCTGTAGTCCTTGACCCAGTATGCGCTGTTCTTGTACTCTCTCACGATGACAAGCTCGTCCTCATTCACTTCGTTCTGAAGGGCAATATTGTTGTTGACGAGAACCAGATGCCCCGAGCCAACCTTGTCAGAAGACACTGTAACTGAAGCGAACAGATACGAGCTCTGCTGAGTGGGATCAGATGTTGTACTTGCTTCAGGGTCGGCTTCGTCTTCAATTATATCTGTAACACTGCCGTCCTGATTTTCATTAGTGTCGCTGTTTTCGCTGTCACCGGTCTTCTTTTTTGAAGATGAGCAGGAGACGCAGATAATTGCGATAATGATGAGAAGAATAGCTAAGAGCAGGGCTAAATTGCCGTATCTGATTCTTGAGGCCTTCTTTTTAAATGAGACGTAATCTATCCTTTTTCCTTTTTTCATGTAGTGCCGTCCTTTCCGGTCCGATTACTCGGAACAAGTTGCCATTAGACTTACTATATATGATAGCACATTTCCCGGAAAAAATAAAGACGTTTTTTGAGATATTGAGAGATTTTTCGACATAAAATTCAGGCTGCCGCAGATTTGCTCCGCGACAGCCGTTTCAGAGAGTTATTTCCCGCTCAAAAAGATAAAGTTTACTTTACAGAACCGGTCTTGTAAGCGTCAATCATCTTTTTGACCATCTGACCGCCGACTGAACCTGCCTCACGTGAGGTAAGGTCGCCGTTGTAACCGTTCTTAAGATTAACTCCGACCTCGTTTGCAGCCTCAATCTTGAACTTTTCAAGAGTCTGTCTGCCCTGGTCGCTTGTAATACCCTTCATATTATATCTCCTTTTCTGTTTGCGTTGCCTTGCAACGCATCTTTACAAACAAAAACTTAATTCTCGCTTGCAAGGATATTATTTGCGCCGAAGCCAGCGTTATTAGTGGTAATTTTTTTAAGAGAATCCCGCGCCCCGCCAATTGCCAGAGTAAATCTCCGCCAACTCGCCGACCAAATTTCCGCCAAATCACCGAAAAAATCTCCGCCATTTCGCCGAAAAGTATTGATATGCTCTCGAAAACGTGATATACTATATTCAGAAAACACGAATCGAGGTGCCAGAATGAAATCGAAATTCTACAGAAGGCGAATCGCCGATGATATTTTGAAGCATAAGCTTGAAGGCAAGGGAGCAGTCTTGATAGAAGGTCCGAAATGGTGCGGAAAAACAACAACTGCCGAGCAGATTGCCGGAAGTATTCTATATATGGACGACCCGCAGTCAAAAGAGCAGAACATAAAAATGTCCGAAATTAACCCTAAAAGACTTTTGGCAGGAGAAACGCCAAGACTTATCGACGAGTGGCAACTTACGCCGAAGCTCTGGGACGCCGTAAGGTTTGAGGTTGACCACCGAGGCGAAATGGGACAGTTCATTCTGACCGGCTCCGCAGTTCCGGTCGACACCCGTGAGATAACTCATTTCGGCACCGGTCGTTTTACCTGGCTCACGATGCGTCCGATGAGTCTCTATGAGTCGGGAGAGTCCACGGGAGAAGTAAGCCTGAAGTCACTTTTTGACGGATTTACCGACGTCGATGGAGCCTCAGACATTGACATAGATCGCCTTGCGTTCCTCACATGTCGCGGCGGATGGCCTCAGGCAATTGATATGCGTGACGAGATTGCATTAGATCAGGCGATAGATTATTACGACGCCGTTGTTAAGTCGGACATCAATCGTGCCGACAACATCCAGAAGAATTCCGAGCGAGTCAGGCGCCTCATGCGCTCATATGCAAGAAATCAGGGAAGCCAGGTGCCACAGACGGTTCTGGCTCAGGATATCGCAGTAAACGACGATTCACCTCTGAGCGAGGACACTGTCGCTTCATATCTTAATGCACTTCGCAAGATTTTTGTGGTGGAGGATATGCCGGCTTGGAATCCGAATCTCCGCTCGAAAACTGCCATCCGCTCCGCCGATACACGTTACTATGTCGACCCGTCAATTGCCACAGCCGCTTTGGGCGTCGGACCTGTTGATTTGATTAACGACCTCAGCACCTTCGGCTTTCTCTTTGAAGCACTTTGTGTAAGAGATTTGAGAGTCTACGCCGATTCTCTCGGCGGCGAGGTCTACCATTATCGCGACAAAGACGGACAGGAGTGCGATGCTGTCATACACCTCAGAAATGGCAAATATGGTCTCATCGAGATTAAGCTTGGCGGAGACACCCTTATCGAGGAGGGCACACATAACCTCCAGGCTATGGCCTCTAAAATCGATACCGACAGGATGAATAAGCCGTCGTTTATGATGGTCTTGACCGGCATCGGCGACTATGCATATCGTCGCAAGGACGGCGTCCTTATAGTTCCGATAGGGTGCCTGAAAAATTGACAAAAAATGGGGAGACTGAAAGGTCTCCCCGCTTATTTTAAGGTGTGATTACCACCCCAACCACTCTTTAATAAACTCCGCCAGAGCTTCCGCCGACTTCTGCTGAGTGACTTCGCTCGGATGCCAGTCGGCACCGTAGCCATCGGAAGCGTTCTGAACATCAAACTCAAAGCTAGTGATTTTATCATCACCGGTTTCGGCGACATATTCCGAAACAGCCGCCTCGACCATCGGATAGAGCTCGTTGCCCATGATTCCAAGAGCGCAGAGGATATAGGCATCAGGGTTGTTCTCCCGGACTTGTTTTATAAACTCGACATAGGCGGTCTTGTACTCATTTTGCTTGTCCGGGTCACTGCCAGTGTAGCTGTAGTCGTTCGTTCCTAAGTTTATGACGACGAGGTCTACAGGATTGTTCTTAAAGTCCCGCTCGACCGAGTCGGGAGTAACTCCATTAACAGTTCCCGAACCGGAACCGAAGCATTCGTAGAACTGGGACATAACTCCCCACGACTGAATCGTGCCATCGGAGGTATAGCCGGAGATGATTCCGTGTCCACTCTTTGAGACTAAACTGTAGTCGGCATCAAGAAGCTGTGCTGTTAAGTAAGCATAGGACTTTGAAGCGTTCTCAGTTCTTGTTGAGAATGAACTGTTCTGGTCTTCAGCATCAACGCCGTAGCCGCAGGTAATGGAGTCGCCGATGAATTCAATAGTGTACTCTTTGTCAGAGGTCGGCTTGATTGCGCCGTAAGCCTCAACCTCGATGGAGCCAATGACACAGGTCGAGTTCCCCGTTTCGGAGAGCTTGACTATTTTTATAACACAGTCCTGAGCCTCTTCACTCTCAAAAACAGTGAACGTGGTAGACTCCTCCATCAGCATTTCGTCGACGACCAGCTCGCCATTGACGTAAATAGCGATTCTCGGAACGCTGTTCCAGTCCTCTGAATTAATTGTGTCGTCGCCCAGGATTGTGACAGTCGCCTTGGTCCCGTTAAACGAAAACTCCGCATCCGAGCCGGAATAGGCGAGCCAGAGACCGGATTCGACCTCTTCGGTTCTACCTAACTTCTTCACATATTTATCTGTCGGCAAAAAGCTGTTCACACTGAGCACATCCTCGTCAATTTCAATTTCGTT
The DNA here is from genome assembly GCA_021199855.1 of Oscillospiraceae bacterium. Lineage (GTDB taxonomy): Bacteria > Bacillota > Clostridia > Oscillospirales > Ruminococcaceae > Faeciplasma. The sequence goes on from JAJQHD010000019.1 coordinate 66,444, forward strand.
TTCAGAACTTCCACAACCGGAGAATCCCAAAGTCAGCATCAACACGCTGAGAAGAATTGCAATAATACGCTTCACCATTTGTTATAGTGCACCCTGCTTTCTTCGTAAGTAATCTTGTCGTCCGGCTTCTCCTCATCCGGATATCCAAGAGCCACAACCGATAGGGGAACAATTTCGTCGGGAAGCTTCATAAGCTCTTTCACGTTTCCAACTTTATCTTCCTGCGGATAAGTCCCGAGCCATACGGCTCCCAAGCCCATACCGCTTGCCGCAAGAATAATGTTCTGAGTCGCAATCGAAGCGTCCTCAATCCAGTATTCCGGGGCTCTTGAAAATGCTCTGTTCAAATCTCCGCAGACGATGATAGCCGCGGCGGCATTGGGGAGCATTCCTGCGGCTCTGCCGTTGCAGTGGGAGAGCTCGGTTAAGAGCTCCTTGTCGTCAACCACTATAAAAGCCCAGTCCCGGGCGTTTACGCACGTAGGACCAGCCATTCCGCACTCCAAAAGCGTGTGCATGGTATCTGCATCAATCTTTTTGTCGGTGTACTTTCTAATGCTTCTTCTTTTGAGTATGTTTTCAATTGCTTCCATTTTGATTACTTCCTGTTCATAAATTTTTAAGTCAGATTTATTTCTCGAGCATTACTTTCAGCCTTCTCATAGCCTCTTCGGTGTTTTCGTGGGTTGAGAAGGATGTGAGCCTGAGATAGCCCTTGCCGTTCTTTCCGAAGCCTTCGCCTGGCGTGCCGACGACGTTTGCTTCCGCAAGAAGCTTGTCAAAGAACTCCCACGAGCCGAGTCCGCCCGGGCATCTCAGCCAGATATATGGCGAATTCTTGCCGCCAAAATACTTGATTCCGCACTCGTTGAGAGCCGCCATCATAATCTTTGCGTTCTCCTGATAGTAGGCGATGTTTTCCTTGACGCCCTTCTGACCCTCGGGGGTGAAGACCGCATTGGCACCGCACTGTACGATATAGGAAACGCCGTTGAACTTGGTCGATTGTCGTCTCAGCCAGAGCTTGTTCAAATCTTCGTCAAAATCAAGAGCCTTCGGAACGATGGTATAACCGCAACGGGTACCCGTGAAGCCCGCAGTTTTTGAAAGTGAGCAAATCTCGATGACACACTTCTTCGCACCTTCGACTTCATAAGCCGTGTGCGGCACGTCCGGGTCGGTGATGAACGCCTCATAAGCAGAATCCAGGAGGATTACCGCCTTCTTCGAGAGTGCATAGTCAATCCACTCTTTCAGCTGAGCCCTTGTGTAAGCCGCACCGGTCGGGTTGTTCGGCAAGCATAAGTAGATCATGTCGGCATCGACTGCATAATCCGGCATCGGAAGGAAGTCGTTTCCCTCAGTAGCATCGGCATAGACAATCTTTCTTCCCGCCAAAATATTAGTGTCGACATAAATGGGATATACAGGATCTGTTACAAGAACCGTGTTGTCGCTGTCGAACAAGTCGAGAATATTACCCAAATCGGTCTTTGCACCTTCAGAAACGAAAACCTCTTCCGTCTCCAAGTCAACTCCGAAGCTCTTGTAATACCCGACAATACTTTCGCATAGGAAATCGTAGCCTCTGTACTCGCCGTAGCCCTTGAAGGTCTCCTTGACTCCCATCTCCGAAACAGCCTTGTGCATGGCGTCGGTAACCGCTTCGCAAAGGGGCAGGGTAACGTCGCCGATTCCCATCTTGATAATCTTCGCATCGGGATGCTCTTTTGAATACTTAGCCGTTCTCTCGGCAACCTCCGCAAAGAGATAATTCTGCTCTATCTTATAAAAATTCTTATTCGCTTTCATAGCTTACTGTTCCTCCTATTGTAGGGGCGGATATCATCCGCCCGTTTCATCGTCAGCCTATGCTTCCTTCAAACGCAAACTCCGCTCCGCCACGCATCTTTATGTCGTAGTCCTCCGAGCAGGTGATGAATAAATCGCCGCCCAAAAGTTTAACGGTGACTTCTTCGCCTGCCTTGCAGATTCCGTTCTTAACAGCCGCCGCAACGCTAGCACACGCTCCGGTTCCGCAGGCAAGAGTCTCGCCACTTCCTCGCTCCCAGACACGCATTTCAAGGGTATGCGAATCGGTAACCCTGATAAATTCGGTGTTGACCCTTTCCGGGAACATCTTGTGATTTTCAAAAAGCACGCCTATCTTTGTGAGTTCCAAGCTCTTCACTTCATCCACAAACGTGACGCAGTGCGGATTTCCCATCGAGACACATGTAACGTGATATTCTTTGCCGCCAATTTCAAGTGGTTCGTCGATAACTTCGTCTTTATCGGAAATAACGGGAATAAGCGAAGCCTTAAATTCGGCTTTACCCATATCGACGCAGACACTCTGCACTTTTCCGTCCCTGACGTCAAGATTCAAAGTCTTGATTCCCGCAAGGGTTTCGAGCGTGACAGTCGTCTTATCTGTAAGCCCTTTTTCGTAGACATACTTTCCTATGCACCGGGAGGCGTTTCCGCACATCTTGCCTTCGCTTCCGTCGGTGTTGAACATTCTCATCCGGAAATCGGCAACTTCGGACGGCATAATAAGCACAATTCCGTCGCCCCCGACAGAGAAATGCCGGTCGGACAACTTAATCGACAGCGCCTCCGGGTCGTCAATCTTCTCCTCGAAGCAATTGAAATAGATATAATCATTCCCTGCTCCGTGCATCTTAGTAAATTTCATATCCAGTCCTTTCGGGTATGTAGGGGCAGATATCATCCGCCCGCAAAGTTATAAATCGTTCACTGTAAGGTCATCAAGACTTTCCCGCCTTACGGCAAGATAGTCATTCTCGCCGTCAACCATGACAACCGGCGGACGAGCAATTCTGTTATAATTCGACGCCATCGAATAGTTGTAAGCCCCGGTGGTGAGCACCGCAACGGTATCTCCACGTGTAATGCTCTCGGGGAACATAACGTCCGGCTGGATGATGTCTCCCGACTCACAGCATCTGCCTACCAAATCGCACTTCAATGTTTTCTCTTCGCTTGCTTTATTTGCAGTCAGAACCGTATAAGCCGAGTGATAAAGCGCATATCTCGGATTGTCAGTCATACTGCCGTCGATGGAAACGTAGTTCTTGTAACCGGTAATCTTCTTGACAGTGCCAACGGTGTAGAGAGTCATTCCCGCATCCGCAACAATGCTTCTTCCGGGCTCCAATCTGAGAGAAGGCAAGGCAATGCCTAATTTCTCACACTCAGGTTTAATAAACTCCGAAACTTCTCTGATATTGTCCCGAATACTGATAACCGGCTGGCTTTCGACGTACCGGACGCCATATCCTCCGCCGAGGTCGAGAATTTCGGTAACGTAGCCGTACTTTTCGTTCATCAGCTTGCAGAACGAGAGCATAATCTCAGCGCTTCTTATGAATGTATCCGAATCGAACACCATCGACCCGACGTGACAATGGAAGCCGGAAAGCCTGATGTTCGGCTTTGTGAGGGTATATTTCGCAATCTCCTCCGCCTGACCGGTTTCAATAGCAGTGCCGAATTTAGAATCGACCTTGCCAGTAGCAACTTCGTCATATGTATGCGGGTCGATGCCGGGAGTGAGCCTCAGAAGAATCTTCTGTGTAACGCCTTTTTTGCCGGCGATTTCAGAAATGGCGTCCACTTCTTCGACGTTGTCGCAGACGAAATAGCCGACGCCGGCATCGATTGCATACTCGATGTCCCAGTCGGTTTTGTTGTTTCCCTGGAAGTAGGCATTTTCAAGAGGGAAGCCGGCAAGCTTTGCAGTGTGAATCTCTCCGCAGGAAACCAAATCCGCTCCCAAGCCTTCTTCGTTTATAATCCTGTAAATTGCCTTGAAGCAACATGCTTTTCCGGCATAGATAGCCTCAGCACCGTTTCTATAGAACTCGTCAAGAGCTTCTTTGTACTCACGGCAATTGCGGCGGATTCTTCCTTCGTCCATAAGATATAGGGGAGTGCCGTATTTTTTCGCAAGCGACAACGTGCTCCGTTCCGAAAACCAGAGCTCGCCGTCGCGGATTGTAACATTATCAGTAAGGACGCAGTCCTTGTTGACCGTCTCCATTATTTAATCAATCCTTCGTTTTTCATAATTCCCAGCATCTTGTCAAGATGAGCTTTCTCCATCGGTGTGAGAGGAAGCCTCAGCTCGTTTTTGCAGAGTCCCATAGCCGCCATCGCCGCCTTCGCAGGAATCGGGTTGACCTCACTGAACAAGGCATCAATAAGCGGAAGGTACTTCAGTTGCATTTTTCTTGAACCTTCAATATCTCCCTCAAAGAACTTCGTGCAGATTTCGTTTGTCTCGTGCGGAAGAACGTTTGAAAGAACCGAGATAACTCCCGAGCCGCCTAATGAGAGAATCGGGACAATCTGGTTGTCGTTGCCGGAATAGATGTCGAGCTTGTCGCCGGCGATTGCCGCAAGCTCTGCAATCTGGGAGATGTCTCCCGAAGCTTCCTTGATTGCGACGATGTTGTCGATTTCCGCAAGCCTTGCCGCAGTTGCGGGAAGGATGTTGCACCCGGTTCTCGACGGGACATTATAAAGAATACACGGTGCACCGCAGGATTCTGCAACCAGCTTGAAGCTCTGATAAAGTCCCTCCTGAGTCGCCTTGTTGTAATACGGCGAAACGAGAAGCAAAGCGTCGGCACCGGCTTGGGTCGCAAATCTCGAAAGTTCGACAGCATAAGCCGTGTCGTTCGAGCCGGTTCCGGCAATTACCGGAACACGGTGGTTGACCTTCTCGACGGTGAATTCAATAATACTCTTGTGCTCTTCGTCGGTGAGAGTTGAGCCCTCGCCGGTGGTTCCGGCTACCACGAGAGCCGCAATTCCTCCGGAAATCTGCTGTTCCAAAATCGCTTCGTAGCTTTCGTAGTCGATTTTTCCGTCCTTGAACGGAGTTATAAGAGCGGTTGCCGCTCCCTTAAATACAGTGTGCTTCATGATGAAAACCTCTTTGATAAAAATTAAGGTTGAGAGAATTAAAAAGACAGCCGCAAGAGCAGCTGCCGCCGATTCATTATTAGTGCGTACAGCCGCACAGTATGAAACGTCGATAGCTCTCCGCACTTTTCGTGCGACAGCAAAACGGATATTAACCGCATTGCCGGATCACTTTTTTGCCGTAAAGCGTCCTCGGCAGTAGTCCCTTTCGCAAGCACCGACCCTGGCGGTCGATAAGGTGCTCCTACTCTTAGCATACTGCGCCTCTACCTCTTTTATATTATAAGCAGACAAATGCGAAATGTCAATAGTTATAGCCTGCTGATTCAAAATTTATTTTAAGACCGTGACTTCCCAAAGTAAATTCAAGAGTTGAGAGAGAAGTAGAAGTTAGTGT
>JAJQHD010000009.1 GCA_021199855.1 Oscillospiraceae bacterium
TCGCCACAGGCGAGACTGAGAGGTGCAAGTTCGGCAACGCCGAACTTGCCGACTTGCCTTCGGCAAGTCGTAGTGACACAGCGGGAGCGGCGTCGGCGACGAAGGAGCCGACAAATTCCGAATTATGCATTGATTTTCTCCCTAAAATCCTCTATAATAGAATCAAATACCCCGAAAGAAGGAATCGCCATGCGTGAAAGTATATTGACCATACCAATAAATGAAATATTTGAGCCGAAGTGCGGGTGCCCTATCTGCACCATGCGTGAAATGCTCGAAAAAAGGACTATTGAATACATAATGGGCGCCGCAATGATGGAGCCGGACGTGCGAATCGAGACAAACCGCCTCGGCTTCTGCCGGGAGCACTATAATATGATGCTGAAGCAGAAGAACCGTCTCTCGCTCGCCCTCATGCTTCAGACCCATCTTGAAACGATCAACCGGGATGTCTTTGAGAAGAAGGGGCTTTTCGGCTCGACATCGAAGAAGCAGAAATCCATCAGCGAGTACGACCACTCCTGCTTCGTCTGCTCAAAGGTCGACTGGGGAATGGAGCGCCTGATGGTGACCGTTTTTGACATGTACGAAAATTCAGAAGATTTCAGAAGACTCTTCGCCGAACAGCCGTATATCTGTATGCGTGATTGCGAAATTCTGATTGAAAAAGCCCAGAGCGATCTCAACAAGAAATACCAATCCACCTTCATCTCGACATGCATTGACCTTGCCGGGAAATACTCAAAGGAACTCTACGACGACGTCTCCCACTACTGCTCGATGTATGACTATCGAAATTCCGGTCCCGACGCCGACTGGGGCAATTCGCATGATTCGATTGAGAGGACGATTAAATTTTTGACAGGGCGTGACGCATAACGTGAATTATAAAATTACCGACGACGGCATTCTCCTGAAAGCCGACCATCTGAATCTTGGAAAAACCCTCGATTGCGGGCAGGCTTTCCGGTGGGAAGCAGTCGGCGAAGGACGATACCACGGGTATTATGTCAACCGTGAATTGTACATATCCGAGCAGGACGACGGGATTCTGTTTGAGAATACTTCGGAAGAAGAGTTTAAAAACGTCTGGTATGATTATTTCGATTTGGAAACCGATTGGGGAGAGATAAGGGCACGGCTGAGTGTTGACCCTACTTTGAAGCTCGCCTGCGAAAAGTGCGAAGGACTCCGGATTCTCCGGCAGGATTCGTGGGAGGCACTGGTGTCGTTTATTATCTCGCAGAACAATAATATTCCGAGAATAAAGAGCATACTTGCAAGGCTCACGGAGCATTTTGGAGGCTTCCCGACGGCGGAGGAGCTGGCACTTGAAACTCCCGAGAGCCTTCAGTTCCTTCATTCCGGCTACAGAGCCCGATATCTTGTCGACGCCGGAAGGATGGCCTCGACTGGCGAGATTTCGCTTGAAGCCGTCCGAAAGATGAGCTATCCCGACGCAAAAAAAGAGCTTATGCGAATCTGTGGTGTCGGAAGCAAGGTCGCTGACTGCACCCTCCTCTATGGCTTAGGCTTCATGGAGGCTTTCCCGGTGGATGTCTGGATCAAGCGAGCTGTCGCAAAATATTATCCAGATGGGCTCCCCGAGTGCACCAAAGGCATTGAGGGAATCGCCCAGCTTTTCCTGTTTGACTACATCAGAGGTGAGGAAGCGTGAAAACTGCCGTCATCATCGCAGAATATAATCCTTTTCACAACGGACACATGCGCCATATCCAGGCGACCCGTGAAGCCGGATATGACCGTATAATCGCTGTGATGAGCGGAAATGTCGTCCAGCGCGGCGATGTCGCCGTCTGCGATATGGGCTTCCGTGCAAGGACGGCAGTCGCAAACGGCGTCGATTTGGTTTTAGAGCTCCCGATGCCATATTCGCTTTCAAGCGCCGAGGATTTCTCCCGTGCCGGTGTGAGCATTCTTTCCCGCCTCGGCTGTGTCGATGCGCTTTCTTTCGGCTCCGAGTGCGGGGATATAGAGCGTCTTCAAGCCTGCGCCGACGCCATCGACAATATAAATCCCGCCGAAATCAAGGCTCTTATGTCGGAAGGGTTCACATATCCGCAAGCGAATGCAAAGCTTTTAGGCAATGACATACTTTCCGGTGCCAATAACGTATTGGCAATCGAATATATACGCAAGCTTAAAAATACTGGCATCACGCCTTTCACCGTCCAAAGAAATATCTCGCATGATAGTCTCGAATTTGCCGATACTGTCTCGGCTATGAAAATCCGTGAAATGCTCAGAGCAGGCGAGGATATCTCAGATTTCGTCCCCGAAGTCCCCGAGGATTTAGCTTTCATAGAAAACGCAGAACAGCTTATTTTAAGCCTTGCGGCTTTCCAAGACAGCGATAATCCAAGAATAAAAAAATACGCCATGCAGGCGTCGACTTTGGACGAGCTCTACTCTCTCGTGAAGACGAAAAACATCACCCACGCAAAAGTCCGCCGTGAAGTCCTGCAAGCGGCTCTTGGAATCAAGACCGGCGAAACCGCCACCGAGCCACCATATGCCAGAATCTTAGCCGCAAATGCGACCGGCATCGAAATCTTGGGCGAAATCAAGAAGAATGGAAGTATCTCCGTTTCGACTTCGCTTGCGGAGCTTTCAAAGCTTTCGCCGCTTGCGGCTCGGAACGCAGAGCTCACTGAAAGAGCTTCGAAACTGTGGCACTTTGCAAGAGCGGAGCAGGGAAGCTATCACTCGGAATTTTCGAGGAGATTTGAGGAGGATAAATAGTATGTTAACAGATTTAGAAATATTGGCTGAGAAATGCGGCAAAGGCGATGAGGAAGCGATGCTGGAGCTTTCTGATTATCTCAGACAGGATAATGTTGATGGCTCAAATATGTGGCTTCTGAGGGCTGCGATTTACGGAAACAAGGAAGCTCAGGAGCGGGTGATGGAGATAGTGAACGGTGACAGGATTGAGAGGATGGTGTTCTTCCGCAACATGGCAATTCCATATGAGAATTTTATTCTTGGGAAGAGAGATAATTGGTTCACAAAATACTCCGGAAGTAAATTGAATAATATAGGACTTCTTGTGTTTGACCCGAAAGAAATATATACTGTAGGCGGAGTCTCCGAGAAGCGTCACATCCAAGCTGGCAAGTATGAAGGTTTTGACGGACCGGATGAGGACGGCTTCGGATATGAGGAATATTACAGTTATTTTTATCTGGACGAATTTTTCCAGCCGCTCAAATCTGATTGGAAAGAGAACAGACAGCCTGAGCACGAACTGTGGCTGGATTTCTTGAAGCCTTGACTTCTATTCAAGGAAAGCTTATAGCTACAAATCCGAATTTTCACGCGAATTTTGCGTCTCTACTTGATTTTTCCCGCCTCATATTGTATAATTTTTATGGAAATAATACTTCAAACCGAAAGGAAGTTATTTATGAATTTAGTATTGGTAGTAAATGCGGGAAGCTCATCTTTGAAGTATCAGCTTCTCAATATGGATGACGAATCGGTTCTTGCAAAAGGCAACTGCGACAGAATCGGCATTGACGGGCATCTTTCCCACAAGGTTCCCTCAAAGGGAATTGAAATTAGCGAGGACGTCAGTTTTCCGACCCACACCGAGGCTTTCGAGAAGCTTGTCGAGGTTCTCACCAGCGGCGAAGGCAAGGTTATCGACTCTATGAGCGAGATTTCTGCTGTCGGACACAGAGTTGTCCACGGCGGCGAGCTCTATAAGGAGACAACTCTCGTAACAGACAAGGTCATCGAGGATATCGACGCTTTGTCCGAGCTTGCACCTGTTCACAATCACCCGAATGCACTCGCACTTCGTGCGTGCAAGAAGGTTCTGGCGCCCGGCACTCCTCAGGTCGCAGTCTTCGACACTGCTTTCCACCAGACAATGCCGCCAAAGGCATACATGTTCGGTCTTCCGTATGAGGACTACAAGAACTATCAGGTGAGAAAATACGGCTTCCACGGCACTTCCCACAGATTCGTAACCAAGACTCTTGCTGACGCTATGGGTAAGCCTTTAAGCGAGCTCAAGATAGTATCCTGCCACCTTGGAAACGGCTCCTCAATCACCGCTGTTGACGGCGGCAAGTCGGTTGACACCACCATGGGCTTCACTCCTTTGGACGGCGTTCTTATGGGAACAAGATGCGGAAGCGTCGACCCGTCGGCTGTCACCTATGTCATGGAGAAGCACGGCTTCTCGGCTCATGAGATGAGTGAGTATATGAACAAGAAGTCCGGCTTCCTCGGCATGAGCGGAGTCGGCTCGGATAACAGAGAAGTCTGCGCAGCTGCCGCAGAGGGCAACGAAAGAGCTCAGATTACACTTGATATCTTGACATATCAGATCAAGAAGTACATCGGCGGATATGCTGCCGCTATGAATGGTCTCGACGCAGTTCTCTTTACCGGTGGTATCGGCGAGAACTCAAGCGAAGTAAGAGGCGCTGTCTGCAAGGACATGAGCTTCATGGGAATCGAGATTGACGAAGAGCTCAACAAGTCGACCAGAGGCAAGCTCATAAAGATTTCGACCGAGAACTCGAAGGTTGAGGTCTGGATAGTTCCCACCAACGAGGAGCTCCTCATCGCCCGTGACACTCTTGCAGTAGTTGAGGCAAACAAGTAATATGATTTATGAGGGCTTTTTCGTCTGGTTGTACGTCTTATACCTGCTTTTTATGAGCTTCGTCGTCTTCGTCATGTACGGCATCGACAAGCGTCGGGCAAAGAAGGGACAGTGGCGCATCAGCGAAAAGGCTCTTCTTACACTCGGCTTTATCGGAGGAGCCGCCGGTGCATTGCTCGGTATGCATCTCTTCCGGCATAAGACGAGACACTGGTATTTCTGGGCAATCAATATTGCGGCACTATGCCTGCATATTATATTGCTTCTCATGCTGTTTCTTTGGTAGAGGCAGTTAAGGCTCCCCTTACTAAGGGTGAGCGCAGAAGTTCGCAAGCGAACTTCGACTGAGAGGTTCACAAAGGGGATTTTATCATGTCATCATACACTTTTAACGCAGAAAAGGCGGCGAACGCTTGCATCGAATGGATTCATGACTGGTTCGAGAAGAACGGCAAGGACTGCAACGCAGTTCTCGGCATTTCCGGCGGAAAGGACAGCTCCGTCACTGCGGCGCTTCTCGTCAAGGCACTCGGAAAAGAGCGTGTTATCGGAGTGCTGATGCCGCAGGGCGAGCAGTTCGATATCGGTTATTCAAGAGAACTTTGCGAAATTTTGGGTATCAGGAGTATTCAAGTCAACATCGGCGAGACTGTCGAGGCTCTTAAAAAGTCTTTGGGCTTCGAGCCGTCGGTCACTACACTCACGAACATCCCGCCGAGAGTCCGCATGACGGTTCTTTACGCAATCGCTCAGTCGAACAACGGCAGAGTCGCCAACACCTGCAATCTTTCGGAGGACTGGGTCGGCTATGCGACGCTTTATGGCGACGGAGCAGGCGACTTCGGACCGATTTCGAACTTCACCGTTCAGGAGGTCAAGGCAATCGGAAGATACCTGGGACTCCCTGAAAAGTTCGTCGAAAAGCCGCCGCTTGACGGTCTTTGCGGCAAGACGGACGAGGATAATCTCGGCTTCACCTACAAGGCTCTTGACGAATATATCCGGCAGGGTATCGAACCCGAGCCGGAGACAAAGGCGAAAATCGACCGCCTCAACAGGCTCAATCAGTTCAAACTCAAGCGTTTCGACACGTTTTCCTACACAGAAGAATAAAAAAACACCGGCAGAGAATCCACTCTGCCGGTTTTATTATCGTTTATGCCGAACTTAATCTATGACCTTTCCGTCCTCAATCTTGATAACCACGTCTGCCTTTGCCGCAATTTCCGGGTCGTGGGTGACCATGATGAGGGTCTGTCCGAATTGCTGGGCGCAATCACGAAGAAGCTGAATTGTCGTCTCGCCGTTCTTCTTGTCAAGGTTTCCCGTCGGCTCGTCGGCGAAGATGAGCTGAGGCTTCGCAAGGACGGAGCGAGCTATAGCAACTCTCTGCTGTTCGCCGCCCGAAAGCTCGGTCGGGTATTTCTTCAGCTTGTCGGCAATTCCCAGAAGCTCCGTCACGTTCTGCAAAAACTCCGGGTCGGGCTTCTTGTTGTCGAGCTTCATCGGCATACAGATGTTGTTGAGGACGGTGTACTCGTCCAAAAGATTGAACTGCTGGAAGACAAATCCCATGTGCCTTCTTCTGAACTCCGCCATTTTGGCATCCGGATAAGAGTATAAATCCTCATCTCCGAGGTAGATATTGCCGGAAGTTGGCTCGTCGAGACCGCCCAAAATATGTAGAAGCGTCGACTTTCCGGAGCCGCTTCGACCGATAATCGTGTAGAAAAGACCCTCCTCAAACTCGGCGCTGACGCCGTTCAGAGCGTGGGTTTCTCCCGATTCCGCCTTGTAGGTCTTGTAGATGTCCTTTGCTCTTAATACTGTACTCATATCAATTACTCCTCTTTTCAGAGAACTTTTTAGTCCTCTTTCAATATAATACCATATATTTCTGCCGCTGTCAACAGTTTTTTACGAACTTTTAAGAATTTCGTTTTGCCGTTTTCCGGCATTTTTACTCATTCTGTAGCATGTCCATCAGCTTGTACTTATTCAGCCCAAGCTTCGAGACGTAGCAGACCACGAACACTATTACAAACAGTGCCAGCGAGATAAGAAGCATTGTCCATGCTTCTATGTGGAAGCTTGCAAGCTCCTGGAGCTGGCTCCTGAAAGCTGTTTCAATCTCGGCAAGGCTCAGTGCTGACTCGCTGTCTGTAACGATTTTTAAGATGAGATACCCGAAGTATATTGCCCATCCGGCAACACTCGCAATAGCTCCGCGGATGATAGAGGCTACAAGCAGTCTGGTGTTTCTCTGCTTGCGGGACATTCCGAGAGCCTGCAGGATGCCGTATTTCTTCTTTTCCCGCTCCGTTTCAAGTCTGATGGTACTCGCGAGAATCAGAAGCGTTATGAACATGATGCACCCGCCGCTCACCCAGAACATGATAAGGGTCTGGAGATATTCACGTGCTTTGGATGAGTTTTCGGCTCTGTTGTTCATTGTAATCATCAGGGAATTTGCGTTCATTATCTTTGTGACAGCTTTGTCGGTCGAGAGATATTCGGCATTCATGTCGGTGAAAACGAGAACAGTCGTGAATCCAGCCGTGTCTCCGGCTGTGTAGGACGTTCCCCACATTGTGCCCTCTGGAAGAGCATCCAGAACCTTCTGCACGAACGCTGTAGAGCAGACTATGTCATAGGTTTCGGGATAAAGGCTGTAGTTATAGCCAAGCCCTGATGAGCGGTAGTAGTCGCTCACTCCGCCGACAGTGGTTGTGAATTCTGTTCCAGAAATAGTCAAAGTGATTTCATCGCCTGCCGCTGGGACTACCGATTTCGAATCGGTTGTGACCTTCATAAGAATAATGCTATCGCCCGAGTTGAAGCTCTCAAGGTCGGTGCAGGTGAAGTCTATCATCCCTTTCCAGCTGTCGGCTGAATCGACGACATAGACTGAAACCTCCTGAGCTTCGACTGAATCAGTTGTAAGGGAAGCCGATTGCTCAGAAAATCCCCATACTCCCGAAACTCCCGGAACAGCGGCAAGCTCACTGATGACATCATCCCCAAGATGCTGACCGGAAAAACTCAGGGTGTTCATAGCATAGTAGGAATATGTGGTTGTGTAGTATGTATAGTCAAAATACGGATCGAGCGAAAAGATGGTCGTGAAGACAACTGCCGAGCAGAAGACAACACACATCGCTATAATCAAGCCTTTCTGGAATCTGCGGGAGAACTTTTGTTTTCCAACCTGCATTTCCATCCTGCCGGTAAGCGGAGTTGCGATGGAAATCTGGAACATAATCATCTTGACTATAAGAGTTCCCAGAATCCAGAGGAGTAAGAACATACTAAGATTCTTCCACGGAATACTCACTATAATTGCAATAGAGCCGGAGAAGACGCTTACCCTCAGCAAAATCCAGATGCCGATTGCACCGACAACAATTCCCGCAAGGAGAGATGGGATGCAGAGTATCAGCGTTTCAACGGTCACCAAAAGCCTTATCTGTCCCTTGGATGCTCCAAGGCTTCTGAGCCGTACTGTTCTTCTTATGTCCGACTGCATCTGGAGGATATAGACAACCACAATCGCTAAGATCGCAACTGCAAAGATAAGCCAGATGTAAACAGAGTTGAATTCCGCCTCGCTGTGATCCTGATAGGCATAGGAATTGAGCTTGACCTGCTTTCTGCTTGAGGCTACGTTTGAAGCCCTCGATTCCGAAAGATATGTATTGACTTCATCCGAAACGGTGTCCTCCATGCCGCTGGTGACGGTGAAGAAGTAGGAGACACTCGGAGTGACACCGTCAAAAATAGCCTCTGCGTCCTCTTCAGTTATAATTGCGCTGTTCAGAGTGTCGGTATAGTCCCAGAGGGTGGTGTAGGTTGAAATTACACCGGTCAGGGTGAAATTATGATAGATTATTTTATCATCGGATATTGTTATCGGCAGGGTGATTGTCTCTCCGATGGTGTAATCATAGCCGAGCTTATTGAGCACAGCCACTTCGACAGCAATCTCTCCGCTGTTCTCGGGAAGAGTTCCTTCCTCCAGATGGATTCCCATTTCAACGAATGCATCATCGACCGTTCCGATTCCCTTGCCATTTACGGTGCCATATGTGACACTCTCGCCAACCTCATCAGCCCATTCAGTCGATTCAAGATACTCCGCGTCTCCATCCTGACCATAAACAATAGAGCCGTACCATGAGCCATAGATCGAGAAGCGATACTCCCGATTGGTCATCGCAATGCTGTTGGTGTAGCTTAGTAGCATGACAGCAAACGCAAACGTCACCATGAGTACAAGCACTATGAGAAGATTCTTCTTCCGCTTCCTCCATAAGCCCTGCACTGAAAGCTCAAAGATTGTTTTCAGCATTTCAGATCACCGATCCTCTCTCAGCATCTCCATAATAGAATACTTATTTATCCCCAGCTTCGACCCGAAGCAGATTGCGAACGTGATTATGAACGCAATGGCAAGAATTCCAAGAAGAACCGGCGTAGTCAGTCCGTACCCTGCAAGCTTTGCAAACATCGTTCCAGGCACGCTTACGGCACTTTCTCCGGCAGTAATAGCCGAGATATTCATGAGCAAGTAGTATGCAAGGTAGCTCACCACCGCCGCCGAGATTGCAATAACGCTTCTGATGATTGCTCGCCGTGCAAGCTCAATATTGCGTTGCCGCCTGGACATTCCGATTGCCTGAAGTATTCCGTATCGCTTCTTCTCGCTCTCGGTTTCAAGGCGAAGCGTACTTACAAGAATCAGGAGAACTACAATCGCTATGCAGGCGCCGCTTATGATGATCATAATCAGCGACTGCTGGTAGACTTCGGCATTGGCATGGTTGACTTCAAGGAAATTGTAAAGCTGGCAGTATTCAAGATACTTTATCTCTTTGGCTCCCACATCGCGTGCATACACAATCTGATCCATGATACTGGACACTGCCGCATCGGAGGCAAGGTCGCCGGCATTCATAGTGGTAAAGAGAAACGCCTGGGTGTATCCAACCTCCTGCTGTCCTTTGAAGAAGCTCTCATCCTCAATATACCAGCGTGTGCCTTCGGGAATCTGGTCGACGAGGTTCTGGAGAACGGGCAGTGAGCAGATTACATAATATGTATAGCCTTCAAGGCTGTATCTTCCGGCACGGTCATATTCGAGAACCGAAACGAGGGTCTCGTCGCTTTCTACGACCTGAACTGCGCCGGCATTCACGTTAACGCTTACTAATCCATCGCTTTCGAGACTGCTTGACGTGAGAACAGGGCTGATACGATAAAAGGGACTGCTGGAATGATATTCCGTAATCTTTTCATAATCGATATAAATTGTCATATCTGAGCTTTCAGCTGGGGCATTTGTCTCACTCCTGCTGCCGGAGACAACCTGAACTATTACACTTTCGCCGCTTTCGTAAGCTTTCTGGTCGACACCGGTTGTGTCGGCAAATTTCTGAACGTCGTCCCAATCCATTGTGATGACGACTGCCGAGCTTGTTGTATCGCTTTCATCAGTGCCTACAAGAGCATAGAATCTGTTCATGCCCACGAAGTCGGAGATACCGGGTGCAGACAAAAACTGGTCTTTATATTCGGATAAATCCGGTAGCTGAAAGGAACCGGCTAGGTTTGTCCCATTGTCCTTTTCGCATATGAAATACGACCAGCGTGAAGTCCAATAGTTGTATTCGCTCAAGGGCTCTCCGATATTTACTGTTGTGAAGATAACCGAAACACACAGAAGTGTCGCCATAAGCATTACGAGAACTCTGCGGAATCCGACAACAACCCGATTTTTGCTTCTCTGAATTCCCATTCTTCCCGTCAAAGGCGTTGCAAGTGCAACCTGGAAAGTAATCATGCGGACCAAAAGTATTCCCGCAATCCATAAAGCAAGTGCCATTCCCAGGTAATTCCACGGAATACTCACTATGATTTCAGTTGAGCCGGAATATACGTTTACAGCAAGCAAGGCTTTGATTCCCAGGAAGCCGAGAAGTATTCCGAACAAAACGGCAGGAATTGCAAGCATAAGCGTCTCAATCAGTATGAGAACCCGGAGCTGACCTTTGGAACCGCCGATACTTCTGAATCTGACAATTCGCCTGACTTCAACCTGCATCTGCAAAATATAAATCATGACAACCGCTAGAATTGTTATTGCAAGCACCAGCCAGAGGTAGACAAGATTTGTCTGAGCCGCTTCCGTCTCCATACCGACAACCTGATTTATGGTAACTGTTCTTACTGTTAAGCCTTCACGGCTCTGATAGAGGAATTTGTTGACTAAAGATTCAATATTACTGTCGGTTGAATTGACGGTGAAGAAATATGTTGTTTCCGCATTGGCGATTTCGCTTCCTGCAAGACTTCCTTTAGCTTCTGCAAGAATATCCTCCATAGCCTCTTCGGAAATAATCGCATTGTTGAGCGTGCTGTCAACATCCCAGAGACGTGTATATTCATTTATAACTCCTACTATTTTGAAGTCTCTTTCAACCATTGCAAAAATTCCGTATTCGTCGTAAAGCACAAATTGCAAGGTTATTTTTCCGCCGAGACCGCAGTTAAGCTCCTCAAGCGTTGCCGCCTCAATTGCGATTCCACTTGAAGATGTCGGCATTTTTCCACTTTCTAAAGTAATGCCCATGTCGGTAAGGGCATCGTTAACGGTTCCGACTTCTACTGAACCCACTGGAGAATCGGAGACGGTTACGGAGGCAGTGCCATAATTGACGCTCACGCCGACCTCGTCAACCCAGTCTTCACTTTCGAGATATTCAAGATCGCTGTCCACGCCGTCCATGATAGCACCATACCATGAGCCGTAAGTATCAAGCCTCAATTGAGTGTTAGTCTCGGCGATGCTGGTGGTGTAGCTTAAGAGTATTATTGCGAACGTGAACGATATCAGAAGTACAAGGAATATAAGAAGCGACTGCCGTTTTCTTCGCCTGATACCCTCAAAAGCAAGCCCCAAAAGTGTTTTGAACATTTATATCGCCCCCTAAAGTAGTGGAAATAAATATTAATTACAACCGTTGCAAGTAATAAATGATTCTGCATCATTAAATATATATATTCAGCCCCGCGACCCTTTCCGCTAATCTGTGCACCGATAGCGGGAAGTCTCGACAAATGGACTGTAAGCTCATGGTATCAAAAATCAAAAACATTGTCAACGTCCGAATTTGCATGACGTGCAAATGATTTGCATGACATGCAAATTTTCAAATCTGGACAAGCCACTTTTGATGTGATACAATGTAATGGTAGTCCTAAGGCTATAAATAAAATCTATGAGAGGTAATTATAATGAAAACAATGCAAAAACTTATGGCAATTATTGCCACTTTAACAATGACAGTTTCAATGGCTACGGTTTGCACAGTTGCGACTGACTATGTGGTAGACGCGCCGGAAGCTGAAATTGAATATCTTTCGGAAGATGACAATAAAGAGCCAGACAGTAACATTAATTGCGATCAGCCAGTGGATGAAGGCGAAGATGGAGAACTGTGAATATAGTATGTATTCAATATGTCATTGATTCCGGCTTTTATTCCACCTAAGTTCCATGTTTTTGACGTATATAAGCCTGATAATTCATCAATAAGCCTTTTTGCCTCTTCTTTGTCTCCTAACATATCACGGCGGACAAGTGCCCAGATGCAGTTGTACATACAACTCGGAATCATGCAGATATTGTCTGTGTATTCACAACAAAGCGTTCCTTCCTTTGCGACATCTATACACTCATCGTATCTTCCGACTTCTCCGAGACACTTTGAAAGATTATAACAGATGTGAACCAGCTTTTTTGAAGCGGTATATTTGTCGACTTTATTGTCTTCTACACTTTTTAGACGATAGTAAATCGAAATTGCAATGTTATAATCTTCCGCAACAGCGTAGGAATTTGCAATGTATCTTAGTATAAGCGCTTCCACATCGGTCATGAGCGTTGGTAAATTGTCTACACTGTAACTTGGATTTGTCAAGCGCATAGCTTTTTCCATGTTGGTAAGCCTATCTTTGTTGGTGATAGTGCCATCTTCATAGGCGATCATAGTGTCTACAGTGTCGTAACGCTGTTTATTTGCCGAGGTTAAGCCTTCATACTCGTTGCTGATACTTTCAAGTAATGCCAACGCCTGATCTCTTTTGCCGTGTACACACGCCTGGCTGGCTTGACGAATTACTTGCCTGATTGCTTCATCATGTTCGTCGATGGAAATGCTTAATACCTCCGTAGGTAGTCCGAGACGCTCGAAAAGATGGATGAGAGTGTCATCTTTAGTGTCAACAAGACCTCGCTCTATTCTTGAATATGTGGAGATGTCACAAATACCAATACAAACATCTGATTGTGATTTCTTCAAGCTCTTGAGTCGTTCTTTTATCAACTTTCCAATAGCTATTTTATCCATGCTAACCCTCCTAAGCCAATCTGCTCAGGACACAATCGACTAAAAGCGTGATTTTAGCATATCATATTTCACACATACTGTCAAGTTTAGAACTTTCCAATCGTGCAAGTTGAAAACTGCCATTTGCTCAGCATCGGGGGTTATTCAAGGGTGGGTATCACCTGTCCTCTCTCAACATCTCCATTATCGTATACTTATTTATCCCCATCTTCGACCCGAAGCAGATTGCGAACGTGATGAGGAATACTCCTGCAAGAATCCCAAGAAGCACCGGCGTGGTCAATCCGTATCCTGCCAAAGTCGAGAACATAGTTCCTAAGACCGCAATCGGGCTTGAGCCTTCTGCAATAATCGGAATATTCATCACTAGATAATAGCATAGATAGCTCACCACTGCCGCCGAGATTGAAATGACGCTTCTTATAGCGGCTCTTCTGCCAAGCTCGATGTTGCGCTGTCTTCGGGACATACCTATTGCCTGCAGGATGCCGTATCTCCTCTTCTCACTCTCGGTTTCAAGCCGCAGAGTGCTCACGAGAATCAGGAGAACCACAAGTGCAATGCACACACCGCTGACAACAATCATTATCAGCGATTGCTGGTAAACCTGCGCGTTGGCGTAATTGATTTCACGCTGGTTATAAAGCTGGAAATAGTTAGTACTGCCACCAATTGCATCTTTATAACAAAGCTGTTTCAAAATATTGGTCATCGCCACATCTGCTGAAAGGTCTCCTGCGTTCATGTCGGTGAAGACATAAGCCTCGATATAACCGACCTCCTGCTGTCCCATGAAGCCTCTGTAGTTATTGGTACACCATTTGATTCCTTCGGGAACCTAATTGACAAGGTTCTGAATGACTGAATTAGAGCAGATTACATAATACGCCATATTTTCGAGCCAGTTGTCTTCCGCAAGGTCGGTTTCAAGAACGGAAACCAGAGTATCCTCTCTGTCGATAACCTGAATCGAATCAACATTAACAGTGACAGTAGCCATATCAAGGCTTAAGTATGTGTCAGGGTAAAGTTGCCTGAGCAGGCTGTCTTCGGTGTAATCGTATCCATAGGCGACGGAAAGCGTTATTTCCGATGAGTCGGTCGGATTATACCCTGAAGTGTTGGAGGATGAAACAATCTGAACTATTACGGTTTCCCCATTCTCGAAGGCTTCCCTGTCAACTCCTGTCGTGTCGGCGTATTTTTCAATATCCTCCCAATCCATAGCAACTGCCATGCCATACATTGTGATTACGCTATCATCTGAAGAGGATACAACGGCAGTGAAGCTGTTGAAGCCTATAAGGTCCGATACTCCCGGGACAGAAAGAAACATGTCTTCATAGTCGGATACATACGGCGTCTGATTGACAAGAAGCGTTTGGTTTTCGCATAAGTAATAAGACCAAAGGGAGGACCAGTAGTTGTATTCGCTTGCGGGTTCGGCGATGTTGACTGTGGTGAAGACCGCCGAGACGCACAAGAGCGTCGCCATAAGCATAATCAAGGCTCTTCTGAAGCCGCCGACAAGCTTTGCCTTGCTTCTCTGCATTCCCATTCTGCCAGTCAGGGGAGTTGCAAGTGCTACCTGGAAAGTAATCATCCTGACGGCTAAGATCCCGACAATCCACAAAGCAAGTGCTTCCATAAGAGAGCTCCACGGTACACTTACCGCAATATCGACCGAGCCGCTGTAGACGCTGAGACCCAGAACTATTCTGATTCCCAGCAGTCCAAGCAGTATTCCAAGTATTATTGCCGGAATTGCGAGCATAAGCGTTTCTATGAGGATGAGTAGTCTCAGCTGACCCTTGGAGCCGCCGATGCTTCTGAATCGAACGATGCACTTTACTTCCACCTGCATCTGCAAGATGTAAATCATGACGACTGCTAAGATAGTTATCGCAAGAATAAGAGCAAGATAGACTATATTGGTCTGCGCCGCTTCGGTTTCCATTTCCGTGACGGGATTTATGCTGACCGTTCTGAATGAAGAGCCCTCACGAATGCTGTAGAGATACTTGTTCACGTTGCTCTCAACACTGCTTTCCATGCCCGATTTTACGGTGAAGAAATAGGTAGTGTCGTGAGTATAATACATATTTTCGCCAATCTGAGACTCCGCCTCGGCTACTATCCCCGCCATTGCCTCTTCGGTTATGATTGCGGTGTTAAGCGTCGAGTCAACGCTCCAGAGACCGGTGTATTCGCTGATGGCACCGACAATCTTGAACGTCCTTTCAACAGTGACCGCTTCTTCCTGATACTGATCATAATAGAAGGCAAACTGCAGCGTGATTGTGCCGCCAATGTTATAGTTGATTTCAGAAAGGGTCGCCGATTCTATAGCTATCTCGTTGGTTGCATCAGGCATACTTCCACTTTCGAGATTTATTCCCATTTCGACGAGGTCTTCGTCAGCCGTACCTATTTCGAGCGAGCCTTGCGAAATCCCGCCGACAATTACAGAAGCCTTGCCATAGTTGATGCTTGTTCCGACATCGTCAACAAAATCTGCGTTTTCGAGATACTCAAGATCGCTGTCGACGCCATCGGTAATCACCCCATACCACGAGCCGTATGTATCAAGCCTCAGCAGTGAGTTGGTATCGGCAATACTTGAGGTGTAGCTCAGGAGAATAATCGCAAAAGTGAACGATATGAGCAGGACGAAGAAGATAAGAAGCGATTGCCTGCGCCTGCGTTTTATGCCTTCAAAGGCAAGAGGAAATATAGTTTTCAGCATGTTGATGATTCTCCTTTTCCAGCAATCAATTAAAAGATAATCTCACTATACCATAATTTTTCCAATTTGTCAACCCTGTTTTGACAGAAATTTTCATTTTTCACGTTGAGTGGAACAGAAAACAAAAAAGCCCGATTTTGCTCGGGCTTTTCATTCATGAATATCTTTTGTCAGTCATCAATGCTTGAAAAAATGTGGTAGTAGTCGAAATCGGCATAGCCGCCGGAGCTTACGGTGGAATAGCAGTAGAGCGCCGTCCGGTAGCCGGTGAAGAGGTCAAGGCTGTAGGACATGTTGAACGACTTTCCAATCTTAATCCACTCTTCGCCGTCCAGAGAGTAGTAGAATCTTGCCTGGTCTTCTGTTGTGATGGTGCCGTCCTCCCCGACAGTTGAGAAGCGATATTCGATTCTCAGGTAGACGGTGTCCTGTTCCAAAAGTGCTTCGCTGACGATTTCCTGTTCTTCAGTTCTGGTCTGGCGGGCGAAGTAGACGTACTTGTTTCCGTCCTCGTCGACATATGTTCCGACAAGACCGGCATAGGTCTGAAAAGCGCAGATTCCGGCATAGTCGCCGGCGTTCAGCCCGGAAGTGTCAAGAAGAACCTCCGAGACGCAGGTCGGACCATAGGTGCGCTGGGTGAGGGTGTTTTTGGCGTGGAAGACGTCCGAAACGGTTTTCGCCGTGGTGATTCTCAGCCATCCGCTCCGCTCGGTCACGCTCCAGTTGGAATCGGGGTTGTGGTTAAACTGCCAGTAGACGGATAACTTGTCCTCGTCATAGTCGAACTCGTCGTCGGAGGTGACTGCCGACTCCTGGGTGCTCCATGAGTCGGAGTCGGACAGAACGGTTATCTCGCTGACTGCCTCTCCATCAGAGCCCATCATCGCCCAGCCGTCAACCCAGGTGACAGGCTGAAGAACCGGAACTCTTCCGACAGAGCCGTGGTCCTGGAACAAAAGCGCATACCAGTCGCCCTCAGGCGTCTCGACAATTCCGCCCTGTGTGACACCTGAACCGCCATAATTCATCGAGTCACAGAGAACCATCTTGCCCTCGTATTCGCCAAGAAGCTCGTCACAGCGATAGCAAAGCTCGCATCTTGCCACTCCGTCAACTCCGGTGTTGTAGCTTATCATGAACAGGTAGTATGTTCCATCGATTTTGTAGAAGTGGGAGCCCTCCGCACCGTCCAAGCCGTCAACAATTCCACTGTTAAGGAGAATCTGGTCAACTCCGCCCTCCTTGACAGCCGAGCAGTCCTTTTCAAGCTCGATGATATAGACGTCTCCCGCACCGTAGATGATGTATGGCGTCCCGTCATCGTCAAAGAAGAGGGAAGCGTCATGGAAGACATGGTTAAATTCAACTCTCTCCCAATCGGGATTTTCGATGTCCTCTGTCATGTAGATATAGGATTTGCCCTGGTCCCATGCGCAGAAGAGGACATAAAACATTTCGTTGTAGTACCTTATACTTGCCGCCCACGAGCCCTGAGCATAGGCGTTGCTTTCGCCGAAAAGCTCGGTTTCGGGGGTGTTTTCAAGGGTATCATATACATATCCTATCAGCTCCCAGTTGACAAGGTCGGTCGACTTCATAATCGGCACACCGGGAGTGAAGTACATAGTGGTGCTCACCATGTAGTAGGTGTCATCAACTCTGATTACATCCGGGTCGGGAACGTCCGCCCAGATAAGCGGGTTTGTAGCTGTGACGGAATTCTTTCCCGAAGTGTCCGAGATGGCTTCTTCCGCCGTTCCTTCACCGCAAGAGCACAGACAGCAAGCCATCATAACAAAAGCGATGACAAAACACAGTATTCTTTTCTTCATAATAATGTTCCTTATATTCCAAGTTTGAGTTGCTTAGTCTTTCAGTGTAAGAAGGTCGGAGAAAAATCTGTTCATTTCCTCTTCGGTGTCGAAGACGGCGGTGTACATCTGGTTGGACATTGCGTCCGCCAGAGCGTCGGGAATTCTTCCCCACATACGCATATTCGGACCGTACTTCGCCATGATGGCTTCGTGGTTCAGGTTGAACTCCATTCCGTCACGTCTGCCGCAGAAGGCGCAGAACTTGCGAACCTTGTACGGGTCGGAAGAAGGCTTGTTGAAGGCAATCATATCCGCCCAGAGCTTGTAGACGTCCGTTTCATAGGCATAGTCGTACATATCAGGAGTGTAGCCGCCTGAAGGTCTCATATTTACCTCAAGACCCACGATGTCGCCCTTCTTGCCCAAGCCCTCTTGATCGGCGTTCAGAACGAAGTATTCGAGATGGATGAACCTTGCCTTGACACCAAAAGCCTTGACGGTGCGGTGCCCGATGTCGATAAGCTCGTCCGGGAGCTGGGGTACTATATAATAGATAGTGTTTCTTGCCTCGTTGACTACGTCCATGAGAGAGTCGGGAGTGATATTGCCCGATTCAAAGATGGGCTCGCCGTCCTGGTCGATGATGGCGTCGTAGGTTCTGACATAGCCGTTGACAAACTCCTCCATGATGTAGACTTCGTCGTCCTTGTGCTCGAAGAAGAATTCGAGCTCCTCGTCATTGCTGAGCCGATATGTATGGCTCGCACCGACGCCGTTGTCCGGCTTGACGATAACGGGATAGCCGACAGTGTCGATGAACTCCCTTGCGTCGTCGATGGCGTCGATGACATGATACCTCGCCGTCGGGACACCTGCCTTCTTGTAGTACTCTTTCATCAGGGACTTGTACTTGACGTGGGAGATGTCGTCATCTTTGAAGCCGGAGGTGATGTTGAACTCGGTGCGAAGATGCGCATTCCTTTCGAGCCAGTACTCGTTGTTAGACTCCAGCCAGTCAATCTTGCCGTACTTGTAGGTGAAGAAGGCAACCGCCTTGAACACTTCGTCGTAGTTTTCGAGAGTCGAGACCTTGTAGTACTCGTCGAGGCTGTCCCTTAGGTGCTGGTCGAGCTCCGCATAAGGGCAGTCGCCGATTCCCAGAACTCTCAGTCCATTGTTTTTAAGCTCCGCACAGAACTTCCAGTAGGTCACCGGGAAGTTTGGAGAAATAAAGATAAAGTTTTGCATTGCATGTCATATCCTTTCGATTCTATAAAAAGTAGTGATGGAACAGGTATGGCTCCCCTTTATAAGGGGAGCTGTCAGCCGTAAGGCTGACTGAGAGGTTCTATAGTAACTGTGGCAGATATGTCTCCACCATCTTATACCACCAACACCAGTCGTGGGCGACGTCGTAGCCCCAGTATTCGACTCTGCCGTTGATGCCCTTTCTTCTCATGACGTCATCGAGCCAGCGTGTACTCGCAAGAAGTGGCTCTTCCCATGCGCCTTGTCCTACTACAATCAGAATCTTGCGTTCATTGTACATCTGAATGTACGGATGGTCGACGGGCATGTCCGAAAGATAGTTGACAGGGGAGTTGCGATAGAGAATGTCGTCCATATAGTCGCCGAAGAAGAGCTTTGAGTCATAAAGCCCCGAGATGGCGAAAACGGTGTCGAAGATGTCCGGTCGCCTGAAGAAGAGGTTTGCCGCATGCATAGCTCCCATCGAGCAACCGAAAGTCATAATCGGCTGGTCGAACCCGTTTTTCAAACCGCTGAGGTGCTTAACGGTCGGGACGAGCTCTTCAATCATATAGTTGTACCAGTGCTCGTGCCACTCGATTCTCCCTCGTGGGTCACCGTTAGCGGCATAGGTCTCATTGTCGACGACATCGACCGAATAGACGGTGCACTGTCCCTCATCAATCCACTTCGCCCAGTAATCAATCATCCCGAAGTTCTCGAAGTCAAAGAACCGTCCACCCTGACAAGGAATAAATATGACCGGCTTCCCAGCGTGCCCATAAACCTTGAACTCCATGTCACGCTGTAGATAACTACTGTAATGCTTGTGATACTCTATATTCATAGTCCTAAACACTCCATAAAAATTGGTATCTGCTGTTCCCAGCTTGCTTCGCTGTGCGTCCCTCCGGGGACGATTCTGAAAGTAAGATTTACTCTTTTCGTCAGAAGCATATGCGAAACTGAAATAAGTGCTTCGGAAGAGGATGAGTGATTGAAAATCTCCTTGCTTCCGTAGTCCATGTAGATGCAGGTGTCGCCCTTGATTTTTGCGGTCGCAATCATCTCTAAAATCTTTCCCGGGTCTATCCATAAGCTCGGCGAAAGACACGCCGCACGCTGGAAGTACTTATTGTAGCACACCGCCGCATAGAGCGACATAAGTCCTCCCATCGACGAGCCACAGATGATGGTGTGCTCCCTGTCGGAAAGAGTCCGGTAATCCCTGTCAATCTGAGGCTTCAGAGTCCCCACGAGCCAGTCCATATAGATTTTGCCCTTGCCCTCGACACGCCCGAGAGTCGAATTTTCGAAGTCGAGAGGTGAGTACTCCGAAAGACGTGAATCTCCTTCGTGGTTGCACTCGACCGCTACTATTATAAGAGGAGTCTTAGTCCAGTTCATATAGCTGTTCATTCCCCACGACTTGCCGTATGTAGCGTCGCTGTCGAAGAAGACGTTGTGCCCGTCAAACATGTACATGACCGGATATCTCCTGTCATCCTCGTCGTAATAATCTGGCAGATAGAGATAAACCCGCCGGGTCTTGTCACCCGACAACTCAGGAATCGCAATGTCCCATACCTTAACCATATCAAATTCCCCTTTGAAATTTTTGTTGCTTATAATAGTATAGTTTTCTTCCGATGAAATGTCAAGAAGTTCGATAAAAAAACGTCCCTGCGGGGCGCCCTCTCAGTCGCCTGACGGCGACAGCTCCCCCAAAGGGGGAGCCAAGTAGTGTTATCCACCGTCAATCTTGGCTCTCCCTCTGGGAGAGCTGTCAGCGAAGCTGACTGAGAGGGCGCGACCGTAGGGAACGATTTGCCTTAGTGTTCAATTCCCACAACCTTGTAGTCCTGTTCCTCAACAGCCTTCTTCAGAACGCTGTCCTCGACGGGAGCGCTGAGGGTTACGATTGCAGTGCCAGCAGTGTGGCTGACTTCGGCAGATGAAACGCCGGGGATTGTTTCAAGGGTCTTCTTGACTCTTGCCTCACAGTGTCCACACATCATGCCTTCGATTTTCATGGTAACTGTCATACTTTTCACCTTCTTTCTCTGAGCTTTTTTATGTCTTGATTTGTCGTGTTTGCTGGTTCTTATGTCGGCGAAATTGAGCCTCAGGGCGTTTGAGACGACGCAGAAGCTTGAAAGACTCATTGCGGCGGCGGCAAACATCGGGTTCAGCTCCCAGCCGAAGAGATTGATATAGACTCCCGCCGCAAGCGGAATTCCGATTGCGTTATAGAAGAACGCCCAGAAGAGGTTTTCGTGAATGTTTCGTAACGTAGACCGACTCAGCCTTATTGCCGCCGGAACGTCCATAAGACTGCTCTTCATGAGTACGACGTCGGCGGCATCGACTGCAACGTCTGCACCTGCGCCGATTGCGATTCCGATGTCGGCACGCGTCAGAGCCGGGGCGTCGTTGATTCCGTCGCCGACCATGGCGACCTTGCCGGATTCTTTGAGCCTGCGGATGACGCTTTCTTTTCCGTCCGGGAGAACTCCCGCAATGACCTCGTCGACTCCTGCCTGGGAGCCTATGGCGTTCGCAGTCCGTTCATTGTCGCCGGTGAGCATTACAACCCGGATTCCCATGCCTTTTAGCTCCGAAATAGCTTCCGCACTGTCAGATTTTATAACGTCCGCCACGGCTATTATGCCAAAAAGCTTGCCGTTTTTCGAGAAGAACAGCGGTGTTTTGCCTTCGCCAGCCAGTCTGTTAAAAGTAGCTTCGGTGTCTTCGGGAAGATTTGCAACCGTTCCGATAAACGAGAAGCTTCCGCCATAGAGGACTTCTCCTCCGAGATTCGCCGTCAACCCGTTTCCAGGAAGAGCCCGGAAGTCCGTAACATCAGAACCCGTGAGGCTGTTCTCCTCACCGTAAGTCATAATCGCCTTTGCAAGCGGGTGCTCACTGCCTTTTTCGAGGGAGAGTGTAAGCCGGATAAGCTCGCTTTCGGTTATGCCATCGCAGGGAATTATATCTGTGACAACCGGAGTGCCGGCGGTGATAGTTCCGGTTTTGTCAAGGACGACCGTCTCGGTCTTGCCGGTCTCTTCAAGAGATTCTGCCGTTTTAAACAGTATGCCATTCTTTGCACCGACCCCGTTTCCAACCATGATTGCAACCGGCGTCGCAAGTCCCAAAGCGCAGGGGCAACTGATGACGAGAACCGAGATTCCTCTTGCCAGAGCATAGCTGAACTCCTGACCGACCAGGAGCCACACTATAATAGTGATGACTGCAATTGTGATGACCGTCGGGACGAAGATTCCCGACACTCTATCTGCTATTTTTGCTATAGGAGCCTTCGTTGCGGCGGCATCGCTCACCATCTTTATAATCTGCGAAAGGGTGGTGTCCTCACCGACTCTTGTCGCACGGCACTTTATGAAGCCGGACTGGTTGATGGTTGCGGTGGAAACTCCGTCGCCGGCTTCCTTGTCGACAGGAATACTCTCACCCGTCAGAGCCGATTCGTTCACGGCACTGGTTCCTTCGATGATGACCCCGTCCACCGGGATACTCTCTCCGGGGCGGACAACGAAAATGTCACCGACATTGACTTTGGAGATTGCGACTTCAGTTTCAACGCCGTTTTTGAGAACAGTCGCCGTCTTCGGGGCGAGCTTCATAAGCCCTTTCAGGGCGTCGGTCGTCCTGCCTTTGGAGTGCGCTTCAAGCATCTTTCCAACGGTGATAAGTGTGAGAATCATCGCCGCCGACTCAAAGTAGAACTCATCCATGTACATCATGACAGCTTCCATGTTGCCCTTGACCTGCGCATCTGTCATCATGAACAGTGCATAAGTCGAGTAGACGAACGCCGCCGAAGAGCCGAGTGCCACAAGTGTGTCCATATTCGGAGCCCGGTGGATGAGCCCTTTGAAGCCGCTTATGAAGAATTTCTGGTTTATGACCATTATGGCAATTGTGAGAAGCATCTGCACAAGCCCCATTGCGACATGATTATCCGAGAAGAATCCCGGCAGCGGGAATCCGAACATCATGTGTCCCATCGAAAAGTACAAGAGCACCACTAAGAATCCGAGCGACGCAATCAGTCTTCGCTTCAATTTTGGCGTTTCGGTGTCCTTGAGAGAGTCGACATCGTCAGCACCTGACGAAGCCGCCTTTTCTGCGCCCTTGAGAGACGCGCCGTACCCGGCGTTCTCAACAGCCGAGATAATTGCAGATGGTGAAGCCGTTCCCTCAACTCCCATCGAGTTTGTCAGCAGGCTCACCGAGCAGGAGGTGACACCCTCGACCTTGGAAACGGCTTTTTCCACCCGTGCACTGCAAGCCGCGCAACTCATGCCGGTGACGTTGTATTGTTCCATATAAATCTCCTTATTTCATCAGTTTTTGCATCGTAACAACCAATTCCTCAATCGTCTCGTCGTCGCCGTTCCGGATGTCTCGGGCGACGCAGTGGCGGATGTGACTTGACAACAGCTCACGATTGAAGGAGTTGATGGCGGACGATACCGCCGCAGACTGGGTCAGAATGTCCGGGCAGTAAGCCGACTCTTCGAGCATCCGCTTAAGCCCGCGAATCTGCCCTTCAATCCGGTTGAGCCTGTTCATAAGCTTCTTGTATTCCTCGTCTGACCGTTCGGTAGTCTTCCCACAACAACAATTCTTGCTCATAATATCACCTCGTAGTATAAAATACCCCCGGAGGGTATTGCTCTATATGTATTATATACCCTACTGGGGTATTTGTCAAGAGCTTTCAGAAATTTTTTACGGGACTTGACAAAGTCGTACCATGGTATTATAATAAATATGTATGTAATACTTCAGTATGACTTATGGAGGCGATGGCATGTACAAAGACCTGAAAATCTATCATGGTTCACAGCAGATTGTGGAAATTCCCCGGTTCGGAGTTGGGAAGGAGTATAACGACTACGGGCAGGGCTTCTATTGCACCGAAAGCATTGAACTTGCCCGTGAATGGGCTTGCCCGATAAAAAACGACGGCTATCTGAATAAGTATGCCCTGCACCTTGACGGATTAAACGTCATGCATCTGACACGTGGCGAGTTCAACATTCTGAATTGGCTTGCCATTCTTCTGACGCACAGAAAGTTTGATATCACGTCGGCAGTAGGCAGTAATGCAAGGGATTTCATAATCGACCGGTTCACGCCGGACACCGACGGTGTCGACATCATGATTGGCTACCGTGCGGATGATTCTTATTTCTCGTTCGCCGAGGACTTTGTCAACAACACTATTTCCCTTCGTGATTTGAACCTCGCCATGCAACTCGGGACTCTCGGCGAGCAGGTGGTCCTTCTCTCTGAAAAATCTTTCGGGAGAATCGAATTTCTGGGCTATGAAACGGTCGATTATCGTGAATACTATATAAAAAGAACCCGTCGTGACCGGGATGCAAGAGAAGCGTATGCGAGCCGAAAAAAGACTCTACAGCAACTGAAGGATGATATTTTCATTCTGGATATTATGAGGGAGGACATGAGACCCGATGACCCACGCTTACAGTCAGTTATATCTCGCTAAAGCAGCTACGGCAGTCGGAAATATGCTTCACGATGCTGTTTATGAATTCGGCATCGACGGAGGAGACTTTCTCGGGCGCTTTATTCAGTCTGGCATTGCCCATGAGATTGAGTCGGGCAACCCGAAATATATTGCCGGAAAAAGCGGCTTGGAGCTTTGTCTTGAAGTTATCGAGAAGACTTCCGGAATGAGCCCGAAAGTCGGGCTGATTGAGAGTTACGACCGCAGTCCTGAGTACTGGGTCGGCTGGATGATTACGCATTATCAGTGGTATTCCGGGCGGAGCTTCCGCAGTATTCTGGACGCCATTTCATATAGTGAACTTCTGGGACTCTACCCGATCCTCCATGAAGCGGCGATTGAAAAGAGCTATGAAGTCCTCGACATGAGTTTTAGAACAGAAGGAAGCAACCTTAAAACAATCCGCAAGCGTGCCGGGCTGACTCAAAAAGAGCTTTCCGAGGTATCGCAAGTTTCCATCAACACCATCCGGGCGTATGAGCAGGGGAGCAAGGATATCTCAAAAGCGCAGTCGGATATAGTGACAAGGCTGGCTGGTGCCCTCGGGTGCGACGTCGAAGAGCTTGGCAATTAAAACCCAGTTCAGATTTATTTTTTTCATAAGAAAACCGCCCACACAGGGCGGCTTTTCATCCTATCATTTCTGCTTCTTTTTGACCTTCTCCAGGATTTCCATCCGCTTCTCTTCCAGCTCCTCGACGTACTCCTTCAAGACCTCATTAAGCGGCTTGTCGGTGGCGAATGGGTGGACAAACTGGTAGCGGCGCTTGCGGGTCTGTTTGCCTTTGGCACGCGCGAGAATCTCCTCGTTGCGAGTCCTGATTTGCGCTTTGATGTTTTCGTACTTCAGGACGACTTCGTTCTCCTCTGCGAAGCGCTTGAGCTTGACTAAAAGCTGTGCCGAGTTCGCCATGTCCACGATGAACACGCCGAAGAACAGCCCGATGAAGAAGGAGAACGCCAGATTCCGGCTGAGCCACGTCAGTGATTCCTTTATGTACGGGTGGATGAAGAAGCAGTAGACTCCTCCTAAGATAGCCCAGAAGAGTGAGAATTTCGGGCAGATGATGCCCATGATGTTGCCCTTTTCCTCTGTGTAGTCCCAGAGCCGGACCTTGCTCACCTTCAGCGAGATGAATCCCGCAATGAACTCGATAACCGTCATCATTACAGCCATCAGGACGAAAAGAATAATCTTGTTGACGACATCACTCTCGAACGGCAGGTAGTTCTCCAAAGACGCTAAGAGATAGAGCGCGCAGAGCCCTGTTCCATAAAGCGGCAGATATGGACCCGTGCAGAAGCCAGGGTTTATCCACTTGCGTTCGGGATTGGCTTTCGAGAAAAATCTTCTGAAGAATAGCTCCATAATCCAGCCTAAAATCGAGCCGATAAAGAACAGATACGCTAAAATCAATGGCAGATTCATATTTAACTCCCAACTGTTGCAAAGACGCATTTATGGCTCCCCTTACTAAGGGGAGCTGGCGCACGAAGTGCGACTGAGAGGTTCTCCCTCAGTTCAGACTTTTATAATATAGTTCTCTTTCCTCTCCGCCGCTTCTCTTACTCCGCCTTCGTCGCCGTAGCCTAAGATTACGTTTCCGACACCGACATAGTCGCCTTCGATGCCCCATTTTTTAAGAAGAGCCTTGCCTTCATCCATCTCAAAGACCTCACGAGCCCTGTAGATGTAGCAGGAATCGACTCCGACAGCATGTGCGGCGTTCAATAGATTTGCGATAACCATGTTTCCGTCGTCACGACCAGTAGGGAAGCTTGCGGGAACTAAGACCACGACAACCGTCGGTGCGCCGTAGAACGGGTCGATGCCTTCTCTTCCCATAACCTTGGCGTTGAGGCGGGAGAGCTCATCACGGTCGGCTTTGTTCTGAATTGCGACGATTACCGGGCTCTGCTTGCCCATTCCGGTGGGCGCATAGGTGCCTGCTTCAAGGATTTCGTCGAGCTCGCAGTCCTTAATCTGCTCCTCGCGATACTTCCTGCAACTTCTTCTGGTTTTAAGGTCTTGCAATGTTTCTCTCATGATTGTTTCCTCCGTTTGTATTAAAGTTATTTGTCTTATGCAATGGCATCAGAACATTGAAATAAGTGCCGCACTGTTAATCATAAGAAGCTGGAAGAGAACTGCCGTCAGAATTGCGGCGATAAGGCGGTTGCCGGTGCGGTGCCGGACGAATGTGCCAATCGGGATGCAGAGGATGTACATAAGAAGTACGTTCACAATCTGCCCGATGAGCCCGGAGTAGCTCTTGATGATAAGGTAGAACCCGACGAACAGGAACAGCGGAATGTACTGAATCAGGCTATAGAGGAATCTCGTGCCTCTGCTTGCGCCCACATTTTCGAGCATGTCCTGCTCTGCTCCGGAGACATAGTAACCGACAGCCATCAGTGCGCCGTTGAATATCAGCCAGAAGAGTCTCCAGTTAAGCGGCATCAGCCGATACATCGAAGCTCTCAGAACGTACCATGCGAATATGCACAGAAGAGCAACGATTCCGAAGCAATATAGATTCTCTTTCCAGTCGGATTTTGTCTTGAAAGTCGGCTTTGGGAGCGAGCCTACGGTTCCCTTAAACGTGCCCTTACGATATGCAATCAGCATCACAAGACCATAGCCGGCGATGAAGCACATGTAGGGAATGTTCATAATCGGGCTTCCGAACGGCATCACGACGCAAATGCAACAGATGACGAACGCCATCAGAATTCCCGGAATCCACATGATGAGCTTTCTTGTGAGGAACGACTTTGAATTTTCGAGCACAGGCAGACTCTCGCCCTCGGTGGAGATTTTATTTCCCATATTGAGTCCGTAAAGAAGAGTGAAGACGCCTATCAAAGCACTGAACCAGCCGACATAAACGAGATGCATGAGTCCCGAATTGAAGCTCGATTCGGTGCCGGTGATGTCAGTAACCGCTTCGTTCACATAGTCAGCAAACTTGGCAGAGTACATCTGATAGGAGTGGAGAACGCCGGAAGTCACGCCGACAGTGATTTTGCTTCCGTAGCTGTTTAACTGAGTCGCCGACCAGGTTCCGCTTTCGGGGACACCGGTGCCGCCCAGGTGCTCATAAATCGCCAGAATATCTTTATCTGAGACTATATCGTCGGCTGTAGAACCGTAGATATAGACGTTGGTGCCGGCAATGAAGCTCTCGTTATAGTAGGACCACGGCTCCTCCTCGGCGTCAGTGGTTCCGGCGAATAGGCTCGCCTGAGCGTTCGCATAGTAGTTGACCTCGGGTGCAATCAGAATCACGTTCTCGATGTTGCGCTTGGTAACAGTCGTGACGGCGTCGGGGTTGTTATAGTCCTGAAGAAGCCGGAGTATTGACCGTCCGCCCATAGAATGACCGACCAGGATTATGTGGTCGTAGTCGATGCCGGTTCTGTCGTGCAGAACTTCGATAGCATCGGCGATTTCGACGGCGATGTCGTCGGTCTTTGCATTGTCAAAGCCGATGGTGCCGTAGGAGCCGCCCTGACCTGAATAGTCGAAGCTCATGACCGTCATTCCGTTTGAAGTGAACAGGTTTGCAATCGGGCGCCACTTCTGTCTGTCGCAGGAGTAGCCGGGGCAGATGAGAACGGCGTACTCGGCGTCTTCATCCTCCCAGATGGTGGCTTTCAGGGTAACTTCTTCCCCCTGATAGGTGGATTTGAAGGAAAATGCCTTTCCGCCGACCGTGCTTGAATTAAGAACCGCAAAGCTGATGATGCTTACTAAAATAGCCACAATGCCTATGCCGATTAAAACTCTTTTGATTATTACCTGCTTGTCTGTCATATCTGTCCCTCAATCTGTCAATTTATTTTTTAAAGAGCGTTCCCATGCGAGTTCTATAACTCCGGCAGAGAGCATAAGCCCATTTAAATCTTCTTCCGAAAACCGCCTGACTGTCGGGCTGTCTATGTCCAGAACTCCGACAATTTTGCCGCCCACATGAAGTGGAATCACAATCTCGGAGTTTGAAGCCGAGTCGCAGGCAATGTGCCCCGGAAATTTATGCACATCAGGGACCAACTGTGCCTCATCTTTCAGAACCGCCGTCCCGCAGACTCCTTTTCCGACCGGAATCCGGATGCAGGCAGGCTTCCCCTGAAACGGGTGCAATACCAAAGTATCGCCTTTAAGTGCATAGAACCCAGCCCAGTTTATGTCGTCTAAGCTTTGATATATCGCCGCACTGGCATTGGACAGGTTCGCAATCAGGTTTGTTTCGCCGCTCATAAGGGCTTCAAGCTCACGGGCGAGCATTTCATATTTTCCCATCATATCACCCCAGCATCGCAATAATCTCATCCGGCGTGACGGTGTAGCCGTCGATGGTCGTGATAATTATGAAGCACATATAGTCGTCGATTCTTCTTACTAAGAATGCCTGAGTCATATCGTAGCCGCTTTCTTCGATCGAACCGACTGCTTTATAGTAGGTGTTGCCGCCTATTTCGACTGTGGTGATATCTCCGAAGGTATAGCCGGAAGCGGTGCACTGTTCGACGAGAGCTTCTGCATAATCCTCAGCTGAATAGCTCGTTCCGTCGGTCGAAAGAGTAAGGTTTTCAAATCCTATGATGATATTCGCGCCGACTTCGTCCATAGCCATAGTTGTGTAGAGTGTCTGAACCCGGGAGAGAATATTCTGCCGCTTTGATTCGGTGTCAACAGAATCCTCCGATACGTCCATCATCTCCAAAAGCTCCGAATCGCCATAAAAAGTCCAGTCTGAGCCAGGGGAGAAGGTCAGGTCAGCATACTCGTTAACGTAAACCCCGTCCGTAACCGAACCCATAACGGTATTCATGTCGAGCTCCTTGGATCCGCAACCAGTCAGCAGATTAAGAGCCATAGCAAGACAGATGACGACTGCAAAAAATCTCTTCATAATAGAAGTTCCTTTCAAAAAAGTGCTACTATAATAGTAGCAGAAATCGAAGGAAAAATCAAGATACAGAATGAGGGATAGTGGGGAATTTGTCGGCACTGCCGACGATGTCGCCGCCGAAGGCGACGACGCCGCTCCCTGCGGTCGCGGCACCTCTCAGTCGCCTTCGGCGCCAGCTCCCCTTAAAAAGGGGAGCCAGTAGTTTTCTTCCGAAAGCTTCTGCTATAGCGCAAAGTTATCCAGGGCGCAAAAAGGCTCCCCTTATCAAGGGGAGCTGGCAGCCCGCAGGGCTGACTGAGAGGTGTGCCGACCAACGGGAGGCACCGACTTGGCGCTAGCCAAGTCGTTATGGGATTTCAATAACTTCCTCCCCAACCCTAATTGCCACCACTTCATCCAAATCGATTGGCACTTCCCAGAAGCAATAGCAGTCGACAATGCCGGTGGAGCCGGAGCTGGATGTGGAGTTGACTTGCATCTCGGTTCCGTCTTCCATTACGGCGTAAATCTTCATGTGGTTGTAGCGGATGATTCTTGGGACATCGTCCGATTCGCTGTCATAGGTGGCGACGATTCCGAACTCCGTGACGGTAAATTGGGTTACACCTGTCCACGGCAGGTTTTCCGTAATGTCGATTGTCTTCGTTTCGGTTCTTTCGAGTGTGAATTCAAAGCTCCATTCGCTGTTACCGGAGTACCAGATTGGAGAGCCGTCTTCGTTTGAATATATGAGAGCATTGAGATTTCCGAGATGGATGCTCACATCAAGCGGTTCATCGCTGTCAATGTTCGTGAGGTTGATTTTGTCGAGAAAGTACGCTTTCCCGTTTTCGTCAACGGCAATTCTGCCCATACCGCCGCCTTTGCGATTTGAGTTGACATAAACCTCCCAGATTCCGAACGAGCTTGTGCCGGTGGTTGTGAACTTGCCGCTGTCACATTCCGCAGTAATCATAACGTACGCAACATCGTCGCCGACCGTCGCCGAGTCTATACTCACGGTGACACCGTCCGAGGTTTCACTCAGCCCGATATACTGGCTCAGGCTTGCAATCGTTTCATAGTGCTCGTCGCTCATCTCTTCGCCGGTGACCTCTTCCCATCGGGTCTTGAACCAGCCGTCGATGCTGTCGCTGGCGGCGACGAAGCCTGCACCCATCAGCATGACTACCGCCACTACAGCCGCAAGTATAACCGGGTACTTTCTCAATCTCTTTTTGAAAACCGCATTTTCTCTCCCGAGCTTCGTATTTGTGAGTGCACAGACCCGGTCGTCGCTCGATGTTGGAACATCTTTAAGCTTTATATTTTCGTCACTGTAGCAGTCGAAAACGTCTTTAAGATTCACATTCATTTTGAAAACCCTTCGTTCATAAGAATTTCTTTGAGACTGTCCCGCCCACGTCGGAGCCTTGACTTGACCGTTTCAACATTCGTCCCGGTCTCCTCGGAGATTTTCGCCACCGTCTGGTTGTAGAAGTAGTACCTGACGACCGTCTCCCGTTCGTGCCTTTTGAGTCTCCCAAGTGCGAGCCGGAGCTCTTTTGCCTGTTCCTCTTTTTCAAGACTGAGAAATTGCTCCGGAATCACGACGAAGTCTTCCAAATCTTCTTCAATCTTATCGTCAAGACTTTCGGTCTGAAGCCTCTGAGCCCGTATGTAGTTTTTCGCCTTGTTGCGGGCAACGGTGCCGAGCCAGCCTTTCAGGTGAGAAGTGGTGAGCTTATCCCGGTTCCGCCAGAGTTCAAAGAACACATCCGATGCGAGCTCTTCAATCACTGCGGTATTACTGAAATCCCGAAGTTGATTCGCCACGACAGTGGAGACATATCGGTTGTACTTAAAAATAATCTCGCTGAGAACATCCTCATCCCCCAGCCTCAGCCGCTTGACAAGCCTAGAATCGTCCATCACTCACCCTCGCTTTCTTTTTAGGTTCATTATAATAGACACGGGAATTTGCACTTTGGGTGCAAAAATCTGATTTTATTTTAGCAGATTTGAAGAGGGAAGTCCACAAAAAAAGTAGGGGCGGATATTATCCGCCCGCTACCCAAAGTCGTCTGTTTTTTCGGGCGGATATTATCCGCCCCTACATGATTAGCTGAAATCAATAACCGTCCCCTCAACCATCTCTCCGAGCACATTTACAAAGTAGAAGTAATCCACCTGGTCGAGGTCAATGAGCACTGCCCATTGGCGGATATAGGTTTTGGTGCCATCGTCTGTCGGGGTAAGACCGTCTACGATTCCAGTGTATTGCCAACCGCCGTCGGTGACGACTTCGCTTCCGTCCTTCATGACGGCGACTATGTTGAACATATGCTTTTCAGTGGCTACTGTGGCATCAATGGTGTAGTTCACGCCGAACTCAGAAACAGTGAATCCCGAAACTCCCTCAATGCCGGTGTCGATGCTGACGTATGTAGCATCTGCAACATCAACCGTGAAGTCAATGGTCCAGGGACCGCCGATAAAGACCTGGTTGCCGTCTTCGTCGTAATAGAAAATCTTACCCATTGTGAGCGAGCAAATCAGGGCATCGACATCATCGCCAATGGTGCTGTAGTCGGCATCGAAGAGTCTGTAGTATGCGCCGTCCTCAACCCACTCCCAGTCATTCTTAGTTCCATAAGCCGCCATGTTTGCGTTATCGATGTCGAAGATAATGCTCTTGAAGTACCATTCCGCACCTGAATCCAGCATCTCCATAAAGCTCTCGCCTTCAACCTTGACGAGGAAGTACATATCGTTCTTACTTGCCATAGCAGAATCTACAGTAACTGTGATGTCCGACTCAATAGTGCCGGAGGCGTCTATCTCCTGAGCGGAGTTGGTTGTCTGGCTATCGGTGGTATCTTCACTCACATCAACCGTGAAGTCAAAGCTCCATGAGCCGTTGATGACCACGTCTTTATCTTCTTCGTCGTAGTTGGAATGAAGTGCACCCATGCTGAGAGAGCAGTTAAGCGTAGTGACGTCCTCGGGCAGGGTATCATAACTGCATTCCCAGAGCCAATAGTAAACGCCGTCCTCTTCGTAGTGCCAGTCAATATGGCTGGCGTAAGCGGCGACCTCGGCATTTTTTATGCCAAAGTAGAAATGCTCGAAGTACCAGTTTTCGCCCTCGACCAGCACATCCTGGAGGCAGTCGCCCTCCATTCTGAGGAGGAAGTACATTTCATTCTGGCTCGCCATTGCAGAGTCGATGGTGACGGTTATTTCGTTTGAAATCTGGCTTGCATCTATCTCTTGACTGAATCCGTCGATAACCTCAAGCTGACCCTGAGACATTTCTTCACCGGTGAGCTCTTGCCATCTGCCCTGGAAGAAGCTTGTCAGGCTGTTGCTGGCAGCTGCAAACCCTGCCCCCATAAGAAGCACAGCCGCAATCACTACAGCAAGCACTACCGGTAATCTATTGTGTTTTTTCTCCATAATTACGTTTTCCTTTCCCGCCTTGGTGTTTGCCAAAGCATAAATTCTGTCACTGCTGACGGCGGGGGCTTTTTTGAGCCGGATTTTCTCCTCGCCGTAGCTGTCGAGAAGGTCGCTATAAAGTTGTTTCACTTTGAAAAGCCTCCCTTTTCTAAGATTTCTTTGAGTCTAACCCGTCCTCTTTGAAGCCTTGTCTTGACGGTGGCGACGTTCGTGCCGGTCTCTTCGGAAATAGTTGCAACCGGCTGGTTGTAATAGTAGTACCGAAGGAGCACCTCGCGCTCGGGCTTTTTGAGCTTATCAAGAGCCGATTTGATTTCTCTAGTCTGCTCTTCTTTTTCAAGATTTGAAAAGTCGTCCGTCATGTCGATTGTGTTCTCGGCAATCGTCTCGTCAAGGCTCTCAAAGATGATTTTCTGGGAGCGTATGTAGTTCTTCGCTTTGTTTCTCGCAACGGCTGAGAGCCAACCCCGAAGGTGCGGGGTGGTGAGCTGAGTCCGGTTCCGCCAGAGTTCAAAGAACACATCCGCCGAAAGCTCCTCGATGACGGTGACATTGTCGAAATCCCTAAGCTGGTTCGCAATAACGGTCGAGACATAGCGACCGTACCCGGAAACAATCTCCCGGAAAGCCTCCTCGTCGCCCGAAGCAAGCTTCCTAAGGAGCCGTCTTTCGTCAATCATCACCATCACCTCCAATTAGAATTTGAAAACGTTTTCATACTTATAGACACCGATTTTTGCGGGTGGGATTCAAAATTCCCACAAAAACCAGCCCCAACTTCAAAGAGTCAGGGCTGGAATAAAATTAATCTTCAAAATCTTCTGCTTCAATAGTTTTGATAAACTCCGTCGGAGTGAGAACTCGGACTGATGAGCCCTTGAAATCCTTTATATTGCGTGTGATGATGCAATCAACTTTGCAACGTACTCCTGTTTCAATCATAATAGCATCTTCAAAGTCTGAAACATCGGAAGTCAGTGCATGAAATATATCTTCTGCTGTAGTATCAAGAAGTATAACAATCGAAAGTAGCTTGTTCAGATTCGCCCTGCTTTCCTCCTCACTGTGAGTGCATCGGCGAGTAAGATAGTGAATGTCAGCCGCTGATTTTGCGGTTATATATCCATCGAACTCGCCAGTGATTGCCAAACGGAGAACGGTATAAGCGTCATCAAAAAACGGTTGGCGATTTTGGAGAAGGTCCATTATGACGCAGGTATCAATCAAAGCAGTCATATCTTACTGAGCCTCTCTTCTCTTGCTTCTTCGAGCGTCATAGTAGCCGGAACACTTCCCGCCAATTCGTTAAGAATTTTTAGCTTGTCTTGATACGGAGATGTAAGCTTGGCAATAGTTTTACCATTACGGGTGATGTAGACATCCTCGGTTGCGGCTAAGACGAGATATTTACCGAGATTAGCTTTCAGCTCGGTTGCGGTGATAGACATGGAAACGCCTCCTTTCAGGTTCTGATAATAGTATACCACAATCGGACGATTTCGTCAACAGTTTCGGACGATTTTTCAGTAAAAACCAGCCCCAACTTCAAAGAGTCAGGGCTGGATTTA
Organism: Oscillospiraceae bacterium; assembly: GCA_021199855.1. Taxonomy (GTDB): domain Bacteria; phylum Bacillota; class Clostridia; order Oscillospirales; family Ruminococcaceae; genus Faeciplasma. Next base: position 34,347 of record JAJQHD010000009.1, read on the forward strand.
GTGATATGCTATTTTTGGAAATTAGCCTTCGGTGTGGGGCTCTTCATCGTTTACGTGGATTTCCTCGGTGACCTCTTCGGCGGCTTCCTGGATGTCCTCGGCAACTTCGGAGGCGGCTTTGAGGGTTTCGTCGACAGACTCGGGAACCTCGGGTTCGTCGTCTTCGTCCTCGTCATCCCATTCGATGGTGTACTCAGCTTCGTGGCGCTCTTCGAGTCTTTCGGCAACCTTGTCGGCGATAATGGAAGCCCATTCGCTTGCCTTGTCGGCGGCAATGACAATTCCGCTCATGACGCCGTCGACGATACTGTTGACAGCCTCGGAAATATCCTGACCGTGATCTTTGCATTCGTCGCACTCGCACTCGTCATCACATTCGCATTCGTCGTCACATTCGTCACACTCGTCGTCCTTTTCGCACGCATGATCGGCAGTGCACTCCTCGCCGTCCCAGGCTTCGCAGTCCTCGCACTCGCAATCGTCGGTGTCGTCAAGACCCTCGAAATCCTCAGTGTCGTCGATCTCCTCGTCCTCACGAACCTTCTTTGCAAGAGCAAAGCCGAGAGCCGCGGCGGCTGCAGCCGCACCTATTCCAAAAGCTATTTTAAATGCATTACTCATCTGAAAACATCTCCTTCAGTTTTTCTTAAGTTTAATATAGCACACATTTGAGAAAAATGCAATACCCATTTACATATTATCGGTCAAAAACATGATAATGGCGGTCGCCGCCAGAGGTGCAGTCTCGCACCGGAGGATTCTGTCCCCAAGCCAGGCTTTTTTAATGCCACTTTCTTCGAGAATCTCAATCTCCGAAGGCTCAAATCCGCCTTCAGAACCGATAAACAGCCCGATTTCCGACTTTTTCTGAATCCCGATATCTTTGAGACTGACTCCGCCCTTTTCGTAGCAGATGATGCCCAAATCCATTTGGGACATCTCTTTAACGCACTCATCAAAGCTCATTATGTCCGAAACCTCGGGGATAATTCCACGCCCCGACTGCTTCGCCGCTTCGAGGGCTATTTTCTGGAGTCTCTCCCGCTTCGACTTGAATCGTTCGTTATCGGGACGGGAGACACAGCGCTTCGTCAGCACCGAGCAAATTCTGACGACTCCCAGCTCGACCGATTTCTGAACGATAAGTTCCAGCTTGTCGAGCTTCGGCATTGCCATGAACAGCGTCAAATCGATATTCGGTTCGCTTGACGGCGATTCACTTATCACTTTGAGCGAAACATCCTCCCGGGTTATCCCGATAATCTCGCACCGATAATCCACTCCATCCCGGCAGACGGTGAGTTCATCCCCGACAGCCATCCGAAGCGACTTACCGATGTGCTGAGCATCCGCCCCATCGATAGTAATAATCCCGCCAGCAGGTGGTTCACTAACAAAAAACCTCGGCATCCTATTGCCCTTTCCGAAAAAATCTGCACTTAAATTATAATCTTATCGTCGCCAATTTTCAAGAGTAAATTTAAGATTTCGTGCTTATTTCATGTTGATTTCACAAACAGAGTTGCGCATTTCGGCAGCATCGCGCTCGCCTTCGGCTCGCGCACCTCTCAGTCTGCCCTGCGGGCAGCCAGCTCCCCTTAAAAAGGGGAGCCAGAATTGTTCTCCCGAAAGCTTCTGCCAAAGCACAAGGCAGCATTTTGCGATTAAGGCTCCCCTGTCAAGGGGAGCTGTCACGCGAAGCGTGACTGAGAGGTTCGCCGACCAAAGGGAGGCGCGTCGCCGTAGGCGACTGAGGGGTTTCTAAAACCTCTTGCATATCTCCCCGAAATGTGCTACACTATACCTGATAACTCAATCGAAGGGAGCGATACCATGCGTAGAGACAAGATTAATTATTACCTCGACATCGCCGATGCAGTTTCCGAAAGAGGAACCTGCCTGAGGAGAAGATATGGTGCGGTAATCGTCAATAACGACCAGATTATATCGACCGGCTATGTCGGAGCACCCAGAGGAAGAAAGAACTGTTCAGATCTCGGCTACTGTGTCCGGACTCAACTCAATATCCCGAGAGGCGAGAGATATGAGCTCTGCCGTTCTGTCCATGCCGAAATGAATGCCATCATCAATGCACCGAGGGAAAGCATGATTGGCGCTTCGCTCTACCTTTGCGGACGGGAAGTCTCGACCGGCGAGTACATAAGAAATTCGTCATGTTGCTCGATGTGCAAGCGTGTTGTAATCAATGCCGGAATCGAACGGGTCTACATTCGTGATGACGATGAAAACTACCGTGTAATCGATGTCTTCGACTGGATACTTAACGACGATTCTGTAGAAGGAAAGTTCGGCTATTGATGACTAGAATTTTTGAAACACATTCGTCTGATGAGACGATAGCTCTTGGAGAAGCTGTGGGGAAGCTCCTCCACGGCGGAGACGTAGTCGCTTTTCGGGGAGGACTCGGCGCCGGGAAAACCACCTTTACTCATGGCTTGGCGGTTGGCTTGGGACTTCGTGACGACGTCAGCAGTCCGACGTTCGCGATAGTAAACGAGTATTCTGAGCCCCGGAAAACGCCGCTATATCACTTCGACATGTACAGGATTGCCGATTCGGATGAACTCGAATCCATCGGCTTTTACGACTATCTCGATTCGGACGCAGTTTTAGCAATAGAGTGGAGCGAAAATATCGAGCATGAGCTCCCGGACAGCACGATAATCATTTCGTTTGAAGTGACGGGGGAGAGCTCCCGGAAGATAACAATAATCGGAGATGAGAGATTTGACAATATTGGGTATTGATACCTCCGGAAAAACCGCCTCCTGCGCTGTTTATCGTGACGGAATCATCCTGGGACAGACCACGGTTTATACAAAACTCACCCATTCGCAGGTGATTCTCCCGTTCATAGAGAAGCTTCTTTCGGACACGGAGCTCACCGTCGCAGATATGGATTTAATTGCCGTCTCGAACGGTCCCGGCTCCTATACCGGTTTGAGAATAGGTGTTGCTCTTGTGAAAGGACTTTGCGCCACCGGTGGCAAGTGCGTCGGAATCTCGACGCTAGAAGCCCTTGCGGCGAACTCCGAAGCGGCGAAAGCCACCATCTTTTCGCTTCTGAAAGCCCGCCCGGAGGTTGTCTATTTTGGAGCATACGCCTCGGACGGCGAGAAGCTGACAATGGTTCAGTCCGACGAAGTGACCGGTTACGAAGCCGTGAAAGCACTTGCGGACAAGACCCCGGGCGACATAATCCTCACCGGCGACTGTGCCGAGGACGTTAAAGAGAAGATTTTTGCAGGTGATGAAAGAATCCGCCTTGCCCCTGTCCAGAACCGCCTTCAGCAAGCCACTGGCGTAATCTCCGCGGCACTCGGGCATCTTGAAGAAGCAGGGAGTGCGGAGGATTTACGGGTCAGATATTTGCAGATAACCAAAGCAGAGAAAGATTTAAAAGAAAGGTGATTATCATGAAAGTAGGAATTGGAAACGACCATGCAGGTGCGGAATTGAAGGTGGAGATTGTGAAGCACCTTGATGAAATTGGAGTCGACTATATCGATTATGGCGTCGCCGTCGGGGAGAAGATTGATTATCCCGATGCGGCGGAAATGGTCTGCAAGGAAGTCGTAAACGGCACCGTTGACAGAGCAATCCTCATTTGCGGCACCGGCATTGGCATCTCGATTGCGGCGAACAAGATTAACGGCATCCGTGCCTGTGCCTGCTCAGATGCCTTCTCGGCGAAGTACACCCGCCTCCATAACGACGCCAACGCCCTCTGCCTCGGCGGCAGGGTAGTAGGTGCAGGTCTCGCCAACGAGCTCGTCGACATCTTCCTCACCACTGACTTCGAAGGTGGACGGCATCAGAGAAGAGTGGATTTGATTACGAAGCTGGAAGAGAAGTATTGAGTTCTTATAAAAATCGCCTCCCCACAAATTGTGGAGAGGCATTTTATTATTCATTTTCCAACTGCTTTTCGCAAAAATCCTTCAAAGTGGGAATATCATTGATAGCGGTTTCCCAGATGACGGCTCGGCTCATGCTTCCGTAATTGTGGGCGACCAGATTACGCATACCTTTCATCGCAGACTATTGCATGAGGTCTGCTGTTTCACTTCTGAATTCGGGTGACAAGCCACCGTTGAGTTCTCCGATTTGGAGAATACAAAATGAGACAGAATGCTGATAGTCGGCATCTTCATTGAAAATCTCAAACGATTTTCCATATCGGTTTATCGTTTTTTCGATTTCGGCGCAGTAGTCAAGCATGTGGCTCAGTCTTTGCCTGTCAAGCGACTGCATACAAGCTCACCTTCTCTTTCTCCACATTATCCCTGAACCCGATTTCGCTTGGCATTTGCGGCGTTTGGGTGAGGGATGACAGGGTTATCAGGTCGATTTCCTTGCCGAGTGCTTCCGAAAGCTCGGAATAGAGTGCTCCGAGGGCAAACAAGCTTGTGAGAGCTGTTCCGGTGGTGTCCACCACAAGGTCGATATCGCTATCTGCATCCGCCGTGCCACGGGCATAAGAACCATAGAGGTACACAGCACGAATCCCGTATTTCTCCGCAATCGGCTTGACAATCTCCGCAATTTCCTGCACGGTCAATATTTTATTGTGCATGTAATCACCATCCTATCAAAAGCGGGTTTCCTATAGCAATTCTTCCAACTGCCCAATAAGCACCGGCAGTTCATCAAAGACCACATCAACGATGATATTCCAGTTGGTGCCGTCGTAGTCGTGAAGGAGGAGGTTATCCGAATACTTCACGCCACCTTCAACCTTTCTTTCATAACATTCTGGTAGAATTCGCTGTCTGCATTGACTTCGTGAATCTCGAAGACGTCGACGTCTTTGCCGAAGGCTTTGCGGAGGTCTTCTGCAAGGGAGAAGATTCGGGTCAGCTTGAAGAGGCTTCCTCCGAATACGAGAAAGTCGAGGTCGCTGTCCTGAGAGGCTTCTCCTCTGGCATAGGAACCAAAGAGATATATCTATTCAACGCCGTATTCTTCCGCAATCGGCTTGACAATCTCTGCGATTTCCTGCAAACTTAAAACTTTATCCATCGGAACACCTCCAAAATAGACAATCGGGGAGTTCGCCAACGGTGAACTTTTGTTACTTGCATTAGCAAGCTACTTATTCATTCCAGTACCCATCCCTGATGAGTTTATCCCACACCGGCACGACAATCTTAACATTTCTCATGCCTTGCTTCGATTTCATCGGCTGGACAATCTGGCAGACGTAGCCGTCTTCCATGAGCTTCTGCAAAGCGTCTCTGATGTTTTCTTCGGGGACGCCGTTTTTTTGTGAAACTGCCGAAATGACGGTTCTGAATGTGGGGACGACATTCGGCTTGTTTGCAATGCGGGCAAAGTTCGAAATAATCATCATGCTGTAGCTCTTCTGGAGGACGTCCTCTGCGGGGAGAGTGACGACCTTTGTTGCCGCAAGCTGAAGCTGACGGGAGAATGAACCCTTGATACCGTATACGACCGCCGTCTTTTTAAGAGTCTGATTTATGTACTTCACAACCGACTGGAAATGTCCGTCACCGGTGAAAATAATGATTGCATCGACGTTTTTGCGGTGGTTTACCGTCTGGTAAATATAGTCGAGCATGATAAAATCGGTCATGTCCTTTTTGCGGTGGGAATCGGTGTTGCCGGTTTCAACTATTGTGTTGGTGACTGTGCGAAGCTTCGGAAGCTCTGCTCCGATTTTCGGCTCCGAAAAGTCTCCGAATATTATGACATCTTTAACATCATAGTCCTTTTCAAGCTCTTTCCGCCAGGCGAGCGGGTCTGTGTCAATACTGTAAAAATTCTGATAGGTGTAGTACCAGTATTCATAATCTACGAATGCTATTGCCGCTTTTCTTTTCTTAAAGATACTCAAAGTTTACCTCCTTTCAAATGAATTTTTTGCGGAGATTTTATTCTCCGCAAACGCGAAGTATTGCCAGAGCAAACATCTTTGCGTTGAGGACGAGCTGACTTAGCTTTATAGACTCGTTCGCCGAGTGCATGTGGTTGTCCTCACCCATAAATTCTGCTCCGAAGGCAACTCCGCCTTCTATATCATGGACATAGGTTCCGCCGCCGATTGCAATGCACTCGCCCTTTTCGCCGGTGACCTCCTCGTAAATGCCGAGAAGCGTCTTGACGAACGGACTGTCCGACGGGACATAGTGCGGCTCCATACCCATGCTATTGTGGGTCGAGAAGCCTTTGCTTTCGAGTGCGGGCTTATATACATCCAGAATATCTTTGACAGTGAAGCTTACGGGAAGTCTTATATCGTTGCATCCCTTCAGCTTGCCGTTTTCGTAATCGAGAACGCTCAAGAGGCAGGTGAGCTCGCCCGATTGCTCGTCGCTAAAGTCGATTCCGACGCTTGCGCCGTTGGTCTTGCCATAGGGGAAGAGTTCGCAGAGAGCTGAAATCTTCTCACCGATTTCGCCGCCTAAATTAAGCTTATTCAGAAGTTCAAGCAATGCAGTGACCGAGTTCTTGCCCATAGAGGGCATTGAAGCGTGAGCACTCACGCCGTGGGCTTCGATAGTGATGCTGTCGCCGTTTTCGGAAAGTGCGAACCAGACCTCCGAGTGGAGCTCCTTGGCTGCCTTCGAGATTTCGTCAGCACTGACGCCCTTTACAACCGCCGAAGCCAACTCCGGAACGGCGTTGATAATCTTTCCGCCGTGAAATTCCAGAAGAGTTCTGCCGTCTCCCACGGGAATCTCGCACTCAAAAGTGCCACGAATCATGCCTTTTTCGATGTTGATGACGGGGTAGTTGCCGTCTGGCGTGAAGGAATACTTCGTCGGCTTCTCTTTGGAGAAATAATATCTCATGCAACCGGAGCCGTTCTCCTCGTTGGTGCCTAAAATCAGGCGAACGCCCTTTCTTAGAGGAATATTCAGGTCTTTCAGCGCCTTCATCGCATAGATAACCGAAACCGCCGGACCCTTGTCGTCAATAGCGCCTCTGCCATAGAGCTTGCCGTCCTTGATTCTCGCAGTATACGGGTCGGAAGTCCAGCCGGTTCCTTCGGGAACGACGTCGAGATGTGCCAATATTCCGAGCTCGGGCTCGCCTTCAGTGAAAGTAATCGTCCCGGCATAGCCGTCAAAATTTTTGGTCTTCATCCCGAAGCTCTCGCATACGGCCAGAGCATGGTCGAGGCACTCCCTAACCGGTCTCCCGAACGGCGCACCCTCCTCAGCCTCCTGCTGATAACTCGGGAACGAAATCAGCTCCGACAAAGTCTCAATCATCTCGCCTTCAAGGGTGTCGATGTAGGCAAAAAGTTTTTCTTTAGTGTCAGTAATATCCATTATAACCTATCCTTTCTTAATTTTGGCTCCCCTTGATAAGGGGAGCTGTCAGCCGCAGGCTGACTGAGAGGTTCGCGAGCCCGAAGGGCGAGCGCCTTTACTTCAGTTTCTTCAACACCATCGCCGAAATCGGGGGCACGAAAACGCCTTCGCAATAGGTCGCCAGTGGCGTCAGTGACGCTTTTATATCCGTGATGTGCAGTTGCCACTCGCCTTCAGGCAAGCCTATCATCTTGGCTCTCGGAATTGGGTTCACGAGAATAAGCAGTTCTTCGTTTTCATCGAAGAGATGAACCATTATGGTGCCGTCGGGGGAGGGAAGAGTCTTACTGTGCGAGAGAACCTCTGTCCGAAGACTCAGTCTCAGAAGATGGTGAGCCTTTCTGAATGCTATGAGACCCTTGTAGTAGTCGACCGTCAGCTTGTTTTCGGCGATAGACCACCATTTGAGAGAGTTTACGCTGTCCGGCGAACGGTAGCTGTTTCTGTCATAGTTGCCGTTTCCAAGCGGCTTTGAACGAAGAAACTCCTGCCCAGCCTGAATAAACGGAATTCCCTGTGCCAGGAAGACAAGAGCCGCCGCAAGTCTTGCCATCTTTCTGCGATCTCTCTCGTGGGCACTGCTCGACAGGGTGAGCTTGTCCCAGAGGGTGAGGTTGTCGTGCGCTTCGACATAGTTCACAATCTGGCAGGGATTGCAGTTCCAGTCCTGCTTGCCGAGGATACCGTCCGCAACCGACTGTTTTAAGTGGAAGTTGCCGCTTATGTAGCCGGTCGCCTTGTCGACGAAGGTTCCGCCCTTGATAGCATCGCGGTAGTTGTCGTTGAAGTATGCGGCGTAGGGAGTCATATAGGAATTATATTTGTTTGCCGACTTCTCGCCCGGGAGTGCCGAATCTCCGCCTGTCCAGCCTTCGCCGTAGAGAATCACGTTCGGATTAATTTCGGTCAGACGCTTTGAAATCTCGTTTACCGTGTCGATGTCGAGGCAAGCCATCAGGTCGAACCGGAAACCGTCGACCTTATATTCCGTCGCCCAGTATATAACTGAATCGACGATGTATTTTCTGACCATCGCACGCTCTGACGCAATCTCGTTTCCGCATCCGGAACCGTTCGAGAGCTTTGAGTCACGGTATCTGTAGTAATATCCGGGATAGGAGTTGCTGAGATACGACCCAATCGACTTGAATGTGTGGTTATAGACGACGTCCATTACAACGCCGATTCCGTTTTTGTGAAGAGCCATCACGAGCTCTTTGTATTCCTTGATTCTCACCGACGGGTCGAACGGGTTTGACGAATAAGAGCCCTCCGGAATGTTGTAGTTTTCCGGGTCATAGCCCCAGTTGTAGGAGCTTTCAGGATGGGCTTCGTCGAGACGGTCGAAGTCGAACACCGGCATGAGCTGAACGTGGGTGACGCCCAAATCCTTTATGTGGCTTAAACATGTGGGCTCGCCATCATGAGTCTTGCTGTCTTCAATCGTGAATGCCGGGAACTTGCCTCTTAGCTCCGGCTCAATTCCGCTTGATTCGTCGACCGAAAAGTCTCTCACGCTGACTTCATAGATGATGGCGTCGGTGTCCGCTTTGAGAGTGACGTAGCCATAGTCGTCCCAGCCATCCGGATTCAGGGCTGACGGGTCGATGATACAGCCTCTGTCGCCGTTGACGCCTGCGGCTCTTGCATAAGGGTCGACGCCCTCGGTGATTTTGCCATCATAGGTGTATTTATATGTGTAGAAAATGCCGTATAGCGATTCCGGATGAGTGTATCTCCAGACGCCCAGGTCTGATTTTGTCATTGCAACGGTGAGATAAGGATGCTCATCTTCGCTGTGTTTGTAAAGACAGACTGCAACCGCTTCAGCTTCAGGAGCCCAGACCGAAAACTCAGTTTCCAGCTCCATAACATTAGCGCCCAGCACCCCGTCGTATCTGTAGTTTGAATCAATATATTCTGCCTTTTTGGAATCCATACTTTCCTCCGAGTCATCGTGATTGAAGTTCGGCGAAGCCGAACTTGCTGACTTGGCGCTAGCCAAGTCATGTTTACAGTCACTATGTATTATAACTCATTCCGCAACATTTTTCAAGCCCATTGTGACAGTAAGCTGAAAAACATGCCGGGATAAATGAAAAATATTGTAAATGGGGTTGACTTTTCGACACTAACATTGTAAAATATATCCGTCTGCGAGTAAGCTATACGGCAGCGGACACGTTCGTTTGCTATCGCAAGCGAGGTGGATGAGGAAAGTCCGAGCATCACAGAGCAAAACAGCTGATAACGTCAGCCGAGGGCGACCTTAGGGAAAGTGCAACAGAAATAAACCGCCGATTTTATATCGGTAAGGATGGAAAGGCGAGGCAAGAGCTCACCGGAACGTGGGAGACCACGTTGCCATGTAAACCCTGTTTGATGCAACACCGTTTGGAACGGAATACCAACGTCTGCTCGGCGGGTATTCTGTAATAGGTGGCTTGAACTCTTCGGCGACGAAGAGTCTAGATAGATTGCCGTACACGACAGAACTCGGCTTACAGGCTTAGTCGCAGAGATTGAATAATAACCCTTGGAAAAAGGAAAAATAAAAATATTATCCTGCATTCCTGCAGGAAACGGAGGCTTTTATGCGGAAAAACAAGATTTTGAGAATTTTTCTCTGTCTGTTGACAGCTATTATGGTTCTCTTCGCATTTTCGGGTTGCGGAGATACCACTGCTGATGAGGAAGAAGAGGAAACATCGGTGGTTGCCGGAACAAAATCCGGTTCGAGCGAGATGTCTTTGGGTCTGGGAGACGGCGACACCTATGTCTCAAGGGAGGATTACACTCTTCTCGGCGACTACTACTACCTTGAATCCTACAGAGTTGAGACCGAGGACGGCGTTATGACTGAACTCGGACTCGACATGTATCTCACATATGATGAAGAGAACGGCTACTCGGATGGCGACGGAGTTCTGGCTATATACTATGACGAGGACGGGAACATCACCAGCTATGAAGCCTATGTCGGCACCAATCCCATCCGCGCAACGGTAACCTACAGAACGGGAGCCGATTCCTCCTACTACACCTGCACCTGCTGGAGTGAGGACAGCATAAGAACCGAACTCATCTGGGAGAACTATGTAACAGATTCCGAAACCGGCACCGTCACCTACTACACCGGCTCCCAGACCTACTATTCAACTGGTGCTACAGAGAGCGTTCACGAGGAGCAGTACACAGTTTCCAGCGACGGAACTCTGACTCTTACTCAGACAATTGATGAAGAGTATGACGAGGAAGGAAACGCAATCACCGATTAGGCGGTTGAGAACTGATTACGGCAAATTCAGGACTTATTAAGTTCGATTTTCTTGGGCAAAATGCCTCTTGACAGTTTACGTGGAAAATGTTAAAATAAAATCACAGTGAGTTGCAAACGGCGTAAATCCGGCTGTTTGCAGCTCTTTTTTGTTTGTAAAGATTTATTTTTATATGGAGGATTCTATGGAACAAAAGTCAAATTCGTTTCTGGAAACGGAAAAGATCGGCACGCTTATGCGGAAATACAGCGTTCCCTGTATAATTTCGCTTCTTGTAGCCGCTCTTTACAACATCGTCGACCAGATATTCATCGCAAACAGCTACCTTGGTTCAAACGGCAACTCGGCAAATACGGTTGTATATCCGCTTACAATAGTAGCTCTCGCACTTGCTGTCCTCATCGGTGACGGCTGCTGTGCGTTCATTTCAATCAGCCTGGGAGCGGGCAAGGATGAAGATGCCCACAAGAGTGTCGGAAACGCAGTCGTTCTCTGCGTTATAGTCAGCCTTGTTCTCATGGCTTGCTATCTCATCTTCGCCGACCCGATTCTTACAGCTTTCGGCGGAAGAGTAAACGACGAGACATTTGCCAATGCAAAGGAATACTTCTTCTATATCTCTCTTGGCGTTCCGTTCTACATGTTCGGTCAGGCGATGAACCCGATTATCCGTTCGGATGGAAGCCCGAAATTTGCAATGGCTTCGACCGTTTCGGGAGCAGTCGTCAACATCATCTTAGACCCGATTTTCATCTATGTATGCAAGTGGGGAATGATGGGTGCGGCAATCGCAACAGTTGCCGGTCAGATTCTGACAGCCGGACTTTCAATCTGGTACCTCTGCCACATGAAGGCTCTGAAGCTTCACAAAGAGAGCTTTGGTCTCTTCCCAAGACTTATGAAGAAGTTTTTGCCGCTCGGAATCACCAGTCTTCTTTCGCAGATTTCCATCGTCGTGACAATGCTTGTCTATAATAACGTCTGCATAAAGTACGGCGCAATGGATGAGATTTTTGGATTAGCGGAATACTCTCAGATTCCTATGGCAGTACTCGGAATAGTCATGAAGTTCTATCAGATTGTAATTTCAATCGCAATCGGGCTCGCCGCCGGCATTATTCCTGTTGTCGGTTACAATGTCGGAGCAGGCAGGGGAGACAGAGCGAAGAAGCTTCTTACCTATCTCATAGCCGCAGAGGCTATTGTCGGAGCCGTCGGACTCTTTATCGTAGAGGTCTTCCCGAAACAACTCATCGGAATTTTCGGTGCGGCAAACGAGAGTGTCTACTACACCGAATTTGCAGTCAAGAGCTTCAGAACTTATCTCTGTATGCTGATTCCTTCGCTCATCAACAAGGGCACGTTTATCTATCTGCAGGCACTCGGCAAGGCGGGAATATCCTCGGCAATCTCTCTTATTCGTGAGATAGTTCTGGGTGCAGGACTTGCACTTCTGCTCCCCGTATTCTTCGGGCTCGACGGGCTTCTCTGGTCCTTCCCGATTGCTGACCTCGTGACGCTCATCGTTGCGGTGGTTGTTCTTGTAAGAGTTTATAAACAGCTCAGTCAACCGGACTTCAACAAGGCGCATATAAGCTGATTCAATCGCTTCCCGATAAATTATTTTGTCCGAATCCCGTGTGAGTTTAATCGCACGGGATTTCACTTTATTGTCGCTTAACATAAAATAAATCGGGAATTTATAAAAAATTACTTGCAACATGTGAAGATTTCTGGTATGCTATAAAGTGGTGATATAAAAATGCCTTCTACTTATGCGCACTATGTACTCGGCAGAGATTTGCTCCGCCGGTATTCTCCTGAGGTAAAAGATGTCCTCAGGAATAATCTTAAAATCTATCAGATAGGGCTTCACGGTCCGGATATCCTGTTTTACTATAAGCCTCTTGCAAAGAACCCGATAAGGCAACTAGGGTCGGATGTTCACGAAAGACCGGCAACCGAATTCTTTACAAATGCTAAAGAAATTGCAAATTCGGCTGAGTCCGAGGATGAAAGAAACCGAAGACTCTCGTATGCACTCGGGTTTGTCGGGCACTTTGCTTTAGATAGCATGTGCCACGGCTATGAGAGGTAAGCGGTGTTTCACATTTGGAAATCGAAGTGGAGTTTGACAGGTGCTTAATGATTAAAGACGGTCTGAATCCCGTCACGCATCATCTCACGGGGCACATCCATCCGACGGATGAGAACGCCCGGATAATGTCTTTGTTCTATGACACTGTTTCCGAGAAGGAAGCAAAAACAGCGATTCGTTCGTTTGTTACGTACAATGGTTTACTGGTCGCGCCGAATGACATGAAGCGACTTCTGATATATTCCGTTCTTGCGGCGTCCGGTAATTATAAGGGTATGCACGGAATGGTTGTCAACAAAAAGCCCAATCCAAAGTGTGAGGACAGTAATATGCGGCTTGAAAAGCTTATGGCAAAAGCCGAAGAGCTGTGCCTTAAACTCAGCAACAACTTCCTGAACTATGCCGACGGCAGGGAAGACCTGCTCCCGTGGTTTGGGAAGACCTTTGAAAAGGGCGATGACTGGCAATCAATTCCGATACTGACCGCTATGGAGGAAAGACATTATGAAATTTAAAATGACACTGCAGGAGAAAAAGTGGGTGCTCTATGACGTCGGAAACTCGGCGTTCACGATGCTTGTGGCAACGCTATTGCCAATCTACTTCCACGTTCTTGCGGCAAATGAAGGCATTTCGGAGACCGACTATCTCGCATACTGGGGCTACACCACGTCTATTGCCACAATCATTGTTGCAATTTTGGGACCGACCCTTGGCACTGCGTCAGACATCAAGGGCGTCAAGAAGATAATCTTCATGGCGTCGCTGTTCATCGGTGCTATCGGATGCATAGCACTCGGGTTCATCCAGTCGTGGCTCTGGTTTCTTATCTTATTCGCAATCGCGAAGATAGCCTATCAGCTCAGCCTTGTCGTCTATGATTCGATGCTGACGGATGTCACTTCAGACGAGCGTATGGACGAAATTTCCGCCCAGGGTTATGCCTGGGGCTACATAGGAAGCTGTGCGCCGTTCATCATCTGCATCGCAATCTATGCTCTTCAGACTATGGGAATCCTGCCGATAAGTCTTGGAGTTGCGATGGCAATCGACTTTGTAATCACCGCCGTCTGGTGGGTTGCAATGGCAATTCCTCTTGTCAGAAGCTACAAGCAGGTTCACTATGTCGAGAAGACCGACAAGCCGGTTGCATCGAGTTTAAAACGTCTCGGCGGCGTCTTCAAGGAGCTCGGACATAACCGCAAGGCTCTCTTCTTCCTCATCGCATTCTTCTTCTATATCGACGGCGTCTACACCATCATCGATATGGCTACAACATATGGTGAATCTCTGGGACTTGACAGTATCGGCTTGGTGCTGGCGCTTCTTGTCACTCAGTTCGTAGCGTTCCCTGCGGCGCTCTTCTTCGGCAGACTCTCAAGAAAGGTCGAAGCAGGCAAACTTCTCATGGTTTGCATAGTCGCATACTTCTTCATCGTCGTTTATGCGATATTCCTCAGACAGCTCTATCAGTTCTGGATTCTTGCCGTTGCAGTAGGACTCTTCCAGGGCGCAATCCAGTCGCTTTCACGTTCCTATTTCGCAAAGATTATCCCTCCCGAGAAGTCGGGCGAGTACTTCGGAATCTATGATATCTGCGGCAAGGGCGCTTCCTTCATCGGAACAACTCTCGTCGCCGTCATCACTCAGATCACCGACAATTCGAGTATAGGTGTCGGAGGGCTTGCCGTCATGTTCGTAATCGGAGGAATCTTCTTCGTTATCACCGACAGGACTCCCACAACCGAGCAAAAACAGTAATCCGCTATGGGCTTGAAAACCGATCTGCAAACCTTAAAAACCTTTTCCGACAACCCCTATGACGCAAAATACCGCCCGAAAAAGGAAATGATAAAGCTCTATATCCGGCTTCAGGTGTGGCTTGTCCTGCTCCTGGGGTTCTCCGCCCAGATTTATATAATCGTCACAGGACCGCTGTCCATCTATTGGATAGTAATGTACTGGCGTTCCCGTGAGTACTGGAAGGACCTCGGCTGGAAGATGAGATATTACTACCTTCCCACCATCCCGGTGTTTATATTCGGAATGTTCCTCTGCATCCAGCAGTACTTCATCACAGGGATAGAGTGGTTTGTGAACAAGTTTATGTTCTATATATAGCATATAAATATGCAAAAAATTCCTCTTGACAAAGAGGAAAAGATGGCATATAATAATGACATGAGGAGACGAAACTGTTGCAGCAGTTTGGGGTTCAACCTCTAAAATTCAAGAACTTGAAGATTGACCGCCAACCGCTAGACTATGTTGCGGTTATTTCTTTGCCTGGAAAACTCCGATGACTCCGAAGATAACAACGGCGAGCAGATTAAGGAGTCCGAGAACTTCTAAAACTGACACGTTATCACCTCCTTCTAAAAAAGAAGAGGTTTACCATCACTCCTCATGTCATAAGCATTATATCACGACCAAAACATCTTGTCAATAAAAACCGGCAGAGCTTTCTCCGCCGGTTTTCTCGTTGGCATATTTTAGTTTGCACTCACAATCCCATAATACGCCTCCGACGTAATCTTATACACGACAGTATACACCACGACCACAACCGCAAGGCACGCTGCAGTTACTCCCAGGAACAGCCAGGTATTCATGAAGCCGCACATCTTGAGCATTTGAATCATAATCGGCGAGGCGAAGGCGATATGCACCGCCGCCATCACGACCGGCAGGAGGAAGACCGAAAGCATCTGCGAATTGATGCTCTTTTTTATCTCCGCCCTGGTCATCCCGACCTTCTGCATTATCTCGAACCGTGAGACGTCCTCATAGCCCTCCGAAATCTGCTTGTAGTAGATGATGAGCACCGCCGAGAGGACGAACATCAGGCTCAGGAATATCCCGAGGAACAGGAGCCCACCGAACAGACCGTAGTAGTCGGAGCGGTTCGCGGCAAGACTGTCGCAGCTTATATAATAATTTATGCCTGTGTTATAAAGGGCAAACACTTCTTTTTCGAGTTCTACACCATGTCTGCCGAAATATGATCTCTGTTCTGATTCGCTGAGATTAGTAACGTCAAAACCGTACCACCACATCCTGTAGATATAAATCTCGTTTCCCCTGTCGCCGAGCATCTCAAAAATCGGGTTGAATACGTCCAGATTGTCGACGACGATAATGAGCATTCCGTAAATGGTGCGCTGAAGCGGGCAAAAAGTCGGATATTCTATCTCAGATTTGACGGCGAAGGTGCCAAGCTTGTCGATATAAATTTCGGACATATTTCCGCTTTCAGAGTAGAGTAGAACCTCGCCGCTTCCGAGAGTTTCGCTCGAACCATTCAGCCGGTTATAGGTGTCTATATCGAAGACGCAGACCTCGACGTAGTCGTCATCCGTATAGAGATAATCGAGTGCAAGGTTACCATCGGTAAAAATACCGTTCGTCATGATGTATTCATATTCGAGCTCGTTTTCAATTTCAAGGTCGTCGTCTATCGCAAGGTTCTTGACAACCTCCTTCTGTTCATCGGTGACTTCTTTGTGAGTTCCAAATTGGACGATTAAATCTCTCGGATAGAAATCTTCGAGGATGTCCTCAATTCCCATCATAATGCTTGAAGTAGACGAGAGCATAACGAGAACAGCGGTCAAAAGAATACAGATTGAGGCGAGACCTGCGCCGTTGCGTTTCATGCGGTAGGTCATCGACGAGACGGAGACAAAGTGATTCGGCTTGTAATAGTAGCGCTTCGACTTCTGCATGATTTTGCACATCAGGACGCTTCCCGACATGAACAGCATATACGTCCCGACCATGACGAGAACGGCGGCTAAGAGAAATCCCATCATCATCGCCATCGGGTTTTCAAGCGTCAGGGCGAGATAGTAGCTGAAGCCTAAGATGACAGCTCCGAGAAGACCGAAGAACCAGTTTGCCTTCGGCGGCTTTTCGCCCATATTCTCGCTCTTGAGAAGCTCAATCGGGTTCGTCAGACGCACTTTAAGCAGTGAGAAAACAAACAGGAGTAGAAATATTATCGCAAATAAGAGTGCCGTTTCGGGGATAGCCTGCCAGGCAAGCTCTATCGTGAATGTCACGTCTCCCGAAATGAGATGAACGAGCACCAGCTCCGCAAGCTTGTAGAGGATGATTCCGAGAACGATTCCGCCGACAATCGCAGTTCCGGCGGTGAAAACGTGTTCCCAGATGAGAATACGGGCGATGTTGTGCTTGCTCATTCCCAATACATTGTAAAGACCAAATTCTTTCTGCCTGCGTTTCATGAGAAATGAGTTCGTGTAGAAAAGAAATATCGCCGCAAAGAGGGCTATGACGCCTTTTCCGAGTTCGAGGAGCGACTGCGCCGCATCTCCGCCGGACATCAGTCTTATCACATCCGATTCCGAAAGGGAAGTGATTATAAAATAGAGCATCACCATGCCGATGCAGGCTAAAATGTGTGGGATATAGAGCTGTCGGTTGCCCTTGATGCCGTTCATTGCAAGGCGACGGTACAGACCACGCTTTTTCATTCTCCGGCACCTCCCTTACTCAGCATGGTGAGGGTGTCGGAAATCTTCTGATAAAGCTGTTCGTCACTCTGTCCGCCGCGGTAGACCTGATGGAAAACGACGCCGTCCTTGATGAATAAGACCCTGTTCGCATGGCACGCCGCCTTGACCGAATGGGTGACCATAAGAATCGTCTGCCCACAGGAATTTACTTTCGAGAAGAGGTTTAAAAGCTCGTCGGTGGCACGGCTGTCGAGCGCACCCGTCGGCTCGTCCGCTAAAATAATTCTCGGTTCTGTCACGAGTGCCCTTGCAACCGCCGCCCTCTGCTTCTGACCGCCGGAGACTTCGTAGGGGTATTTCTTTAAAATGTCCGAAATCCCCAGTAGCTCCGCAATCGGTTCGAGCCGCTTGAACATCTCCTTATAGGACATTCCTGAAAGAACCAATGGCAAGTAGATATTGTCTTCAAGAGTGAAAGTGTCCAGCAGATTGAATTCCTGAAAGACGAAGCCCAAGTTATCCCGACGGAAGGTCGCCATGTCCTGCTCGTGGACTTTAGAAATATCTTTTGCATCTAAGATTACCTGCCCGCCGGTTGGCTTGTCAAGGGCGGCAAGGATATTGAGAAGTGTCGTCTTTCCCGAGCCGCTTTCGCCCATGATGGCGACATATTCGCCCTGCTCAACCGAGAAATTGACGTTTTTGAGCGCCTCGACGCTAGCCCCTCCCATGCGGGAAGTATAGACTTTCTGCAAATTTTTAACTTGTAGTAGTGGCATAAGATTTCTCCTTTACTTTTGTTACCTCGATTATAGCAAAAGAAGAACCCATGAATCCATCGATTTCCCTTACAGTTTTCTTACATTTTTGTAAGATTTCAATTTGCTTGGACGTGTTTTTTGGAGAGATTCAGCCGTATAGTCGTGCCCTTGCCGAGCTGAGATTCCGCCGAAATCTCATAACCCAAATCGTCGCAGATTCTCTTGCAGAGATAAAGTCCGATTCCGCTCGCCTTCTTGTCCGTCCTGCCGTTATAGCCGGTGAAGCCCTGGTCGAAAATACGGGGCAAATCGTCCCCGGCAATCCCGATTCCGGTGTCCTTTATTGCGAGAACCTGCCCGGGTTCCATGAAGATTGAAATGCTCCCAGACGGCGTGTATTTCAAGGCGTTTGATAGCACTTGTTCGATGACAAACGAGAGCCATTTTTCATCTGTAAGAACCGCCTCCCGCACCGGCTTGTAGATAAGTTGAATTTTGCGGGCAATAAATTCTCCCGAAAACTTCCTAACGCAGGACCTTATGATGCTATCTAAGTCGCACTCGGCAAAAACATAGTCGGTGCTCTCTGAGTCGAGCCGAAGATAGGTCATGACCATGTCGGCGTAGCTTTCGATTCGGTTGAGGTCTGCACCAAGCTTTCTGCTTAAAGCGCTGTCCTCGCCCTGCAAACTAAGACGCATACTGGCGATCGGCGTCTTAATCTGGTGCGCCCAGACACTGTAATAGTCCATTCTCTGCCGGGATTTCGCCTTTTCCGAAGAAATCATCTCCGTCAGTCTCGAAATCTTATTTTCGAGTTCTGAAATCTTCTCACACTGCTTCTTATACTTTCTGTAATCGAGCGCAAGATAAGCAATTACCAACAGTAATCCCAGCCCTATTGGGTAAGCCACCGCCGCAATCGGAAGCCCATAAAGTGCAAAGCTCACACAGAGCATTGCAAAAATCAGGACGTAGAGTGCAAGAAATGTGATTTTTGATTTTATGTAATTCCAGAATTTCATGTCAGTCTCCCAGAGGTTGCGGGCGGATAATATCCGCCCCTACAGAATATCCGACGCCGTGCTTCGTAGTGATGAAATCTTCAAGTCCCAGAGCGTCCAGCTTGCGGCGAAGCCGATTGATATTGACGGTCAGGGTGTTGTCGTCGACGAAGCTGTCCGTTTCCCAGAGTCTCTGCATCAGCCTCTCCCGGGAAACGGTTTTGCCCTTGCTTTCAAGAAGCGTGAAGAGAATCCGGTATTCGTTTTTGGTGAGGTCAATCTTTTGCCCGCCGAAAACTGCGCTCGAATCCTCAGTCCTGAGACTCAACCCACGGTGTGAGAGAACCGGGCTTTCGGTGTAGTTGTAGCTCCGGCGGAGAAGTGCCTGCACTTTCGCCGTCAGCACGCTCATGTCGAACGGCTTTGCGATGAAGTCGTCGGCACCCATGTTGACAGCCATGACGATGTTTAAGTTGTCCGACGCCGACGAGATGAAGATAATCGGCACGTTTGAAATCTTGCGAATCTCCTCGCACCAGTGGTAGCCGTTGTAAAAGGGAAGCATTATGTCGAGAAGCACGAGCTGGGGCTGTACTTCTGCAAATTCTCCGACAATATCAGAGAACTTCGTCGCCACCCGGCACTCGAAGCCCCATTTTGTCAGCTCCGCCGCCACGCCCTCCGCAATGCTTCTGTCGTCCTCGGCTATATAGATTTTGTAAGTCAAACTCTCACCCCCATAATTTTGTCAAAATACTCAAGAATCTCTTTCAGCTCCTGACAGTCCTCCGACTCCTTCACCTTTTCCTCATCCTTATAGTAAACAAACATCGAGTACTGGCAGAAGGCGGAGATGGTGATGTCTTG
Source organism: Oscillospiraceae bacterium (assembly GCA_021199855.1). Lineage (GTDB taxonomy): Bacteria > Bacillota > Clostridia > Oscillospirales > Ruminococcaceae > Faeciplasma. The sequence goes on from JAJQHD010000009.1 coordinate 54,194, forward strand.
CTGGAATTTCTGCCTGTCGACCGTGAACAGCGGATTTTTGCTCATTTCTTCGTAGTAGGTTCTGAGAAACGCCTTCGCAGATTCCGGGGAGATGTAGCGCTTGCCATCCCCATAGCCGACGAATGAAAACCGCCCTAAATCCAAGAAATAGGGGAGAATGTCGGCATATGTCCAGTCGATGAGCCAGGCGGTCTTGCCGTCCAGGAGTGCGTTTATCGGCAGAAAATCGTCGTGGACAAGAGTCCGTGGTGCCGAAAAGAACCGGGCTTCGATTTTCTCAAAAATGCCGTCACAGCCGGGAAAATAGTTTCGGGACTTCTCCCAGAACCGAAGGACTTTTCTTTCAAAATAGCTCCTGCAACCGTCCGGGTTGGTGCCGGTTCCGAGATAATAGCTCTGAATTTTTGCAAGCTCCCTGCCGACAAGCCCCGCTTCCTCGGGAGAACAGTCTCTCGAGTCCGACCCATCAATATACGGCATAGTCACCCAGCAGTCGTCACCGTTCTGAAAGCTGGAGAGAATCTCCGGCACCGAAAAGCTGTGTCCGGCAAAGTATTTCCCGAACTTTTCATTGTCCCGGTCGGATTTTTTGAGCACGAAGTTGTCATCAAGCAGAAACACATCATAAATCTTATTCAGCCGGCTGTCGACAAATCTCCGGACAGAATCCTCCCCGGAAACCCCGGCTTTCTCAAATACCGGCGCAAATTCAGCCCATTCTTCGGCAGTCAGCCTGCGGTTTTCGTTCATAGCGTGATTCTCCTATAGCTTTTGGAAGTCAAAATTTCCTCTTGACAAAGAGGAGAAAGTGTCATATAATAAAAGTAGCGAGAGGGTTGCCTGAACCGGTAATTCAGACAACAAGGTCACTCTCCGAACAATAATGTTATGAGAAAGTGGAGCTGTTTTTGACCGTCAGGTCAAGGACAGCTATTTCTTTGAGCTATTGCCGATGGTAATGCCCAAATTGATAGCCGAAATCAGCAAACCCAGTAGTAGAATCACTGTTGAAACGTCCATGAGCATCACTCCTTTCCGTTCGGAAAAGGGTGACCGCCTCTCGCTATGCGTATTATATCATATCTCAAAAACCATGTCAATAAAAATCGCACCATGCCATTTGGTGCGGTTTTTCATATTTTCTCTTGCATTTCCCCTGAAAATCATGTATCATAAGATGTACTTATTCTGAAGGGAGCATAATTGTGTATCGGCTTATAACTTCGGACGGGCACGCCAGAAGAGGCGAGTTTGCGACCGTCCACGGCGTGATACAGACGCCGGTTTTTATGAACGTCGGAACTGCGGCGGCTATCAAGGGAGGAATCTCCTCCATCGACTTAGAGAACTTAAAGTGTCAGGTGGAGCTCTGCAACACCTATCACCTTCATCTTCGTCCGACAGACGAGGTAATATACAAGCTTGGCGGACTTCATAAGTTCATGAACTGGCACAAGCCAATTCTCACCGACTCGGGAGGATTTCAGGTCTTCTCGCTGGCGAAGCTCCGTAAAATCAAAGAAGAGGGAGTCTATTTCAACTCCCACATCGACGGCAAGCGCATCTTCATGGGTCCCGAGGAGAGCATCCAGATTCAGTCCCACCTCGGCTCGACCATCGCAATGGCTTTTGACGAGTGTGTTGAGAACCCGGCGCCCCGAAGCTACTCAAAAAATTCCTGTGACCGCACCGTCCGCTGGTGCAAGAGATGCAAGGACGAGATGGCAAGGCTTAACGCCCGGGACGACACCATCAACCCTCACCAGCTCCTCTGGGGAATCAACCAAGGTTGCACCTACGAAGACATCCGAATCGAGCACATGAAGCAGATTGCCGACCTTGACCTGGACGGCTACGCCATCGGAGGTCTTGCCGTCGGTGAACCTGCCGAGGAAATGTACCGGATTATTGAGGCTGTCGAGCCATATATGCCTGCCGATAAGCCGAGATACCTGATGGGTGTCGGAACTCCGCAAAATATTATCGAAGCGGTTTACCGTGGCGTAGACTTCTTCGACTGCGTAATGCCGTCGAGAAATGCCCGCCATGCGACAATATTCACCTGGAACGGCATCATGCACCTGACGAACGCATGCTATGAGCTGGACGAGAGACCGATTGACCCTGAGTGCGACTGCCCCACATGTCGGAACTTCTCCCGAGCCTACATCCGCCATCTCTTCAAGGCGAAAGAACAGCTCGCCGGACGCCTTGCCGTCACCCACAATCTCTGGTTCTACAACACCCTGATGGAAAAAATCCGAGCCGCCATCGAAGCAGGGGAGTATGAGGCTTTCAGAAACCACTATTCGCCGTTATTGGCTTCTAAGTTGGAGGACTGAGGGGAAACCTCTCAGTCGCCTTCGGAAGTTCGCTTGCGAACTTCAACGCTCACCCTTAAAAGGGGAGCCAGTAGTGCTAGTCACAAAAAGGCTCCCCTAATTTAGGGGAGCTGGCAGCCACGAAGTGGCTGACTGAGAGGTGCGTCCCCATAGGGGACGCGTCGCCGCCAGCCGACAACATTACAAAGGATGGTGAACCATGAAATCCATAATTTTTGACCTCGACGGCACCCTTGTCGACACTGCTGAAGATTTGGGAGACAGCGTCAGTGCGGCTCTCACTGAGCTTGGGCTTCCCATACATACTACTGAGGAGTACATCTCATATGTCGGCAACGGCACTTTGATGCTGGTGAAGCGCTCTCTGCCGGAAAATCTCCGGGAGGATGAAGAACTACTTAACAAAGCCCACGAGCTATTCTGCGATTACTATGCCAATCACTATCTCGATAAATCCCGGGTTTATGATGGTATTCCCGAAGTAGTGAAGACTTTGAAAGATTCGGGACTCAAGCTCTACGTCCTGACGAACAAGCCCTATCAGTTCGCAAGCAAGATAATTGAGGAGTGCTTTCCGACCGGCATTTTTGAGCTAGTCGCCGGAAGCGGACAGGGCTTCCCGCGTAAGCCCGACCCGAGCTATGAGAACCATCTGATTGAGCTTTCGGGCTCGGACAAGTCGGAAGTCATCCACATCGGCGACTCCGGCACCGACATCGAAACCGCCCACAACGCCGGAATAAAGTGCATCGCCTGCACCTGGGGCTTCCGAAGCCGCCAGTCGCTTGTTGAGGCGGGAGCGGAGTTTATAGTGGATGAACCGGGAGAGATTTTGAGAATTTTAGGGCGGCTTAATTCGGGATTATGAATTCGGAATGCGGAATTCGCTCCCTGCGGTCGGCGAAGCCGACAACTGTCAACAAATCACAAATTCCCTCTTGATTTCGTTCAAAAAATGTGTTATAATTGCCATTACAACGAAATTATCTTGTATAGGAGGATAAATTTATGGAAGGCAGAGCAAAAACCATTGAATCGAGAAAGAATCGTAAGATTAAAATCAGCGTAATTCCCGGGCATTTTGCCACGAATCACTCGCATATCAACAACTACATCGACATGACGAAGATTAAGACCAGCCACATGATGGCTAAGGATGCCGCCACTCAGATTGCGGCTACCTATTCGTCCACCCCGATTCACACCATCATATGCATGGAGGGAACCGAAATGCTCGGTGCGTTCCTGGCGGAAAGCCTGGCTTCCGGCGGAATCAACCAGGGCGAGGACGTTGCTGTCATCACTCCTGAGCTCAACTCCACCGGTCAGCTCATTTTCAGAGACAACACCCAGAGCATGATTTGGGGCAAGAAGGTTCTTCTTCTCATTTCGTCTGTTTCGACCGGCAAGACCATCAACCGTGCTCTTGAATGTCTCAATTACTATTCCGGCGAACTGGTTGCAATTGCTTCCATCTTCTCCGCAATCTCCGAGTCGAACGGAATCGCTGTCCACAGCGTCTTCACTCCTGATGACATCCCGGGTTATCAGACATTCATCCAGCGTGAGTGCCCTATGTGTCAGGCAGGGCAGAAGGTCGACGCCATTGTCAACAGCTTCGGCTATTCAAAAATCTGATTTTTCCATAAAGAGGGCGGAAACGTCCTCTTTTTTCTGAAATTTTTGTGAAAAAACTGTTGCAATCGGCTTTAAGGCGTGATATAATAACCATGTATTTGAAACGCTGTGACGAAGAGAGTAGAGGGCAGGGTGCTTTAAAGAGAGTCCCGCACGGTCTAGAGCCGTTGCTGAGAGCGGGGTAATCCATCTTCCATCGAAGTTCACTTCCGAGCGGTTTTGCTGAAGCTTAAGATAGTTGTAGGCGAAAACGGTTACGCCACGTTAAGGCGTTAAGGAGTGTCGGCTCCCGAAAATGGGTGGTTGCAGGCTAGGCTTATCCCGTTTGGGATGAGCTATTTTTATTGCTACCGCTATATCCTCGACAGAAAGGAAATGAAATCATGATTAATCAAGACCTTCAGGACATTGAAAGACGGGCAAAAGAGGAGCTCGAAAAAGACCAGAGCGCCGCTGAGCTTGAAAATCTTCGTGTCAGATTTTTAGGAAAGAAGGGCGAGCTCACCGCAATTTTAAAGCAGATGTCGACTCTTCCTCCGGAGGAAAGACCGGTTGTCGGTCAGCTTGCCAACAGAATCAGAGCTAACATCGAGCAGGCTATCTCCACTAGAGGCGCAGAAATTCTCGCTATCTCTGCTGCAAAGAAGCTTAATGACGAAAAGCTCGACGTAACTCTTCCCGGACATCATCACGACATCGGAAATCTCCACCCTATCAACTCAGTTTTGCATGAAGTTGAGGAGATATTCTTAGGTATGGGATTCAGTATTGCCGAAGGTCCCGAGGTCGAGTATGACTACTATAACTTTGAGGCTCTTAACCTTCCGCCAGATCATCCCGCAAGAGATACTCAGGACACATTCTATATTTCCGATAAGGTGCTTCTCAGAACCCAGACTTCCGCAATCCAGATTCGTGTCATGGAAAAGCAGAAGCCGCCAATCAGAGTTATCGCTTCGGGAAGAGTTTATCGCTCCGACGCTGTCGACGCCACTCACTCTCCGATATTCAATCAGGTCGAGGCACTTGTAGTCGACAAGGGAATTACGATGGGAGATTTAATCGGAACATTACAGCTTCTCATGAAGAGACTTTATGGCGAGGACGCAAAGATAAGACTCAGACCGCACCACTTCCCGTTCACCGAGCCTTCTGCCGAAGTAGATATCCAGTGCTTCAACTGCGGCGGCAAGGGCTGTAGCATGTGCAAGGGCGAGGGCTATGTCGAGCTTCTGGGCGCCGGAATGGTTCACCCGAAGGTTCTTGAAACCTGCGGAATCGACTCCACCGTTTACTCCGGCTTCGCTTTCGGCTTGGGACTTGAAAGAATCGCAATGCGTAAATACGGAATCAACGACATGAGGCTTCTCTATGAGAACGACCTGAGATTCCTTGAACAGTTCTGAGGGAGGGTGAAATAGATGGATTTATCAATGAAATGGCTCCACGATTATGTGGACGTAGATGAGCCTATAAAGAATTTCTGCTATGACATGACAATGACCGGTTCAAAGGTCGAGGGATATGAAGAAGAGGGCTCAAAGATAACAAACACCGTTGTCGGCAAGATTCTTTCAAAAGGCAAGCACGAAAATGCCGATGCGCTCTTCGTCTGCTCGGTTGATATCGGTAAGGACGAGCCGGTGCAGATTGTCACCAATGCAAAGAATGTAAAAGAAGGGGATTTAGTCCCCGTTGCGCTTGACGGCGCAAGCCTTCCCGAGGGCAAGATAAAGAAGGGCAAGATAAGAGGAGTAGAGAGCTACGGCATGTTCTGCGGACTTGATACTCTGGGACTCACCACTCACGACTTCCCCTATGCCGACCCAGAGGGCGTGTTCGTTCTTGAAGAGGACTGCAAGCCGGGCGACGACATCCACACAGCTATCGGTCTTGACGACACAACTGTTGAATTTGAAATCACTTCAAACCGTGCAGATTGCCTGTCCGTCTTAGGTCTTGCAAGAGAAGCGGCGGCTACCTTCAACAAGCCCTTTAACTATAAGTACCCCGAGTACAAGGGTGTTGAGGACGACATCAACAAGTATCTCGATGTTAAAGTAGAGAACCAAGACCTCTGCCACCGTTATATCGGCGGCGTTGTAAAGAATATAAGAATTGCTCCTTCTCCGAGATGGCTTCGTGAGAGACTTCGTGCGAGTGGCGTTCGCCCAATCAACAATCTTGTCGACATCACGAACTATGTCATGCTCGAATACGGTCAGCCGATGCACGCTTTCGACATAAAGTATCTTGAAGGCGGCAAAATCAGAGTCAGAAACGCTGTTTCCGGCGAGAGCATCACAACCCTTGACGGAGTTGTCCGTGAACTTTCTCCTGAAATGCTCGTAATCGCCGATGAGAAGAAGCCGGTTGCCGTTGCCGGAGTTATGGGCGGCGAGTACAGCGGAATCATGGACGATACCGAAACGGTCGTCTTCGAGTCTGCCTGCTTCGACGGCGCTTCCGTCAGAAGAACCGCAAAGAAATTAGGCATGAGAACCGAATCATCCGCCAGATTTGAAAAGGGTCTTGACGCTCACGGCTGTATGCCGGCAATTCTCAGGGCTTTTGAACTCTGCGAGCTCCTTGACTGCGGCGATCCGATAAGAGGTCTCATCGACTGCGACTATAACACCAAGCCACAGTCGACGGTGCCGTTTGATCCCGATTGGACAAACAAGTTCTTAGGCACCAATATCCCCGCCGAGGACATGATAAAGTATCTTGAAAAGCTCGAATTTGAAGTCAAGGACGGCATCATCTATACTCCTTCCTTCAGAATCGACATAGAGTCAAAGGCGGATATCGCCGAGGAAATCGCAAGATTCTATGGCTACAACAACATTGAGGGCACAATTCTCACCGGCGTTGCCGACGCCCAGAGAACCCCGAAGCAGAAGCTTGTTATAAACGTCGAGGATGCCTGCACAGCTCTCGGCTTCAATCAGATTAACACATTCGCCTTCATCTCCCCAAAGTACTACGATAAAATCCAGCTTCCGGCTGATTCAAAGCTTCGCAATTGCGTCGTAATCACCAATCCTTTGGGCGAGGACACCTCCGTCATGAGAACCACAATCATGCCGTCGATGTGCGAGACTCTTGCCCGCAACTATAACTACCGCAACCCGAAAGCCAAGCTCTTTGAGGTTGGAAACGAATACATCCCGACCGGCAATATTGACGAGCTCCCGAGTGAGCCGCTTCGACTTGCTCTCGGAATGTACGGCGACAACTGCGACTTCTACGACATCAAGGGCGCGGTTGAAGATCTCATGTCGAGCCTCGGCTATGACAACTGCGAATATGCGGCTCCTGACAGTGACTGCATCTTCGACGAAGTTACAGCCTTCCATCCCGGACGTGTAGCAGTTATGACCTATGAGGGCAAGCAGCTTGCAATCCTGGGCGAGCTCCACCCGGCAGTTCTTCAGAATTACGGAATCGACACGAGGGCTTATTTCGCAAAAGTCAACATCACTGAGCTCCTTGAGACAGTAGCTCCCGAGAAAACCTATAAGCCGCTTCCGAAGTACCCGGCAATTTCAAGAGACATAGCGTTAGTCTGCGACGACGAAATCCCGGTTGCTACTCTTGAAAAGATGATATCAGAGGCTGTCGGCTCGAACTTAGAAAAGATTACCCTCTTCGATGTTTACAAGGGCAAGCAGATTCTTTCCGGCAAGAAGTCGGTTGCGTTCTCGATTGTCATGCGTTCGCACGACGGAACACTTACAGACGAGCAGGCTGACGCCGCACTCAAGCGTGTCAGAAAGGCTCTTGCAACAATCGGTGCAGAAATCAGATAATAATTATCGAGTCTTCGGGAGGGAAAATCCTCCCGGAGGCTTTTTATATCCCACAAACCCGCATGGGACGTGGATTTTTCAAGAAAAAATCATAAAATAATCGGCTAAAGCTCTTGCTATTTTACTCGCAAAGGGTTATAATAGGTGTATCGTTTAGTGGAGAACGAGGTAATCTTTAAAAAGGAGCTGACCCACATGCATGACCAGACAATGACATTTTCTGTGAAACAGGATCGTAAAGACGAGATTAAGAATACTCTCAACATCGTGTATGAGGCACTTCTTGAAAAAGGCTACAATCCCGTCAACCAGATTGTCGGTTACATTCTTTCGGAAGACCCAACCTATATAACCACCTACAACAACGCAAGAAGCCTCATCCGTCACATCGACCGTGACGAGCTTTTGCAGGAAATGGTTAAGAGCTATCTCAATTCGTGAGATTTAAAATTTGCAGGTTCGTTGTTCATATTTTTCCTATGTGCAAGAAGAGCTGTACCAATTGGTGCGGCTCTTTTTGTAATCATTCTGTAGTTGTATTTTTATGTCGGATTTTGTAAAATAGTAATAGAAGAAACTGCCGATTATATTTCGGCTGACGTGTGAGATATTATTTACGCGAGAAATTCGCAATTTTATAAGGAGGGAACGATATTGAGAAAAGCAAAATTAGTTGCACTCTTGACAGTCTGTGCACTTTTATCTGGACTTCTAGCCGGTTGTGCCGAAATATCCGATGGCTACTACAGCGACGGCACCCAGGCGACGACTTCTGAGACCACTACAGCTCCGGAAGTAACCACTTCTGAAGCCACAACCACCGAAGTCACTACAACCGAAGCAGTAACCACAACAGAAGAAATCACCACAGTTCCCGAAGAGACCGAGCCGGAGGAGTCCTCCATCAGTGATATTGAAGAACTGGTTGAGCCGATTTCGACCGAGTCTGAGTGGGATTACTCCACACTCTCGACTGAAGGAAGCGGCTACGGGCAGGGAGTCAGGTTTGACGACCTCAACCGCCCGAAGGGAGCCCTCAACTTCAACGAGGCATACGGGGAGTACAACGCCGGGGCGATTCAGGAGACCGAAGAGAAGACCATCATGCTTACTTTTGATGAGGGCTACGAGAACGGCTACACCGCCGCAATTCTTGACACCCTTGCCGAAAAGGGCGTGAAAGCCATCTTCTTTGTCACCTATGACTATGTTTCGAGAAACCCGGAGCTGGTGCAAAGGATGATTGACGAAGGACACACCGTCGGTAGCCATTCCTGGCACCACTACTCGATGCCGGAGCTGACGGTGGAGGAGATGATGGAAGAAATCATGTATCTTCACGACTACATGATTGAGAACTTCGGTCTTGAGATGACTCTCTTCCGCCCACCGAAGGGCGAATACTCAGAACTCAGCCTTGCCGTGACAGCGGATTTGGGCTACAAAACGGTCCTCTGGAGCTTCGCCTACGCCGACTGGGACACCGACGACCAGCCCGACCCGGAGGAATCGCTCCAGAAGCTCATCGACCGAGCCCACCCCGGCGCCATCTATCTTCTCCACGCCGTATCCGAGACCAATACGGAGATATTGGGGGAGTTTATAGATGAGGTGATATTTGAGGGATATACTTTCGTATCTGGGAATTAGCAGTTCGCCTTCGGCGAACTGCGCGCCTCCCTTCGGTCGGCGCACCTCTCAGTCTCGCCTGCGGCGAGCCAGCTCCCCTTGATAAGGGGAGCCTTTTTTGGGGAGCACCGCTGGCTCCCCTTTTTAAGGGGAGCTGTCAGCGAAGCTGACTGAGAGGTGTGCGAGCCCGTAGGGCGAGCACAAAAAGCCCCACCATGCAGTGGGGCTTTTCCTATGCCAGAATTATCTTCTCTTGTTCGCAACCGCACCCGCCATTGCCAGTGCCATTGGCAGGAGTGCCAGAGCGATTCCGGTTGTCGGGTTGGTATCGGGTTCTGTTTCTGTGTTGTCGCCGACGTTTACGTCGTCCGGCTCGGTATCGGTGTCAGTGCCTTCGATCGGCTCGTCAATCTCGACGGTTTCCTCAACGAGGACGGTTTCAATAGCTTCAAGATTATCAATAGCCGTGTTGATTGCCTCCGCATAGGCGTTGACTGTCGCCTGATTCAGGACGTTCATGCCCCACTGAACTGCATTTATTGCCGTTGTGACATCTGCAAAGTTCGTGTAACTGCTTGAATCCAGTCCGTTAGCCCGTGCAATAGCCAGGTTGACGGAGGTGTAATCCGCAGGAATCACCAGCAGGCTTACTCCGGTCGTTACTGAATCGGTGTAGGTGACGCCATTGAACTCAGCGGTAGCTGTTCTTGTGACGAGTCCCAGATTGTTGACTGCCTTTATCGTGACATCCGAGCTGTCGATGGTTACTGTATGGTCGCAATCGGAGCATGTAAGAGTAACCGTCGCAGACTTGAGGTCATCAGCCCAGCTGAAGGTAGCCACATAGTTATGAGCAGAAGCCGTGAATGTCGCTTTGTAGGTGGTGTTCCCGGAAACTGTTTCTATATCCTTATCCCATCCGGCGAAGGTGTATGAATAGGTGTTATCCGAAGCCTTTGTCGGGGTTGAGCCGGAGTAGGAGACAGTTGCGCCTTCGAGAAGTCTCGAATCAACCTGAATCTCATTTCCGTCGCCGTCTATCCAGGTAACTGTGTAGGTTTGTACGGATGTAGAGTAAGTCATTCCATCGTGAATGAGTGTAACGGTGAACAAGCCGTCAACCTCGGTGATAGTCACTTCGTCGTCTGTGGCGCTGACGTACTCAACCACCTCGTCGCAGTTTTTGCAGGTAAGTGTCACCGTGCAAGAAGTGAAGTCGTCATCCCAGAGATACGATTCAGTGTAGCTGTGCCCGGTAGCTTCAGTCTCGTCAGCAATGTAGCTGTCGCCGCACACAGAGCAAGTATAGGTTGTATATCCTTTCTCGGTGCAGGTCGGGGCAGTTACGACTGCTTCGTAGCTGTGCCCGGTAGCCGGAATTTCCTCTGTATAAGTTTCTCCACAGACCTCACAAGTGTAGGTTATCGAGCCAGGTGTGTCACAAGTAGCGTTTATGTTGACCGTGCCTTCGTCCCAGGTGTGCCCGGTAGCCGAGCCTGCGTCTGTTATCACGAAAGTGTTGTAGTATGTCTGGTCGCTGATGTCATTGTAGTAAGTCGCTGTATAGGTGGTGAAACCATTTGTGGTGCAAGTTGGGTTGGAGTATTCGCTTTTGACTTCGTCGGCGTCTCCGGAATAAAGTACCGTGCCACAATCACGACTACATAAGACCGTTACGGTTACATCTCCATAATCCCAATTGAAGGAGATACGGTCTCCCTCAACATGGTGCCCGAGAGCCGGAGTCTCATCAGCAATGTAGCTGTCGCCGCACACAGAGCAAGTATAGGTTGTATATCCTTGCTCAGTGCAGGTCGGGGCAGTTACGACTGCTTCGTAGTTGTGCCCGGTTGCCGGGATAGTGACTTCCTGCGTGTCGGTGTATTCTATGCCGTTGAATGTAACTTTTGCCGTGTAGACTGTCTTGCCATCTTCAGTGCACTTAGCCGCAGTGGTCACGGATTCGACTGTGGCAGTTTCTGTCTCTACATGAGAGCTATCATTTTCGCAGGTGAATATCGCCGTGCAGGTGCTGTAGTCCTCAGCCCAGTCGAAAGTGGGACTATCCCAGCTATGCCCGGTAGCCGGAAGGGTGACAGTATAGTCATCGAGACAAGCTTCACATACGTAGTGTTCATAACCGCTTGCTGTACATGTCGCATCCTCATTTTCATATAGCTTGTAGCTGTGCCCGGTAGCCTGAATTTCCTCTGTATAGGTTTCTCCACAGACCGTGCAGGTATAAGTTTTCACGCCATTTTCAGTGCAGGTGGCGGCAGTGGTGACTTCGGAGGTGTAGGTGTGGGTGTGGGAGGTGCCGCCGGAGGCATCAGCTTGGGCTATCTTGATGTAGCTGTAGTTCAACCAGGTCTCTCCGGATAGTGTCGTTGCTGAAGAATAAGACGTCGGGGTTCCGCTCGTGCCGAGTGTGACATCAAGAGTCTTGTCTGTGTCGGGGGTGAGGGTGATGGCGCCGTAGACAGTTATCTGTTTTTCAAAGTCGAAGTAGCTAACTGAGATACCGCCATCGGCGGTGACGTCGCTTGCGGTTATAGAGAGGTTTTCTGCACTGATTGCACCGTCAGTTGAGGTGGTTGTAATTGCTACCATGCTGTTTTCGATAGTTATATCACCCGTAGCGCTCAATGTGCAGTCAGCTTCAAGGACGGCTTCGTTTTTGATAGTTATGCTACTGCTCATAGAGCAAATAGAATGATCGTTTGCGGAGACGGTCAGCGATACTCCGTCAATAGTCACAGCGCCTACGCAGTAGATTCCTCTGGAGTATGAACCGGTTGTAGATGGCTGGAGTGCCAGGCTGCCTGGAACTGTAGTATCTGTAAGTACAATATTTACGACTCCGTTTCTGTTGCGGATTCCATAGTTCTCTCCGCCGATTGTATTGTCGCCGTAAAGGCTTATCGTCAGTTCGCTCGATGTAGTGGAAATAGTAGCGTCATCGGTAGCGCTGGTGTTTGAAGTGGTGTAGGTGAAACTGTTGAGATACAGCACACCGTTATTAAAGTAAGCATACCCACTTCCGGTAGGAGTTCCGGCAGTCTTGGTAGAGCCGTCGGTGGTGTATTCGCCGTCAGACAGTTCGATGTTTCCGACCCAGACGGTGCCGTAGTCAACCGTCGGTTCGTCTGCTTCTACTGTGAGCACCATTATCGGGGAAAGACCGGTCAGGGTGCCGGTGATGGTGAGGGTGCCGTTGTTTGTGACGGTGGAGCTATCGAGTCTCTCCCAGCCGGAGGTGCCGTTGTGGAGGAGGACGACGCTGTCGGGGTCGACGGTGCCGTTGACGGTAAGGCTTAAAGTGATGGTAGCACCGCTGACGTTGAGACTTGAATAGGACAGGTCGCCATAGAAGAGAACCGTTCCACTCAGGCTCGTCTCATCGCCGGAAGTAGTAGTCTCCTTGCCGGTGAGGGTTTCACCGATGGTGATGTTCGCCGAGGTCTCAGGACTCAGGGTGATGGAACTGCCGGTAGTCGAGCCGTCAAAGGTGAGACTGCTCACGGTGCTGGCAACCGACGAAAGGGTAAGGGTGCCGGTGGAGCCAGCCGCGGCAGAGCCGGTGGTGTCTATAGAAATAGTAGCACTCCCGACGGTGTTCGTGTCGATGACCTGGGACAGGATTTCAGAGTTTTCCGAGTCGGAAACAGTAACGGAGGTCGAGCCTTCGTCTTCCGACGGCTCAGCTTCGCCGCAGTTGACGCAGACGCCGCCAGCGTAGTTGTGACCCTTTGCAGAAAGAGTCATTCCACAGACTGAGCAGATGGCGTCCTCTTCGCAGGTAGCAGACGTCGTGCTGGTGGTATGGTCGCAGTCGTCATAGTGAGCGTAGAGAATAGTGTCCTCGTAGAACTCATGATCTTCGTAAATCTGGTAGCCCAGCTCGGTGTAGTAGCCGTTGATAACTTCTCCATACATGAAGACATTGTCGAACGGGAATGCTTCAACCTTACAGGTATTTCTGTCGACCTTCAGGGTTATCTGTTTCTTAGTCTCGTCGCCGTCGAAATATCCGGCGCAGGCGTCGAAGGTAACCTTAACGGTGGCACTGAAGCCGTAGGTGCTGTCTGAAGGACAGTAGTACCAGTAGTTGGTATCGCCTACGTTGTTGCCGCTTGCGTCGACAATTCTTACCTTGTAGTAATAGTTTCCGGTGTCCTGGAAGGCTTCGTCACCGGAGATATAGTTGTTGGTTGTGTAAAGCGTGCGAACGAGCGTATTGTCGTCAGCTGAGTAGACTTCAACCTTGAACTGAGCAATGGTGCCGGAACTGTTCCAAGTCAATTTGTCGTTGTAGTAGTCATACGTCGCACCGGCAACGATGACTTCGACCGTTTCAAGACTCGAATCATAAGTAAATTCGGCGGATTGCGCCGGAGTAGTCGAGCCGGAAGCAGTGACGGTGTAGTAGTAGGTAGTGCCGGAAACAAGACCTATCATTCAATTGTAGCTTGTAGTTCCGCTCCACGCAACTGCGCCTGTGCTGGCGTTATACACAGTTACTGAGTAATCCATAGCTTCAGCATCCGACCACGAAAGCATACATACGCCCGCAGTGGTGGAATAGTTCGCCATTTTTACGTCAGCCGCAAAGGCTGTCGGCACTGTCATGCTGAACAGCATGGCAATCGCCAGGATGATGGATAAAAGACGTTTCTTCATAGGGTAACCTCCTTGAATTTGGTTTGGGTAGATGGCAGGGCGATGCCCGGGGTCTGCGGAAATCAAAAAAGTAAGTTGACACTTGCGAGCAAGTGGGCACTTAAAAATAAGTGCCTACTTATTTTAGTTCCCTCACTTAATTATACCATAAACTATACCCACCTGTCAATAGGTTTTGCACAAAAAGTTGAAAAAATTGTCCGTGTTAAACTGATATGACCCAAGAAAAAGAGAAAATCCAACGAAGA